>JAGQYI010000047.1 GCA_020436165.1 Cyclobacteriaceae bacterium | reverse complement strand
ATTCTGAAGAGGAGGCCTACCAAAAACAGCGGAGAAAGGTGCATATTGCCCTGGACAGCCTTGTGCGTGCCGAAGACCCGACCAGATACACGTACACCGTTGCCTTCCGATCACCTGATTTTCACTCGAAAATCGATATTCTTCATACGGATCTTATAGGTTTCAACAAGTATTTTGGTTGGTACGAGGACCAACTTGAGGATATTGATGACGACTTGCAAAAAATGATAGATCAGTTTGAAAAATACTATCCTGACAAAGTCTTTATATTAAGTGAATACGGTGCCGGTGCTGACCCGCGCCTCCACACATTCAAACCCACTCGTTTTGATTTTAGTGTAGAATACCAGTTACTGCTACACCAGGCTCACCTTCGTAAAATATTGGAAACACCGAAGATAGCAGGTTCCACCATTTGGAACTTTGCCGATTTTATGGCGGAACAAAGAATTGATGCCGTACCGCATATCAATAATAAAGGAGTGGTAACCATAGATAGAAGGCCTAAGGATTCGTATTACTTCTACAAAACTGCTCTTTCTAAAAAGCCATTTGTCGTTATTCCTTCCAAATTGTGGCGTCAGAGAGGTGGCCGTGCCGATGAAGCAGGAAGCTCTGTCTGCACTCAACCTGTTGAGATTTTCAGCAACCTGCCAGAAGCTGAATTGTTCTTAAACAATGTTTCGCTTGGCACTCAATCGTTCAACTTTTATTCTTCTACCTGGCAAGTTCCCTTCACAAATGGAGAGAATCTTCTGGAGGTTTGGGCGCATTCAAAAGAAGGCCTTGTAAACGATTTTTTCAAAATCGACTTTCAGCTTCAACCCTATGATTTAAAAAATGAAAAAACGCCTTTCTCCGAAATTGCCATTAATGTTGGCTCTTTCAGTTATTTTATTGAAACAGAAAATAACAATTACCTGTGGTTTCCTGACCAACCTTATTCGGAAGGTAGCTGGGGCTACATTGGCGGAAACATGTATATGGACGCCTACCACAAAAGCATTGGTTCCAAACACGATATTTACGGAACCGAAAATGACCCGCTGTACCAAACTCAACAATCGGGTATTCAATCTTACAAGGCAGACGTACCCAAAGGACAATACGAGGTTACGCTACTACTTGCCGAACTTAATGAGGATTCAGAAGCAGAAAGGCAGTTCTCGATTATGATTAACGATACTATGGTTTGGAAAAACGTAAACCTGAAAACCCAATATGGAAGTTTCAGGGGTGTTTCCAAACGATTCATTGTTGATGTTGACAATGAAAAAGGATTAACCATATCATTTCATCCGGGAAAAGATGAACCGGTGCTAAATGGAATAAAAATCAGAAAAGTCTATTAGTGCTCTTTGATCTTCATTTCACCAACGGTCATGTCCAGTTCACGGGCTCTGCGCCTTTCCAAACTTGCTTCATAGGCAGAAACGCCATGCAGCTCTGACAGGTAATCCAAATGCCCGGGTGAGGTCACCACCATAATATCGTCCGGGGTTATCTGGTTCGGATGGTCGTAACCGCAAGCCTCGGCCAGCATTTGGGTTTCCTTGTAAAGCACATCGGCATAGGTTGCTACCCGCTTGGCGGCTGCATGGATATCCAGCGCTTTTTCCAGTCGTTTGTTTTGCGTAGCAATGCCCGTTGGGCAATTATTGGTGTGGCATTCCAGCGCCTGAATACAACCCAGCGCCAGCATAAAGCCACGTGCCATGTACACGGCATCGGCTCCTAATGCCATGGCAACTGCCACATCAATAGGCGTAGCAATTTTTCCACTGGCAAAAATCACCACTTTGTCACGCACTCCGTGGCTTTTAAAGGCCCAATCGGCCACAGCTACCGCTTGTTTCATGGGCAAACCCGCGTAGGAGCTCAATACGTGTGGTGCAGCACCCGTGCCCCCATCACCACCATCGATAACAACGTAATCAGGTCCCCGACCCGGCTGCTCCTTCATGGCCTGTGCAATTTCTTCAATTTCAGCAGTATGGCCTATTACCATTTTAATACCCACCGGCTTTTTAACAATATTCCGTACATGATCGATAAAATCGAATAGGTCGCCCACATCGGTAATTTCCTTGTGGCGTGCCGGGGCATACGCATCTTTGCCCATTGGTATTTTTCGAATATGGGCAATTTCCTTCGTGATTTTCTCCTTAAGCAGCATCCCTCCCTTTCCGGGTTTAGCGCCTTGAGCCAGTTTAATCTCAAACATTTTTACCTGTGGATGGTCGGCCATTCCCTTGAGCAAATTGTCATCTAAATTCCCATCATCATCTCGTATTCCATATTTGGCTGTCCCAATCTGAAAAATCAAGTCGCCACCCCCATACTCATGGCATGGGGCAAGGCCTCCTTCCCCGGTATTGTGCATAATGCCCGCCATTTTTGCTCCCAGATTCAATGCCGCATGAGCACGGTACGAAAGTGCCCCAAACGACATAGCGCTTATATTCACAAAGTGCTTAAGCGTAACGGTTTCCACTCCGGTATGTTTGCCAATTATCTTTTCGTACGACCTTCCCACTTCTTCTCCCGTTTTCGATTTCATATTGGTGAAGGTGGCCGGCATGATAAGGGTAGTTCCCACTTTATCCATATCTATCTGGCTTCCAAAGCCGATCGTATTTCGAACACCCAACGAAGATTCGTACACCCAATTGCGGGTAATGCGGTTGTAAGGCGTTTCTTCCTGATCATTCAAAAACAAATATTGTCTTAAGAGAGGGCCCATTTTTACAAGCATTTTCCTGCCCCAAATAATAACCGGAAACATGCGCTGCACCGGGTAATCCTTTTGAATTCGGTCGTGGATAAACAAAACAATAAATCCAACAATAATTGCTGAAACAATAAATTCCTGAAAAAGAATTTTCACCAGGGACCAAATTCCCAAACCTGAGTAATCCAATTGTTCAATAAAATAGCCATACCCCAGGGTAGCAGCACTGGAAAGGATAACCCAAATAAGTACTGCCGGATGTGCAATACTTCTAATAAAATTGAAAGAAGGAGCCTTGGTTACGCTCGTTTGAACGAATTTCTGATCTTGTGCCATAATTTCAGTAGCGGTTAAGGTTGAATGGGAAAAGTTAAGATAAATTACCTCTTTTAACAACTAAATAACTGAAATTCAATACACTTAACTATCTATAAGTCGATAGAGAATATCTACTGTTTCTCTTGCTCCATATTTATTATTTTTACATTTAAATAATCATTTTTTTACTATGCTATTACTTATTTCTCCGGCTAAATCTTTCGATTTTGAATCACCTGCCCAAACAAAAAGCTTTTCTCAACCTAACTTTACGGATGAGCCTGAAAGACTAATAAAGAAGATGCGCTCATTTTCTGCCAAGAAATTGGGAGAACTAATGAGCTTAAGCCACGACCTTTCTACTTTAAATGTCGACAGATACCAGGCCTGGACTCCCACTCCAAAAAGAGAAACCACCAAGCAGGCATTATTGGCCTTTAATGGAGAAGTATATCGTGGGCTCAATGCTAAAGAGATGAGTGAGGAAGATCTTCAATATGCACAAGATCATTTGAGAATTTTATCCGGGCTTTACGGTGTTTTACGTCCATTAGACCTAATACAACCCTACCGACTGGAAATGGGCACCAAGCTAAAATACTATAGTTATAAAAACCTATACCAGTTTTGGGGAGATAAAATAACCAAACACTTAAATGAAGACCTGGAGAAGGAAAAAACTCTGGTGAATCTTGCTTCTACTGAGTATTACAAATCTGTGAACGAGAAAAAAATTAAGGGGAAAATTATCACTCCAATCTTTAAAGACTTTAGCAATGGTGGTTACAAAGTGCTTATGACCTATGCGAAAAATGCCCGTGGTGTAATGGCCAATTACATTATCAAAAACAGGATCTCCGACCCTGAATTGATGAAATCGTTTGATGGGAACGGCTATGCCTATGACCCCGGTCAGTCGGATGAATCGAACTGGGTGTTTATTAGAGGATAATCTTACCCAATTGACATGCCATTGATATTAGATGTAGAAAATTGGTCAAGAAAAGAACACTTTAATTTCTTCAAGGATTTTGAAGAGCCCTTTTTTGGTATTACTATAGAAGTAGATTGCACCAATGCATATAAAAAAGTAAAGGCGGAGGGGTTGTCTTTCTTTCTATATTATTTGCATGCTTCACTTTTAGCAGCCAATAGTGTGGAGAACTTTCATTACAGAATCGAAGGAGAAAAAGTTATTATTTACGAAAAGGTTAATGCCTCAGCTACTATTAACCGTGAAGATGGAACTTTTGGCTTCTCATATATCGATTTCCATGAAAACTTTAGTGATTTCGTAAAAGAGGCAGAAAAAGAGATTAAACGCGTAAGAAATACCAAAGAATTGCTACCTGCACAATCAGGTGATAATGTAATACATTACTCCTCCATCCCTTGGATTAATTTCAAAGCACTTTCACACGCAAGAAAGTACTCAGCTCAAGATAGTTGCCCAAAAATATCGTTTGGTAAGCTGTATAGTAAAGAGGACAGAAAATACTTTTCTTTATCTATTCATGCACATCACGGCCTGATGGATGCTAGGCATGTTGCTCAGTTTATTGATACTTTTCAAGACTTAATGAATCAATAGCTAAAACCGCTCAAGAATAAGATACCACAAAAAAGTGGTAGGAAATGATGCCAAAATACCCCAGGTAAGTACCTGGGCGGTTAGTTTGGGAAGTATTTTGTAGTCCGAAACAAGAATGGCAATAGTTACCATAGGAGCCATGGCTGCTTCCATTACACTCGCTTTAAAAATTGGTTCTTCTATTTTTAAAAAATACAAGACGCCTACAATGAGCATTGGGGCTATAAACAGTTTATAGCCAAGTCCGTAGAAAATAGGTTTGGAAAATTTAAAATCCACAAAGCGAGCAACCTGATAGCCAACAATTAGCATTGCCACAGGGCTAAGGGTACTACCCAGTTTTTCAAGAACTAAAAGTAAATTCCCATCAATTGCTCCGTTGGGCAAAACAACAGCAACAATAAGTGCTATAAACGGAGGAAAGGTTATGATTTTAATTAGAGAATTTTTGATCGAAAAAGAGCCTTTTGTGCTAACAATCAGCCATTGAGCTACGGTTGCTAAAAGCAAAAAAGTGAGCTGATCAAAAACAACTGCATAAGGCAAGTAACTACCCCCATAGTAAGCTGAAACTAAAGGAAACCCCAAAAAGGAGGTATTGCCCAATCCACTTAACAAGGTAAGAACTAATTTTTCCTCCTTATTGAATACTGATTTAAAAACGACATAAAACAGAAAAAACGAACCAAAAAAAACAACAATAGGTGCTATTACAGGCGCTAAAATGGTTCCCGAAAGTTCTATCAGCGGAATTTTTATAAGAGCTATCGCAGGGGCAGCCACAACAATAATCCACTTATTGGCCCAGAAAATTGCACGCTGTGTAAGCCATCCTTGTTTGGTAAGGATAGCTCCAACTATAATTAAAACAACAAGCAGAAGCAGCTCCATGAGATCTACTTTTGAGCAGCCATCATAAACAATGGGAATTTCTTTTTATGTCCTTCTTTCTCTTTTTCAATCTGCCAGCATATTCCGGAATGTTTTGTAGAGAAACCTTCGGTTTTTAACTGGCCTTCCAATTCGCTTCTTTCAAACCCTTTGTGCCCATGAAACGGCCCATCGTGAAAACTGCCATCTTCCTTTTCCAGATCTATTATCACAAGTTGTCCACCTTGATTTAATAAATGAAAAGCTCTTTCAATAAAACCCTTTGTGTCGTCAATATGATGAAGAGTAAGCAAAATAAAGATCAGATCGTAGCGCTCCTCTGGTAATGGTTGCTCCATTAAATCGTAATGGATGGGATGTAAATGAGTTACACCATGGGCACCTACTTTTTGCTGAGCTACCTTTGTCATTTCAATGGATCCATCCATTAAAGTGATGTCTGGCAGGGCATCCTGCAAAGCAAAACTTAAAAGGCCGGTACCACTACCGTATTCCAGTGCTTTGTTTACATTGGAAATATCAATATGTTTTTTTAGGTATTTGGCTATTTCTAAGGCACGTTCCACCCGATCAGGATTTTCATCCCAGGTGGCGGCTTTTGCATCAAATTCACTCATAATCAATAATTTAAAAATATTTAATCGTCATTGCGGAATTTTTCTTTCTAGTTTTTACAAGTGAAAGAAAAATATCCGCAATCTCTTTCACATCAAAAATATGAGATGCCGGATAAAATAAACCTTGATAAAACATACGATTTATTTTTCCGGCATGATGTTATTTTTCTGTTGTCGTTTATAGACTAGTATTAAAACCCGTTCAAAAATAGCGGGGAAATACTGCTGCACCAATTTTAAGATTTTGCCCAGCAACGTTAATGTTTGCTTGTACTTCCTTTTCTCGATACCTTTTACAAAATGATTAGCCACTTTTTCGCGTGACATTTTTGCAAACTGCTTTCGCACAGGTACGGCTTCTAAATTTCCTTCAGCAGTAATAAATGTTTTGTGCTCTTCATTCTCAGTAAAACCAACGTAATTCAACCCAACATGAACGCCTGTGCCAACCAATTCCAATTTTAACGCCTGAACCAATGAAGTCAATGCCATTTTAGAAGACGAATATGCCGAATAGTTAGGCAAACCCATAAAACCGGAAATACTTCCTGTAAAAACTATGCTTCCCTTAGTTTTCTTGATGTATGAAAGTGCCGCTTTGGTAGGATTAATCACCCCCATCAGGTTGACTCTAAACATTTTCTCGAATACTTCTGGCGAAGTATCCTGAATGCTTCCTTCTGATGAAATGGCAGCGTTATTGATTAAAATATCTATCTGCCCAAAAGCACTAACCGTCTCATTTACCAATCTTTCACAGTCTTCATAAATCGAAACGTCTCCTTGAACGGCCAACACCTCAAACCCCATAGACTTCAATTCAGCTTCTGTTTTTTGAAGTGGCTCAAGACTCCTGCTATTTAGCACCACCTTGGCACCTTTGGCACAAAGTGCAATGGCTATGGCTTTACCAATTCCCTGGCTCGAACCTGTAACAATAGCTACTTTATCCTTTACCAAATACCTGCTCATTTCTTCTCCAGATAACCATTATCCCTAAACCAATCGAAAGCTTCCTTCACTGCTATTCGAATAGGTGTTTGTGGCATTTCTAACTCTTTAATTGCCTTATCGGCAACATAATAATTGGTATCCAAACTTATGCGCGCCACCTGATAGCTTATATCCGGTGCTTTGCGTGTAATGTAATAGAGGCCTTGCGAGATAAGGCCAAACAGGAGCATAAAAGGCTTGGGCACGTATAGTTTTGGAGCTTTAATTCCCCGTTCTTCAGCCACTAGCTGGTTAAATTCTTTATAACTTAAATTCTCATTTGCGGCTATATAACACTCACCCTTACGCCCCATTATTAGCCCATTGCAAATGGCAGTAGCCACATCTTTTACATAAATAAAATTACGGCCTCCGGCCGTGTAGCCGGGCACCTTGCCCTGGTACATGGCAATAAGCAACGCACCACTGCTGGGCTTGTTATCGTATGGCCCCAACATAAATGTTGGGTTAACAATAATGGCATCAAGGCCATCGTTGGCAACACTTGCCAAAATCAGCTTTTGCGCTTCCAGTTTGGAATCAATATAATCCAATCCAAATTGCCCAGCGGTAAATGGAGACTCTTCGTTACCAGGCTTTTCCAACGTTCCATTTCCAAACGAATTGGCAGAGCCAACGGAAACCATTCGCTTAACCTTAGCTGTCAGAGCAGCCTGTATTACGTTTCGCGTTCCATCAATATTAACCTTCCGTACAATCTCTGACCGGGCAGGCCAAATGGAAGTATTTGCAGCAGCATGAACAATATAATCACAGCCTTGAGCAGCCTGCACCACATCTGTCTCGTTTAGCAGGTCTCCATCAACCGTTTCAACCTTTAAACCCTTTAAGGCCACTCCCCTTCCGGGTTGCACCAATGCCTTAACAGCATAATTCCTATGAAGAAGCTCCCGTACAATGTTTGTCCCTAAAAATCCGTCAGCCCCGGTTACAAATACTTTCATTCTATTAGCATGCTTTGGGAAGTGGCTTCCCATCAAAAGAAATTAAAAAATCAAGTCGTATGTGTTGTCCATTTTCCAGCACCATATATTCCACTTTATCTTTTATTGTCAGGGTTTTAATTCGGGAAACAACTTTTGCAGCATTGTCACCTTCCTTAAACTCAACTTCGGCTTCTGTGCCAAGCGTAGCGGCTTGCTCCAAATAATCATAAAACGAACAGCTTATAGGCACATAGGGTTTATCCATATCAGACATGCATTTCCTTTAATATCTGATCTAACTCTTCCGGTGTGTTGATGTTAGTCAACGCCCTGGCATCACGTTCCGTGATTACTTCTGTATCTGTATTTATCAACACCTTGCGTGGACACGAATGACCTCGCGAAAGGAAGTCAAGCATTTTTGGATAAGCACGCGGTTCCCAAATGCTAATCAATGGCTCAGGAAACTCATTCTTGGGGTCGATAAAGCAAGTAGCCACTTTGGACGGGTTTCGATGCTCAACCAGGTTATCAATAGTTGCCTTATCCAATAACGGTAAGTCAACCGCTACCACCAGCCACGCCACGTTGGGCTCGTACATAAAGGCACTTAAAATACCTCCATAGGGCCCAAGGCCTATAAATGTATCCGAAACACAATCGTGTGGAGCTTCCGCAGACTGCACTTCATCCCTGCACGACAAGTACACTTTATCACACACAGCTTCCAGCAATTCGAACATGTATTCCTGCTGGGGTTTGCCATGGTAGTCCAATGTAGCCTTGTCACGCTTCATGCGCGTGCTTTTGCCGCCAGCCAGCACAAGACCATATAATTTTGGTTTACGCTCATTCAGCCAGTTATTAATGAAAGTTACAATCTCATCTACTTGCGATGCTTTTAATACAGGAACATCCTTGCCTTCCAAATGCAATTGTAAAAATGCTGGCATTTCTTCAACGGACTCTTCCAAAATCACCAAAGCCACATTAGTAAGTTTCTCAAGTTTCTTCTCCAAATCCTTTTTTGGATGTACAAAAGCAATCTGGGCATCAGCTTTAAAATGGTTGGCATTAATCAACACCAAATCCGAGTGGCGAAAATCAGGAGCATCCCCTTTCGAATCAGTTCGCTTGAAAGAAATTTTGTCAATATGCTCGGCTTTGGCTCCATGCTTTAGCGCAGTCCAGCCTTCCTCTTCTTTGGCATTGTGTTCTGCATCCACATAACTCACGGTCCAATTGTTCAGTTTTTCAATAAGCTTGGCAGAAAGCTCTTTGATCTCTCCGCATGGCGCTCCTAAAATTCCCAATTCGTTACGGCCGAATTGTCCTCCCTGGGGTCGGGTTAGTTTTGCATGTTTCTTATGAGCCATGTGAGTAAAGTTAAGGGTTAACGGTTATCAGTTATTAGGTCGTTTGAAGTCTTTTTTACCTCCTGTTTTCTCCAGCAAACGGGTGCTTAAAATTACAATATCGTGGCTCATAGCCTTACACATATCGTAAATAGTGATAGCCGCAATACTGGCCCCGGTTATGGCCTCCATTTCAATTCCTGTTTTGGCTTCTACCTTTGCCGTACAGGTAACAATTGCTCGGGTGCCTTTAGTTTCAATTTCGATCTTACAATCGTCCATACCCACAGGATGGCAAAACGGAACCAGCTCCGATGTTTTTTTTGCTCCCATGGTACCCGCAATAATGGCTGTATGGAACACCGGCCCTTTTTTCGTATGAATATCCCCATCGCGCAATTGCGCCATAATTTCTTCACCCAACTCTACCACAGATTGTGCAACAGCCTTACGGGCAGTCACCTTCTTCTCCGAAACATCTACCATGGCAGGATTGCCTTTTGCATCTATGTGGGTTAGCTTGTCCATTTATGAGGTATATTTTAACGCCAACAAAGGTAATTAAAGTGAAGCGTATTAGTTGATTACCAATCAGAGTCTTCTAAGATGAAAACATCATTAACTGTTTTATCAAATACTTTAGCTATTTTCAGAGCCAAAGTTGTTGATAAATTGTACTTACCTAATTCTATGGCATTAATTGTTTGACGGCTCACATTAACCAACTCAGCTAGTTTAGCTTGAGTCAGGTTATTCTCTGCTCTTTCAACCTTTATCCTATTTTTCATCTGTGATTAGCCTTTTTGACTTTCTAAGCTCCCAATAAAATCTTAGTATGAAAACTAAAAGGATTGTAAACATGTTGAAGATTAAAACATACATAAATGGAATTTTATAAATGAAAATCAAACCAACAACAAGTATCAAGTAATTAACATAAGTAGCCCATACCAAAGATTTAAGACGCAATTCAGATATGTATTCATCCTCACGCCTCTCCTTTGCAAATGCAATAAAGGTTAAACCAATAATAAGGACTCCAGCAATACATTCATCCAACAAACTATTCATTTGAGACAAATAGAGGCTTTTTATCCCCCCTATATCGTTATAAGTAATATCAACAAAAAGCTTCTCAAAGATTATTGAATTATGGCCGAACTCGAAAACTATCAACCAAAATATAGCTGCGATGATTGCCATAATACACAGTATGATTCCAATTCTCTTGAATCGAAAGGGTAATAAGTAGTTAGCTTTCATTGTAAAGTTTTTTAATCAACCAAATGTATACAATAAATTACATAATGTAAAGTATAAATGTCTTTTTGTAATTTATTACTGTCTTTTACTTCTGGATGTATTTAACTTACTTTTCAAACAAATCGTATAACGCACTTAATTACTCCTAACCAAACATTACCTAACTATATCACCAACTTTTAACTATTTAGTAATGCACTTTATGCAACGACAATTAGTTTTGAGTATAATTTTTTTAATTAAGATGATAACTGTAGAAGAAGTAGATAAACTGATCGGAAAAGCACTTTTAAGCACAAAAACGATATCAGTTCCATTGTCGAAGTGTTTGGGCCGTACTTTGGCCGAAGATATTTTTGCCGACCGTGATTTCCCCCCTTTTAACCGTGTAATGATGGATGGCATTGCCATTCGCTTTGCCGATTGGGAAGCAGGCATGCGCGAATTCAACGTGCAAGGGTTACAACCTGCAGGTGCTCCTTCCACCACTTTGCAAGGAAGCGGAAGCTGCATTGAAGTAATGACCGGTGCTGTTTGCCCTGCACAGTCGGATACAGTTATAAAGTACGAATACGTAACGCTTAAAGATGGTAAAGCCATTGTGGATGCCGACCATGAGATAACTGCCAAACAGCATGTACACCCACAGGGTTCGGATCGAGCAGTGAATGAGTTGCTAATACCCAAAGGAGGCATTATTACCGCTTCTGAAATTGGTGTACTGGCAACTGTTGGGAAAGAAAATGTACAGGTGCGTCAACGTTTGAGAGTAGCTATTGTGGCTACCGGTGATGAACTGGTGGAAGTAAACGAAACTCCACTACCTCACCAAATCCGTAAATCTAACGTTTACACCTTGCAGGCTGCTTTAAAGGATAAAGGTTTTAAAAGTGCCATTTTCCATATAGTAGATAGTAAAGAGAAGCTCAGGGAAGACTTGAAAAATATCTTGAACGATCACGAAATTGTGATTTTAAGTGGTGGAGTTTCTAAAGGAAAGCTTGACTTTGTACCCGAGATTTTAACGGAGCTGGGCGTTGAGAAAGCTTTCCATTTTGTGAAACAGCGGCCGGGCAAACCTTTCTGGTTTGGCACCTACTCCAACGGAGTAGTTTTTGCCTTGCCGGGCAACCCGGCCTCCTCGTTTGTGGGGTTGAACCGCTACGTAATCCCATTTCTATTCAGAAGCGAGGGAACCGAGCCGCGCAAGGTAAAAGCCCGCTTGGCCGAAGACTTTAACTTTAAACCCGATCTTACTTATTTCCTCCAAGTAAAACTGGAATACGATAACGAAGGCCATTTGCTAGCAACTCCACATAAAGGCAATGGCTCTGGCGATTTGGCCAACCTGGTAGAAGCCGATGGGTTGTTGGAAATACCGATGGGCAAAACCGATTTTAAAAAGGGAGAGGTGTTTGAGTGTATGGTTTATAGAAGTTAGTAATTGAGTATTGAGTAGTTAGATAATAGACATTAGATTTTAGACATGAAGAAAATCTTTTTTACATATTGGCTCTTATCTTTTGGCTTTGCCTTTGAGGTAAATGGTCAGGATAATCAATGGCTGCTGCAAGAACGACTTCCGGATTGGGCAAAACAAATTTTAAGCAAGCATGAATTTGAAAACACGTACCTTTTATCTGAATTTATAAATCCTTTTTACTTAGAAGCTGATTTTAATGGTGATTCTAAAATGGATATTGCAATTGCTATTGAAAATAAATCAAGTCATAAGAAAGGATTTATTATACTTCATAATTCGACTGATGAAAGCTTTATTATTGGAGCAGGTAAAGACTTTGGCAATGGAGGCGATGATTTTAAATGGATGGATATCTGGAAAGTTCAAAGAAATTTAACTATTCACCAATTGGTGTATAAGGCAAATGGCGATATTGACTACAGCAAACCTGTAACATTAAAGAATGCAGCAATATTTATTGCCAAAAGTGAAAGCGGAAGTAGCACTATCTATTGGGATGGTACAACGTATAAATGGGCACAGACGTCAGAATAATGAAGAAAAGAATTTTGCTCTTATTACTTCTGAATGCCTCTCTCGCTTTCGCTCAAACTCAAGATGAAGAAAAATGTGGTTTGGTTGCTAGTCTAGAGTTTGTGCAAGATTCAGAAAGCACACTAGTAATGATTGAATTAAGAAATGTGTCTGACAAAACCATCCAGATTCTAAATATAGATCCTAACTCTCAATCATATGTTTCAGAAGAAGAAGTATTAATCAGTTTGTTTAATCCTTACGATGATGTTCTTCTAAACAAAAAGCAGACAATTGATTTAATTACGATAAGCCCAGAAGACTCGGTTCAAATAACTAAAAGAAAATATGGTTTAAAACCAATTAAAAAAGTGGATTTTGTTGCTGAAATATTTGAACCTAACCAACTAAAGGGGCATGTCGAAGAAAAGAAATTGTTTAGAAACTACGAAAAAAGTGTTAAAAATGGTCATCCTCAAATACTAGCAATTTTATATTCTGACAGATCAAGCTTTAAATCTGTAAAATTTGAATGGATTATTAATTAATTTGAAAAGCTAAAACTAGTCTTAGTTTCTAATACTAGTCTTAGTATCTCACTAAGAATAGCTCATTAATTCCTCCATACGGTAAACACTTAGCTCCTAACCCCTATTTCCTACTCCCATTTAAGGCCTTCTGCATATTCTGCAGGCGTTTTACCAACAATTGATTTGAAATCCCGTATAAAATGTGCCTGATCAAAATAGCCTGCTTCCAAAGCCAGAGCTGCCCAATTAGTTACCGGTTTAGCAGCAATTCTTTCTGCCACATCATGTAACCTGTAGCGCATAATTACCCATTTAGGACTTACACCCACATAATGCTTGAACAATCGCTGAAGGGTGCGTTTGCTGTACTTGAAGCGCTCTACCAGATCATCCACTTTTAATATCTCAGAATCCTTCTTCACAAACTCCATGATTTCGTTAACCTTATCTACGTTAGGATCGGGTTCCGGCAGATTTCTTAACAGGAATTGCTCTGCCAATTCTATCATCTCCTTCTCATCAGTGGGCTGAAGGATTTTCCCTTCAAGTTTTGTCAAATCATCATTAAAGGCAAGATGAAAAGGCAACATACTATCTGAAAATGAGCTTATGTCATTCTTATAAAAGGGATAGAAACCTCCCGGTTTGAACTTTATGCCTAAAACACAACCTTTATCCTTAATCACACGAGTAAATTTACCGGTAACTACTCCCCAAATGCGTGTTTTGCTTTTTTCAAAAACCAAATGAACCGAGGGGTGTGCCAACACTTCCTGCTCATAAGGGTTTTTACCGGATAGATCCCAGCGAACGATCCAATAATGTTCTACAAAACCGGCCAGACTTGTCGTAGGCTCAAAGCGCGAAAGCTGAAAATGATTTTCTCCTTCGCTTTTGTTGAGCAATCCCCTGGATGGTTCTGTTTTTGGTTTTACCATACGACTGGCGCGTTTTTGCAATACGCAAACAAACCAACTAAATATGTTTGTACCAAACTAAATTCTTTTACAGACTTAATCGCATGAATCACGATCTCACACTAACTGTCTCAGATATCATAAACGCACCTGTTTCTTCTGTTTGGAAAGCACTTACAGATAAGGAAATTGTAAAAAAATATTTTTTCGGAACCGAATTGGATACCGAGTGGAAAGTTGGCAAACCCATTTACTTTAGAGGAAACTGGGAAGGAAACACCTACGAAGACAAAGGCACTGTGCTGGAATATGAAGAAGGCAAAAAGCTCACTTACAATTATTGGAGCACTATGTCAGGAACCGAAGATATACCTGAAAATTATGCTAAAATCACTTATGCTGTAGAACCAAATGGGCAAGGCACAACGTTGCACATAATTCAAAAAGGTTCTAAAGACGAAGAAGCCCATGAACACTCTAAAGAAAGCTGGGCATATATTATTAACGAATTGAAAAAGATTGTAGAGTAGCCTAGAATAGCTCCATACGGGAAGGCAATAAGTGATATATTATGTGGCAATAATGTGTGACCAAAACTGAGATCTTTACAGATTGGGCTTACTCTTCCACACAGCTAACACTTCCCGCTCATTCCCATTTTCATCATAAAAGCCTGTATCGCGCCAGATAAGGTACACATCATCCGTTAGATTTAACTCATCTAATAGCTTATCGTAATCCTGCACACACCAATTAACCACAAACCGGGTATCAACTACCTTGCAGGCTTTCAACAGGTTTTCAAAATACTGCTTTTGTTTTGCGGGAGTTCCATTAAATTCAATAGTACCTCCATATAACGAAGCATATTGGGCCGGGTAGCTGGTTTCACAAATGGCCACCGGTTTAGAGGTTTGTAACAAGATGCTTTTAAGCACATCTACCGAAGGTACCGTTTCCGTAATAAAACTGCTGGTTTGAGGATGCAGCGAAAGTCCAAAGTAATCAGTGTAAGGTAGTAGATCATTTAAGGCGTTTTGCTGCTCCTGTTGGTTGGCATCCGTATAGCCCGCCAAATCGAATCCGGTATAAGATACAAAAACCGGCAGTTCAGGATATACCTTTTTTAACTCTGTGTAAACAAACGACTGCAATTCCACATAGGCATCCCATTTGGTTGGAGCCAATTTCTTGAGTAAATTAACCTCAATACCAATAGCCAGGTAATCTGGGTTAAAGTAATCAACAACTTCTTTGCAGTAATTAAGAAATGCTGTCTTTACCTCAGTATCATTGAATGAATAGCCATTCCAAGGGGCATTCAACGGTTGGTCGCCTCCATTCTCATCTCGATTGGGTGCCAATCCATTCCTGTCAATATTAATGGGCGTAACCGCCACATACACCTTATGGGCTGCAGGCGTCATGGATTTTCGGTAGGCCCAGTCGTTCAAAAGGTCTGTTGGATAAGTTGAATTATTCAATGCCTCATTCCATGGAATGCCATTATCAAAATGGTGGGCCACTAAACTACCATCTGAGGCAATTTTAGAATACACATCCTCCATTACCTGCTCAATATTGGTTACAGAATAAGGAAAAGGTGTGAACCCCAAATAAAAGCTAGTATCTGGTTCAGGGTTATTTTTGCCGCAACCTGAAGCAACCCAAATAAAAGCCAGAAGGAATAAAAGTTTTTTCATGCTGCTTTTTCTGATAGATACAAACTTAGCTCTAGAAGTTGCTTTTTGCCGTGGCTGCAATATTTTACAATTAGTTAAATAGGCTGGCAATTAATAATTATATTCAAGGAGCTCATCATAACCCATAAATCGAATATATATTTTGTTGCTTCTGCTTGTTTTCAATTTGGCAATATTAAAACGAATGTCCTTATTTATTAAAGATCGTCTGATATCTAAATCCTTAAAGGACAAAACAAGATCAACTGTAGGAATACTCTCTGTAAAATAATAATATCCATTCCAAATTAACTCGTAGTTAACCAATTCCCTCCATCCAGAGCCAGCGCCAAAATCAATTGTGAGTAACAAATAATCTTGCAAGATCTCGACTGGTTCATTATACCCTTTATCACTTTTTCTAATACCTCTACCGGCATACACACTACCATAATTCACGATACTGTATTCTGATTGAAAGTTTTCTTTCATCATATCATTGATACTTTGATGTCCATTATTATTTTGAATCAAATCATAATCGTTCATTTTTGGATTTAATGTCTGCATGAATTTGACGCTATCAATGATTACAGTTAGTGGTTCATAATTAAGTAAGCGTGCATTTTCATTATCAATTTTCTGTTGAGCTAAAGGAACACAACTAGTGATTGCTAAAAAAAGCATAGCTACTATTATTGTTTTTGCCACTTAATTGAATTTAAAATTTCAATTTATAAAAAATATTAAAACAATTCCATTTGCGTGGGCAATAACTGAAAACTCATTCGGTGGTAAGGGGTTACTCCAAGTTTCTCAATTCCGTTTCTGTGCTCTTTGGTGGGGTAGCCCATATTCTTGGACCAACCATAGCCGGGATGCTTTGCATCCAGTTCTGTCATAAATTCATCCCGATAGGTCTTGGCAAGAATTGAAGCAGCTGCGATGGAAAGATATTTACCATCTCCTTTTACAATGCACTCGTGATTAATGCCCTCATAAGGTTTGAATCGATTGCCATCGATCAATAGTAGCTCTGGTTTTTGGTTGAGTTGATCAACTGCCCGATGCATTGCAAGAAACGAAGCATTCAGAATATTAACCTCGTCAATTTCTTTATTATCCACAAAGGCAACTGCATAGGCTATGGCATCCTTCTCAATTTGCGTGCGTAAAAAATCTCGCTTTTTAGCAGAGAGCTGTTTTGAATCGTTCAAAAGATTATTCGAATACTCGTTGGGCAAAATAACCGCAGCTGCAACCACAGGCCCGGCCAGGCAACCCCGACCCGCTTCATCGCAGCCTGCTTCTAGTAAATCGTTGGTGTAACTGGATGCCAAAGTAGCCATGCACGAATTTAGCATCTTTTGTCTCTTTCGCTTAACTGGTTTATCCTATTTTTGCCAGCCAGCATTCAAAACCTGTTACGCATGACCGTTCGAGAACACCTTAAAACCAATATTCACCTTGCTGTGCCTGTAATGATGAGCCAGCTGGGCCAGGTAATGGTGGGTGTTGCTGACAACATGATGGTGGGTCGTGTAGGTTATATCCCTCTTGCAGGAGCTTCTTTAGGGAATGCGATCTTCTACTTTTTTATGACTTTTGGTTTAGGTGTTTCGTTTGCCATTACACCACTGGTTGGTTTTGCCGATGGCGAAGGCAATAAAACCATGGGGGGCAAAGTGCTTAAACATGGGCTCACCATAAACACATTATTGGGTATTGTGTTGTTTGGGCTCATTATGGTAATGGTGGACTACCTGGGTTATTTTGGTCAGGAACAGATTGTTGTAGAACAGGCAAAACCGTACCTTACCGTAATTGGTTTCTCATTAATACCCTTCCTTATTTTTCAGTCTTTTCGTCAGTTTTCAGAAGGTCTGTCCAACACACGCGTACCCATGATGGTTTCGGTAAGTGCCAATATTCTTAATGTGGTTCTAAATTATATTCTCATCTATGGTAAGTTCGGAGCTCCCGCAATGGGGCTGCTGGGTGCAGGTATAGCCACGCTTATTTCACGTATTGTAATGGCCATTGTAATGGCTGCTTACATACTTAATACGCAAAAATTCAAACCTTACCTTAGTGAATTCGGTTGGAAAGGCTTTGATTTTACCGTGGCTAAAGATCTGCTAAAAATTGGTGTCCCTGCCGGGTTTCAGTTTGTGTTTGAAGTAGGGGCCTTTGGGTTTGCCGCTATTATGATGGGCTGGATAAGCGCCAGCACACAAGCTGCACACCAGATCGCCATTAACATGGCTTCCATAAGCTATATGGCCGTTTCCGGGCTAGGTGCGGCAGCTGCCATACGTGTGGGTAATCAGCTCGGCAAACGCAACTACAAAACCATGAAACGAGCAGCCCTCACATTGGTAGCAATGGGGGCTGCTTTTATGAGTGCGGCTGCCATTGTATTTATAATCTTTAACAAACAATTGCCCTTGCTGTATAATGACAATGCAGAAGTGGTGCATATCGCAGCTTCTTTGCTAATAATCGCAGCTTTATTCCAGTTATCCGATGGAGTTCAGGTAATAATGCTTGGTGCGCTTAGGGGCTTAAAAGATGTAAAGCTTCCAACCATAGTAACGTTTATTGCCTATTGGCTGGTGGCGCTTCCTATAGGTTATGTTCTGGCATTTAAATATAATTATGGAGCAATTGGATTATGGGTTGGTTTATTCCTTGGCTTAACTATAGCCGCAGTTTTTGTATTGCTTCGCTTTATAAATCTTGCAAACAAACGCATTGCATCAGCGGGATAACCAATTGCCGATAACCTGATAGATCCGACTTTTACCATTCTCATTTTTGTTTAGCTCCTCTAGCAATTCATCTGTGGTCAAAGGTTTCTCGTAGTATGTTTGAAGCGCACTTCGATTACTGGTTAAATAAAGCTGGTTATTGTGTACATAAGGGCAATAATCCAACCCTTTGCTGTTTATGGGCGCTTCAAGATGAGCTGCCGCCAGCCATTCTCCCTTATCATTCTTTCGACTGATATACAAATCACCTCCACCCATTCCATCTTCTCTGCCATATCCTGTAAAAAGAATGTACGACTCATCCGGTGCAACAAAAGCATTGAATTCATACCCTTGGGAATCGATCGCTTCCGGTAAAGATTCAGGCTCTTGGTAGCTCCCGTTCTCAAAACGTGAAATGAAAATATCCTCCTTCCCTTTCGTTCCTTCCCTTTGGGCCGTGAAGTACAAATTGCCTGAAGCAGCTACCGAAGGGTAAAATTCATCAGCTTCCGTATTAACAGGCACTCCAAGATTAACGGGTTCAGACCATTCCGAATCCAGGGATTTTCGTTGCACTTTCCAGATGTCATAGTTAGAGTTTTCTGTTTCCCTTCCTTTAACCGGCCTGCTGGAAGCAAAATAGAGTGTGAGGCCATCCTGGCTCAAGAAGGGCTCAATATCCTTGTACTGACCTGAAAAAGAAGCTATATGGGGACTACCCCAATCTTTTTTGGTTTTATGAGAAACCATAATAGCAGTAAAATCCTGTCGCACACTTTGTACCGAAAAGTACATCTCATTTCCATCCGGTGAAATCGCAAGATCTCTAACGTTAGGCAAATCTTTAAAGGTTTGTGGCGAGAAAGCCTGAATTGATGGTTGGGCCAATGAGGAAAATCCAATCCCCAGTAAAATAACAAAAGCCAGGAGTTTATTCATGAGCGGAATATTTGATTAATTTTACGGGAAGCGCGCTGCAATGTTGTGCCGCTCATCACAAAAACCAAAACACAATGAATGCCCGCAGACCAACAGATTCTGACACTACCATTACAGAACTTATGATTCCCGCTTATGCCAATTTTGGCGGCAAAATTCATGGAGGTATATTGCTCTCTCTTATGGACAAAGTGGCCTATGCTTGTTCCACCAAACATGCAGGCAATTATTGTGTTACTGTATCGGTTGACACGGTTGACTTCTTACAACCCGTTGAAGTGGGCGACCTTGTTTCGATGATGGCCAGGGTGAACTATGTGGGGCGTACTTCACTAGTGATTGGCATTAAGGTTACTGCCGAAAACGTGAAGAAAAAGATTGTTAAACACACGAACACCTCTTACTTTACCATGGTAGCCAAAGGAGACGATGACAAACCAGCTCCCGTTCCTCCTCTTTTGCTTACCACCCATGAAGAGGTTCGCAGGTTTGCTGAATCCATTTTGCGCAAAGACCTAAAAGATTACCACCGCAAGCAAATGCGGGAAAACAGATCAAGTTTTGATCTTTCCAATCAAATGGAAGAACTGGATCAATACAATTGCATCATAGAATTAGAGGAGTAATTTACTCATTTCCTGAACTATCGGCTTGCTGTTCTTCCTCTGCGGTAATCCAGCCGCCACCCAGCGCTTTGTAAAGCAAAATGTAGCTGTTTATTAGTTGCTGCCTCGCCTGTGAGTATTGCAATTCTGCATCAAAAGCCGAACGATCGTTTTCAAGTACTTCCAAATAGCTGGTAACTCCACCGTCATATCTTTTCTGTGAAAGATTACGTGCATTTACTGCAGCTTTTACCTGCAACTCCCTTGCTTCCACCTCTTTTTGATAGGTAGAAACAGAGATCAATGCATCGTCCACTTCCTTAAATGCTATGAGGATTTGTTGTTCGTAGTTTAACAGCGCCTGTTGAGCAACTTCTCTCTGAATTTCTGCTCTCCTTTTGTTTTTACCCCAGTTGAGCAATGGGCTTACCAAACCCGCTCCTGCACTCCAGGCTAAATCACCGGAAACTGCTTGCGAAAGTTGATGACTGGCTGCAACTCCCCCAAATCCTGTAAGAGAAATGGAAGGATACCTAAGCGCCTCTGCCACACCCACATTTGCCGTTTCGGCATGTAGTATATTTTCAGCTTGTAAAATATCTGGTCTACGTTCCAACAAAGTAGATGGTATACCCGCTGGTATCGCAGGTGGATACGGCTGATCTACCAGATCAATAGTACTTTGGACTTCCTGAGGTGATCTCCCTAAAAGGACTGAAAGCGCATTTTCAGTAAGTGCCACATTTCGCTTATAGTAAGGAACAGCTGCCTTTGCTATTGCCAATTGGATCTGGGCCTGATTCAGATCAATCTCCGGTACTACTCCTCTATCAAACCTGGATTGAATGATCTTTAGCCCTTCTTCTCGAACTTTCACTGTTTGTTCCGATATCCGAAGTCTACGTTTGAAATCAAGCAACTGAAAATAGGTTTGAGCAATTTGAGATATAAGACTTATTTGAACCGAACGCATTCCATATTCAGATGCTACGTAGTTAGCTTTAGCAGCTTCAGTAGCTCTTCGTATCTTACCCCAAAAATCGATTTCCCAGGCAAGGCTCAAACCTCCATAATATATGCCTGCTGCATCATTCAAAGGCTGGCCACCTACCATATTACCCACCGTGGCAGCACCTGCAATTCCTACAGACGGGTAAATATCCACTTTGGTAAAACCAACAGTTATTCGTGCCTGTTCTACTCTGCTGGCTGCTTTCAATACATCCTTATTTTCTTTAAGACCAATTGTTATGAGCGTGTCCAACTCCGGATTACCAAATAATTCCCACCACCGAAGGTTAACAACTGTATCTGCTTCCAGGCTATCAAAACGAAAGGTAGCAGGTTGAGGATTATCCGGTTTTTCAAAATTGGGGCCTACTTTACAACTTGAGACTACTACCAGTATAACCAAAACAGCAGCTGATAAAAATGATATTTTCTGAATACGTTTCATATCTTAAACTGCTTGCTGTTGTTGATCTCTTTTCTTTTCGTAACCCGCTATTTTGCCAATAAGAACAAATAACAGCGGATACAAAAACACTCCCAGGAAGGTTGCCAACACCATACCTCCCAAAAGCGCCATTCCCATTACCTTTCTCGCTTCTGCTCCTGAACCGGAAGCTACCACCAAAGGGAAAACCCCAAGTATAAAGGAGAATGCTGTCATCAGGATAGGGCGAAACCTTGACTTGGCAGCTTCAATTGCTGCATCAAAAAGGCTCATTCCCTTTTTGAACTCGTCATTGGCAAACTCCACAATGAGAATGGCATTTTTGGCTGCCATACCTATAAGCATCACAAAGGATACCTGGGCGAAAATATTATTCTCAAATGTTGGACTACCCAATCGGGCTACCCACAGGGCAAACAAGGCACCAAAAATAGCAAAGGGCGTTCCCAGCAAAATACTGAACGGCAACGACCAGCTTTCGTATTGGGCGGCCAGAATCAGGAATACAAACACCAGTGAGAAGGTTAGAATGATCCCAAGCGAACCCGAAGCTTTCTTTTCCTGAAATGACATGGCATTCCAGGCATAACCCATATCCTGTGGCAGAACACTTGCAGCCACTTCTTCCAATGCCGTCATAGCTTGAGCAGAAGTATAACCCGGTGCCGGTGCTCCTGTAACTTCTACAGAACGGAATAGATTAAATCGGTTCGTGTAATCGGGTCCGGAAACAGGTACAATCGAAGCAAGTGTAGCCAAAGGAACCATGTCTCCATCCTTATTTTTAATAAAGAAATTATCGATCTTTTGTTCGTTCACCCTGTATTCCGGCTCTGCCTGAATGTAGGTTTTATACAACCTGCCAAAACGTGTAAAATCATTTACATACGCACCACCCATAAATGCACCTACTGTAGTATAAAGGTCGTTCAAAGAAACGCCCAATTTCAATGCTTTTTCCTTATCGATATCCATATACCGTTGTGGCACATTCGATCGGAAGGTTGTAAATGCATTGCTGATTTCTTCTCGCTGATTAGCCGCCTTAATGAATTTCATAGTGTTAGCAGCTAAATAATTGGGGTCATTCCCTCCTTTGTCCTGGATCATGATGCTAAAGCCCGAACCATTACCTAAACCGGGGATAGCCGGTGGGCCAAAGGCAAATGCCTGTGCACCCTTTATTTTAACTGCCAACTGGCGGTTAATTTCATTAATGATTTGCTTAACGGTTTTGTCACGCTCAGACCAGTCGTTAACCGTAATGAACATGAATCCTGAATTGGAAATCATAGCACCCGCCAGCAAGCTAAAACCCGTAGCGGTGGTTACATATTTCACATCAGGGTGATTTTTTAAGATAACTTCAATCTGTTTTGCCACCTCATCCGAACGTTGCAGAGAGGCTGCATCGGGCAATTGAACGTTCACAAAGAAGTATCCCATATCTTCTTCAGGTATAAAACCTCCCGGCACCAATTTGCCGAACACAGCAGCTCCAATGGTAAGCACCACAATAAAGATCACCCCACGTTTAAGTTTTCCTGTAATTACATTAGCAAAGCTTACGTAGCCATCGGTTGATTTACCCATCACCTTATTGAACCATGCAAAAAATTTACCCAGTAACCCTCCATAAGGTTTGGGCTCTTTTAGCAAAATAGAACACAAAGCCGGGCTCAGCGAAAGCGCATTGATAGAAGATACTAAAACCGAAACCACAATGGTAATGGCAAATTGCTGGTAAAGTATCCCCGTTATTCCTGCCATAGCAGCAACCGGAATAAATACAGCAACCAAAACCAGGGTTGTAGCAATAACGGGAGCTGTCACCTTGCGCATGGCATCAAGGGTGGCTTCTTTGGTGCTCATTCCACTCTCAATATTTACCTGAACAGCCTCTACTACTACAATGGCATCGTCCACTACAATACCAATTGCCAGTACCAAACCTAATAGTGAGAGCACATTGATCGTAAATCCTAATAATGGAAAGAAAATAAACGCCCCAACCAAAGAAACCGGAATGGCCAATGTCGGAATCAGGGTGGCTCTCCAGTCCTGTATGAAAATAAATACCACCAAAATAACCAAAGCCAGGGCCACAAAAAGAGTGACTACAATATCCTTGATTCCTGCTGTAATAGGTAAGGTAGAATCCAACGAAACATCATATTTAACACTTTCAGGAAACTGCTTTGCCAAAACATTCATTTCTTCTTTTACCTGTGCAGCCAGTTCAACAGCATTTGAACCTGGAGCCTGGTACAGGGCTATTACAGAGCATGTTTCGCCATTCAGCCTGGTGAATGCATTGTAGGTTTCAACACCTAAATTAATGGTAGCAACGTCCTTCAATTTCACCTGAGAACCATCCGATTTTGTACGAACCACTATTTCTCCAAATGCTTCAGGTGAATTGAAACGATCCGGGAGTCGAACGGTGTAGGTGAAATCGGTTCCGGGAGGCGCTGGCTCGGCACCAAATTTACCTCCGGGCACCAAAACGTTTTGCGTATTAATCGCATTGAGGATTTCCGGTACCGTAAGCTTTAGGTTAGCAAGCTTATCGGGCTTTACCCATATCCGCATTGAATAGTCAGCAGCTCCCATTACATCTACCCTTCCAATACCTTTAATACGTGCAAGCTGGTCTTTGATATTAATAAGCGCGTAGTTACCTAAAAAATTTTGATCGTAACGGCCATCTGAAGTTAATGTGATAAGCATTAAAATATTGGGCTGTGATTTTTCGGTAGTAACCCCGTATTTCTTCACCGCTTCCGGAAGCTTGGCTGTCGCAGCAGAAACACGGTTTTGAGTTAATACGGTATTCATATCAGGGTCGGTACCTACATCAAATGAAACATCTATTCCCATGGTGCCGTCATTGGCATTGGTAGATTTCATGTAGATCATGTTCTGCACTCCATTTATCTGCTGCTCCAACGGGGTAGCAACTGACTCTTCCACATTTAATGCGTTTGCTCCGGTGTATGCTGCTCTTACCTGAACAATAGGAGGCGTTAGATTAGGATACTGCTCAATAGCTAGCCCTATCATGGAAACCACCCCAACAATTACAATAACTATGGCAATGACCATTGCCACAATTGGGCGGTGTACAAAAAAGTTACCTTTCGATTCAGCCATGACTTCGATTAATTTTTAGGTTCTTCCTTCGACTTTCCAGCAGCTTCATTATAAGGCACCGGGTCAACTTTTACTCCTGAACCTACTTTTTGCAACCCCTCAATAATTACTTTTTCACCAGGCTTTAATCCTTCTTTTATAACCCAAAGCTCCCCAACCTTGTCGCCAGTAATTACCTGACGGGTTTCAACGGTATTATCTTCTTTAACAACATACACCGAGTGCTGTCCCTGGAGTTCCATTACACATCGCTGAGGCACCAGAACAGAACCATGGTCTACCGCCATTTCTACCTTCACTTTTGCATACATGCCGGGTCTTAAAAGCATTTGTGGATTTGAGAAACTAGCCTGAACAAGAATTGATCCTGTGGAAGAATCTATATTTCTATCGATAAAATCAACCACCCCATCGTGGTCATACAGTTTGCCGTCTGCCAGTATCAATTGAATTCGGGCTTTTCCGTTAGAATTATCCTCTTTGTATGATCTGGCCAATGTGAGGTACTGTGCTTCAGTAAGATAAAACTGAACACGGATAGTGTCAATTCTGGAAACAGTATTTAAAATTACCGGATTGGGGTCACGGCCAACAAATTCGCCCACTCTCGCACTTGTCTTGCCAATTAATCCATTAATGGGTGATTTGAGTTTGGTGTAGCTCAAATTGATTTGCGCGAGCTGCAGGTTAGCTTCAGCAGCTTCAACCGATGCCACTGCAGCATCGTATCGCGCCTGTGCTGCATCAAGGTCCAATTCACTTACTGCCTTTTCTTCGGCAAGAGGTTTGTACCTGTCCAACTGGCTTTTTGCATTTATCAAGTTGGTTTTAGCTTCGGCTACTTTGCTCTTTTGCGAGGCAACTTCTGCTAAAAAGGGCTGAGAATCAATAGTGTACAATAACTGACCTTTTTTAACATCGGAACCTTCCTTAAAGAAGATACCCTCCAAAAAGCCTTCAACCCTTGCTCGAATAGGAATATCATATAAGCCATAAGCTTGCCCTACAAACTCCCGATAAATAGGTACATCCTTCTGAATGGCATCAACAACGGGTATCTGAGGCACTGGTCGGTTATTCTGTTGATCAGACTGTGAGCAGCCTAAAGCAAACAATACAACACCCAGCAAAAGGGAAGAGGTTTTTCTTTTCATGCCGTTACGAATAGATTTCCAACAAGGATAGCCAAAAAAACACTTTTATTCTAGTTCTTACGAAAAGGAATTAAACCTCTCACTTCTAGCATATAACGAGCATAGGCCGGACGTTGCTGTAGCATATGCTTATCCATCATGGGTATGGAAATAAACCAAAACATCAGTGTTATACCAACTGCTCCTAAGCTAATATACCAGGGTGTAAACAGATTCACAGACAAAAGGTAAATTCCCCACCAAAAGAGTATTTCGCCAAGGTAATTAGGGTGCCTCAGGTAGGCCCATATACCGGAAGAAAGTACCGTATTTGAGTTATTCATTTTCTTGAATTGGCGGAGCTGGTTATCGCTAACCCATTCCAGAATAATACCACCTGTTGCTATAATTGCTCCCAACCAGTTGAGTGGAGTGAGTGGTTCATTGGAAGTAAAAATATAAGCTATTGGAACTGAAGCCAGCCAAACCATGAGTGTGGGAAACAAATGAATACCTAAAAAATTAACCATGAGATACCATTTGCCTGTTTTATCCTGGAGCATAAGATAGCGCCAGTCTTGCTGATGCATGCCTTGCCAGCCACGTGCCCAGTTGTGGGTAAGGCGTACCGACCAAACACCAACTATCACAGAGACCAATAACCAGGAAACATAATTAGGAATTGCCAATGAATGATACCACCAATAAGCAACAATATATGCCGGTATAACGCTCCAGTAAGGATCGTACATACTGGCATTACCAAACCGGAAACTGAACATGAAAATAAAAAAAGTGAGCACTACATCTATTAAGAACAGTTTACTAAGATTATTACCCTCCGGTAAATACCAAACCAGAAGTAATCCTAACACAAATGCCAGAATGTAAGCGACAAAAACTATTAATAAACTTTGGGAACGCGACATTTTATGAAAAAATTTGAACTGATAATTTTAACAATTCGTTCTAAAGTACAAACAGTTTTTTTTGATGAACAGGTTAAAACCATTTTTTCTTCCGGTAGCAACCACTTATTGGACCATCGCCTCCATCGCTACTTTGTATTTCTTCTATCTCGATGGATTTAATCCCTCCATCTTAGGAATGGCGCTATCTTCATTTTTGCCTGCTATTTTTCTGTGGACACTTCCATTGAGAAAAAAATCCAGTACTTCGCCAAGCCAACTGCCATTAACGCTCATTATGCTCTTTGGGCTCCTTACCATTGCCTTCTGGGGTTCGAACAGAAGCATTCTTTTAACTGGTTTTTACAGTATTAGCTATGCACTTTGGATATCTTATCTCTTGTGGTACTCAATGCTAACGGTAAAAAATTCGGAAGTGCTTGTGCCAGGCAAGGTTCTGCCTGATATGCATTTTAAGACCTATGATAACAAGCCATTTTACACAGGTGTTCTGGCAGGCAAAAAAGTAGTTTACATCTTTTATCGCGGCAATTGGTGCCCCATATGCATGACCCAGATCAAAGAAATCACGGACCAGTATCTGGAGCTAAAAGAACGAGGAGCTGAAGTACTTTTAATAAGTCCTCAGCCACAAAAGAAATCGAAAGAGCTGGCCAATAAACTAGGAGTTGACCTGCTCTTTTTAACTGATACAAATAACACCATGGCCCGGCTGTTGGAAATTGAAGATAAAAATGGAACGCCTATACAACCTGTAGTCTCTGGTTATGATGCTGATACAGTGCTTCCAACTGTGATTATTACAGATGAACTGGGTAAAATAATTTTTCTTGACAGGACCGATAATTACAGGGTGCGACCTGAGCCTGAAACAATTATTGCAGCTTTGAGTTGATTAAATACAAATTTACATTTTATAATTGAATAAAAAAGTTACAATTTTTATGAAAATACTTCAATATATATTATTGGGTTTAATCTTAAGCTTTAACACCTTTGCCCAATACTCTCAAGATTATATAGTCTTGAATACTGGAAAGAAAATAAATTATAAAAAGTTCAAAAGAACTAATGAATTTCTTGAAGTAAAAGTACCGAATTCAAAAGATACTGAATATATAGACATTAATGATGTGTTAGGGTATTACTCTAATGAAAACAATATTATGTATTTTAAAGAAAAGAATTTTAGTAAGAAAAAATCAGGTGATTTACCATATGATTTTTATAGATTAATTACTGATGGTGAAATAAAAGTCTTCGAACATGAAGAATATATATCAACTTATTCCCCAAATGGAACAAATGTAACAAGGACTCTTATTCACTATTACGCAAAAAAAAATAATGATTTTTTAGAAGTTTCAAAAAGTATAAATAAACAGAAGAACAGAACTTTACATTATAAAAACTTGATAAGTCTAATTAATGATAATTCAGACTTGGTATTAAAAATAAGTGATCTATCTTTTAAATATGACAATGAGAATGTTCTTGATATAATTGAAGAATATAATGTAAATAAGTATAAACCATCAACAAAAAGCGATTCTGATTCTACAAAAATAGTTTTTTATAGAGATTCATTTAAATCTAAAGATGAATTAAGAATTAGTTTAGAAGATGGTAGGATTATTAACCTTCCCGTTAATACTATTGAAAGTTTAAAAATGCCAAACGAATCGTTAACTAAAATATGTTTTAGTACCGATGATCGTGAATTATGCAAATTAATAAAGCCGAACAAGTATTTTGAAAAATACTACAAAGTTGATTTAGATAAGAAGGGTAATCTAACAGTTATAAATGAAAGTAAAATGTCCGCAAAACAAAGCATCACTTACATTCGAAATATTCAACGTGGAAGTAAATAACCTTAATTAGTAAAGCTTTTTTGCTATAGACATAACTATTTTACATTTTTATCCCCATGGAGGATAGACACACCTATGATTTAGGTTTAATTGGAAATTGTGCCTTTCAGGCATTAATCGATACAGAGGCAAATGTGCAATGGCTTTGCTGGCCCAGATTTGATAGCAGCTTTGTTTTTGGTGGCATACTAGACGATGAAAAAGGAGGCGAATTCAGTATTAAGCCCCAGCAACCAATAAAATCAACCTGTCAGGAATACATTAAGAACACAAATGTGTTAACCACGGAGATAAGCACTGCAGATGGCCGGTACAAAGTAACAGATTTTGCTCCTCGTTTTGAGCAATATGAAAGACATTACAAGCCTTTAATGCTTATCCGAAAAATTGAACCAATGGAGAGCACTCCGGAAATAAAAGTTGTTTGTGATCCTCGTGGCGAATATGGAAATATCGTTCCAGAAGTGGTATTTGGTAGCAGCCATTTACGTTATATGGGGCTTGAGGAACCTGTAAGGCTTACTACCAATCTTTCACTTAATTATGTGCACAATGGCAAATCGTTTAAGCTAAGCCAGCCCATCTATCTTATTCTTACCTGGGGAGTTCCGTTGGAAGGCCCGGTAAAACAAACAGCTGAAACATTTTTAACGAAAACAATTGACTACTGGCACGATTGGGTGCGACACTGTACCATAGGCCCTCTTTGGCAGGAATCTGTTATTCGTTCTGCCTTAACCCTAAAAATGCATCAGTTTGAAGATACGGGCGCCATTACAGCTTCCACAACCACCAGCCTTCCTGAACATCCCGGGTCCGGTCGTAACTGGGATTACCGATATTGCTGGATGCGCGATTCGTACTACACTCTGGCAGCCCTCAACTCCATTGGCCATTTTGAAGAGCTGGAGAAATACACCAACTACATCGAAAACATTGCCATTGGAGAGAATCTGCGGTATAATCCTGTTTATAACTTGTTGGGCAATGAAGACTTTGAGGAGCATATTCTTGATTTGAAAGGGTACCAGGGGAATGCTCCGGTGCGAATCGGAAACCAGGCCAAAGAGCATATTCAAAACGATGTATACGGACAGATACTGGTTTCTCTTTTACCTCTGTATACTGACGAGCGACTGAATGCCAATGGTAGAAAACGTTCAAAGCAGTTGATTATGGATCTGTTGCAAGGAATAGAGCGCACTATGGATGAACCGGATGCCGGGCTTTGGGAACTTCGCAACATGAGTTTCCGTCATTGCTATACATTCCAGTTTCATTGGGCAGGAGCAAGTGCCGCTCTAAAAATTGCCAATATGCTTGAAGATGAGGTTATGCTTAAGAAAGCTCAACAACTGAAAAAAGAAGCTGCCTCTCAGATAGAAAAATGTTATAAGGAAGATCTTCAAGCGTACACATCTGCCATTGAAACAGATCGACTGGATGCCAGCCAGCTCCACCTTATTACAATGGGTTACCTTGACCCTGCTTCAGGAAAAGCCAAATTGCATCTTGAAGCCCTCGAGAAAGAATTGAAAACAGAAGAAGGATTGTTTTACAGATACAAGCATGAAGACGACTTTGGTAAACCCAAAAGCACATTTTTAATTTGCGCCTACTGGTATGTAGAAGCTCTTGCTGCTGTTGGGAGAATTGATGAGGCCAAAAAGATATTTGAGCATTTACTTAGTTACACCAATCATTTAGGGCTGCACAGTGAGGACATTGATTCTGTTACAGGAAGTCAGTGGGGCAATTTCCCCCAAACCTATAGCCATGTGGGATTGATAAATGCTGCGTTCAGAATTAATCGTAAGCTTGACCTTCCGAATTTTTTAGTTCAGGGGTAGTTTGATCACATCATCCAACTATTGCCTGGTGCCGTCCAGGCTATAGAAAATAGGGTCTTTACCTTCCTGAACAATAGTTATTTTGCCTTCCGTTTCTTCAACTTTGGCAGATGGTTCCAGCCCTCGCTCTTCCTTAACCCAAAGCACTCCTTTGTCCACACTTGCCAGAACCAAGGCAGTATTCAATGTTCCATCATCTGCCTTTGCCAAATACGCAATCAGGTATTCACCAGTTGATAGTTTCAAAGGAGAGATTTGAACAGAATCCAATGAATCAACAGCTATGAATTCTGGGATCTTGGAAAAATAAAGAGAATCAACAAATCGGGAAGAAGGAACTAATCCAAAAAAGAATTCCGGAGTTTCTCCTCTGGAAACACCCGTTACAATTACTTCTCTGGCGTTTTCTTGCGAATCTGTATAAGTGGTTATGTAATTAGTTGAGTCCTTGGTATTTGCAAGCAGGTTTATCTTTTCGCCATGCCACAAACCGTATGTATCTCTTTCGGCAAGTAAGCTATCCAATTCATTCAGCTTTTTTCCATCTTTTTCTACCAGTTCCTTCTGCTTATAAACATATGCCTTTAAGGCTGTCGCACCTGAATACTGAGCTGCGACAAACTTATTGTATCGTTTTAAAAATGGCCCTTCTTCCATTCCGGTCAAAGAACTACTAAGCTTTACCACTCCATCATACTGGCTTCTTATTTTCTTCAAGTAATCAAGCTGTTCAGCTACGTTAGCACTATCAACCATTGAAGTGTACCACCCCATCCAGGCTGATCGTAGATTAAGCTGGCTTATCTTGTACTGAAAGAGATTCATTAACCGGGAGTCATTGTCTACCATCTTAAGCTCCTTAAGTACAGAGGAGGTAATCATACCAAATGCTTCACTACTTAAGTCTGCTGAATCGGCAGCAATGGTTTCCGACATCTTATTCAGCGAATTATCAAATTCAATAATATTACGCATGAATTCCCTCTTACTCTTGTATTGAGCCTGCTGGCTGGCACTCCATGCATTAAATTCGTAAAGATCAATTTTCCTGGAATAGAAATCAGGTTCGTTTAAAGCAGCCTCAGAAAAACCTTCAATTGATTTCGTTTCTATTAGTATTTTTTCATAGCTATCTCCTTCAAAGGTTTGCCGTGCCTTCCTGTAAGCTTCGAGATTAAAAACAGCCGAATCATAGGAGGTTGCCATATCTATTAACTTTAGCATAGTGCTGTCAGAAGCAGCAAATGCCATGGTTAATTCATCTCCATATTTCTCTTTTAATGCACTGTAAGTACTTAGAGCCGATTCATAATAATTTTGCGCCTTTGTAAACCTTTCCTTCACCCCTCCTACTTCTTGTTTCAGAGCATTCAGCCCCTCAATCCTTTTTTCAATATCAAGCTGCACATCGCTTAGTATAACCTCAAATTTACCTGTCCGCAAATTTCTACGCTTAAATAGCTCATAGTAATCATCGTCATGCTTCTTGAGTTCCTTGTCATCTATAAGGTCGTGTGCTTTGTTAAGGTATAAAATAGCAGAATCAGCCCGCTGAACAATCGCATCCGTTTGTTTGAGCAAGTCAAGCTCCTTGAGCTTGTTCTCCAGCATAAGGCCCATTTGGTAATTTGCATTAGGATGATCGGGCTCTTCTGCCAGGAATTTGACAAGAAACCCGGAAGCGTCTGCATAGTTCTTGGCACGCAGAAGTACATACAAGTCTTTGTATTTAACTTTTTGTGCGCGAGAACTAAAGCCAGCTAATAAAATGCCCAATAAGATAACGGCCCGCCTCATAATAGAAAGTAAATTTATGACTGCTTTAACTACTTACCAAATTTGCCCTTAAGCATAGCAAGTTTATGTTGCAAATCTCCATCCATACGGTTTGGTGATTCAGCTTTTTTATTTTTTCTGTTTTCTGTTTTACGGCTTGAAAATGGGTCACCTTTCATTGAAAGACTTATCCTTTTTCTTTCCATATCAACATCTAATACGGTTACGGTTACTTTTTGTTGTACACTAACCACATCCGCAGGATTGGTTACATATTTGTCTGACATATGACTCAGATGCACCAATCCATCCTGGTGCACACCAATATCAACAAACGCGCCAAAGTTGGTAATGTTGGTTACAATTCCCGGAAGCTTCATTCCTGTTTTAAGGTCGGACATGGATTCAACTCCCTCTGCAAAAGCAAACGCTTCAAACTTTTCACGAGGGTCTAAACCAGGCTTGTCCAATTCTGAAAGAATATCTTTTAATGTGGGTAGTCCCACAGTTTCTGAAGTGTAACTTTCCAATTTTATACCCTTTTGCTTCTCCTTATTGCCCATAAGTTCTTTAACAGAACAGCCCAGATCTGTAGCCATTTTCTCCACCACAACATACGATTCGGGGTGCACGGCACTCCTATCCAAAGGATTGGAAGATTCGCGCACACGCAAGAAACCTGCTGCTTGTTCAAATGCCTTATCCCCAAAACGCGGCACCTTTTTCAACGCTTCACGAGAAGCAAAGGCTCCATTTTCGTTTCTAAAAGAAACAATATTGGTAGCCAGCTGAGGACCAACGCCCGAAACAAACGAAAGAAGTTCACTACTGGCTGTATTCAGTTCAACTCCTACGGAGTTTACACAACTCATTACTACATCATCCAGACTTTTCTTAAGCAGGTTCTGATCCACATCGTGCTGATATTGACCAACTCCAATCGATTTGGGATCAATCTTAACCAGCTCCGCCAATGGGTCCATAAGCCTGCGACCTATTGAAACTGCTCCCCGAACTGTTACATCTTTGTCAGGAAATTCTTTTCTTGCTACTTCAGAGGCTGAATAAATGGAAGCACCGCTTTCATTTACCATAACAATAGCTATGGAAGAAGGCAATCCTAATGCTTTTACAAAGGCTTCTGTTTCGCGGCTTGCTGTTCCGTTGCCAATAGCAATGGCTTCTATTTTATGCTTTTCGCACAAGTGCTTTACGGTAGCTCCGGCTTCTGTTATTCTTCTTTGAGGTTCGTGAGGATAGATAGTATCATTTTCCACCAGCTTACCCTGGGCATCAAGGCAAACTACTTTACAACCTGTTCGGAATCCGGGATCTAATGCCAGCACGGCCTTTTGCCCCAACGGAGCCGAAAGAAGTAATTGCTGTAGGTTTTCGGCAAATACATGTATTGCCTTTTCATCGGCATGGAGTTTGGAATGCACCCTGCTTTCTGTTTCCATCGAGGGCTTGAGCAACCTTTTATAGGAGTCTTTTATGGCCAACTCAACCTGTGCACTACTTTGCGTATTGCCCTTGAGATATATTCTATTGATCAACTCCACTGCTGTTTCTTCATCAGGTTTTATGTCCAGGCTCAGGAAGCCTTCTGCCTCTCCTCTTCGCATTGCCAACAAACGATGTGAGGGCGCTTTTGAAAGCGGTTCGCTCCATTCAAAGTAATCTCTGTACTTGGCAGCTTCCTGTTCTTTCCCTGCAAATACCTTTGATGTGATAACAGCATCCTTTAAAAACAGATTTCTTAGCTTGCCTCTTACAACGCTATCTTCATTCACCGTTTCTGCTATAATATCTCTGGCTCCCTGAAGTGCTTCTTCCATGGAGGCTACTCCTTTTTCGTCATCTATATACGCCAGAGCCCATTCTTCAACGTCACCTGTATTTTGTTCCAGAATTTTTAAGGCTAATGGTTCCAAACCTTTCTCACGCGCCACCAAAGCTCGGGTTTTACGTTTGGGTTTGTAAGGCAAATACATGTCTTCCAGTTCTGACATTGTTTTTGCTCCATCAATAGCACTCTTTAGCTCGTCTGTAAGTTTTCCCTGTTCTTCAATGGATTTAAGAATAGCCTCTCTTCGTTTGTCCAGCTCCCGAAGTTGTTCTATCCTGTCGCGTATAGCTGCAACAGCTACTTCATCCAAACTTCCTGTCACTTCCTTTCGATACCTCGATATAAATGGAACTGTTGCTCCTCCATCCAACAACTCAACCGTAGCCTTCACTTGATTTTCCCGAACCGAAAGCTCATTAGCAATTACAGAATAATACTTTATACTCATATTTTTTAAATGGTGGACAAAGCTAGCAAATACATTTTCTCATCAAAGAACCGATTATACAATTCTTGATACTTCGTATTAATTTTGTAGTCTGGGAACTTTTTAGGAACACTGGCGTTATTTTTGTGTAATTCAGGACTTAAACCATGACAAAGAATAAATTAAAAAAAGAATTGAGGGATTGGGGAATTTTTATAGCGATCATTTTAACCCTTTATTTTACAGGGTTACATACTGAAGTTGCGGCTTTTGCACAACGCGTTGTGCTGGCAACAGGAATAGCCAACCCTGATACCAAGACTATTGAGGATAAGGAGAAAGCTGCTTTTGACTTTTCGCTGACAGCTCTTGATGGAAGCAGGCTGGATTTTGAAACTGTAAAAGGTAAGGTGATTTTTATAAATATGTGGGCCACGTGGTGCCCTCCTTGTATTGCAGAAATGCCAAGCATTCAGGGTATGTATGAAAAATACAAAGACAACCCAAACATCGTATTCGCGATGATTTCTTTTGATCAGGACCCTAAAAAAGCTGAAAAATTCATTCAGAAAAAAGGTTATACAATGCCGGTTTTCTTTCCTAACGAAACCCAGATACCCAAAGTTTATGAGTCGGAGGGTATTCCAACAACTTTTGTAATAGACAAAGAAGGGTATATCGCCTACAAGAAAATTGGGATGGCCAATTATGAGTCGAAGTCATTCTCTAGCTTTATGGACGACTTGTTGGCTAAGTAGTATGCTTACTTTCCTTTAGTTTAGCAAAATAGCGCTTGGTTTCTTCCATTACCTTGGGCGACAGATACAAAGCCGAAATCATTGTGGGTATAGCCATCATGGCATAAAATGCATCTATCAGGCTTATTATAAACGTAAGGGATGCCACGGCACCCAGTACAATTGTTAACACGTACACAACTCTGTATTGGCGTGCTTTTTTTCTGCCAATAAGATAGCTTAATCCCTTTTCTCCATAATACGAATAGGAAAACAAGGACGTAACTGCAAAAATTAAGACGGCTATAAAAAGCACATAGCCTCCATAGTTAGGAATTGCTTTGTTAAACGCATGAACCGTAACGGTAACTCCATCAATCCCGGCCTCCGTCCAGGTGCCCGTTAATAAAATGGCCAAAGCAGTTAGCGTGCAAACCAGCAGTGTGTCAATGGCTGGGCCCAACATGCCCACCAAACCTTCGCGGATGGGTTCGTTGGTTTTGGCCTGCCCCTGTACCATTGGAGCCGTGCCTATACCTGCCTCATTAGAAAAAGCGGCCCTTTTAGCTCCGATAATGATTACGCTTCCTACTGCACCTCCTAAAACTGCATTACCCGTAAAGGCATCGTTGATGATCAACATAAATGATTCAGGGATAGCATTTATGTTGACAATTAAAATGTACAGAACGGAAATAAAATAAACCACCACCATAATAGGCACTAATTTGCCGGCTACTGTTGCAATCCTTTTTATACCTCCAAAAATTACCGTGCTTACAATTACCATTAAGCTAATTCCGATTATCCAGTTAGAGGTTGCTCCATTGTCCCATCCATTAGGTATTAGAACCACATCGCGAATAACACGTGTAAGTTGATTGGCTTGAAAAATTGGAAGTGCACCCACCATAACCGTTAAACTAAAGAAAACCGCCAACGGCTTCCACTTCTTTCCCATTCCTTCTTCAATTACGTACATGGGGCCACCTTGTGTATTTCCTTCATCGTCCTTGCCTCGGAACATGACGGCCAGTGTAATGGTAAAATACTTGGTAACCATTCCTACGGCAGCACTCACCCACATCCAAAAGATAGCACCAGGCCCGCCCATGGTAAGAGCAACCGCCACTCCGGAAACATTGCCCATACCTACAGTAGAGGCCAGGGCTGTTGAAAGTGCTTCATAATGATTGATTTCACCTTTCTCATCAGGTGTATCGTATTTGCCACGCAATACATTTATGGAATGAACCAGGTATCTGTAAGGAATAAAACGCGAATAAATCACGAAATAAAGACCACCTCCCATCAAAAGAATAAGCAATGGAGTACCCCAGATCCAATTGGCATACCACACTACCGCGTCCTGAATTGCCTGAAACAGTTTTTCCATAGTACTTGCGATAATACTTAATTTAACCCTAGATAAAAGTTAAATTGCTTAAAATACATTGATTTCTTTTACAAGCGGTCAGCTCTCCAGGTGCTTGGCAATCACATACTCTTCCAGGGTTCCTGAGCTCTGACTCACCTCGCTCCACGATTCTACTTCGAATGCTATGCAGGCAGCACTTCCGGTAAACATATGCCCAATCTCCGCACCGGATAAATATTCCGCCAGGTAATTCATCACAGGATTATGCCCCACGATCATAACAGAGTCCCATTCATCTTTGAGCTGAGTAACCAACTGGAACAAGGTTCGCACAGATGCTTCATAAATTTCGTGATTCAAATGAATACGGCTCAAATCGTACCCCATTTGCGAAGCAATGAGCTCTGCAGTCTCGCGGGCGCGGGCAGCATCACTACTTAAAATCAGATCCGGAATCATTGATTTAGTTGCATAATACTTGCCCAAATGTGTAGAGTCCTGCATCCCTCTACTGGTCAGTTCACGGTCAAAATCGCGCATATCCATTGACCTTTCTTCTGTTTTTGCATGCCGAACAAGGTATAGTCTTTTTGTCATTTAACCGAACATTTTTTAGGACACTAAATATACTAATTGCACAGTGATTAAAATTTTATAGGTCGGTTTTTTATAAAATTTATTGATATTTGGCCTTTTCAAAAGAAAGAGCAGACCATTATGCCAAAGAAATTAGTGATCGTTGAGTCGCCTGCCAAAGCAAAAACTATTGAAGGATACCTGGGTAATGAATTCACTGTTGCCTCCAGTTATGGGCATGTAAGAGACTTACCTAAAGGCAATAACGCCATTGATATAGAAAACGATTTCACTCCTACCTACGAAATTAGCAAAGACAAGAAAGAGGTTATTAAAAACCTGAAAAAGCTTGCCAAAGATGCTCCTGAAGTATACCTCGCGAGTGACGATGATCGGGAAGGAGAAGCTATTGCATGGCACCTGGCGCAAGCACTTGGGCTCGATGAGAAAAGTACGCAACGCATAGTTTTCAGAGAAATAACAAAGTCTGCCATAACCAAAGCGCTGGATGCCCCCAGAACAATTGACATTGACCTGGTAAATGCGCAGCAAGCCAGACGTGTTCTGGACCGTTTAGTAGGGTTTGAGCTCTCGCCTGTGCTTTGGAAAAAAATAAAGACAGGTCTTTCTGCTGGAAGAGTTCAGTCTGTAGCGGTTCGTTTGGTTGTTGAACGTGAACGTGAAATCGAAAGCTTTAAGACCACCTCTTCTTTTAAGATCACTGCACTGTTTGCAGTTGAGGCCAATAAAACCTTAAAAGCAGAATTACCAAAACGATTTGACACCGAAGAAGTAGCAATAGCTTTTCTTAACGACTGCAACGGAGCCGATTTCTCTATTGCCAAACTGGAAACCAAACCGGCCAAGAAATCACCTGCACCGCCATTTACCACCTCCACCTTACAGCAGGAAGCATCGCGTAAGCTTGGGTTCTCAGTATCTCAAACCATGACCATTGCCCAGCGGTTGTACGAAAGTGGTAAAATAACCTACATGCGTACCGATTCCACCAATCTTTCGCAGGAGGCTATCAATGGGGCATCTAAAGAGATCACTTCTGCATACGGATCTGACTATGTTAGAACTGAACAGATTGCAAATAAAAAGTCGGCCGGAGCACAGGAAGCGCACGAAGCTATTCGGCCCACCAATTTTGGCGTGCATTCTACAGGAGACGACCGTGGAGCTCAGCGGCTTTATGACCTTATCTGGAAGCGAGCCATTGCTTCGCAAATGGCAGATGCCCAACTGGAAAAAACAACTGCCACCATTGACATTTCCACTTCGCCACTACAACTTGTGAGCCAGGGCGAAATGATTAAATTTGAAGGTTTCCTAAAAGTATATATTGAAGGAACCGATGAGGATGAAAACGGCAATGGACATGACGACTCGATGCTGCCACCTCTAACCAAAGGGCAAGCACTCGAACTAAAAGAAATGAATTCGCGCGAGACCTTTACCCGACACCCTTCGAGATATACAGAAGCCAGTTTGGTAAAGAAACTGGAAGAAATGGGAATAGGTCGTCCTTCTACCTACGCTCCTACTATTTCCACGATTCAGAAGCGAAAGTATGTAGAGAAAGAATCGCGTGAAGGATACGTACGAACGTACAAAGTAGCCTCGCTTAAAAATGGGAGTGTAAGTTCGGGTACCGATACTGAAACCACCGGAGTAGAAAAAAGCAAATTGTTTCCTACTGATATTGGAATGGTAGTAAACGACTTTTTGGTGGATCACTTTGGTGAGGTTCTGGACTATTCCTTTACGGCCACGGTTGAAAAAGACTTTGACGAAATTGCCCAGGGTAAAAAGCAGTGGAACAACATGATCCGCAATTTTTACAAAGAGTTTCACCCTCATGTTGAAGAAACTGAAAAGCTCGACCGCAAGGAAGTGGGCGGCAGCCGTGAACTGGGAACCGATCCAGAAACCGGGCTATCGGTAATAGCCCGACTTGGTAAGTTTGGCCCTCTGGTACAAATTGGTGAACAACCTGAAGAGGGAGAAGAAGGCCCCGCTCCCAAATTTGCCAGCATGCGTAAAGGACAATTGATAGAAACCATTACTCTGGAAGAAGCGCTTGACCTATTTAAACTCCCAAGAACAGTGGGCGAATTTGAGGGTAAGGAAATTGTAATTGGCGTAGGCCGGTTTGGCCCCTACGTGCGCCACGATGGCAAATTTACCTCCCTTACCAAAGAAGACGACCCCCTAAGCATAACAGAAGAGCGCGCCATTGAACTGATTGAGCAAAAGCGAAAAGCAGATGCCGAAAAGTACATAAAAGTGTTTGAAGAAAACCCGGATGTGCAGGTATTAAACGGGCGTTACGGACCCTATATTAAAGTGGGCAAGCAAAATGTGAAGATACCTAAAGACAAAGTGCCGGAAGAACTCACCTTAGAAGAATGCCTGGAGTTAGCTGAAAATGCACCGGTTAAAAAAGGGAGAGGAAGAAGGAAATAGCCGATTTGGTTGAATTTATTAAACTTTTTTGGAAAAATCAAAATCCGACAAAATGAATAAAATTTTACCTCTTGCTGAAAGATTTTTAGTAATCGCTTTAATAATTGGGTTTTTATTGAAAATTTCTGGAAATGATGCTCCATTCTTAATAAACATTAGTCTTGCAGGACTTGGAATAGTATTTTTCCTGAACATCTATTTGCCTATTCACAGCAAAGCTGAAGAAAACGAGCAACCAGATGAAAATAAACTAAATGGGTTAAATGAGCTTTTATCGAAGTATATAGTCCCAAAGGTTATTTGGATTGGTAGTGCAGTAGCAACTGTTGGACTGCTACTTTATAATCTTCAATTAGGTAATAATGGGTATTTAAGATTGCTTTATATGGGTGGATCTACAATTGTTATTGCAGTAGTTGTTATGTTAATTCTAAGAATCATTGGAACTAAATATACTGAAGCTTCAACTCCAGCTCTTATTAGAGCGCTTCCAACCCTTATGATTGTTGGCTATATTGTATTTGCCTAAAATGATTTTTGCTAATAAAGAGCGTATTTAGTACCCTGATATCTGTCCAAAGTACCCTTTGGAGAAACAATTTCTGGATGGCTCTTTATTTTTAGTTATATCGTAGCGTAGATATAACCACTATGATTTGTGGTAATCGAAAATTAGATTATCTTTTGTCCACCAAACAACTTGCATGATGGACAACTTCACTCTCATCTTTATTGTAGTTGCAGTGCTTGGCTTGTATGCTTTTTGGAAAATAGCACGCTTCATTTTCAAACTTGTTAAAAATGCCCAGCCGAACGAAGATAGCTCAGTAAAATTCTTTGGCGATAGTTCCAGGCTTCCCGAACAATTCAACGAGATCGTTAAAAAACTGGAAAAGGAAAGAGTAGCGCTCTATAACAAAACCAAAGGCCTTTTTAAACGGGCATTTTTTCGTACGTGGTTATTCTCCGGGTCTATATTCTTATTATTAACTGCAGCCTTAAGCACTACCCCAACAATTGATGCAGCCATGATCATTGGTCCATTAGCTGCCTCGATGTTGCTTTCGCTGGTTGGTGCAGGAATTTTTACTGTTATAAAAAAAGGAACCATTGGGTATAAATTCTCAAGACAGCTTAAAAAACAGCTGGTAAGCGAAATAGTAACCCATATTAATCCTAACCTCAGTTTTTCGGGAGAAGCCATAGAAGAAGATGAATTCAATGGGGCCGAGCTTTTTTATGGTTCGGTTTTTACCAGCGAAGATACCATTGAAGGTACCGTAGAAGACGAGTATGTGAGTATATCAGAATGTGAGCAAAGAAACTCCTCCAATTACAACCGAAACGAAGCAACCATTACTTATTTCAACGGGTTGTTTGTGCAGCTGCACCTTAAAAAAATCAATCTTTCTGTACCTCTTAAACTTATACCCACTTATAACCTTGAAAAGAACACCTTAACTATCGATTTACTGGAAGAAAATTTGCCGATAGGGTCTCCAAATATATTGCGCATTCAAGAAGAAAATGAGATTAAGCTAAACGTAAATAGTCCCTTTAAAGCATATTGTGAAAACGAAGCCGAAGCTTTGGCCTTAATGGATAAAAAGTTCCTGAAAGTAGTAGATTTTATATTTGGAAAATACGAATACCGTGACGTATTTATCTCCATTAATAACGACAAACTCTTCCTGGCAATAAGCTGGAACCAGGACATGTTTGAAACAAACGCATTTTTGAAGAAGAGCCTGATAGAATCTAAAATTGCTGAAAAAATATACCAGGATATTCTGTTTATAAACCAGGTAATTAAAGAGGTAGGTTTGATCAATAAACTGGGATGAAAGATAAAATAAACAAAATTCTTCAATTATCTCCGGATCTGTTTAATTCCTTCTGGAACAGACTTGAACCTGAAAGTATACCTAAGGGGAAGTATTACATCAAAGAGGGGCAATACAGTAAAAAACTTGCGCTTATAACAAAAGGCGCAGTTTATTCCTTTTATTCGAAAGAAGGCGAAGAAATAATTGAAGGGTTTTGTTTTGAAGGTTGTTTTTTTACCGATTATCCATCGTTTATAAACGGTATTCCTTCCAAGAAGAATTTCAAAGCCATAGAAGACACAGAGCTGCTGGTTATTTCCAAAGAAAAACTGGATGGACTTTACCAAGCCAATCCTTCTTACGAACGGGCAGGACGACTAATGGCTGAATACCTGTTTACCAGCTGGGAAATGAAGCTTCGCGACTCCATCTTCTCAAGCCCTACCGAACGTTACCTCCAGTTGGCAGCCAATCGAAAAGACATTACCCAGCGCATACCGCAATACCTTATTGCTTCTTACCTCAACATTACCCCTCAGTACCTGAGCCAGATCAGGAAAAAGCTGGCCGAAAACGAATAGCTGAAGTTTGCAAATAGTTTTGCCCAACAGTGTTTCTTAAACTAGTTGAATGAAATAGTGCCTGGTGGCACCCAGTTTTGCAGGGAAATAATTGATTCTTATGAAACGGGTTTATCTCTCAATTGCACTATTACTCTTAACAAGATACATTATGGCACAAAACAGCATTCTATTTTCATCAGCAACTGAGCTTGCTAAAAAAATAAGCAACAAAGAGCTTTCTTCTTATGACGTGGTTTCTGCCTACATTGAACAAATAGAAAAGCATAATTCCACCTACAATGCAGTAATTTTCTTAAACAAGGAAGCTGCTCTAAAAAGAGCGAAAGAAGCAGACACCGCCTTAGCCAAAGGTGAGGTTTGGGGTAAATTACATGGGGTGCCAATAACCATAAAAGACAATTACAAAACGCAGGGCATACCAACTACTGCCGGATATCCGCCACTAAAAAATAATATTCCGGAGGTTAATGCCGATATAGTACAACTACTGCTGAAAGAAGGAGCTATTATAATAGGTAAAACCAATCTATCGCTATTAGCAATGGATATGCAAACTGACAATCCGCTCTTTGGCAGAACCAATAACCCCTGGGACACCTCAAGAACAAGTGGTGGCAGCAGCGGAGGTGGTGCTACGGCACTAGCTACCGGCATGAGCCCTCTTGCCTTTGGTAACGACCTGGCGGGCTCCATACGCCTGCCCGCTGCCTACTGCGGAGTGTATGGCTTTAAACCTACCTATGGAGTAACCTCTCTGAATGGCATTCAATTGGACCCCAAGGAAAAAACAAACGGGATTAGAACACTGGCCGTGGGCGGCCCATTAGCACGCAACATAGAGGATCTTGAATTAGCAATGGAGATCATTTCCAAAACTACCCCCGATTACGCCAGATTGGTGCCTGTGGCACATCCCAGGGATACCATCGATATTAAAAAGCTTCGCATCGCCTGGACAGACGAATTTGGAGGCGTGGAAGTAGATAATGAAATTAAAGCAGCTATACGCCAATACGTAAACAAATTAGAAGCTGCAGGTGCCACAATAGTAAAGGCACAGCCTGATATCGATTTCCAACAGGCCTGGAAAACCTGGGGCAGTTTTGTGGGTATGCAGGGTGGTTATCATACGTCAAATTTTGCTCGCTGGATGGGTTCCATATTTACCAAAGGAGTGTTGAAAGAGGTGCCCATGCATCAAAATATTGTTAAGCCGATGTCGGTTGAAAAGTACATGATTGCTGCCTCCGAACAAGATTCAATCATTACAGAAATGGAAAACTTCTTAAACGATTACGATGCGTGGATATGCCCTGTAAGTGCAGTAACAGCCTTTGAACACCACTCCCCTACCAAGTCGTATGGCAATTTTAACGTGTACAACACACCCTTGCAGGTAAACGGTGGCAACATCCACTACTATATGGCAACACAAGCCTATAACACTCCCTTTGCACTCACCGAAAGCCCCGTGCTGAGTATTCCAATAGGACTTAGTAAAGAATCTCTTCCTATTGGGATACAGATAGTAGGAAAAAGATATGGTGATTTTGAATTACTTCAAATTGGGAAAACACTTGATGAATTTAAGAATAAAATAGTATACCCTCTTGAAAAAACCACAATGATCGTTAAGTAGTATTATCGTATTTTAGATTCCAAATCTAATGAATGGATAAGCGCTACTTATTTATACACAACCCAATATCCGGAGGAGCAAAAAGCAACTTTGTAGTTGCTTTTGAGAAGAATAAATACCTATACCCAAGCCATGCGATAATTACCACCACCCATGTGGGACATGCCAAAGAACTTGCCAGACAATACAAAAACGAGTATGATGTAATTGCAGCAGTGGGTGGCGATGGCACCATAAACGAAATTGCTTCGGAGCTGGTGCATACCAACACGCAAATGGGTGTTATCCCTGTGGGCTCAGCCAATGGGCTTGCCTTTCATTTGGGCATTCCAATGGAAGTAGAAGCTGCTTTGCACAAGCTAAAAGCAGGCACAGAAAAACCTATAGATGTAATTGAAATGGGCGACCGTGTTTTTGTAAACGTTGCAGGTGTTGGGTATGACGGACATATTAATACACTTTTCAACCAAACTAAACTACGTGGGTTGTGGTCGTATGCCAAGTTGGTGTTTACCGAATACATGCGCTACAAGGAATTTGAATTTACCTTAGTTGCAGATGAGGTGCAATACAGTGGCAAGGCATTTTTTATTGTGTTTGCTAATACCACACAATACGGGCACAATTTCCATATTGCCCCCAATGCCAATACAGAAGATGGCATTTTGCACGTAACACTGGTACGTAAGCCACCTTTTATTTTTGTACCTTACCTGCTACGGCAGGTATTTAAAGGCAAAGCATTAGATTCCAAGTATTGCACCGAAGTAGCCGGAAAGGAAGTGACCTTGCATTACACTAACCAGGCCTTGCATTTGGATGGGGAAATACCACTTGATAAAAATGAAAAGGAGCTGCATTTTAAGGTATTGCAAGGGGTGTTGAAGGTGGTTTGTTGATTAAAAAAACAAACATTAATTACCATTTCAGAAATATTAATATCATTTTAATAATATGAAGCCCATCTATCTAATACTTATATTGTTTGTTTTGTCATCTTGCGACTGCATTCAAGAAATAGATTTATTTGTTATTGATAAAGATTCTGGTTTGCCAATTAATGGCGTTAAAGTTTCCGACTCAAAATCACAAATAAATTTAACAAATACGCAAGGTCAATTCAACTATTATAATATTTCTGGTGGGATTGGGGGCTGCCCAGATTATATACTAAAATTTGAAAAGTCAGGATATGTAACTCAAAGTATCAAATACAGCTCATCTAGTAATTCGGATACGGTTTTTCTTGAGGTTGATTCCAATTTAAAAAGTTTTCCATTTAAAAATCAACTGAAAAAAGAGCTTAATAAATGGATTCAATATAAGAAAAACACATTAGGAGAATTTGACTTTTCAAAATTTAAGAAAGTTTCTGAGCAACCATATAGCGAGTATTCGGTAAAAGTTACCCCTTCGGCAGATTACTTAAATCTCTATAAAAACTTCTTGTTTACATCGAAGGATAGCGCTAAAATTTTAGACATTTATAGCCAAAAGATTGCTCTTGAAGAAACAGTAAGTGGAAATCTCCAAGCTTTATATGCAGTTGACTCTGAAATTTTTTATTTCGATTTAATTAATGGAACCAGAAATAGAGTTTTGTTTGGAGGCTACTATTACAATTTTGATGATGCAATATGGATTTCAAATAATGAATTTTTGGTTGTCGGGAACATTCAAGAAGATTCAAGTAATGAGCTTTCTATATGGTATGCAAATATTGACTCTAAACAACTAATTAGGTACTCACAAATAGTCGATAGAAAATCAGAAATGGAAGACGATTATTTAACAGAAATTAAGTTTAAGGGTGTAAATCTTTACTTAGATGATCAGTAAAAGCACCCCTAAGTCCAAGGTCTGTTTCTCACAGACCTCGTTTGCTTTAAATAATAACCAAATTCCTTATTTTTGCAGCCCAATGAAAAAAGTAGCCTTCTATACGCTTGGGTGCAAACTCAATTTCTCCGAAACATCGTCTATCAGCCGAATGTTCGAGGATCGTGGCTATCAGAAAGTTGATTTCCTGGACACACCCGATATTTTCATTATCAACACCTGCTCGGTAACCGATAATGCAGATAAAAAGTGTAGGAAGATCGTGCGCGAAGCGCGCGCTATTTCGCCCAATGCCTACGTTGCAATTATGGGCTGCTACGCACAGTTAAAGCCCAAAGAAATTTCCGAAATACCTGGCGTGGATGCCGTGCTGGGGGCTGCAGAGAAATTTCAGCTGCTCGATTTACTAGGTGATTTCAAAAGAGGAGAAACCCAAGTGTTGGCTTCGGATATTGAAGAAGCAAACACCTTTAATGCTGCCTACAGCATAAACGACCGTACCCGTACGTTCTTAAAAGTACAGGATGGCTGCGATTACTCGTGCACCTTCTGCACCATTCCACTGGCACGTGGCAATAGCCGTAGCGACACTATTGAGAATATTGTTAAGCAAGCCAGGGAAATTGGGGAATCGGGCATTAAAGAGATTGTACTTACGGGTGTAAATACGGGCGACTTCGGAATTAGAAATGGCCAGCGTGAAGACCGGTTCATAGATCTGATCAAGGAACTGGACAAGATTGAAAACATTAATCGTTTTCGTATTTCCTCCATTGAGCCTAACCTGCTTACAGACGAGATTATAGAATTTGTGTCAAATTCAGAGCGGTTTGCCCCGCATTTTCATATTCCATTGCAGTCTGGTTCGGACGAGTTGCTTAAGAAAATGAAGAGGCGCTACTTGTCTGACCTGTACACACAACGTGTATCCAAAATCAGGGAGCTAATGCCACATGCCAGTATTGGAGTAGATGTAATTGTAGGTTTCCCAGGCGAGACCGATGAATTGTTTAAAGAAACGTACAAGTATCTTACGGAACTGGAAGTATCGTATCTGCACGTGTTCACGTATTCCGAAAGACCCAATACGCCAGCAATCGACATGCCGGACGCAGTACCTGTAAACATTCGCAACGAGCGATCCAGGCAGCTTAGAAGCCTTTCGGAAAAGAAGAAGCGCAGGTTCTACACTCAAAATATAGATCGTGAAGCAACGGTGCTATTTGAAAACGACATTGAAGAGGGTAATATGCACGGCTTTACTGAAAATTATGTGCGCATAACCGCCAAATACGACCCGCTAAAAATTAACGAACTGGTTCCCATACGCATGACCCAACTCAACAAAAAAGGCTTGATGGAAGCTTACGAGTTGGTTCAGCTTCCATTTATGCATTAAAAAAGCCCCTATCCGTTTGATAGAGGCTTCTCATATTTACTTAAACTTTACTTAATACTTGTCTACATCGCCTCCACTAGAGCTATGCTCTTTAACTCTTGGAGGATTGCCTTTATAACGAACGGAACCTCCGCTACTTGCACTGGCATCCAACTCATCGGTTACATTTACATTTGCATCTGCTGCTGAAGAAGCTGAAATATCTCCCTGTTTACTTACAAGTTCAAACGCTTTATAGTCGGCTGCACTCGACACCTCTACAGTCTGCTTTTCTGCAGTACCGGACAAAACAATATCAGCTGAGCTGGAAGCATCCACATGCAATTCTTTAACATTAATTTTCAAATCGATGTCAGCAGCGCTGGAAGCGTCAATATTCAGCACTTCCCCTTCAATAACAGAGTTTGATTTGATATCTGCTGCTGAACTGGCTCTGATCTCATCCAGGCTAACAAAAGTAACTTCTACGTTCACATCGATATTGCGGTGGTTATTACCATCCAGATGAATTTTAAGCTTTCCTCCGGAGACTTCTGTAAGTACATCCTCTATATCAATACCGCTGGCTTCCACCCTGGCCTGGTAGCTTGATCCTTTAATAAGGGTTACATCAATGCCTTCGGAGGCGCTGATGGCTGTAAACTTGTCTAATTTTCGGGTTGTTGTTTTCTGAGCAAACACAGAAGAACCCAGTACGATTATCACTAATAAAATGGCAATTCTTTTCATTGTAGTTTAATGTTTGAGTTTATAAAGTCATGGTAAAGACAGGGTTGCTCCGCAAATGGTTGCACCATGAAAAAAATATTTGATCGAATATCTTACAGTAAAGAAAGATACCTGTTGGCCAATGTTTAATCATCAATTAACATTTTTTTTATAGCTTTGTTAATTAGTTTCTATTAGAATGGTAAAAGAACAGCTCAATATACTTATTCAAATGGCAGCCAGCGATGGCATGATTGCCGAAAAAGAGATTCGACTTATACAGACCATTGCCGAGGCAAAAGGCATTGGCGCTGAAGAAGTGGATGAGCTCATTAAGAATCCAAAACCAATCTCAAATCTGGATCATTTAACCTCCGATCAGCGCTTTGAATACTTGTACAATGTTATTCAACTAATGAAAGCAGATGGGCAGGTGTTTAAAAGTGAGATCGTATTTTGTGAAGACATGGCCGAACGGCTTGGATATAACCGAAAAGTAGTAGCCGAGCTTTCCTCTAAAATATACAGTGATCCTTCCATCACAGCCGACCGTGATAGTTTAAGGGAAAAAGCATCTAAGTTTCTCCGTTAAGGCCTACTTCAATTTAAATACTATAGGTAAAACCATCTTAACCCTAACAGGTTTACCTCTTTGTTTACCCGGTGCCCATTTAGGCGCATTTGAGAGTACTCTGACAGCTTCTTCGTCACATCCTCCACCTACGCCTCTTATAACTTCAATCTGACTGATCGAGCCATCTTTCTCAATGATAAACTGAACAAATACTCTACCCTCAATGTTCATTCTTCGTGCTTGTGAGGGGTAGTGGATGTTCGAATTAACATAATCATAAAAAGCCTGCATTCCACCTTTGGGATGGGGTTGCTCTTCAACTATGACAAATACCTCTTCGGCCGTTTCCTCCTCCTCAACGTCTTCCACCTCCTCATATTTCGGAACATCCGATATAACCGTCTCCTCGGTCATCTCAATATCAAATTTTATTTCCAGTTCATCTTCAATATCTTCCGTATCTTCAATAGGAATAAAATTGACATTTACAGCGGTCGGAGGTGGTGGTGGAGGCTGTTCTGTAGGAGGAACATCAAGGGTTTCCTCAAAAGTATCGTTCATAGTACCGGTAACATTCAGCGTATCGGTAGCATCATAAAATCGCCATTCAAAGGCAAGCAATACTAACGACATGCTCACTACTAAACCGATATTGAAAAATAAAGTTCGATATCGATTTATATCCGCTTTGGGGTTTTTTCTAGCTTCCATAATTCGATTTCGTTTTCCACCTATAAGGTACGAAAAAGACACGATTTAATTCATGATTTATGTCATACTGGAAGCCAAACTGAAATAAATAGTTATAAGTAAATATTTAGGTAACATTAATGATAAAAGTCAAAGGTTTTTTGAAATAAATATTCGTATTTTATTGCTTCAAACAATCATACAAGATCATGACAAATTTTGATGACAAGCACATAAAAAACGTTGTATTCGTTGGCGCCCATAAAAGCGGCAAGACTACACTTGCCGAAACCATGCTCTTTGAAGCTGGACTTATCAACCGAAGAGGAACTATTGAAGGAAAAAATACTGTTTCTGACTATCACGAAATAGAGCAGGAGCGTGAAATGACCATTTTCGCTACCCCACTTCATACCGAATGGCGCAACTACAAGATAAACATAATTGACACTCCGGGTCTTGACGACTTTATAGGTGAAATAGCCTCGGCATTGCGCGTAGCCGATACAGTGGCAATGGTAATAAATGCCCAACATGGTGTAGAAGTTGGAACTGAAATAATATGGAATTACACTGACCGCTTTAGAAAACCAACTTTGTTTGTCATCAATCAGATAGATCACCCTAAGGTGGCTTTTGACGAAGCGTTCCAATCAATTAAGAAACAATTTGGCAGCAACGCTACACTAATACAATACCCAATAGTTGTTGATGGACAGCAATGCATTATTGACGTGCTCAAAATGCGCATGTACAAATTCGGGCCTGATGGCGGAAAGCCTGAAAAACTGGATATTCCTGCAAGTGAAAAGGCCCGTGCCGATGAACTGCACAATGAGCTCGTTGAGAAAGCGGCTGAAAACGATGAGGAACTAATGGAGCTTTACTTCGATAAAGGCACATTGAATGAGGACGAAATGCGTAAAGGAATTAAAATGGGAATGGCCAACCATGAGCTTTTCCCTGTTTTTTGCGTATCAGCTGAAAAAGATATGGGAAGCGGCCGCTTAATGGGCTTTATAGATAACGTATGCCCTGCTGCCTCTGACCTCGAAAATGAGCAAAGCGTAGAAGGAGACTCTATTCTTTGCAAACCCGAAGAAAAAGCAACACTCTTCGTTTTCAAAACTCAATATGAACCCAACCTGGGGCAGATCTCTTTTTTCAAGGTGAAATCAGGGAAAATAAAGGCCGGAGATAAATTAACAAATGGAAGAACTTCAGATGATGAATCCTTCAACCAGTTGTTCATTATGGATGGCAACAAGCGTACTCCTGTTGATGAGCTGACCTGTGGCGATATTGGTGCTACACTTAAGTTAAAGCATACTGAAACAAACGATACTCTGTATTCGGGCTCACAACCTGTAACCGTTAAACCTATCAAATTTCCTCAACCCCGCATTCGCAGGGCAGTAAAGGCCGTAAACAAACGCGATGACGAAAAGCTTGTGGAAATTTTGAAAAAGCTTAGCAGCCAGGATCCCACCATTAAGGTTGAAATGTCTCATGAACTGAAACAATTGATCTTGTCGTGCCAGGGCGAGCTTCATTTGGCTGTTATTGAGTGGATCGTTAAAGTTGAAAACGGAATTGAAGTTGAGTTTTCTCAACCGCGTATTTCGTATCGCGAAACCATTCAGCGGTCAGCTTCGGCCAGCTATCGTCATAAAAAGCAATCGGGTGGTGCCGGCCAGTTTGGTGAAGTACACCTAAAAGTGGAGCCATGGTACGAAGGAATGCCTGAGCCGGAAGGTTATAACATAAGAGGAAAAGAAGAAATAAACCTTAACTGGGGAGGAAAACTCATATTCTATAACTGTATTGTAGGTGGGGTTATTGATGCACGATACCTGCCATCTATTCAAAAAGGAATTATGGAAGTAATGGAAGAAGGCCCCTTAACCGGATCGTACATACGTGATGTACGGGTTATGGTATACGATGGTAAAATGCATGCAGTGGACTCCAATGATATATCGTTTAAAATTGCCGGATCGCATGCGTTCAAAGAAGCTTTTCTAAATGCCAATCCTCAATTGCTCGAACCTATTCAGGAACTTGAAGTGCAGGTACCTGAGTCGCTGATGGGTGATGTAATGACTGACCTGCAAAACAGAAGAGCGATTATTTTGGGAATGGAAGCTTCGGGTATTTACCAACGTATTAAGGCCAAAACACCGGAAGCCGAATTGTACCAATATTCAACTACCCTCCGCTCCTTAACTCAAGGAAGGGCTAGTTTCTCAAGTAAGTTCTCAGAGTTTATGACAGTTCCTCAAAACATTCAAAAAGATGTAATAGAGGCAAATAAGCAATTAGCTGAGGCATAGGAGCGTAAAGCTCCTTTAATTCAATTCCCAAAAGCAAGAAATAGCTTTGCTTTTGGGAATTGTTTTTTCTACTTTTGCACTCCAAAATTATAATTCATAACAATGAACAATTACGAGACGGTATTCATTTTAACTCCCGTTTTGTCTGATGATCAGATGAAGGATGCTGTCGAAGGGTACGTGAAAGTGCTAACCGACAGTGGGGCTAAGATTGTGAACAAAGAGATTTGGGGCTTAAAGAAATTGGCCTATCAAATCAATCACAAGTCAACAGGTTTTTATGCTTTAATTGAGTTTGATGCTGATGGTAGCGCAATAGAGAAACTCGAAACTGAGTATAGAAGAGACGAGCGCGTTATGCGTTACATGACGATTTCGTTGGATAAACATGCTGTTAAATACAACGAAAAGCGTAGAAAAGGTGAGTTTAAGAAAACGAAACAAGTTGAGGAGGTAACTGCATAATGACACTACAAAACGAACCCATTAACAGACAGGATATTAAACCTAAGTACTGCCGATTTAAGAAGAACGGTATCAAGTACATCGATTACAAGGATCCTGATTTTCTTATGAAGTTTATAAATGAGCAAGGTAAAATTTATCCTCGTAGACTTACCGGAACAAGTGTTAAGTTCCAGAAAAAAGTTGCTCAGGCTGTGAAACGTGCGCGTCATATGGCCATTTTACCTTATGTTGGAGACTCTTTAAAGTAATCGGATTATGGAGATTATATTAAAACAAGATATTCCCGGATTGGGCTATAAATACGATACGGTTAAGGTAAAACCCGGTTATGGCCGTAACTTCCTGATCCCTCAGGGCTTTGCTATTCTTGCAAATGATTCGAACCGAAAAATGATGGAAGAGAACATTAAGCAGGCATCGCATAAAGCTGAAAAATTAAAAGCTGATGCTGAAGAACTAGCTGGAAAGCTGCAAGCACTTAGTGTTAAAATAGGCACTAAAGCTGGCGAAAACGGTAAAATATTTGGTGCTGTTACTTCCAATCAGTTAGCAGAAGTATTTAAAGATAGTGGTTTTGATGTGGATAGAAGACGCATATCTTTTAAAGGAGACATCAAAACAGTTGGTGAGTACGAAGCCGTGGTTGATCTGCACCGCGAAGTGAAGGCTTCTATCAACTTTACAGTTGTAGCAGAGTAATTACGCAACGCAAATTTTAGAAAGGCTGCTCTTAATGGGCAGCTTTTTTTGTTTAAGGGCTTTTACAAATAGTTGAAATCATTTGTTAAGGCTTTATTTTTACATCTATGGACTTTAGGACTGTTCTTTCTCCTTCCTCAAGCAAAATTCAGGTTAACTTGGGCGACTCGTTTGTTACCATTGGCTCCTGCTTTGCCAATTCTATAGATCAAAATTTAAAGGAGAACAAGTTCAGCTCTTTAAATAATCCAGTGGGCATTCTTTTTGATCCTGCTTCTATTGCCCGCGTTCTTATGTATGCACTAGATGGATCAAGGCCTACAGAAAACAGCTACTGTTCCATAAACGAGGCTGTAGTCAATCTAGAAACACATTCAGATACAAATGGAAAGACGAAAGAAGAGGTAGAAGGAATAATTGATGGACAATTAAGCCAATTGTCAAAAGCACTTAGAAATACTAAATGGCTAATTATTACCTTTGGAACTTCCTGGATTTACACCCACATATCCCGAAAGCTGCAAGTTGCCAACTGCCACAAAATACCGCAAAAGGAATTTGAAAAATCGTTGCTAACACACCAAAGCACCGAACCTCTATATGACGATCTGATTAAGAAGCTCAGAAAGTTTAACCCTGAACTACAAATTATTGTTACTGTTAGTCCTGTTCGCCATGTAAAAGATACACTGCCACTAAATAATTTAAGTAAATCCCATCTTTTGATACTAAGCCATTATCTAAACAGTACATACAACCACGTGCACTACTACCCTTCTTATGAGCTTGTATTGGACGATCTGCGTGATTACAGGTTTTATAAAACTGACATGCTCCACCCAACCGAACAAGCAATAGATTATGTTTGGGATCACTTTACGCAATCATATTTTAGTAAAGAAGCGCTTAACTTTTTAGATCAATGGGAAGCCATTAAAAAAGCACTGCAGCACAAACCTTTTGACCCTTTTTCGCAAAGCCATCAAAGATTTGTAAAAAGCACGATCGAGCTACTAAAAAAAATAAGCCCCAAAGTAGATACAAAAGAAGAACTGGAGGCGCTCACAAGACAATTAATTGTTTGAATATTTGTCGTAAGGCCATATCCTAAATTCACATTAGCTTTGGCACATGGCAAAAATTGATTCACTGCAAAGTATGCTCTTCGATGGAGATGAACGTGTCACTTTGTTTGTGGATATTATACTTCCCGTCCCTGTTCCAAAATTGTTCACATACCGGGTGCCGAATGAGTTCAATAAACTGATTACAGAAGGGCAACGGGTAATTGTTCCCTTCGGTCAACGCAATGTGCTGACGGGTGTTATCAAGCATATTCATCAGAATCCGCCAAAAGAATATGAAGCCAGATATGTGCTCGATATATTAGAAGCAACACCGGCCTTCAATTCCATCATGCTTAAATTCCTCGATTGGATAGGTGCTTATTATATGGCAAACCCGGGTGACGTGCTTAATGTTGCCATGCCGTCCGGATTGAAAGTAAGTTCAGAATCACTGGTTCAGCTTAACCCTGTCTATGCAAAGGATGAATTGCTCGCCTCTGACGAGGAGATCGTTATCGATTATCTGGCAGCGCATGAACATATACCATTTCAGGAGATTCCTCACTTGGTTGGAAAAAAGAACATTAGCAAACTGGTGAAATCGTTGCTGGAAAAAGAAGCTATTTTGATGTTCGATAAGATCAAAGAGCGATTTTCTCCAAAAACAATAACCTATGTCCGGCTAAATCCAGGCCTGCTCACAGAGAATGAATTGCAAAGTGTGTTTGAGCGACTGAGCAAAAAATCTAAACAAGAGGAAGTACTCCTTTCCTATTTAAGGCATTTGCCAGTACTGGAAAATCCATCGCTTAATGAAAAAGGAATAAAGAAGGAAGCTCTTATCCTTTCAGGTTGTTCTCCATCGTCAATAAAAACGCTGGAATCGAATAACATTATTGAAAGTTACCAACGAATTGAATCCCGCTTTGAACAGAACCTTAATACTGAAGAGGCGCATCCTCTTTCCGGAGAGCAAAAGGAAATAGTCGATCAATTGCTGGCTTCTTTCGAGCAAAAACCAATTGCCCTTTTGCATGGTATTACCGGTAGCGGAAAAACGGAGATTTATATTGAACTGATCCAGCAAGTGCTGAATAACGGACAACAGGTTCTTTTTCTGGTACCTGAAATTGCCCTTACTACCCAATTGGTGGTTCGGCTTAAAAAAATACTTGGTGATCTCGTAGGCGTATACCATTCCCGGTTTTCGGACAATGAACGTGTGGAAGTTTGGCAAGGAGTACAAACGGGAAAATACCCATTTGTTATTGGAGTACGTTCCTCACTTTTTTTACCCTTTAACAATCTGGGATTAATTATTATTGACGAGGAGCACGAACCCAGCTATAAGCAAATGGATCCGTCACCACGGTACCATGCCAGAGATGCTGCCCTCATGCTTGCCAGTCTTCACCATTCGCGGGTTCTATTAGGCTCTGCTACTCCTTCGATAGAGTCATACTATCATGCACAGCAAGGAAAATATGGTTTTGTTGAGCTTAATAAGCGATACGGTGATGCTATTTTGCCAAAAATAGAAATTGCTGACATTGCTCACGAAAAAAAGAAGAAAACCATAAAAGGTCACATTACCAGTCAATTGTTTGAAGCCATAGGTTCTGCCCTTTCCAAAGACAAGCAGGTAATTATTTTTCAGAACCGGAGAGGATATGCCCCCTACCTTAGCTGTGGTGTGTGTGGTTGGACACCTCATTGCCCAAATTGCGATGTTAGCCTTACCTACCACATGTACAAAAATGAGCTCAGATGTCATTACTGTGGCTATGCAGAAGCCATGCCACCAACCTGCGAAGCTTGTGGATCAACCGAAATTAATACCATTAATTATGGAACCGAACAGCTTGAAGAAAGTCTGAAATTGCTTTTACCCGAAAACAAGGTTGCCCGAATGGATCAGGATACAACCAAGGGTAAACATACGTTTGAAAAACTTATTGATGATTTTTCCAACAAACGAATAGACCTGCTGGTGGGCACTCAAATGGTGGCCAAAGGTTTGGATTTTGACCATGTTAGCCTCGTAGGTATTTTCGATATTGACCGAATGATTCATTTTCCTGATTTTCGCTCTACAGAGCGAACGTTTCAATTAGCTACGCAAGTAGCGGGCCGTGCAGGCAGAAGAGAAGAGCAGGGCCTGGTTATTATTCAGTCGTATAACCCTGAGCTTCCTTTGTTGCGTCACATCATAAAACATGATTACAAGGCTTTTTATGAGGAAGAAATTGAAGAACGACAAAAATTTTATTATCCGCCCTTTGTTCGTCTAATAAAACTTACCATCCGCCATAAAGAGGCACGGCTTGCCTTTGATGCTGCCTACCAACTAACCGATCTTTTGAAAAAACATATAACTAATGAAAAGGTTTACAGGCCCATCCAGCCGGTAATCGGAAAAATAAGGAACAAATACCTTCAGGACATTCTTATAAAAGTCGACAGAAACACTGTACATCTGAACCAGGTAAAATTAGAAATATGGAAATGCGCTCAGCATGTACTCGCTTCTAAAGAGCTGAAAGGAGTCCAGATTATTTTTAACGTGGATCCTGTTTAAGGCATGATTTGTGCACATATTCTTCAGTTTTTATATCATTTTTGAAGTATGCAAAAGCTGGCGTTATTCTTTTTTGTACTCATTTTTTTTGTGAGTTGTTCAGATTGTACCGATTGCGGACCTTTCGCCAGTGAGCCCTACATGAGAATCCGGTTCTATCATGCTTCTGATAGTTCTGCCAATGCGGTAGTACTTGATTCTATTAATCATACATGGGCAGGCAACTATGAAAATTATCAGGATACGGTACACACATACCAATTACCTTTAAACATGAATGATGATTTCTCCGACTTTACCCTCACCTATCGAGATACTGCGGATTTGAATACCTATCTTACAAATGAGCTATCCGTATCCTATACCCGGACGTATGTGAAGCAACCGGACAATACAATAGAAGTTGAATGTACAATTAATGAAGTAATTAGCAATTTTATTAAAACCAATTTAGTGTGTGCTGATTCTCTAACGTGTGAAAGTAATGAAGCTGTTTATCAAATATATCGTTAGTTCGTTTTTAGTATTTACTGTTGTAGCTGGACAGGCACAGGATAGTCTACAGGTTGAGCTAAAGACTGATAGTACAATATTGCAAAAAACAAAACAACCTCTTACCATTATACCGGCCCTTGATTACGGAAAACTCGCCACAACGGCCATACATTGGGATACCAAGTATGAATTTAATTTAAGTGTTGTTGTTTTCAATCATATAAGAATCAATGCTGACTACGGGCACGGTGAGTTAGAGCCAAAAAATGCCATTGAAAATGGAAAGTACATTTCAACAGGAGATTATTACCGTGCCGGGCTTGATTACCAGTTTGAAATCGCAACCAAAACCTTTCTTTCATTTGGAGGTATGTACGCGTCTTCTACTTTCAAAGACGAAGGACAGGTGGACATACCAAGCGAAATCTGGCCATCACTAAGCGAAAGCTTTGCTCGTCAAAATTTTAATGCCCAATGGGCTGAGTTTGTTATTACCACCGAAAAGGTGGTAGCAAATAGAGAACAGGGGCCGTTAGCCCACCTATATGTTGGAGCAAAGTTTAGGTTACGGTTTTTAATTAACCGTCCCAGACCAGAGAATTTTGATGTGTATGCCATTCCTGGCTATGGGCGTACATTTAATAATGTGGTGCCAGCCGCTAATCTTTTTGTAGCTTATAGAATAGAACTTTAAAGAGTTTTTCTATCCTTCATACTTATGAAATTCTGTAACGAGTAAATAGTATCCGTCCGGGTCTCTTAGCGAAAACTCCTTTTTTGTTGAGTTTGGGTTTAGGTGGACTTCCTCTTCAACCGGGTAGCCTGATCTCTTAATATTTTGTCGAATTTCATCCATTCTATCAGTCTTGAAGTACAAAACAAGGCCATTACCTGTAGCAATATTTGGATCTTTCATAGTAGGATGGTCATGCTCACCCCACTTATGGAGACAAAGCACAATTTCATTATCCCATTCCAAGACAGCAAAATCGCTACCTCCGTGGGTTCGAGTAAATCCAAATATCTGCTGGTACCATTGCACACTGTCTCCAACATCTTTCACTGCTATGATGGGGTCAATTTTCATCATTAAGATTTATTTCAATAAAATTAAAAAAGATTCACAAAACTTGGAAAGTTCAAATCAATGCTTTTATATTTGTAAACAATATATTTATTATATATAGTATGAGTTATTCACTTTCTTATTCAAAGGCTATTTTGGTGGTGATTTTTATTTCAGATAAGGTGAGACAAGGCCAATACGAGTATTTGTCTACTGCTTCGATTTCGGAAATACTGAACATTCCTAAACCTACGCTGGTTAAAATTATGCAAAGCCTGAACGCAGATGGCATTATTGAAACCAAGGAAGGAAAACAAGGAGGCGTAATGCTCACGAGAGACCCCTCAAAAATTACCTTGCTGGATATTTTTAACTCAATTGAAAAGGGCAAGGCTTTGTTCCAAACCTCGTTTAATATACTGGCTCAGGGCAAACGCCCCGACAATGCTCAGAAATCAGTGAGCAAAGTTTTTGATGAAGTAGAATCGCAGATGAAACGTTCCCTTTCCCAAAAAACAATTGGCGAAATTCTAAGCGAAATGAACAGCTAATTTTTTTATTTATAACTGTATAAACTTTATATTATGTTTAAATATTTATCATTTAGTCACTTCTTTTCAAAAGTTCAGGAAACCCATTGGTACAGGGAGTTCCTCACCCCTGTTTTAGATGAAATTTCGTTTGGGGCATCTGTTCTGGATATTGGCACCGGATCTGGCAAATTGCTTGGACTGTTGAGAAAGTTAAAGGAAGTACACGCAACCGGAATAGATACGAACCAAAATATGCTGGATGAAGCCATGTTAAAAGTTGGAAGCCTTGGGGTGGCCCTGCAAAAAGTAGAACCTGGGGAGAAATTTCCTTTTAAAAAAAATAGCTTTGAATACATAAGTTTGTGTAATGTGCTGTTTAATCTGAGCAGTGAAGATGCATTGTTTCTGATTTCTGAAGCATTAAGAGTAAAAACTAAAGAAGGTAAGCTTATTGTGCTTACCCCAACAGGAAAAGAAAATTCACAAAGATCAAAAAAGGGTTCTCGCCCATTTGAAACAATCAGTTTTGTCATCTGGTTTCAGGCTACCCGCAAGAGGGCAATTCAGTGGAGTACAAGCAAATTACTTATAGACTTCTGCAAACAAAACAACCTAAGTTATAAGAGCCGAATCGTATTTAACGGGTTTGCTAAGCTCGAAATTATAGAATAAAAATTTTCACTTTAATAAATATACTAAATATTATGTTTAACAATTTAAATTCTACAAAAATGAAAACAACTATTAAAATGTTAGTGCTTGTTATTGCCCTTACTGGGATAATAACTTTTGGGGCAAATGCCCAAAACAAAGCAAAGGTTTCCTTGGAGATTGATCCTGTCACTTTTGCATTTAGTGGCTATTCAGCACATGTGCGCATTCAGCCAAAATCAAGTGAGAAGGTCCTTCTGGGTGCGGGAATCTATGCTATGAACATGCCTTCTGCCATTGTTAACTTTAATGAGAACAATAAAGATCTGGGGTGGAATGTGCGCCTTAGCCAGGGATATGGTCTCTTTGGTGAATATCATTTTGACAAACCAAACAAAAAATGGTTTCTTGGTGCGCAAACAAGCCTTCAACAATACACAATTGAAAAGGATAATGAAACTGGCGAAAGTAAGTTCAATAACGCACTTTTGATGGCCTATGGAGGCTATGCTTTTCAGTTATTTAATTCAAACCTGTATGCAAAACCATGGGCTGGTGTTGGCTATACGGCAAAACTGTCAGGAGAAAATACATTAGGCAACTCCACCTATGACATTGCTCCCATTACCATGTTTGCCACTTTACATATTGGATATACTTTTTAATTCCGAAGTAATTTGGAAATAATTTTTTTTCAGATACCTGAGGAAATTAGCTTAAGACTAATAAATAGCATTACCTTTGACCTTTATTAATTTATTATTTTAGTACAATGTCAAATGGAACAGTAAAATTCTTCAATGAATCTAAAGGATTTGGATTTATTATTGAAGATGGATCAAAAAAAGAACACTTCGTGCACGTATCAGGTTTGATCGATAAGGTCAAAGAAGGTGATGCTGTTGAGTTCGAATTGAAAGAAGGTAAAAAAGGATTAAATGCAGTAAATGTAAAACTAGTTTAATATTTATTCATTAGCTTTTTCTGTTGAAGCCCGCTATTCAAAATAGCGGGCTTTTTCTTTTTCCACTAATTAAACACATACATCACCATCATAATATAATGCAGGATGCTCCCTGCCATTACAAACAAGTGCCAAATAAAATGTGAATATCGAATTCTCGTATCAATTACATAAAAGGCAATCCCAATTGTGTAGGTCAAACCGCCTGCTACCAAAAGCCAAAAAGCAGGCTCGGGTAAAATGGAATACAATAAATTTATTTTGAACACTATGATCCAACCCATAAATGCATACATTATAGTTGAAATTATGCCAAAACGGCCTGTGTAGAATATTTTAAGGATTACTCCCACCAGAGCCATTCCCCACTGAATGCCGAAAAGAACCCAACCAATAGTACCTCCCATCGATATTAAAAGCACAGGAGTATACGTTCCTGCAATTAATAAGTAAATGCCACAATGATCGAGAATATTAAATATTCGTTTCGCTTTTTCATGTGTTATGGCATGATAAACGGACGAAAATGTATACAATGCAACCAGGCTACCTCCGTAAAACAAGGCGCTAAATAAGCTCCAATCCTTACTACTTTGTGCACCAAAAACAATTAGCACAACCAATCCTCCAATGGCACTTAATGCTGTAATTCCATGCGATATTGCATTAAGCCACTCCTCTTTTCTTGTTTGTTTTACTCGTTTTGAAGTCATTGCAAATTTTTTGCAAGATTAACGAACATTCATAAACAGCATTATGATAAAAAGCATAAATCGCTGGTATATTTTTTAATTTAGACAACTTAAAACATAGCTATGGAAGACTATAAAAAAGTAAACAGGCAATCCTGGAACGAAAGAACCAAACACCATATAACCTCAGATTTTTATGATGTTAAAGGGTTTCTTGAAGGAAGAAACTCTCTGAACAGCGTTGAAATTGACCTTATGGGAAATCTAAAAGGAAAATCGGTTTTACACCTGCAATGTCACTTCGGCCAGGATAGTATTTCCATGGCTCGTATGGGTGCCCAAGTAACAGGAGCGGATATTTCCGATGAAGCAATTACCCAGGCTAACAGGCTTGCAAAACAGGCAGGGGTTAATGTAGATTTTATTTGCTGCGACATCTATGATCTGCCTGAACATTTGAACAAGAGTTTCGATATTGTTTTTACAAGCTACGGAGTGATAGGATGGCTACCTGATCTGGAGCAATGGGCCAAGGTGATCAACCACTTTCTTAAACCGGGTGGAAAACTCATTATGGTTGAATTTCATCCTGTTGTGTGGATGTTTGATAATGATTTTGAAGAAATCAAATACAGCTATTTTAAAGATGAGGCCATTATAGAAACAGAAACCGGTACCTATACTAACCCGGAAGCACCTGTTGAATTAACTACCATAACATGGAACCATAGCTTATCTGAAGTATTAGGAGCATTGCTTTCTCAAAGATTAAACATTACAGCATTTGAAGAATATGATTATTCACCCTATAACTGTTTTAAACATACCATGGAAAAAGAAAAAGGCAGATACGTGATCAAACATTTAGGGGGAAAATTGCCTATTGTCTACGCTCTTGCTGCCGAAAAACCTTAATGGTGACAGCAGAAAACCACATACCATGCCGCCACGGCCATCACATAACCAGCCACAGCCGGGAAGGTACCCTTTTTAAAATATTCCATAAAAGTGAGTTCTCTTACCTGCCCCATTGCAGCAACACCCGCAGCAGAACCAATTACTAAAATACTACCACCTGTTCCGGCAGTTATGGCCAGCAAAACCCAATAACTATATGAAATTCCATCAGGCAGCATCTTAATTACAGCCGCAGTTAGTGGTACGTTATCAAGTATTGATGAAATCACACCAAGTGTCACATGACCAGTAACTATCAGGTTTGGGTTTGATCCGGGGTTATCGCCAAAAATAAAACTGGCTACCTGAGCCAGGATTCCATGATGCCCCAAAGCGCCAACTGCCAATAAAATACCTATGAAAAAATTCAGGGTTGCCATGTCTATTGTTTTAATAATGTTAACAATATGTCCGGCTTGTTTTTTTAACGTTCCCCGTTTTAATCGATAGTCAATTACAATAGCTGCAGCAGCCATTCCAAGCAAAATACCAATGAATGGGGGCAGATGGAACAAATTAACCAAAACCGCAAAACCAAATGTAAAGAGTCCTATAAATATGATTCCCCACTGCAAAGGCAGTACTTCTTTAGGCTCACGTCCTATTCTGTTTTCCGGTATTATTTGCCTGGTAAGCATGATCTGAGGCACAACCCAAGCAACAACCGATGGGATAAATCCATACAAAACGATTTGCCAGGCGGTGAATTTGCCTGACAACCAAAGCATAATGGTTGTTATATCTCCTACAGGCGACATCGCTCCACCTGCATTAGCTGCAATAACTACATTGATAACATACAAAGTGAAATTCTCCTTTTTAATGTAAAGATGTCTTCCAATCTGAATCATTACGAGCGTTGTCGTAAGGTTATCGAGCAAGCCAGAGGCAAAAAAGGAAGTAAAGCCCAGTATCCAGAACAATTGCTTATTTGAAATATTAAAGGAAAGTAGCTTATTCTCTATCCATTTAAAAAACCTGAAATGACCCATCATTTCCACAATGGTCATGGCTCCCATCAAAAAAATTATCAATTCAAATATCTCTGCAGATTCATGAATAATGGCTGTTTCCAATGCCTTTTCATCTTCTCCAATAGCTATGACTATCCACATTATTGCACCAATAAATAAGGCAATCCAGCTTTTATTAACCTCCAGTTTATTCTCAAAAGTAATGGCTACCAAACCGGCTAAAAAGATGACAATAAGAACTATTGATTCTATTTGGTACATGGCAAAAAATAGATTTATGAGTTACAAAAAAAACCTTAAACCATGAGCAAAGGTAGTACTTATGGCATAAGAAAAAAGTGTTTCAACATCTATGTTTAAAGGTATTTATATCATTGATTTTCAATATGTTAAATGCAATACAGAACATAGTTTGGCACCTCATGAAAAACACCAAACTATTGGTCACTTCTTCAATCTATAATAACCAATTAAAGAAGTTTAATTCTCTTTCCCGGAACACCCTTTGGTAAAAGTTTTGAGTAAACTTGTGGCTGCTGTAATCATCTTATAATTATTCATTCATAACTATGAAAAAGTATTTATACACCAGTATCTTTTTGCTACTTTCTACATTATCAATATCCCAGGTGCCTCCTCCTCAAAGGGCTCCTCAATCTAAACCTACTGTAAACAGCAGGCAAAAAGAAGGAAACACTATCGAACAGAAAGCTGTGGTACTTAAGAAAAAAGCCAGACAACTAGAATCTGCATTGAATACAAAGGATACCCTGCAAGTGGAACAGCTAAAAGAAAGTATCCTCATGGAAATGGATAAAATTATTGACCAGGAAAAGAGAGCTATTGATAGAGAAAGATTTGAAGAGCAAAGAAATGTAGACAAGAATCCAATACCTCATAAAGCTCTATTAGATAAAACCAGTGATTCTTTGCAAAATGTGGAAAGCGAATCGAATAATGCATCGACAAAACCAAACGAAAAAGGTGGTCAGATAAAAGAAAGCCTTCCCTCCTGGCAGGAAAAAATGAAAAAGCTGTCTAAGCAAAAGCAAATCCGTGCAGATTTTGCTAACTATACATTCGAATTTTCAGAATCTGCTCTTCAAAAAAACCATTCATTCATAAGGCGTATTGATGAGTTCGCCCAACAAATGCAGCAAAACAATTTTACCAAAACTAAAAGTGGCAAAAGAGAAGAAGATGAAAAACTTGAGGAGCATGAAAAAGAAATAGAAAAAAGACTCCAGGAAAAACAACCTACACTCAAAAAACTTACAGATAAAGAGAATTAGTGCACTTGCTTCAATAAAAATCGCAAATGAGAATGCAAAGCCTATGTTAAAGACTAAATCTCCAAGAATTGAGACACTCGCTGATACCAAGCTGGTAGGAAAGAAAATGGTTATGTCATTTTCAAATAACACAACAAAGGAGTTATGGCAATCCTTTATTCCTCAAAAAACAAAAATTCAAAATGCTATTGGAAACGAGCTTTATTCTGTTGAGGTATATCCCTCACAAAACTTTTTAAAGGAATTTGATCCTGCAAACTCGTTTGAAAAATGGGCGGCTGTACGTGTAAGTAACTTCGACTTTGTTCCTGAGGGACTTGAACCACTCGTGATTCCTAAAGGACTCTATGCTGTTTTTGTTTACCAGGGAAAAGCAAGCCAAGCTGCCTCAGCCTACCAGTACATTTTCAATACATGGTTGCCCAATTCCGGTTATACCTTAGATAATAGGCCCCATTTTGCTCTAATGGGGGAGAAATACAAAAATGAAAGCACTGATTCTGAGGAAGAGCTTTGGATACCAATATCGAGAGTTTATTAATTAGGACATTAGTTAATTAAATTTAGAAACACTCTACTTAGAAAATTAATTATGTCAATCATAAAATCAACTAAAAAGTGTTTTAATAATTTTAAATATTGATATTTTTATTACACAAAAGATATTTAATTACAACTATTGCACTATTGGTTATTTTTCACTCTAGCCATTTTTAAAACACAATCTAAAATTCATCATCTCATGAAAAACTTTTTTTCAATTTTATTATTAATGACCCTTTTCTCTTGTGCTGGTTCATATAACCATATTTCGTCATATACGTCCAAAATAACTCCTACTTTGGAGGAAGATGGATTAGCGTACTCATTTAAATATGATTTACTTTCTGAAAGTGGAAATAAAAAATATAGTCAAAAGGCAAACAAAAAAGGGATTAAGCTTCTTGCAATAACAGTTGAAAATAATACAGGTCGTTCAATTAATTTTAAGAATGATGTTGACTTATTCGTAAGTAATAAACTTGTATTCCCAATGGAGACTCAGTTGATCTATGAAACTATTAAACAACCATCTCCCTTATACCTTCTTTGGGGACTACTGTGGGTAACATTTTATAATTGTAATAATAGTGACTGCAATGTTACTCCGATCCCGATCGGTCTTGTTATAGGGGTTGGAAATATGATTGTTGCTAATACATCGAATACGAACTTGCGTTTAGACTTAGAAGAAAATAACATTATTGATAAGGAAATACCGAATGGCGAAAGTTTTAGTGGAATAATAGGGCTTCCTATACAACGTTCTGAACCAATTTCACTGAAACTGAAGAATTATTAGGCTTAATTATGATGACTTTTTTTTACTTAATAAGAATCGTTGCAAGAATCTACCTTTCTAAAAGTATGCTTTAGGTTTTCTAGTAGATAATTCTATTTTAAAACTCCCAGCTATCAGATATCACCTCAATAGCTGAAAGGCTGGTAAGGTCGTACTGGCAGGGAACAACGGAAACATAATTATTGGCAATAGCCCACTCGTCATTATTATCGTCTTCTTCAAAATTTACAAAATTACCTGCCATCCAAAAATACCTCCTGCCGTAAGGATCAAAGCGTTCGTCAAATTCTTCCTGCCATTTAGCATTAGCTTGCTTACATACTCGTACTCCCTGAATAGGCTGTTCTCTCTTTGGAGGGAAGTTTACATTAAGAGCCACGCCTCTCGGCATACCTTTTGTAAGCGCTTCAGCTGCCAATTGGCGAACATAAGGAACTACATGCTCTAACTCAGCTTCCGATGAATAATCGCATAAAGAAAAACCAATGGCCGGAAGGCCTTCTAAAGCGGCTTCAATTGCAGCAGACATGGTACCGGAATAGAGCACACTTATAGAAGTATTGCTTCCATGATTAATTCCACTCACTACCAGATCGGGTCTGCGGTCTTTAAGTACATAGTGTTTAGCAATTTTGACACAATCGGCCGGTGTACCTGTGCATTCATAAGCAGCAATTTCCCCAAAAATGTCCGACTTTTCCAATCGCAAAGTATCTCCTATCGTAATAGCATGCCCCATTCCGGACTGAGGACTATCTGGTGCAACCACAACCACCTCTCCGAAGGTTTGCATTGCTTCTACTAAAACTCGAATTCCTCTGGAAGTAATTCCATCATCATTTGAAACAAGAATTAATGGCTTTTCCATAGTTTAAAAATTTATTTCGGCCTCTAAAATCAGAGTGTAAAAGTAGAGAAATAAGAAGGAACCCCCATGCCCATTTCACGAAGGTAAAACAAAGTTAATTTCGGTAAGTAACGATTAAATTATTCCGTTGTAAAAGGAAATTATCCGAATGAGGTCAAGTCGTTTATCAGCACGCAAATGGTTTACCTTCATAAACTCATTTACTTTTCCTGCCCTATCCTTTAACGCATTCAGCAAGTCTTTCTTTTTCATAGAATACTCTCGTATGTTTCCTTTATCATCTAAAAAATAATATGTGTATTCCAGTACTTCTCTGCTATACGACATTCGCGAACCGTAAGGATAGGGGTTGTTGTCATGTTCGGTCTTCATAACTATTGCTTCACGACATAACAAGGTCAGTTTACCTTCAAACAGTACCTCAAAAATTACAGGTGCCTCATATTGGTTGACCAGCGCATAGGGCAGTACATAAAATTGACGATAGGTATCTGTGGTTTGATCAAAAATTTGAAAGAAAAATATCTTTTGTGCACTAAAGGTGTAGGTTTTGTCAGAGGTTTCTACTTGAACCAAATCCCTTTCAAGGTTGTACTTTAACTTTCCTGTTAGCGTATCTTCATTTACAAGCACAAGGTATCCTTCATGCCAAAGGTCAGATGGAAACTCCTGGGCTTTGGCAAAAAATGAAGTTATCAACAAAAGCCAAACAAGAGCTTGCTTCATTCTTTTTTCAGTATTTGATGCCCCATTTTATCCCTCTTGGTACGAAGATATTTTTCGTTGTGTTTGTTAGGAGGGATTTCGATGGGTACTGTTTCTACAATTTCCAGGCCATAACCCATTAGACCTGCTCGCTTTTTAGGATTATTCGAAATGAGCTTAATTTTAGTTACATCCAAATCGCATAAAATCTGCGCTCCAACTCCATAGTCCCTGTTATCCATGTTAAAGCCCAGATGAAGGTTGGCTTCTACCGTATCCATACCCTCTTCCTGAAGCTTATATGCTTTAAGCTTATTTACCAATCCAATTCCTCTACCTTCCTGGTTCATATACAAAACAACTCCCCGGCCAGCTTCATCTACCATTCTCAGGGCTTCGTGTAGCTGCGGACCACAATCGCACCGGCAGGAGCCAAAAATATCTCCTGTTACGCAAGATGAGTGCACTCGAACCAGAAGAGGGTCACCCTTCTTCCATTTCCCTTTGGTCATGGCAAGATGGGTTTCACCTGTATTCTTTTGGATATAATAGGTCAGATCAAAGTCTCCATATTCGGTGGGCATTTTCACCGTTATTCCCTTTTCTATCAGCGATTCTTCTTTCAACCTGTAGTTAATAAGGTCTTCAATTGAAATTAACTTCAACCCAAATTTATCCCGCACTTTATATAGATCGTTAAGACGGGCCATTGAACCATCCTCGTTCATTATTTCTACAAGCACACCTGCAGGAGAAAGGCCGGCTATACGAGCCAGATCAATTGCCGCTTCGGTATGACCTGCTCTTCGCAAAACCCCACCTCTTTTTGCCATTAAAGGAAATATGTGCCCAGGCCTTCCCAGATCGTCTGGTTTAATTTTAGGATCAACGAGTGCCCGTATGGTCTTGGCCCTGTCGCTTGCAGAAATTCCTGTAGTGCATCCATGTCCAATTAAATCAACTGAAACTGTGAAAGGTGTTTCGTGAAGGGCCGTATTCTTACCTACCATCAAATCCAATTGCAATTCTTCGCAACGATCCTCCACTAACGGAGCACAAATGAGCCCTCTTCCATGAGTAGCCATAAAATTTACAATCTCGGGCGTAACCAGTTCAGCAGCGCAAATAAAATCACCTTCATTCTCCCTATCCTGGTCATCCACAACAATTATTACCTCTCCCTTTTTTATCGCTTCAATTCCTTCTTCTATGGTGTTTAATTTGCTCATGGCTGCTTGATTTAATTACAGATACAAAACTAATCAGTTCTTGCGGTTTTACCTTACCCTAGTTAATTGGGCATTTTTACTTAAGAATAACATTTCCAAGCTGAGAAGCAATCTCAGCTTCCGTTCGTTTCAGCTCTGCATGAATTCTTTGTATTTCTGTTTGCTCTTCTTCGGAAGTGGCACTTTTTAATCGTTCAATATTGTCTTCCAGCAGCTTTCTAACAACCCGTTGTTTTAGGCGTAGTACATTGGTAAGTGCAGAATGTTCCAAATGAAGTTTATCCTTTTCACTTGGAATAAATATTTTGTATTTATTCCCCCACTTAGGGCTTACCTCATGTTTCTGACTGATAATATCAATAACTGCTTTGCGCACTTCAGGCCGACCGAATTTAACAAAATAATCAACGGTAGCTGTTCTACCCTCGGCAAGCTCCTCTCTGAATTTGTTTAATATTTCGGTATGAATATCTGAAAAGAAGGTTACATCTTCCAATTCATTCAACAAATATGTTTGAAGCGATGTTTCCTGATCAAGTTCTACATGAGCGTATTCCAGTAAAAGTCGAATACTTTCCTGTTCCTGGTATTTTATTATCTCTTTTGGATCCCAACTAACTTCCTGTTCCAAAGATTGTAGTTGAGTAGCTTCCTCGTGGGTATCTTCCTGAAATTTTGTCTTTTTTGCCTTATTGCGAATGATTTTATTTAACTCACCAACGAGTACTTGCTCCTCTATTTCAAGCAACCCACTTGCTTCTTTCAAGTAAACTGAACGCTTAATAGAATCAGGTATTACTCCAATGGAGGCCACTATTTCTTTTATTGAATCTGCCTTTTTGATAGGGTCATTGCTAGCTTCACGAGCAAGCAAACCTGTTTTAAAATGAATGAAATCCTGCGAGTTTTCATTCAAAAAGGTCTTGAAGCTTTCACTGCCAAGTTTCTTCGAATAGCTATCAGGATCTTCCCCTTCCGGCAATAAAACTATCCGTACATTGAGTCCTTGTTCCAAGATCATATCAATTCCTCTTAGAGAGGCTTTGATACCTGCCATATCACCATCGTAAAGAACTGTAACGGTTGGGCTAAAGCGCTGTATAAGCTTGATCTGCCCTTCAGTTAATGAAGTTCCGGAAGAAGCAACTACATTTTCGATGCCAGCTTCATGCAGAGAAGTTACATCTGTGTAGCCTTCTACCAGGTAACAATTTTCTGCCGTTCGAATGGCTTGCTTGGCCTGGTAAAGTCCATATAAAATCTGGTTTTTAACGTAAACAACGGTTTCGGGCGAGTTAATATACTTGGGTTTATCGTCCTTTTTCAGTGCCCGGGCACCAAAACCAACCACCCTGCCCGACACGTTGAGAATGGGGAAAATTACTCGGCCTCTAAAGCGATCGTATTTCTTTTCTGCTTTAACAATAATCAAACCTGCCTTTTCAAGCATTTCCTCCGTATGACCGTTCTTCAATGCATGCTGCATAAACCCATCCCATACGTCCTGACTATAACCCAATTCAAACTTTTTAAGAATGGCATCAGACATTTTCCTTTCCTTGAAATATCCAAGCCCTATCGATCTTCCTTCATTGGTTTCCCAAAGCTGATTCTCATAATATTCCTTGGCAGCACCAAGCAGTATATAAAGACTCTCTCGCTCACTTTGCTGCTGTGCTTCATCATCCGTTAGCTCCTCTTCCTTTACTTCGATCCCATACTTTTTGGCCAGGTACTTTAAGCTTTCTGCATAATTGAGTTTTTCAACTTCCATTACAAAATCAATGGCATCTCCAGCTTTGCCACAGCCAAAACATTTGTAAAATCCTTTAGCAGGAGAAACTGAAAAAGAGGGAGTTTTTTCGTTGTGGAATGGACAACAGGCCCACATATTTTGGCCTTTACGCTTAAGGCTGACAAAATCACCAACTACCTCCACAATATCAATTCTATTCTTTATTTCATCTATGGTCTGCTGGGGTATCAATGCGCGGCAATTTTTGGTGTAATTAAATCAAAATTCGAACAAAACAACTTATTTTGCATCATAAAAATAACCTCATTAGATTTTTTAATAGCATGGAAATTACAAAGGAGTTAGTATTAGAGGCGTTATCAACTGTAAACGACCCTGACCTTCACAAGGATCTGGTATCGTTGAATATGATTGAGGATGTTAAAGTAGATGGCAAAAAAATAAGTTTTACAGTCGTTTTAACCACTCCGGCTTGTCCGCTTAAGGAAGTTATGCGCAATGATTGCAAGAAAGCTTTGGAGACAAAATTCGGGAGTGGCCTGGAAGTACACATTGAATTTGATTCAGCAGTAACTACTTCAAGACTAAAAGGAACCAATTTATTACCTGGAGTAAAAAACATAATTGCAGTTGCTTCTGGCAAAGGAGGGGTTGGTAAATCTACCGTTACCTCAAACTTAGCAGTAGCTCTGGCCAAAACGGGAGCCAAGGTTGGCATCATCGATGCTGATATTTTTGGACCTTCTATCCCAACAATGTTTGGATGTGAAAGTGAACGTCCTGGTGTATCTCCCAGAGATGGTAAAAATTACATTCAACCCATTGAGAACTATGGAGTAAAACTTATTTCGATTGGGTTTTTAACAAGTGCCACTGATTCAATGATCTGGCGTGGCCCAATGGCAAGCTCCGCTCTTAAGCAATTTATTTCAGATGCAGACTGGGGAGATTTGGATTACATGCTTATCGACTTACCTCCCGGTACAAGTGACATTCATCTTACCTTGGTGCAAACGCTACCTGTAACTGGAGCTATCATCGTAACCACACCTCAAAAAGTAGCCGTGGCCGATGCAGTAAGGGGAATTGGCATGTTCAAACAAACAAATATTGATGTGCCCATTTTAGGTGTAGTCGAAAACATGGCCTACTTTACGCCTTCCGAACTTCCTGATAATAAGTACTATATTTTTGGCACTGGCGGAGGAAAAGATCTTGCCAAACAGTTTGAAACAGAATTTCTGGGTGAAATTCCTTTGGTTCAAGGAATACGAGAAAGTGGAGACAGCGGATATCCATCTGCATTAAAAGACGGCCCAACTGCTGTAGCATTTAAGTCGCTGGCTGAGTCTATGGCGCAGGAAGTTGCTAAAAGAAACGCGTCCAAACCTACTACCAAAATTGTTGAAGTTTCGAATGAAGCAGCATGTCAGGTACGATAGATATATCGCCTTCATTAAATGATCGAATAACAAATGCACTCGATACCATACGCCCCTATCTGGAAGCAGACGGGGGCGACATGAAAATTATCGAACTTACAGATGAAATGACTCTCCGTATTGAACTGCTTGGTGCGTGTAGCTCATGCAAAATGTCGACTATGACGCTGAAAGCCGGTGTGGAACAAGCCATTCTAAAGGCTGTGCCAGAAATTAAATCTGTAGAGGCAATTAATCATCTGCAAGGTGAATAGAATTACAAGTTACATTTGTAATTTTTACCGTATTCAAATTAAACTTTAGACAGGGTATTCTATCTGATAATTGGATATCTGTTAAATTGTTAACCAATTACAATAATTCACCTGTTTACCAGTTAGGTTTGTGAATATATGCGATCAAAAGGGCTCAACCTTATTCTACTTTTTTTCTCATTTTTAATGAGTTCACCTATTTATGCCCAGCGAGGCTGCACTACTGTAGAGTATATGAGCAAATTCGAGGACTCAAAAACAAAGGAATCGTTTGAGCAATGGATACAGCAGAAAAAATCTTTGTTACCGGGCAGTGGCTTAAAATCTTTAGAAGATGAAAAAGAGGTCACTGTATATCAAATTCCTATTGTTGTACACATAGTTCACAACGGGGAGTCCTTGGGAGTAGGATCAAATATAAGTGAGTCTCAAATACTCTCTCAGATAGAGGCTTTAAATAAAGACTATGCAAAACTTAATGCAGACAGTGTAAATATTCCTGAAGAGTTTAAATCGCTATATGCCAATATTGGCTTTGAATTCATACTTGCAAAAAGAGATCCAGACGGTAAAGCAACTAATGGTATTACACGTATTCAAGGTAGCAAAACAGCTTATTCAGAAGGTGTTGACGATGCAGTTTTAAAATCTTTCGATTACTGGCCATCTGAAGACTACTTAAACATATGGGTTGCTCCACTAGTAAATCCGCAGCTTGGATGGGCACATTACCCCCAAAGTTCTTTACCCGGAATGGTGCCCCCCTATGATGCAGCAACCGATGGAGTGGTAATTGCCTATGATGCCTTTGGTTCGAAAGACATTGACCCCAGCGCGAACTTGCAAAACCATTTTGATTTAGGCAGAACTGCCACCCACGAAATTGGTCATTTTTTTGGGTTGAGACATATCTGGGGAGATGGAGGTTGTGGTTTTGATGACTATGTAAATGACACACCGCTTGCCGAAGACAATTACTCAGGTTGTCCAAATCTTGGTGCTTCAACCACCACTTGTGGCTCTCAGGATATGTTTATGAATTATATGGATTATGTATATGACGACTGCATGAATCTTTTTACACTTGGTCAGAAGGAGCGCATGGTAATAGTGATCCAAAACAGCCCGAGGAGATTAAGCTTAACAACGTCTTCAGCTTTGCTGCCACCCGAGACAAGTGATTTAGCTTTACTCTCTTTTACATCTCCAGAAGACGGTTTGTGCTCATCTACAGTTTATCCATCCCTGGAGATAAAAAATGTAGGAACAAAGTTTATCGATTCAGCAAAAATCTCTTTAAAAGTTAATGGCGAGGAAATAGCTTCCAAACTGTTTGATCTGAAATTAGATGTAAACCAAACTCAGGAAGTGTATTTCGATGAAATTGAATTAAGCACTTTTGGAACCATTCAATTTGTGGCTGAAGTAGTGACAGTGAATGGAGATACAGACGACTACGCTGATGATAATAGTATTAACAAAATAAGTATTAGGCCAGAGCTTGTACAAAGTCTAAGTGAGGATTTTTCAACAACAAACCCCTCCTGGTCTCTTAGAACAGACCAGCAAGTAAGTAATTGGGACACCAATCAGGCGGTTTTTTATAGTATCAATAATACTTCTGGTGTATTTAATTACTATAAGGCTACCTCAGGGTTAGATTCTTACATTTCACCCAAGCTATTTGTTGAGGGTAATGACAAGACCTTACTTTTTGATATTGCTTATGGTTATCGCGAAGGATTTGATGACACATTTCTTGTGCAAGTATCTACGGATTGCGGAGCAACATTTCCGGATACGTTATTTATTGCGAAAGGACATGAACTTTCTACTGCAACTACACCTGTATCCTTTTATCCTTCGGGTGCTTCAGAATGGGCACATCATCAATTAAGCTTATCAAAATATTCAAATCAAGATGTTGTTTTTGCCTTTAAAGGAGTATCCGATGGTGGTAACAACATTTATCTTGATAACATTAGGGTGGTTGATGGAAGTTATTCGGACATTGCCCTTGTTGGGCTACCGCATCCGGCTTTGGTTTGTGATGATGATCAAACCTATATTACGATCGAAAACAAAGGTTTAGAGCCAAAATCTAATTTAAATCTCAAGATACTACAAGGTTTCACAACCATTTCGGTCAGCTATACACAACTTTCATTACAGCCTGGTTTTAGAAAAGAAATAGTGTTACCTGTTGATAATTTTACTGGAACAGCCGAAGCTACCGTATTCATTGAAGACATAGATTCCGACTCTTCGAATGACACTTTACGACAAACCTTAATTAATGCAGGTGAGCAAATTGATATTCCTTTGAGAGAACAGTTTACAGGCTCCTCACTTCCTGAAAGCTGGGTTCTGACAGGCGCGGATACTGATTCTGATTCAGGGTGGAAACTCAATAACAACTACCTGGAATGGCAAGCTCATACCAGTTCTGCCAAAGGATTAAAGGAAACAATTGTTCTGCCTCCACTGAATTTAGAAAACAGCTTATTCTCTTCTCTACATTTTAGTCGTGCCTACGCATACAATGGTTCGGATGAAGAATTGCTTAGGGCAAAGGTCTCTGTTAATTGTGGACAAACCTTTGAAACAGTTTATGAAGAAGGAGGTGAATCGCTTGCAACCTCTTTGTCAACTTCTTCTTCCTGGGCTCCTTCTGGCGAGGCAGATTGGTCAGATACTTATATAAATCTTTCTAGCTATGCAGGTTATGAAAATGTAATGGTGGCATTAGAGCTAACAAGTGCACAAGGAGGAAATATGTTTGTAGACAATGTTGAGTTTTATGCATCTAATGTTGAAGAACCCCTCCCACTTAAAGAAAATATGTTAACCGTATATCCAAACCCCGTTTCAAATGGAACGGTTCACCTGACGATAAATCTTTCGGAGGCACAAGCAGCACAGCTTACTGTGCTAAACTCGCAAGGTGCAACCGTACTTTCCTATGATATTCCCAAAGCCCTCAATCAAACCTTAGACATTCCGGCTTACAATATGCAAAGCGGTATATATTTTGTTAAGTTTATAAGTAGGGATCAATCATTAATCCAGAGGTTCGTAATTAATAATTAAGCTTGGGTCTGTATATAAAAATATTGGTATAACCCACCAACCTGCCTACTTTTGAGCAAACAAAAACAAATGAATAAAACTAAGGTTGGAATTCTGTTTGGTGGCAAATCTGTTGAACATGACGTTTCAATAATTTCAGCTCAAAATATAGCTAAGTATATTAATAAAGATGTTTACGATCTTACTCTTATAGGTATTAGCAAAAAAGGAGATTGGTTTTTATGCAATGAGGTGTCTAAAGACATATCAAGCGGAATACCGCTTCTGCTAACCCTTAAAGCTAGCAAACCTTCATTTATTGCAAATGATCAAACCTTTGATGTCGATGTTATTTTTCCTGTACTTCATGGAACAGATGGTGAAGATGGCAACATACAAGGAATGCTTAAGGCTGTTGACATTCCTTTTGTTGGCTCTGAAGCCCTGGGCTCTTCCGTATCGATGGACAAACTTACTTCCAAAAGAGTGTTGCAGAATGCAGGTGTGCCCGTAGCAAGATTTTTATCTTATACCAGAGCGGAGAAAGGCAAAATTAGTTTTGACGAAATTGTAGCCAAACTAGGCCTACCCTTCATCATTAAACCTGCTAATCTGGGGTCATCTGTTGGCGTTTTCAAAGTTTCTGAAAAGGAAGGTTTTGATGAAAAAATAAATACCCTCTTTGAATTTGACAAAGTAGCATTAGTTGAAGAGTTTATTGAAGGCAGGGAATTAGAATGTGCTGTGCTGGGTAATGAACAACCAGTTGCCTCGCCTGCAGGTGAAATTGTGCTGAAAGGAGATTATGAGTTTTATTCTTTTAAAGCAAAATATGTAGATGGTAATGCCGTGGATTTAATTATACCCACAAAACTAGCTCCTGAAATTGAAGAGCAGGTAAAGCAGCTATCCATCAAATCATTTCAGACAGCTTCTTGCAAAGACCTGGCGCGTATAGATCTATTTTTGAAACCAACTGGTGACCTTGTGGTTAATGAAATTAATACAATACCGGGGTTTACTAATATCAGCATGTATCCGAAACTAATTGGTGAGTTAGGTATTGGCTATGCAGACCTGATATCAAAACTGATACAATTAGCATTGGAACGTTATAAAGAAGACCAAAGCATATCTACTAATTTTGAAAGCAGTTTGTAAACATTTATCTTACAAGTCTACTTTTGAGCGTTATAAACAAATTAAGATAGACCTAAATGCGTTTTTTTAAAATAGAATCCTGGTTGGATGTACTTAAGCATGTGGGAATTGTGCTTGGCCTTGGTCTCATAATTACATTATTCTTCTTTTACATTTACCTCCCAACCACAACAAATCATGGTGAGTCCGTAACAGTACCAGATCTGGTAGGTATGCCGCTAAGTGAACTGGATGAATTTGTGGTTCAGCGGGATCTGCGTTTTGAAGTTTCTGATTCATCCTATTCCTCAGAATATCCTCCACTTACAGTATTGCATCAGTTTCCAAAGGCAGGGTCTGAAGTTAAGGAAAATCGAAAAATTTTTATTTCACTCAATAGCAAAACTCCGCCTTCTACCGTAATGCCTAATCTTATTGACAAAACGGTTCAAAATGCGGAGTTGATCCTCAAAAGCCATGAGCTTAAACGAGGTAGAATTACAACCCAACCTGACGAGTTTAGAAATGTGCTGGAGCAACACTACAACGGAGAACCGGTTGAACCGGGAACAAGAATACCGAAAGGTTCTGTTGTAGAACTCGTAATTGGCGATGGGCATGGAATCAGCCAGTTCGAAATGCCTTCTTTACTTGGTTTGCCTCTCGAAGAAGCTGAGGTAATTATTAAGGGCAATAGTCTTAACGTTGGTATCGTTTTTAATCAGGATGAAAATACGCCTGAAGGATATGTGATTATAAAACAATCACCTGCCGCAGGCAATCTTGTTAGAGTAGATAGCGAAGTGGATCTTTGGTTGGGCGACCCGGTTGAACTACCAGATACTACTTCAGTTAATTAAGTATGAGGTATATAAATATTTTGCTCTTTTTACTTATAAATTCAGTAGTGTATGGACAACTGAAAGTAATTTCATTACCCCAAAAAAACGAAAAAACGCAAACCAAAAGCTCCGCCAGACTTAAAGAAACAACCATAACTTTACCCTTTTGGGACGATTTTTCCTGGAGTACTGGCAAAGTAGATACTGCTTTATGGTTGCCGGGAAGTCAAGTGCAGGTGATAACAAAAACAGGAATAGGCATCGATCCTCCTACCTTAAATGTGGCGACATTTGATGGTGTTGATGCGCAAGGAATACCCTATCTTAATACACCAACGGACGGAGATGTTGACAGTCTTGTCTCACAACCGATTGATTTAACACAGGTGCCTTCCAACCTTCGAAATACAGTATACCTGAGTTTTTTTTACGAGACAAAAGGTTTGGGAGAAGCTCCGGAGAAGCAAGACTCGCTTATTCTTTACTTGAAAGATGTGGATGGAAAATGGAATAAAGTGTGGCCTGCCAATTCAAACGATACCTACAATACTGACCCACAAACATTTACTGAAAGGTTTATCCAGGTTAGCGACCCAAAGTATTATCATGATAATTTTCAGTTTAAATTTAAAGCAACGGGTCGCCAAAACGGGTGGTTTGATAACTGGCTGTTGGACTATGTGTACATGAATCAGGAAAGATCATCTTCAGATAACTCCTATCTTGACAGAGCTTTCACACAACCACCCTCTTCAATTTTTGACATTTACACTGCTATTCCTTTTGACGATTTCTTAAATGCCGTTGACAAAAATAAACTCTTTACATCCACTAAAACAAAATTAAGGAATCTAGAAAACGATATAGCTCCGGTTGAGTATAGCGTAAACTTATACGATACTTTAAACAATATTCTCATTGAAAAAATAACTTCGGATTCATCCATAGTTTTTGGAGTACTTCCATTTGATAAGTTTTTAGTGGAATTATCCGACCCACCTTTGAATCCATCACTTCTTGATATTTCTTCTGATTCTCTTTTTCTGAAGCTAGAATATACAGTTAAATCGGGAGATATGTTTTTGATTGATTCCATTGTATATGATGAGGATTCTGGAGATCCAAAAGATACAGTTTATTTAAGCTTCAAAAATGACAAAACCAGCGCCTACTTCAATCTGCACGACTACTATGCTTATGATGACGGCACAGCAGAGTTTGGTGCGGGCATAAACCAGCCACAAGGAAAAATCGCATATCAATACAACGTGCTGGTAGGTAAGTACCTGGATAGAATAGATGTATATTTCCCCAATGTGGATGGAAACCAGGCCGGTTCTCCTTTGGAGCTATTTGTTCTAAACGATTTTGAGGGTAACGAAAACTCTCTTCGTACTCGATCAAACATTGCAATCAATCATACGGGTATAAATCAGTTTGTTTCGTACAATATCTCTCCTGCAATTTATGTTACCGATACCTTTTACATCGGTTTTACCAACCTTTCATCTTCAGACAACTGGATTGTTGTTGGTTTGGATAAAAACACCGATTCGTATGATAAGATCTTTGTCAACCTGGATGGTAGCTGGCTTCCTAACACAGATATTCATGGAAGTTTAATGATGCGACCACATTTTACGAATGAGCCTCCTGTAACAGGTATTGACAACAGTCAAAAAGAGTTTGTTCAGGTCTATCCGAATCCATCGTTTGGCAGTATTAAAATTCATGGAGATTACCAATCGTACCAGTTGATCGATCTGGCGGGCAGAGAAATTCCAGATTCCAATTCAGTATCTAACGAAATCACCTATCAAATACATTCGCCTCAACTTTTGCTTCTTGTTTTGGAAACAAAAGAAGGGAAAGCCGTGTATAGAATAATGGCAAATCCTGCTAACTGATAATTAGCGGTTTAAGACTGAAAGAAACAATAAAAATAATAAGTGCTAACCAGCCCAGGATTTGACGTGTGGGTGTTAAAGGCTCACGGATTAAGGCTGGAGGGTGTTGCACTCTGAGGTATCTTCCTAAAAGCAGAATAAATAAGAACCAGCCATTATACCCTTCCGTTCCCGGAAACAGGTAAATGATTCCATATTGAAGCACTAAAATTCCCAAGGCAAACATTATGCGTGTAACAGGCAGCATAAATACCCTCTGCAAAAGGAAATAAATAATACCAATATATAATACCACATCTAAAAACAGATCGCTTAATGGACGGTTCATTATAAACGGGTTTACAAGCCCCAGAAAACCCACACCCAACCCTGAATACAGAATAGCAATTAAATAAAATCCTTTAGAAATATAGGAATGGTTTTTTTGGCCAAACAAGCCAAAAACAACATGCCCACCATCGAGCTGACCAATAGGAAGCAGATTAAGCGCGGTAAACATAAGCGCAAAGAACCCAGCCAATAAAATAGGATAATGCATGATCTCATGGTCATTGGGTAATCGATCCTTCTCCTTCTCAGGCACCCAATGCCTTTTCATGTAATCGTACAACAGGGTAGTTCCCAATTCAATATTCAGATCACCTTCCTGGTTAATATAAATGGTATCCTTATCGTATCGAGCGGCTACTTTCGGAGCTATTTTAGCCAAATCACTTTTTAAGTAGAAGGTATCTTTTGAATAAACAATATTTTCATAATCCTTCCCAAACAATTGGTATTCAGGGTGAATATTAAAAATATGTTCCTTGGGAGGCAAATGAGTAAAACCATAGTAAAGTACTCCCAACGCAACTACAAATCCGGCAAGTGGACCGGCTACACCAATATCGAACGTTTCTGAAACTGATCGTAATCGCTCACGGATCCGAATAAAAGCGCCAAAGGTGCCAATAGACATAGAACCGATAAACCCGAGCCAGAATGGAAAATAGTAAGGCAAAGAGACCCTTACCTTATGATACCGTGCCGTAAAATAGTGTCCGAACTCGTGGGCTGTTAAAATCAGCAAAAATGGAATGGAATACTGCATACCATCTACAAAAGCACTCCAACCAAGTGGGTCGGGCACGTAGAGAAAAAGCCAGTTATGCATCCATTCGGCTCCTGCAAGAGTGGTGGTTATGAATGTGAGCACAAAAAGTCCCACTTGAAGTATGATACGCTTGGTTTCTTTACTCATTTTTAAAAACAGCGAAAAGTTCGTCCTGATCAGTTAAATGCCAGGTGTGCAAACCTAATCGGTTTGCAGATTCTATGTGTTCTAAAGTGTCATCTATAAACAAAGTTTTTGATGGATGGAGGGAATTCTTTTTGAGCACCATTTCGAAAATCTCAGCATCAGGCTTACGCATGCCTACCTTATGTGAATAATACACCTCGTCAAAATAATTTTGAATTGGCTGGCCACCTGTTGCAGCGCTGACAATTTCATCAAAAGCCGCAATGTGTATATCATTCGTATTACTTAGAACAAATGTCTTATACCGCGCCCTTAGGCTTTCCAACAGTTGAAGTCGATCCAAAGGAAGATCAAGCAACATGGCATTCCATGCATCGTCTATCGTTTTGTCCGGGTAGTTAGCTCTAAATAATTCATTCAACCCACTCCTGAAAGCAGGGGCAGTTATCAACCCTTTTTCAAATTGCTTAAACAGATCATACTTACTCACTTCAACCAGCTTTTGTTCCGGTAAACCTGTTGACTGTGCAAAAGCTTGAATCGTTCGTTGGGGATCTAGGTTGAGAACAACACCACCCAAATCAAAAATGATTGCTTCAAGGTTTTTTGGTAGTAATTTCACCACTCGCTTTCTTTGTGAATAGGAGGCAAATATGTAACATTGCACTCCCAAATTCAAGGCATCGAAAAGGATGTTTTTGAAGGGCCTATAGCTCAGCTGGTTAGAGCACTTGACTCATAATCAAGGGGTCCCTGGTTCGAGCCCAGGTGGGCCCACTTTTTAAAGCCTCAGCAATATGTTGAGGCTTTTTTATTATGGCATACTGTTATATTCTATATAGTCCATCACACGATAGATTCTATACCGGCTCCACCGAATTAGAAACAGATCAACGTTTAGAACTTCATCTTGCTCGGCATTACGGTAATAAAAAATATACTGCAAAGGTCGGTGATTGGGAACTTACATTTTTCAAGTGCCTCTGCATGAATATTATATGTAGTAAATTGTTTGATCCTTTATGATTTCAATTCAGGAATACAGTTTCACTTTTTGTTCGTTCAAAAGATATTTCGGTAAAATCATTAATAAATCGGAGGACAGGTATGCCCTCAAAATCTTTTTCTTTGTGGGTTGTTTTAACAACAATTACTGGTATGCCGGCATTAAATGCAGAACGGGCACCTGTAGGGCTATCTTCAAATACAATACATTCTGTTGGCTCCAGGTCTAATGCTCTTGCTGCTTTTAAATAAACCTCAGGATCAGGCTTTCCCCTTTTTACATCATGAGCGTTCAAAGTCGTCTTAAACAAATCCCTAATATTTAACCCATCCAATACAAAATCCATATTTTCAGGCGGTGCAGCCGTTGCCACGCCCATTAAAATACCATTGGCTTTTGCTTCTTTAAGAAAAATATCCAAGCCATCAACCAATTTCAGTTGAGGCCTGTAAATTTCTCTGTATTCAGCTTCTTTTTCACGTGAAATCCGTTGTCGCTCCTCCAAAGTGTATTTATCTCCAAACAATCTTTGCAATATTTCCTCATTAATGCCATGCACTTTTTCCATTACCTCTTCAATCAGCATATCCAGTCCAAGTTCTTTCAATATCCTTTGCCATGCCCTATGATGCACCATCATATTATCAATCATAGTTCCATCCTGGTCAAAAATTATTCCTTTCATTCGTATAAAAATCTATTAAATTTAGCCTTGCGTGGTCATTAACCAGTTTATTTTTTTAAAATTGTTGCTAAGATGTGAATTTCTATTCTTTAAAAGAAAAGACAAATAATATCAACTTACTCTAAGCAAAAAATGCAATCTCAACTAGACCAACTGAAAGAATTAACTACAGTAGTTGCTGATACAGGTGACTTTAAACAGCTAGCTCAGTTTAGGCCTCAAGACGCTACCACAAATCCATCCCTTATATTGAAAGCTATTGAAATGCCTCAATACGAAGAAATTCTTGATAAAGCAATAAGAGAGAATTCTTCAAAAGATGTTGATGGAATTATGGATTACGTTCTGGTTTTATTTGGGCAAAAGATACTGGAAATAGTACCTGGAAGAGTATCAACCGAGGTAGATGCCCGCTTGTCTTTCGATACAAAGGCGACAATTGAGAAAGCAAAAACAATTATTGACTTGTATACCAAATTGGGTATTGATAAGGAAAGAGTATTAATTAAAATAGCTTCCACCTGGGAAGGTATTCAGGCATCAAAGGAATTGGAAAAAGAGGGAATCCATTGTAACATGACATTACTTTTTTCTTTGGCACAAGCTGTAGCATGTGCAGAAGCCAATACCACGCTTATCTCCCCTTTTGTAGGAAGAATTCTTGACTGGTACAAAAAAGCAGAAGGAAGAGATTTTAGTTCTGCCGAAGACCCTGGAGTACTTTCAGTAAAACAGATTTACAATTACTATAAGAAATTTGGATATACTACTGAAGTGATGGGTGCCAGTTTCCGAAACAAGGGAGAAATTCTTGAACTTGCCGGTTGTGACTTACTTACCATCAGTCCGGCTCTTTTAAGCGAACTTGCTGCAAGTAATACGCCTATTGAACAAAAACTTTTCGAACAAAAAGCTTCTGAAATGGAAATTGAACGATTCGACCTAACCGAAGAAAATTTCCGTTGGGAGTACAATGAAAACGCTATGGCAACAGAGAAAACCGCTGAAGGAATTAGGGTGTTTGCCCAGGACATTCGTAAGCTTGAAAAATTGATTGAAGAAAGAATGCTGGCGTTGCATAACTGAGTCAAAACTTAGAGGGTATAATAAAGACTGGAGCATTATATTGTTAAGTAAAAAAAGGAACCAATTAGGTTCCTTTTTTACTTTCATCGAGAGAAAGTGCGTATTCTACTCCTTAATCAACTTTTGATAAATGGTCTCACCTCTTTCAAACTCTATTCGAATAACATAATACCCCTTTTTTAATCCACTAACATCAATGGTTCGGTTGTGAGTATCGCTGTTTTTCAATAGCTCAATACGTCCATCCATTCCTACAAAACTCACTTCTCTAATTTTTTCTTTCGAAGAAAGATAAAGCTTGTCCTGAACAGGATTTGGGAATATTTTAACATTAACCAAGCTGGTTGGGTCTACGCCTGTAACCAGTATCTGCTGGTCAGTGGTGGCTTCGCAACCATTATCGTCAATTACTAAAAACGTGTATTGCCCGTTGCCTAAAACAAAGCTATCCGATGCTTGCGGAGTCTCATTACCCACCGCATAAAGGTATGGCAGTGTACCACCTGCTCCTGATACAATCACCTGACTTCCATCAAAAGTAGCTGTAATTGTAAGCTTATTTGGCTCCAATAAAGTTATGCTTTGGTCGGTTTCACAACCATTAGCATCTTTAACTGTTACCTGATTACTTCCGGCAGCTAATGAGGTAAATTCATTGCTTGATTGAAAATTTACACCATCCAGACTGTATTCGTAGGGAGCTGTTCCTCCGCTAACACTAGCAGTTATATCACCTGAACTATCATTATTACATTGCAAATCGGTTCCTGAAAGAGTCATCGTTAACGCGTCTGGCTCACTAATAATACCCATAGCTGTTATTGTACAATTATTGGCATCCTTCACAATTAGCGTATAAGCACCCAATGTTAACCCTGAAAATATTTCTGTTGACTGGTAATTGGAACCACCATCTATGCTGTACTCATACGGAGCAGTACCTCCGGTAGCAAGTGCATCAATACTTCCTGTACCTGTTCCTTTACAAGGCAAATCAGTTATAGCAAGTGTAGCATCAAGAGCATCCGGCTCAGTTACAGTAGCAGGAAAAACTGCTTCGCATCCTAAACCATCGGCTACAGTTATTTCATAGTCACCCGCTGCCAAATTAATCAGAGAAGTATAGCTCACTCTGGAAGATGAATTTGCCGCAATTGAATAGGTAAAAGCACCTCCATTTCCTCCGGTTGCTTCCACATCAATACTTCCATCTGAGGCTCCGTTGCAACTTACATCATGTATAACAAATGTGGTTAATGTGATCTCAGTTGGCTCATTTACGGTAGTACTATATGTTTTTACACATCCTACTATATCTCTCACATACACATTAAAACTGCCAGCACCTAAGGAAGCAAATGTAGTGGAAGATTGATACGTTGTTCCATCCAATGAATACTCATAAGGAGCCGTTCCTCCACTGGCAGCAACCGAAATTTCGCCTGTTGCATCTCCATGGCAAGCAACATTCGTAACTGTGATTGAAGCTGTCAATACTGAGGCGGATAGCTCATTGATCGTAAAATTATCCGTATCCATACAGCCATCTGCATCGCGCACATACAAAGAATAACTACCTGAAGGCAAATCAGAAAACACAGCATTAGATTGATAGTTAGTACCATCTAAACTATATTCCAAGTCGCCAACGCCACCGGTCGCCCCTACCCCTGCTTGTCCGGTAGATTCGCCAAAGCAAGCTACACCCAGTGTTTCTATCGCATTAATTTGAATATCAAAACCCTGCACCTCGTATGCTCCTAGATCGACTGTGGTATCGAAAATACGTGTGTTGCCGGCAATATCTTCGGATAACGTAACCTTAGTGTTTATACCCAAATTACGAGCTGCTGAGCAAACAGAAAGACTAAAGTCCTCATTCATTGCATCTTTAAAACCGGGATCAAAATCATAATTGTTGGGGTCAGTCGTACCTTCAATAATATTGTGGGTTAATATTGCACTTCCAGGAGAAATTTCGGTTCCATTACCCCAGTAAATATTATTATAAACCTCATGATTATTACCAGCAATTGTTGTACCTGTCAAATTGTTATAAAATGTGTTGTTTACAATATCATACCCGCTGGAGAAAATGCTAACATCAATAGCTACTGAATTAGGATTGTTGATAAATAAATTACTTTCTATTTTACTAGTGCCCGAATAAACAGCCACTACGGCTGGGCCATCATTGTTCATGAAAATGCAGTTTGATAACTCAGAAAGATTTGAATTCATATATACTGTACTGGCATTTATTGGCCCATAATTGTTCTTAAAAATACAATTGGACACTATATGACCAAACAACCCAGGATTCTGATAAACTGCACCATAAGTATCCGGATAACTGGTACCGCCATAGATATCCTGAATTGTAAATCCATCGATTACCTGAGTTACACTGGCAAAATTTATGAGTGAATAGCTGTTGTCTGTGGCCAAGCCAGGATCGCCAATATTTCCAGAAAGAATGGTGACATTGGCTTTAGGATCTCTATCAGCTAACAGTGATTCGGTGCCGTTAAACCCTCCATACAACTTGGTTGAAGGTGCAGTAAGCTCAAAACGAATACTTCTATCTGTAGTAGTGGTTGGGTAATAAGTACCTGCTTTAACCCAAATCTGATAACTACCACTCGTACCATTTACAAAAGCTATTGCATCCTGTAAATCGGTGTAGGCGTCTGCCCAACTGGTTCCATCATTGTTACCTGTAGCATCAGCTGCCACTAAAACCACCTGAGCCTGTAGTAAACTTATGCTTACCAGGCTTAGGAAGAACAATACATATATCTCTTTCATGAGTTATTGCTTTAGAAGTGAAAAAGTGAAATTTCCGGTAATGCCTTCGGTGCGCCCTCCATTAATGTTGTTTACCTGAAAGGAAAGTTTGAGATCTGATGAGGAGATATCATCAATATTTACTTCTACACCATCGCTGCGGGTAAGTAAATTAATGTCTTTTTCATTGAGAATGAAGGTGCCCGTTACCGGCCATGCATTACCGCCACTAACCGTAATAAAGGTCAAATCGGCATTTAGCATAAGCTCAAAGTCTGTAAACTGCCAGGTAACATCCACATTGTCATTTTTCACACTAGCCAAGCCCCAAACAGCTACCAGTTCTTTTTTCCGTTGATCGGCAAGATTTACCACGGTTTTCTTTTTGCATGAACCAACGCCAAAAGCCACTAAAGCCAAAAACACCCAAAAGGCCTTTCTTTTTCCAATCATCTTTTTCGTTTTTTTTAAAGTTGTTTCAACGAAAATAGATTTATAGAAAGACAGAAAACTCAGAAATGGATGAGCGTAGCTCATCAATACACAAGCGTATAAAAAATATTCTTAAGCGTTTAAATTAGAAATAGCCTGAATGAGTGCATCTCTCTTTCGAACGGAAACAGGCAGGGAAACATCACCGGTAAGTATCAAAATTCCACCGTCAGATTTATCGAGTTTTTTGATCTTGGAAAGGTTAACCAGGTAGGCACGATGCACCCGTAAAAATCCCGTAGAGCCAAGAAGGTCTTCGTATTCCTTTAAATTTTGAGATACGGTTATTTTTCTGCCATCCGATAACAAAAAGGTAGTGTAACTACCGCCTGCCTCGCAGTACAAAATTTCTTCCACATTCACTACATGAATGGCATCAGATTCTTTGAGTACAATCTTATTCGGTTGTTTGGGTGTGGCCATGTTTTGCAAAAAAACACTTACCTGTTCCGATAATTTTTCTTTGTTGAGTTTATCCCTAAGCTTAGCAATGGTGCTAAACAACTCAGAAGAAATAATTGGTTTTAATAAATAATCGAGTGCACTAAAACGAAATGCTTCAATGGCATATTTATCGTGGGCGGTAACAAAAACCACATGAAAGTCAATCTGTTCTATACTACGCAGCAAGTCAAAACCGGTGCCGTCATCCATTTCTACATCAAGAAAAACCACATCGGGTTTGTGTTGCTTTATAGCAGCAATGCCCGATTTAACGCTTCTGGCTTCACCCACCACTTTAATATCTTCGATTTTGCTGCATATGGCTTTCAGGGTTTCTATGAAATGGATTTCATCGTCAACGAGTAAAGCGCTTATCATATGCTCTGGGTTATAGCCGGTAGTACAATGGTAACTAAAGTTCCTTTAACTTCACCGTTTTCTTCACGATCGGCTACACTCAGTTTGGCGCTTCCTTTGTATCTTTTTTCTACTATGCCCAGCCGCTCCTGCGTTATTTTAATGGCCATAGAACGATGCTTGCTATTCTTCTTATCAAAGTCAGACTTGCTTTTGCCAACTCCATTATCCTGTACCTCAATTTTCAATTGTTTCGCATCGATTAAAGAAAAACGCACCAAAAGCTCTCCATTACCTTCCGATTTTTTCAATAACCCATGCTCAATTGCATTTTCAATAAACGGTTGTACAATCATGGGAGGCAACAAAAATGTTTGATCATTAAATGAATCATCCTCCTGCTCCACTTTGTAGGCAAAGGGCTCATCAAACCTCAATTGTTGCAGTTGCAGGTAATGGTGGATAAACTCCACCTCCTCATCCAAACGAATAAGCTCTTCGCTTGAGTTTTCGAGGATCATTCGAGTAAGGCGCGAAAACTGCCCCAGATAATCAGCTATCTCAACCGGGTCTTTTTGCTGATAAATAAAGCGTTGAATTGCACTTAACGCATTAAAAATGAAATGAGGATTCATTTGCGACCTAAGCAACTGATTCTCGGTGTTTACCAACTGCATATCCTTTTTGAGGCTTCGCTGCCTGATAAATAAGTACACCAGTACAAAAGCCAGAATAAAAATGGCTGTTACAGAAACAATAAGAATACGCTGTTGCTTGATGGTAAGGAGCTGAATTTCTGAAGTACTTGTTAATCGATCTATTTCTCGCTCCTTTTTCTCGTTCTCGTACTTTGCTTCCATCTCCTTAATGGATCGTATGCGCTCGGTGTTGAGCAGGCTGTCTTCAAGCACACGCAATTTTTCCAAAATTGCTATTGCTTCGTTATAGTCACCTTTCTGTTGTTTCATCTGGTAGTCCAGTTCCATAAGGTAGATATTGTCTTGTAGAAGATGGTACTCGTTAGCAAACTCGTAGCCTTTTTGTAAGAACAACATCGCTTTGCTGTACGAGCCTACTAAATTTTGGCAATCAGCCATAAGGTAATATGCACGCGAGAGTATATCGGGCTGTAAGGGGTTGCTGGCTTCCTCAATACATTTGGTTAATGAGGCAATTGCCTTTGGGTATTCTTCCTGTCTGCGGTAGAGGCTTCCCATATTGTAATGGATAAGAGCCAGGTATTTTTCGCTTTGCAATTGCTCTGATTGGCCCAGTGCCTCATTAAAGTAATAGTGAGCCGAATCGTATTGCCGTAGATCGATGTAGGACGAAGCCAAATTACACCGATCCAGCACCTGCAACTCTCCATTTTTTAGGCTATCGGCAATGCCCAACAATTTACGCTCGAGCTTGATAGAAGAGGTGTACTCACCAAGCACGGAATGCAGGTTGGCCATGTTTTGCAATGCCCTGTGCAGGTGCACCAGGTTGTTTTCAGCTTCGGCCAGCTTTTCAAGTTTTACCGCCCAACTCATAGCCGATTCGTATTGATCTATTTTTCGATAGCTTATGCTTATGGCCCGAGCTGCAGTAAACTTTGCTTCTTCATCTGTTAGGCTTGGAAACAATTGATTGCCTTCCTTTATCACTTCTTCATAGGCTCCCCCTCTTCTTAAATAAGACAGTCGCAAGGCGAGACTCTTCTGCCCCCAAATTGAGTTTTTGGTAAAAACCGCATGGGCTAAAACAGAATCTGTTTTAGCAATACTTGCTTGCGGGCTCAGCTGTTGAAAGGAAAGCACCAATTCATAAGCTGATTTCTCAGGGCTTTCATTCCTTGTGGAATCAACAGGTTGCCCAAAAAGCATGAAGCTTATTACATAAAGCAGTGCAAAAAGAATCGAAAACCTTACATGTCTCACAGCACTAAATAAGGCAACTTTTGGAAGATTAAAAATTTAGCCAATTCATAGAACTTACAAATTGGGCTATAAATCGAAACAAAAATAAGTTATATCCTGATTGGAGTACATTAACTTAACTAAGACATCCCTTAGAACAGACGAATTCTAATTGTAAAAAATTAAGTTTAAAATATTGCTTAGCGCTAATTACTAATACACTTTTTTTAATAATATATATGTTGCTATTATTGTATTCTTAATATAAAATAAACTTATTCAATCTTTTATTATACTTATTTTTATAATTTAAATTTCACATGAAACAATTTATCACCTTTTTATTTTCTGTAGCCTTTGTAGGAACATCTCTAGCTCAGGAAATAATTGAAACAAAATATTTCAAGAAGTGGTATACAGGTGCTACAGAAGTTTCTGAAACGAAGGCTGTGTTTAAACAAACAAAAACCAAATATCCGGATGGTAGAATTGAAATAAAGCAAACCAGAATTAAAGATAACTTTGTTATATGGTCAAAAACGTACTTAGATAATGAACCGGTTGGAGTTTGGTTTCAGTACTATGATAATGGAAAACTAATGTCTAGACTTGACTATGACCAAAATTTAAATTATTCAGAGGAACAACCCAATGATGCTCCTTATGTTGATCTATATAGTAAAAGCGTAAAATCAAAAATTGATGGAAATTTTGAATTTGCTTCTTTAAATGAATATCCTGAAGGTTTTACATCATACTTGGTCAAAAATATGAGATATCCCGGGCCAGCCTTTGAAAAGAAAATAACAGGATTGGTTGTCGTTTTAATATCAATTGATGAACAAGGAAAAACGAAAGTATTATCAATCCTCAAGAGCGAACATAAATATTTAGCTCTTGAAGCTTACCGATTGTTAAACGAACTCCCAACTTGGTCACCATTTAAATTAAATGGTAGTACTATAAAAGTTTATGCAATTGTTCCAATAAAATTTAATCTTGGATAATATTTCCCCTTTTGACTAACTCATTTAATAAAATCTGTTCTGCCCACACCTTAATCAAAAATATCTCGTTGATTTCAAGTAAGTTGTAGAAATTTGTTGTGCAGTTCCAACCAATGGGCCGCAACCTGTGTCTAAGTAATCGAGTAATAGAGGCATGCCGATAAGCCCTTATGAGCAAGATTTAATTCAGAAGTGCTACGATGGAGATCGTACGGCCTATCGGGAGCTCTATACTCGATTTGCAGGTGAGCTAATGGCTGTGGCTATGCGTTATATGAAAACAAAGCAGGAAGCAGAAGATGTTCTGCAGGATGCTTTTATTAAAGCATACAAAAACCTCGCTTCATTTAACCAGCAATCGGCATTAAAAACCTGGCTTACACGCATTGTAATTAACACGGCATTAAATGCATTGCGCAAAGAGCATCAAAAGTACCAATGGAATATAATGGAGGCGGAAGAGGTACACGATACCACCAGTTTGCCTCTTGAAAGCTTTCATTATACAGAGCTAATCGCCTTTATTCAACAATTGCCCGATGGGTGCCGAACGGTTTTTAACCTGTACGCACTCGAAGGTTACTCGCACAAGGAAATAGCTGATATGATTAACATTAGTATGGGAACTTCGAAAAGTCAGTACTTCAGGGCCAAGCAGTTATTACAGGAAATTATTTTATCGGAAGATGCCAAAACAAAAAGGAAAGCAATATGAACGGCACATACGAACATAGCTGGCAGGAAGCCATGGCAGGAGCCACCATTGAGCCTTCAGAGGCACTTTGGAACAACATTGCCTCCAGTATGGATACTGATCGAGGACGCAATTATTGGGTAACCCTGCTCTTAATTGCAGCCACCATTTCTATTGCTTTTGCGATACCCTTAAGCATGGGCACATTAGATTACAATGCACAACCAAATCATAACATTCAAATTGGGCAAGCAACGGAACCAACTGACCAAATCATAAATAACAAAAACCAAGTCACAAATAATGCATCAAGCCAAAGTCCTACGAACCAAAACACCATAACACCAATAACCAATGAGCAATTAGCAATTAGCAATAAACAATTAAAGGAGTTATCAAAGGACAAAAACCAAGTCACAAATAACGCATCAAGCCAAAGTCCCACGAACCAAAACACCCTAACACCAATAGCCAATGAGCAATTAGCAACTAACAATAAACAATTAAACGAATCAACGGCTAACAAAAATCAAAACGCAGTTAATGCTCAAACAATAATCGCCAAGACACAATTTGCTGATAACCCAACAGCGAATAACCAGATATTGGCAACTAATAGCCTGAAACAAACCGAAGCAAATGGTTCTATTGAGCTTTCCAGACTTGGCACTACGCGCCTTTCTGAGATTGAGAGCTATTATTTTGTTCCCTATTTTATGCCAATTGAAAAGGACAAGTTTAAAGGAACCAATCTGTTGGCTTCGCTTAACATGGGAACCGGTAGTGTTTCTAACAATCCTCCGGGTGGTTCATTTGCGGAGGCTCTATTTGCCAACGACCAAACTCCCAATTTAAACGATGTAAACAAAAACACTACAGAACGTTCTGAAAACCCCGGTACAGCTTATTACATTGGAGCTGGTGTTGAATTTCCTTTGGGCAAAAAATGGTCGCTTCTTACGGGTTTGGGCTATCGGGCACAGCACGCTATGGGTACAAGCGATCTTATATTTGAAAGCGAAGGAGTTGAAAAGCCGCTGGGTGCCTATGCCCCTATTGTTGCGGGAACTTCCTTTTTAAGCAACTCTTATGAATACAGCGTAACCAATAGCTACCTGAGCGTTCCTGTTGCCTTTAAGTACCCCTTCATAAACAAAAGAGTGATGCTTAGAGGCGGACTTGGAGTTTCAACTGATTTCATGCTTTCGCATAAGATCAGCTCTGAAGCGTATGGCAATGCATCCTACTCACCTGAAGAGCAGAACTACCAACGGTTGCTATTGGGTGGAGTTGCTACAATAGACCTAAGTTATAGTTTGAACAATCAATACTCCATTGCTTTTGAAACAGGATACAGAAAAGGTCTAACCGCTATAGACGAAAGCAAAGAGTATTATCCATCCTCTTTTACAGTGGGTATTATTCTTTTCTACAAAATAAAATAATCTACATTCCAACCAATCAATTGAGTAGTGTGTCTAACTGACAAACATCGAAAACACACTACTCATGAATAATTTATCCAAAACAAGCCCCAGACTAAGGTTTCTTTCTGTTTCAACAGGAGTATTGGTAGCAGCACTTGTTATTTTTCTGTTGTTAACCGGTTGTGGAGATACCTGTAAAACCACGGTAACGTACATAACTTACTCTCCTGTTTATGCTAATATGTCGGACCTTAGGACAGAAGTAGAAATACTCCCTGCCCAAAACTGGGAAGAACAAGGCAAAATTTACATTTACGGGCACTACCTCTTTTTAGGAGAACCGGATAAGGGGATTCATATTTTTGATAATTCAGATGAATCCAATCCCGTTAATCTGTCTTTTATAAATATTCCCGGAAACCATGATATGGCTGTTCGAAATGGTAAATTATATGCAGATAGCTACATCGATCTGTTGGTTTTTGATATAACAAACCCAGCCAACATTACACTTGTAAACAGATTGGAAGATGTGTTTCCTTCGTACAACACTCAGTTTGGTTTTAGCGCCAGCAACAATCTAATAATTGTTGATATGGAAGAACAGGAAACCGTTGAAGTTTCGCAAGACTGTGCTGATAACAGCCCGGGAGTACTATGGATGGCTGAAGATCTGGTAGCCTTTGATGCAGCCAAAATCAATAGCGTGGGAGGCCCAACTGTTGGTACCGGTGGTTCCATGGCACGTTTTGCCATTGTTGATTCTTACCTATACGCTGTTGATATGTATCAAATGCATGTATTTAATGTTACTTCAGGGGATAACCCGGTAGATGAATCAACCATAGACCTTGGCTGGAATATTGAAACTATTTTCCCCTACAAAAACAATCTGTTTATTGGTTCTCAGTCGGGTATGTTTGTTTACAACATAGACAACCCGGCCCAGCCTCAGTACATGTCATCGGTAAGCCATATTACCACCTGCGACCCGGTAGTTGCTAACGACACCTATGCTTTTGTCACCCTTCGATCTACCGACAATAACAACAACTGGTGCGGCAACACCTTTACCAACCAGCTGGATGTAATAGATATTACCGATGTAACCAATGCCAAACTTCTTTACGAGTTTAATATGACAAGTCCTTATGGTTTAGGGTTGGATGGCAACACGCTTTTTGTAACCGAAGGTGACAATGGATTGAAGGTTTTTGATATCACGGACGTGTCAAAAATTGACGAAAACATGATACAACACCTTACCGGTTTCAATGCCTATGACGTTATACCTAACAAAGGAACGTTAATCCTGACCGGAAACGATGGGCTTTATCAGTTTGATTACACCAATGTGGATGAGATTAAATTATTGAGCTTAATACCTTCCGGCAACCAATGAGAGTTTTAAGTTTATTGATAGCTATTCTTTGCTCAGCAGCAGTTTGGGCACAAGACACAAAGAACATGAGCAAGGTGAAACTCAAGGATGGTTCTGAACTGCATGTGCTCATCATCGAGAACATACCTGGCGATTACATCAAGGTTGAGCTTCCTGGAAATCAGGAAGCTACAATTGCATACTCAGCAATAGTATCCATTAAGCAGGATGGTTTTAGTTACAGGAGCAAATACCAAAGAAATGATGGGTTGTTTTGGGATGGTTCTTTTGCTTTTGTATTCGGACAGGCTTCGCAATACGGAGGATCTCCAAGGGCCGGAATGGAGCTGGGAGCTTCTTTGAACTACAGGTTTAATCCATACATCAGTACTGGTATTGGGGTTGAGCCCATGTTTTTTTTCTTTAACAATGATGTAGTATTCGTTCCGGTTTATGCGCGCTTCAAAGGATTGGTGTCGCAAAAACGTGTAACACCCTTTTACGCACTCGATGCAGGCTGGTCGTTTGCTGAACAAACGGCAAGTAACGAGGCGCTAAGTACAGAAGGTGGCTGGTTTGTACGAAACACAATTGGAATCCAAGCCGGTCACTTTTCAGTAGGGATAGGGTATCAACTGCAAAAAGTAATAACAACAAGAGAAAATGGATGGGGATGGACTATTAATAGTACTACAAAAGAAGAACGATTAATGAAAAATATTCTTTTTAAAACAAATTATACATTCTGATTCTATTATTAAATATAAATAAACTAATTTTAAACCTTCGAACAAATTATTGGTCTAAGTGGTATGAAAAAGTTATTAGGAATAGTATTAATTAGTATCATGGCTGTTGTTTTTTACTACTACTGGAGCAGTATAATTCCATATCTTTTAATTGTTTTGGAAATTACTCTTTATGCTGTTGCCGGGTTAGCCGCAATAGTTGGCGCCATCTACATTAAAGACCGAATGGCCTACCACAAACTCAAACGAGACATGTGGAAGGAAGCACATTCGGAATAGCTGTTAGTACTCGTCCTGTAAAATTGCTGAGCTTAGATATTTACTAACAAGCGCCATTCTAAACCAATCTGGTAACAAATCTGTCGAAGAATCCTGAATTTGTAATGAAGGCATAAACCTGTCTTTCTTTCGAATAGGCAATAAATTATCTACATCTGTTTTGAAAATCCATTGCAGTTTGTTGTTTATATAAAACCACATTCTCCTGGAATCGCCATTGGCAATTAAAGTAAACTGCTCACCCCTAAATTTACCCAACACTGCATATTCCGGAATGTATTCATCAATTGATTCGATATAGTAGTTGTTTTTAGAAGTGGTTTTTATCTGCTCAGGCTGATCTATAAAAGCCTCTTTGTAGGTAGTATAGATGAGCGAGTCTGCTCTGGGATTCATAAAAAGGCCAAAACCACCAATGGGCACCTCATTCTCGAGAATAACACCTGTTGCCCCTTTGTCCCAATGCACGAACTTCCTCTTGGTAGTTTGCACGGAAGTGCTGCCATCATCATTTTTTATAAGTTCTTTTTCTTTTTCAAATTCTCCTTCGCAAAAAAGCAGTACTTCCCAGTTCATTGCCTCGTTGTTGCAAACAAGTTTGCCTTTAAGTTCCCATTCCATATCTCTGGAAGATCCGGAACTTAAAATTCCACCTAATGCCTGCACAAGTACATCGTTAATAACATCCTGTGCCATCTCACCTCCGGTATAGGTTTTTTTCTGAGGACCAACCATTTTAATGAATACCTTGCTCAGGTCGGTATTATTAAATCGGTATTCGAGTCTGCCCTTTTTAGGTTTGAAAATGCCAATGGTAACAGGCTCTTCTGAAGTTTGGGCATATGCGCTCCCGGCTAACCCGATAACCAGAAACACGATCATAAGTTTTAAAGAGATTTTCATAGTACAGTAAATTTTTAATCCACTGTAAATCAAGAGCTAATCTAGTCTATTTACCTAATGATTTCTACAACAGCAACTTTTAATTATTTGCAAAAAATGCAAATCACGTCCTTACAACTATTGTAAACTAAAAAATTAGTTATATTGCTTTATATTTATGTAAATGAGATATTTTCCATTCTTTTTCATCGGTCTGGCTTTCTGTAATACATCATTATTTGCTCAGAAGCTTAAGCTAAACAAAGAACGAATGCATCAATTGGATTCCATTTCGGCCAAACAGAGGTACCTGTGGGAAGACTCACTACGAAGACGGGAAGAACGAATAACTCAGTTTAATGCGAAAGAAAAAGATTCAAACAAAGCATGGTTGGCTCAGCATGAAGACTTTATGAAGAAAATGAGGTTGGAGCAAGCAAAAAATGACTCGCTTAGCCTAATAAAATATGATTCTCTTCTCTCTCATGTGAATTATAAGGATAGCAGTCGGCTCATAATCAGAGATGTTCCTTGCAAGTCAATTCCTGAACAGGTCTATGCATACAAAAATCTTGTAAAACTCGTTTATGCCAAAACAGAAATAACTTATATCGACAAAGGTATATTTGAGTTACCCAAACTAGATACACTAGTTCTCTCGCAAAATGAACTCATTGACTCAAAACTCCCGATTCCCAAAAACGAGACCATCACTTTTCTTGATCTAAGCAACAATAAATTAACTACTACTCCCAAAAAGCTAAAGAACCTAAAAGAACTTAAAGCTTTAAAACTTAATGATAATCTACTAGGTGCTAATGGATGTAAAGTAAAGCTACACAAGCTCAAAAAGATTGAGTATCTAAATCTAAGTAATAACGAGTTAACTGAGCTACCCAAAAAACTGTATAAGCTCAAAAACCTGACAGAACTTTACCTGAATAATAATTCAATAACCTCTTTAAAAGGTCTCGAGAAACTTCATAACCTGAAAGAGCTTGAGTTAAGTGGCAACCCTGTCTTTCTTGATCCTCGCTACTTGGTAGGCCTAGACAGCCTCGAAAAGTTGACGCTTCACAAATGTGGGCTTATTTATATCCCCCCTGAAATAGACCAGCTGCAAAACCTTAAAAAACTAATTCTGCCGGAAAACTGGTTAACTTCTATACCTCCTGAAATTGGTGATCTGCACAAACTTGAAAACTTAATGGTTTATAAAAACAGGTTGACGTCTGTTCCAGATGAGATATATGGTTTAAAAAACTTGTTGTGGCTTGATATTTACCATAATCAGATAACGGAGATAAGCGATAAGATTGGGCAGCTAAGTAAGTTGGAGATTCTATTCCTGTCATACAACAAACTTAAGGTACTACCGGATACCCTCGGAAGTATGTTACAACTAAAAGAACTCTATGCCCATCATAATCAGTTACGTGCTGTTCCTAACCTTTCCCGGTTAAAAAATCTGGAATACCTGCACCTGTACAATAACCATATTACAGAATTCCCGGAATCTGTTGCAAAACTTACGCAATTAAAAGAGCTCAATCTATCCGATAATTTAATAACAGAGTTTCCATACGAAATACGAAATCTTACCAATTTGAAGTTCATCTATCTAGATCATAACCAAACAATAATGTACGGTTTGCCCTACGAACGTTTCAAGATGGCTTTAAAAGAGCTTAATGATAAGGGAGTTAGAATTAAGTTTGACTATCCCCGAAAAGGAAACTAAATATTCGTCTATAAGCAGATATTTTTGATTATCTGGTTCTGATAAGATAATTGTAAACCTGAAGCTATTTCTTTCCCATTTCTTCTATCACCACCCGCGAACGAGGCAGGCTTTCAGGATAATTCTCCTGCAAAAATTTAATTAGGTGCTCTCGCACATATACACGTAAATCCCAGGCAGTGCCTGAATCTACCGCACTCATAAGAGCGCGAACTTCAACAGTTTTTTCGGTGGCGTTGGTCACCTGTAGCACATTTACCTTTCTGTCCCAAAGCTTAGAGCCCTCCAGTAAGCGTGTCAATTCTTTACGTAAATAATCTATGGGCACCTTATAATCGGTATATATAAACACCGTTCCCAGAATCTCAGAACTGCTCTTCGTCCAGTTCTGAAAAGGTTTTTCAATAAAATAGGTAGTAGGAAGTACCAGCCTGCGCTCGTCCCATATCTTCACTACCACGTATGTCAAATTAATTTCTTCTATTCTCCCCCATTCATTTTCAACCACCACTACATCATCAATGGTAATGGGCTGGGTTATGGCAATTTGAATACCTGCCAGAACTCCTCCTATAATTTTCTGAGCGGCCAGCCCAACAATAATACCCGTAACACCGGCCGAGGCAATAATGCTTACACCTATCTTACGAATCTCGCTAAACGTCATCAATGCCAATGAAATACCCACCAGTATGATAATAAAGATCATTACCCGTTCCAGTATTCTGAATTGCGTGTAAATTTTTCGTGCTCTCAGGTTATCTTTTTGGTCAATGTCGTAACGCTTTAAAACGAGGTATTTAATGAGGTGCACCACCCTGATTGCCATGAGCGCCACAACGGAAATAAAAAGTATGGAAAGTATTTTGCCTGCCACGTGCGAAACCACTTCCGGAACAGATGTAAACGATAAGGGGAGCCATAAGGCCAATACACCCAATAGCAACAGTACAGGCACACGCAAATTTCCAATCAGCCGCTGAAAAAGCTCATTCCCAGGTCTTGAAGCCAGCTTTACCAAAATGCGTTTGGCAATAAGGTAAATAATAAAGAGTACGGAAAACACGGCTAGAACTGCCAATACATAGTATCCTATAGCTTCGTACGGAAGGCCGCTCTTTGCAGTAAACAAATTGGAAAATGCTTGCATTAAAAACGTTTTTTAGGTTACATCCGGTTGAAGGAATGATTGCTTACCTAACAAGCGCTTAAAGATAGGGGGATTAATAGAAGGAACGAAATTTAGAATATATTTTGGTGACTCCAGAAGTTTTGATTTAGGCGTCCTTGTACATGCCGCGTTTTTTCCTGATTTTGAAATTAGCAATTTTTTCACTTAAACTTTCATTAACTCCTACCTTTTTAAATGGCGACTCAATGGGAAAAAAGAAAAAAGAACCATCTCGCTTTATAGCAATATAAATCAATAAAGATGGCCAAAAGAATACTCTAGACAGCTCTCCCCACTTTATTAAATTTTCATCACCAAAAGCCAATCCTTCCTCACTTGCCATAACTAGAATCACGTTTTTTGAAAAAATAAAATGTGAGAGTAAGGCAATTGATAGAGCGACAGCTCCAGGAAGTAGTTCCATATCTATTCCAGATATCAGAAATTTAAAAAATAATCCTGCGAAAGTAACGAGTATAAAAACAAGGGAGATGTACTTATATAGAAAATATAATAGTCTGCTGCTCAATTTGAATTAATGAAATTTTAAGATAAATATACATTTTATAATACTAATAGCATTCGCGATAAGAGTCATTATAATTTTATAAAAACCGATGTATGTCAAAATACTATTGGTGAGAATACTAACTTCAGATATTTTTACACCACATGATTGAACAACTCCTCTCTCTGGACGAAAATCTACTGTTATTCTTTAACAGCCTGCACACGCCCTGGCTGGATGCATTGATGTTTACGTTAACCAATGGGAAAATATATGTTCCTTTCTTCCTTGTGGTGATTGGGCTTATTATTTACAAGTTCCGGTGGAAAGGAGCGTTTGTTTTGCTACTCGTGGCTTTGGTTGTCACTTTGGGAGATCAGCTATCCTCTGCTCTGTTAAAGCCGTTGGTGGGCCGTTTACGCCCAACGCATGAACCTCACCTGGAAGGACTCATCCATATTGTAAATGAGTATAAAGGCGGGTTATATAGCTTTGTTTCTTCGCATGCGACCAATTCATTTGGCGTGGCCACCATTTTGTGGCTCACACTGCGAAAGCAGTTCGGCTGGATTAGTATTTTCTTTGCCTGGGCAGCCATTTTTAGTTTTACACGGATTTACCTGGGAGTGCATTACCCGGGAGACGTAATTTGCGGAGCTCTTCTGGGAACAGCAATTGCGCATTTTATTTATTGGCTGGCCAAAAAGCTACGCCCTGATTGGCTACCCCAATCGTGAAGCCATCATTTTTTGCACGTACTTGCCCAAAATATCAAACTCAAGGTTAACTGTACTACCCGATTTAACATCGCAAATGTTGGTATGTTCGTAGGTAAACGGAATAATAGCTACCTCAAAGCTGGAATCGGTAACATTGAAACAGGTAAGGCTAATGCCATTGATGCTGATAGAGCCCTTCTCCACAATAAGATCGGTACCACCCGGCACCTCAAATCGAAAGACATAGCTTCCATCTTCTTCTTTTACATTCTGACAAATAGCTACCTTATCCACATGCCCTTGCACAACGTGGCCGTCAAAACGGCCGTGCGAAGCCATGCTTCGCTCCAGGTTTACCTTATCCCCCGGCTTTAGCTTGCCAAGGTTCGATTTATCCAATGTTTCCTGAATGGCAGTTACCTTATACACATCTTTATCAATACGCACTACGGTAAGGCAAACCCCGTTGTGCGCCACACTCTGGTCCACCTTTAATTCAGGTGTGATTTTGGAACGAATGTAAAAATGAACGTTGCCCCCATCTGTTTCAATGGTCGAAACGGTCCCCATGGATTCAATAATACCTGTAAACATTTGCCTGTTTTTTTGTCAAAGTTAGTGCATAAATCGGTACGATTTGCGTGGTTGTTTTATCTTCGCACATACTTATGGAGGACAGCTACAAAGCACGGGGGCTACGTAAAAAACTGGTCAGAATTATTATCGAAAAAGGCATCAAAAATCAAAAAGTGCTGGATGCCATTGGCAAAGTACCCCGTCATTTTTTCTTCGACAACGCGTTTATTGAGCATGCCTACCAGGATAAGGCCTTTCCGATTGGAGAAGGCCAGACCATTTCACAACCTTACACCGTTGCCTTTCAAACTGAACTACTGGACCCGAAACCGGGAGATAAGGTGCTGGAAATTGGTACGGGTTCTGGCTACCAGGCCATTATTCTACTGGAGTTGGGGGTAAAGCTCTTTAGTATGGAATATAATAAGGTGCTGTACGATCGAACCAAAAAGAAGCTGCCTGAAATGGGCTACCGACCCATAATGAAGCATGGAGACGGATCGCTGGGCTGGCCCTTACATGCTCCATTCAACGGCATTTTGGTTACTGCTGGCGCTCCGGTAGTGCCGGATGCGCTTAAAGAGCAACTTGCCATAGGCGGAAGACTTATCATTCCTGTGGGCGATACGGCCAAGCAGAAAATGCTGCGCATTACGCGTATCTCCGATAAAGAATACCAAACTGAAGAGTTTGATTATTTTGCCTTTGTTCCTTTGTTGGGCAAACAAGGCTGGAATAAGTAGCCTAGTAATTTCGGATAGCTCCTTTTGCCTTTTCCAAATCAATTTTAGCCGTAACCGCCTGATAAAGCGCATTATAATATTTGTTTTGAGCCAACCGAAGGTCCGTTTCTGCATCTACAACCTCAATAGTATTGGCAACTCCATGCTCATTCTCAAACTTGATACTTTTAACATTTTCTTCTGCCAGCTCCAGATTTCGCTTCTGTAACTTTATCGACTGCAAACTTTTGTTGAACCGAATATCCGCCTGCTCTACCTGGTTGTCGATAAACTGCTGCGCTTCGTCCAAATTGTTCTGGATCTTTTCTTTCTGAAGTTTCAGCGTGCCCGACTGATAGGTCTTTTCCATTCCATTGAAAATGGGCACTTGCAAGCGTAAGCCAACATACGAATAGTTGAAGTACCGGTCGCTTTGAAAGATATCTCCAAGATTGGTCGCAGCCGGGTTCACGCCCGTTGTGGCAAATGCCGATAATCTTGGATAGAACATGCCCTTATGGATCAAAAGGCTTTGCTCATTGAGCTTCTGCTGTGTTTCAAGCATATTGTATTCTACCCGGTCCGAATAATTTACCGCATTGTCATCTCCCCCTTGCTCATACAAAACCGATTCATCCAGCGTACCGGATAATTGAATATTGTCCGGGGCATTATTATGCATGAGGTAGCCAAGCGCTGCTTTGCTTAAAGCTACATTTTGCTGCGCAGTTTGCTCTTCGTCTTTAATATTGTTGAGAGCCACCTCAATTCGATTTACATCTATGGGGCGCACCAACCCGCTTTTTAGTTTGGCTTCGGCATCGGCATAAACCGTTTCAATCCGATCGAGATTGCTTTCCAAAAACTCCAACTGCTGTTGGCTTATTAAAACACTGTAGTAGGCTTTGGTTACGCCAACCACCACATCGATTTTTTCCTTTTCCAGGCTTTGGTCACCCAACTCCTTTTTAAGATCGGTTGCCTTAAACGATTCAAACAAGGACTTATCGAATATCACCTGAGAGGCGTTCAGTGAAGCCGTAAGTGAGTTCTTCAACTGTAACTGAAATGCAATTACTTCTCCTGAAGGAATGGTAGGGTCTGTAAATGCCGGAATAGCCCCGTTTTCCAGTACAATTTTTTGAATGTTAAAGTTATGCATCAGGTTGGCATCGGCTTCAACATGCGGCAATACCTTAGACTTAAGCTCTTTGGTATCGTTCTCCACAATGCCAAGATCGATGGTCGCATTTTTAACTTTTGCATTTGTATCGAGCGCCTGATCGATACACTGCTGAAGTGTGTACTCTTTTTCCTGTGCCAATCCGCTCAGACTGGTCAAAATAAACAGAAAGACAATAGTTCGTTTCATAGTATACTCTTTATTCCATTGCTAATTCAAGAGCCTGCTCTTCTTGCTTAGCCGATGGTTGTTTTTCTCTTTTTATAAATAATAAAAGCATGGGAATGCAAAGGGCAAAAAAGACGCCCACTACCAAAAACACATCGTTAAAGGTTAAAAGCATCGCCTGTTTATATACTTCTCCTTTAATGGCTGCCAATGCTTGTGTCTGGGCTGTCAGCATATCGCTTCCCTTGGAAATAAAAAGGCCGGTAGCTGCCTTAATGCGATCGTAAGCTATTGGGTTATAGATATTGATATGTTCGCTCAAACGTGTGTAATGAAAAACACTTCTATAACTCAAATAGGTGGTTGCTGCAGCTATGCCAAATGCCCCGCCCAGTTGACGCAGGGTTGTCATAAGAGCTGTCCCCTGGGGAACATCCTTGGGGTGCAGCGGGTATATTGTTATGGTTAAAAGCGGTATAAAAAGCAACCCAAGCCCAATTCCCCGCAAAATAAGCGGCCAGAAAAAATCTTCGGGACTGGTATTCAGGTTTACTCCTGAAAGCTGCCATACAAACACAATAAACAGGCTAAATCCAATACCCGCCAGCACGACCGGTGAAATCCGGGTGCGTTTCATAATGGTAGCCACAATAGGCATCATTATTCCGGCTGCCAGGCTACCCGGTAAAAGAATCAATCCTGTTTGTTCGGCTGTATAACCCAACATATTTTGCAGGAATACCGGTATCACAAAAACAGAGGCGTATAATCCCAATCCTTGTACCAGTGAGAAAAAGCTACCTACGGCAAACTCCCGGTTTTTGAGAAGCCGCAAGTTTAGTATCGGGTCATTTACTTTCAGTTGCCGCCATACAAAAATGATTCCTGCCACTATAAAGGCAATAGTTAAATACGTGATGTACCGGGTTTCAAACCAATCTTCGGACTCACCCTTTTCCAAAACTACCTGTAAGGAGCCAATAGTAACTACCAGTAAAGCGATTGCCAGCCAGTCCATCCGGCCTGTTTTTAACCGATGCACCGATTCCTGAATAAATAGATACGAAAGAATGGCAGCTGCAATTCCAACAGGTACATTTACATAAAACACCCAATTCCATGACAAATTATCGGTGATGTAGCCACCTAATGTTGGGCCAACGGAGGGGCCAATAATTACCCCCATACCGAAAATGGCATTAGCTTTACCAAGCTCTTCTTTGGGGAAAGTATCTACCAGTATTGCCTGTGCAGTTGCGAGCAAGCCACCTCCACCAATTCCCTGAATAACTCTGAAAAACACCAACTCTCCTACAGAAGTGGAGTTACCGCACAAGATAGAAGCAATGGTGAAAAGTATGATGGAAGCAGTAAAGTAATTCTTTCGTCCAAGCTTGGAGCTCATCCAGCCAGACAGTGTTATCATGATAACGTTTGCCCCGGTATAACCGGTTACCACCCAGCTTATATCGCCCAGGTTAGCGCCTAGGTTACCCATCATTTGCGGAAGCGTAACGTTTACGATGGAGGTGTCGATCAATTGAAGCAGTGCAGCCATAATGACTGTTACCACCACAATCCATTTGTTTGGTGCGGAGGATTTAGGCATAAAAAATTACTTCTTTACCTCTACGTACACACTCATGCCCGGCTTGAGTAATTTCCGGGTTTCATCTGTTTGGTTGATCTTTATCCGAACCGGAATGCGTTGCACCACTTTAACGTAGTTTCCGGAAGCATTATCAGGCGGAATGAGCGAAAACTTTGCTCCGGTGGCCCCACTGGTAGATTGTACTGTTCCTGTAACTTTCAGATCGGGATAAGCATCCACCTGGATGATCACCTCGTTGCCTTCCTTTATCCCTATCATTTGGGTTTCCTTAAAATTAGCAGTTACCCAAACATTCTGGTCCTGCACCACCGACATTAGAGGCTGGCCAGGCTGAATAAGCTGGCCGGGTTGCAAGGTGTTTTTAGAAACAGTACCCGTTACGGGTGCCGTTACTTTGGCGTACGAAAGCTCCAGCTCTGCATGCTCCAGATTGGTTTGCCCCTGAAAAACGTTGCTTTCAGCAACTTTTACCTGCGAAAGCGCTGTTTGATACTGGAGCTTGACTGATTCCGTTTTTTGCCTGGCAACATTGTATTGCGATTGGGCAGTTTCATAGGCTGCCTTAAAATTATCAATTTGCTGAGGTGTTGCCAGTTTTTGTTCATACAACTCGTTGTACCTGTCGTAGTCGCTTTTTGCCTTCCACAAATTGGTCTTGGGAATGCTAAGCGAGGCTTCTGCCACTTTTTTAGCCTGCAAAGCTGATGTGGCATTAGCCTGAGCTACGGCTAAATTGGCTTTAGCACTTTCCAAAGCGGCCAAAGCTTGTTTATAATTTGCATACAGTTCAACGCTATCTATATCTATCAACAAATCTCCAGCCTTGACCATTTGATTTTCGGTTACCCGAAGCTTGTGAATGTAACCACCTACCCGTGCAACCACGGGCACAATGTTTCCATCAATTTGGGCATCATCTGTTAGTTCATAGTTATTATAATGCCTAAATAGCGAAATGCCCTTATAGCCTCCTAGTAGGAGAACAATTACAAGAACAGGTACCATGATTTTTTTTGCCTTAATTTTCATAGTTTAGTTTTAATACCAATTCCAAAAATTTTCGCGGTTAGTATAGATTGCTTTTTCAGAGCTTCATAATCATCATCTGTAAAGTCGGCCAGGTCTTTACTCATAAATACATTTTTTCTAAGGCCTTGAATTATATTGACATACAGTTCAGCATAGCGAGGGATATCCAAACCTTCAAGTTCTCCATTGTCCACCCCTTTCTGAAGCATTCTTTCTGCAAGCAATGCCTCCTCTTTCTTAAAATCCTTGAAAAGTTCGGTGTATAAGGGCTTCACATTCTTTAATGCTTCAGAACTCAGCTTTCCAAGGTTTATGAAATTCTGGAAATACACGTGGCGCATTTCGGCATACGAAACCAACAAATCAATATAAGATTTGCCGGTTGAAATGATCGTATTGATCTTATCGATAAATTCAGCCAGTTCTTCCTTTATTACCTCTTTGAACAATTCCTCTTTGTTGGGAAAGTAGTAATAAAGTGAAGCCTTCGACATTCCAATTTCATCAGCAATATCATTCATTGTTGTCTTCTTGAAACCATAGCGCGCGAATTGCTTTTGAGCGGCTTCCAGAATTAAAGGAATGTTGTCAGACTTAACTGCACTAACCATTTGACTTTTTTGTTAGAAAAGTCAAATATAAAGAGTCAACATCCTTAGTGTTCATTTTTCTTCAAAAATTATTTATCCAGTTTTATATAGGTAAAAAGATATGGGAGAGAAGAAATTGATAATTTTTTGGTTTGTAACTTTGGCACTTCAAAATACTGACCTGCATCTATGGCAAAAAAGAAAACGGCAAATTCATCGAAAGTAACCATGACCGAGCTGGTGCTACCCAACGACACCAATACGCTTGACAACCTAATGGGAGGCCGACTTATGCACTGGATGGATATTTGTGCTGCCATTGCTGCGCAAAAGCATTCTAATCGCATTGTGGTTACTGCTTCGGTTGACAATATTTCGTTTGGTAAGCCGATTAGCCTGGGCGATGTGGTGACACTGGAAGCCAAGGTTACCCGATCGTTCAACTCTTCGATGGAAGTGTATATAAGTGCCAAATCGGAGAATATACCGGGGGGTAAATCAGAGATTACCAACCGGGCTTTTTTCACATTTGTAGCGGTGGATCAATCGGGCCGACCAATTGATGTGCCCGAGGTTATCCCCGAATCAGAAGAAGAAAAAGAATTGTATGCCGGTGCTTTACGTAGGAGGCAGTTACGCCTGGTGCTTGCCAAGCGTATGAAACCTGAAGATGCCAAAGAATTGCGGACTTTTCTGGATGTTCAGTAATGGATTCACTCAACGAAACCGGGATACGATTATTTTTTGATGAGGAGCTTTTCATCCTCAAGGAAAAAGCGATGAACCTACCCAGCGAAAGTCAGCCGCCTGTAGTCGCTGAACCTGAAGCGGAACCATATTCAATAGCTTTCAAAGGTTCCAATAGAAAAGGAGTGGTGGTTCTATACGAAAACACTTCTGAGGAATCGCTTGATGCTTCTGAAGAAACGTTGCTTCTGAATATTTTAAAAGCAGTTGGATTGTCCCTTGAAGATGTGGCCATTATTAATCACCATACTGCAAAGCAGAAATGGCAGGATAATATTACTGCTTCGAAGGTTATTGCTTTTGGCATAGCGCCTGCCAGTTACAACTTATCATGCAATGAGTACACAATCATCAATCATAGCAATGCTCAATGGTTATTTTCACATTCATTGGCTCAATTAGCTGATGAAAAGCCTCTAAAGGCTAAGCTTTGGGGAAAACTACAGGAGTTGTTTCCTGACAAATAAAAAAGCCCGGATTATCCGGGCAATTACTTTTGGAATTGGGTTTGAGTTTTATTTACCCTCCGCTGCAAAAAGCTTATCCAGCTCTTTGTCCAAAGCAGCTCCACGCAAGTTCTTGGCAACTACAACTCCGTTTCGGTCCAGCAAAATAGAAAAAGGAATTGCATCCACCCCATACTCACGAGCAGCTTCTGAATTAAAGTATTTCAAATCAGAGACCTGGTTCCATGTAAGCCCATCTTCTTCAATAGCCTGCACCCATTTCTCTTTGGTTCTATCCAATGAAACTCCATAAACAGTAAAACCCTTATCATGGTATTTTTTGTACGCTGCCACTACATTAGGATTCTCCATTCTACAAGGCTTGCACCATTGCGCCCAAAAATCCACCAAAACCACCTGGCCTCTTAGAGAAGAAAGTTTAAGAATATTGCCTTCAGGAGTAGGCAGCGCTATTTCTGGTGCTACTTTACCAACTGCTGTTTTTTTGGCAATCTGCATTTGGTCAACCAAATCCTGGATAAAAAACTTATCAGGGTATTTCTTGTTCAGTATTTGCGCCATACTATCGATAAAATCCACATTACGATCTTTATCAAGACCACTAAGCAATTGGAAAGAAACGAGATTAGGTCCAACTTCTTTAATAGTAGCAATGGTGAGTTTTTCCTTATCTTTCAAAAGGTCCATGTACTCCTGCTGAACCGCTGAGGCAGAGGCCTCATCTCCTGCTTGCTTGGCAGCTACATACTTATCGTTTAGCTCCTGCTCCTTAGCCCCAAATTCGGCTGCCTGATCGGCATTGTACTTTTTAATCTGGTCTATTTCCATAGAACCACTCACCTCATAGAATCCGCGAGGATCGGAACCATCTACATTTACTGTAAGGTTAGAGTTCTCTAAAATTACGGTTACAGCCTGTATGCCATAAAAATTTAGCTGGTAAAACCCAGGCTCTCCGTAAAACTTAAATGAATACGTGTTATCACTGTTCAATTCAATGGTGTCGACAGGAACAACGCTCGATCTTTGAATTTCATTAAGTGTTATTACTCCCTGCTGTTGTGGGTTTTCTACTTTTCCCGAAATAGTCAATCTTGGTTCTTTATCACTCGTTTGAGCATTTGAACATCCCAGAATAACCAATAGGCCAACAAAAAAAATGGATGTGTATTTCATGATTACGTTTTTAATATGTTCTTCTATTTATTTAATTCTTCCTGAAGTTTGCCAACCACCTGTTTAGGGTCGGCTTTACCCTTGGTTGCTGCCATTACCTTCCCGACAAATAACTGAATCAAGCCCTTTTTACCTTTCTTGTATCTCAAAACATCCTCCGGGTGACTTTTAAGTACTGATTCAATGGCTTCATCCAACATGCTGGAATCGGTGGACAAAAATAGGTGGTTTGCATTTGCAAACTGTTCTAAATCCAACTGATAATTACTAAGCAACGCGGGTAATAGCTTTTGAGTTCCCTGGGTGCCGCTCATTTTCCCTTCTTCTACCCAATTTATTGCCTTAGCTATTGAATGAACAGGCAGCTCCAGCGTATCTTCTTTCTGTTCCTTGAACCAACTTTGAATGGGACCCATTAGCCAATTGGCAGCTCTTTTAGGATCAGCGTTCTCATCCATCAGAAGCTCAAACTGCCTTGATAAAAACATAGAATCCGAAAGTACGCCTGCATCGTATTCCGGCAGTCCATACGTTTCTATAAACTCATACTTAAGCTGTTTAGGCAATTTGGGAAGTTGGGATTTGATTTTTGAAAGCCACTCTTGAGTTATTCTGTAAGGCACGAGGTCGGGCTCTGGATAATAGCGGTAGTCGTTGGCATCTTCCTTTTCGCGCATGCCTTGTGTTATGCCTTTATCGGTATCGAAAAGCCTGCTTTCCTGCTCTACCGGTTTGCCATTTTCCAACAAGTTGGTTTGGCGCTCTATTTCATAATTGACCGCCTTTTTTACAAACCGAATGGAATTCATATTTTTGATCTCCACCTTTTTGCCAAGCTCTTCCGTATGGGCAGGCCGAATGGAAATATTGGCATCACAGCGTAAGGAGCCTTGCTCCATATTCCCATCACTGATACCTAAAAAGCGAACCATCTTCCGAACCTCTTCCAAAAGAACTCCAACCTCTTCAGCCGATGACAAGTCCGGTTCTGTAACCATTTCAATTAATGGCATTCCCGCCCTGTTCAGGTCAACCAGGGTTTTATCACTATCCGGTTCATGAGTGGATTTACCCGCATCGTCTTCCAAATGGATTTGATGAAAGCGAATAACCTTTTTGGTTCCATCAGCAAGTTCAAGCTCAAGATCTCCTCCTTTACAAATGGGCAAAGTATGCTGGGTTATTTGGTAGCCTTTAGGTGAATCGGGGTAGAAATAATGTTTTCGGTCAAAGACAACCTGAGGTGCAATTTGGCTATTGATGGCCAGCCCCATTTTCACAGCCATTTCAACTGCTTCTTTATTTAATTTTGGAAGCGTACCAGGATGCGCCAAACTTATTGCACTCGTTTGGGTATTAGGGTTTGCTTCAAATTCAGTAGCATCGCCACAAAAGATCTTACTTTTTGTGGCCAGTTGCACATGAATCTCAAGACCAATGGTAGGAATATATTGCTGCTGTTTCAAACTACACCAGTTTTTCCGCCTCGTTTACCACGTCATCCAACCCCTCCAGCTTGCTTCCACCCGCTGTGGCAAAGAAAGGCTGTCCACCGCCACCACCATTTATGTTTTTAGCCAGATCGCGTACCATGTTGCCTGCATGCAACGATTTTTCGTTGACCAACGCATCATCAATTGCTACAGCAATTTGAGGCTTACCGGCTATTTCAGCTGCTAAAACAAGAAAGAGACCTTTCTCCTCCCTCTTCAACTCATGGGCAAGATTTTTCAACGAATTGGCATCCGGCAATGAAACTTTGGCTATGATCTTACACATGCCATCGCCTCTTTCGGCTTTTGCCTTTAGATCGGCTTTAACCGATTGAGCCTTTTCATGTTGCAAAGCCTCCAGTTCTTTACCCAATTTAGATTTTTCTTCAACCAGGGAATTAACCGCAGAAACCACATCTTTCGGGTTCTTTAAAAGCTCACGAACCTGATGCAGCAGCTTATCCTGCTCTGCCACATAGTGTTCTGCTTCTTCAGCTGTAATGGCCTCTACCCTGCGCACACCAGCAGCTATGGATGACTCCGACACGATCTTGAACAACCCAATTTGACCGGTGGCCGGCACGTGGGTACCCCCACACAATTCCACAGAATAGTTTTTATCGTAGATAATCATACGCACATATTCACCATATTTTTCACCAAACAAGGCCATGGCACCCATGGCTTTTGCTTCTTCAATAGGCACATCGCGTTTCTCATCTATAGGAATATTCATTCGAATATGTTCATTCACCAGACGCTCTACTTCTGTAATTTCCTCCTCAGTCATTTTTGCAAAGTGAGAGAAGTCGAAACGCAATTGTTTGCTATTAACCAAAGAACCACGTTGCTCCACATGGGTGCCGAGCACTTTTCTTAATGCAGCATGCATTAAGTGGGTGGCTGAGTGGTTATTCATGGTCATGATGCGTTGGTGTTCATCCACTTGTGCCTCAAATTCTGCAGAAATATTTTCAGGTAATTTATCTATAAAGTGAACAATGAGGTCATTTTCCTTTTGCGTGTCTAGTACTTTAATGCGCTCATTCGCTGAGACCAAAACACCCGTATCTCCTACCTGTCCACCACTTTCAGCATAAAAAGGCGTTTTATCCAGCACTATCTGGATATTCTCTTTTCCTTTCTGCTTAATGATACGATAGCGCAAAATATGTGAAGTAGAAGTTAAGTGTTCATATCCCACAAACTCAACCTTGTCAGAATCTTTGACTATATGCCAATCGCCTGTTTCCTTGACAGCATCTGCTTTGGAGCGCTCCTTCTGGGCCTTCATTTCTTCTGCAAATCCTTTTTCGTCCACACTTAGTCCGTTCTCGCGGGCAATCAGGGAGGTAAGGTCTAGTGGAAAACCAAACGTATCATATAATTCAAAAGCAATTTTCCCTTCAATTACCTTTGAGCCCGACTTGACCATTTCTTCTTTGATCGAGTTCAGTTTTTTAAGGCCAAGTTCAAGTGTTCGTAGAAATCCTGATTCTTCTTCCGTAATTACTTTACCAATAAACTCTTCCTGGGCAACTATCTCAGGGAAGACCTTACCAAACTGCTCTTTCATAAACGGCAGCAACTCGGCTAAAAAGGGTTCGTTGAAGTTTAGAAACTGGAATCCATAACGCACTGCCCTCCTCAAGATCCTGCGGATAACATAGCCTGCTCCGTTATTTGACGGCAATTGCCCATCGGCAATGGCAAATGCAATGGCACGAATGTGGTCCACAATTACCCGAAGCGCAATGTCGGTAGTTTCAGCCTTACCGTAAGTAACCCCGGCCTTTTTAGCCAGATACTGGATCATCGGTTGGAATACATCCGTATCGTAATTGGATTGCTTGCCCTGGATGGCCATGGTCAATCGCTCGAAGCCCATACCTGTGTCCACATGCTTGTCGGGTAATTCCTGCAAACTGCCATTCGCCAAACGATTGAACTGGATAAACACAAGGTTCCATATCTCTATAACCTGCGGGTGGTCGTTATTCACCAATTCCCTGCCAGGCATTTTATCTACTTCTGACTGGGGCCTTAAATCAATATGCAGCTCTGAGCAGGGGCCACACGGGCCCGTATCGCCCATTTCCCAGAAATTGTCTTTTTTAGACCCACTCAAAATACGATCCTCTGGAAGGTACTGTGCCCACAACTCTTTGGCTTCACTGTCTGCAGCCAGGCCTTCCTCCTCGTCTCCTCCAAAATAGGAGGCATACAATCGTTCCTTAGGCAACTTATAAACCTCTGTTAAAAGCTCCCAGGCATACTCAACAGCTTCTTTTTTAAAATAATCGCCAAAGGACCAGTTACCCAACATCTCGAACATGGTGTGGTGGTAGGTGTCAATACCTACTTCTTCCAAATCGTTGTGTTTTCCTGAAACACGAAGGCATTTTTGCGTATCGGCTATACGTTTATTTTCCGCTTGTTTGTTGCCCAAAAAATAGTCTTTGAACTGGTTCATCCCTGCATTGGTAAACATCAATGTAGGGTCATTTTTAACAACTAATGGAGCGGATGGTACTATTTTATGTCCTTTCCCTTCAAAAAAATCTAAAAACTTCTGTCGTATCTCTGTAGCATTCATTGACTTACACTCAATTTTTAGCTAAAACGCTATGTTTCAACAATTTTGTAGTTTAATTTTCAATTGTGTTACCTTTGCAGGCTATTAGGAGGCAAAAATATTAGAACAAATATCGTAAGCCTAATTTAATGGCAAGAATAAAATACATATACAATACAGAAACATGCCAATACGAACGGGTGTCTATAAGCGCCTGGGACGTAGCGCTTAACCTCCTTGGATTCCTTACGGTTTCGTTGATAATTGCAATAGGTATTCTGCTCGTATTTAATAGGTATTTTGAGTCTCCTAAAGAATTAATGCTACGGAAAGAGAATGAAGAGTTAAAACTGCATTACGACATTTTAGACAATGAAATGGCAGATGTGGAGAAAATGCTTCAAAATCTTAGAGACAGAGACGACAATGTGTACAGGATGATCTTTGAAGCAGATCCAATTCCCGCAAGTGTGAGAACTGCCGGAACAGGAGGAAGCAACAAATACAAAGATCTGCTTGACAAAGACCTTATTCAGGAAGACCTTATTGTGGATGACTTTAAGCGTATGGACAGGTTGAAACGACAAATGTACGTTCAGACCAAATCGTACGATGAGCTTATAAATCTGGCTTTGCACAAGGAAGAGATGTTGGCTTCCATTCCGGCCATTCAACCCATTCAAAATAAAGAATTAACCCGATTGGCTTCTGGTTTTGGAATGCGCATTCACCCCATTTACAAAATCAAGAAAATGCATACCGGGCTGGATTTTTCGGCTCCCAGGGGAACGCCCATTTATGCTACAGGAGCTGGAACGGTTAAGCTTGCTGAAATCAGTTATAGAAAAACAGGATATGGAAACCAGGTTGAAATTGACCATGGTTTTGGGTATGTAACCAAGTATGCGCACATGCAAATGCTGGCCGTTAAAAAAGGCCAAAAAGTAAAGCGTGGCGATCTGATCGGTTATGTGGGTAGTACAGGTGGTTCTACAGCTCCACACTGTCACTACGAGATTATTAAAGACGGTAAAAAAATTGATCCAATACAATATATAATTCAGGACGTAACAGACGAAGAGTACCAGAAATTGCTTGAATTAGCAGCCAGAGAAAACCAATCTCTTGGATAATTTCAATATTTTACCCTATATTAGGGCGCTGTTCGTTAGACCTGGACTGCTTTTATGAACCAAACCAAATATTACTACAACGAGGATACGTGCAGATATGAAGTAGTTGTTCCCTCAAAGAGGAAGAGGTTTTTTCGTGCCTTTTTTTATTTGATCGGAGCTTCGGTTGTTGCGTCTGCCTCACTGTTGGCTGTTTTTAATTATTACCCTACGCCCAAGGAAATATCCTTAGACGCTGAACGTCATTTGCTCGATCAAAAATGGGCTTACCTTGATATACAGGAAAAAAATATCAAAAATGCGCTTAGCGCCATGCAGGTAGATGATGAAGATCTGAGAGAAATTCTCGAATTGGACTCCCTTTCAAACGATGTTCGCGAAGCGGGTATAGGAGGTAGCGAAATAATTGACGATGAATCCAGTGAAAATCTTATTTTCAGGGATCAGGTGGTTGATCAATATAAGAAGATAGCTAAACTTAAAGCTCAGCTATCGGTTCAAAATCTTTCTTTTGATACACTTTCTAAATATGCAGAAGCGCGTGACTGGACATGGTCGCACATCCCAGCTATTCAGCCTGTTTCGCATAAAGATCTTGACCACTTATCAACTGTTTACGGCATGCGAATGAACCCGGTATTGCATAGAATGATGCCTCACAAAGGGTTTGATTTTATGGCCGATAAAGGAACTCCAATATATGCCACTGCGGATGGTAAGGTGATATTGGCCAGAATGACATTTGGCGGATTTGGCAATCAAATTCTTATTGACCATGGCAATGGCTACGAAACCAGATATGCCCACCTGCAAAGAGCAAATCCTTTTGCGGTAAAAGAAGGTGATGTTGTTAAGCGTGGTCAGCTGATTGGTTATATGGGAAGCACAGGACGCTCGGCAGGAACGCACTTGCATTATGAGGTACTCAAAAATGGTAAGCAGGTAAATCCTATTGGTTATTTCCAAATGGAACTTAATCCGGAAGCCTACGATAAAATGCTTGAGCTTGCCAAGAAGAATGTATCCCCAATGGATTAATCTTCCTAAGCTGATAACTTAGTTTTAATCATTTCGGTTAATAGTTTAGCTTTGCGCAAAAATTAATTTTTGCATGCGCCAGTTTTCCATCCTACTCTTAGCAGTAGTTGTTCTTACTTTTTCCTGCAAGACCCAAAAGCTGGCCACAACCACAACCAGCAAAATAAAAGCAGACACCATTCCTGCTATTGTACTACCTAATGACACACTTATTGTTGAAACCGAAACGCCACAGGATTCAGTAGAAATAGTTGCTCACAGAGTTTTAAAAGACACCATTCTTATTACTGCGGTAGGTGACATGATGCTTGGAACCAACTACCCGGAAGAAAGCTATTTACCGCCTAACGAGGGTAAATATCAATTGCGTGAGGTGGATAGCCTACTTAGGGGAGGGGACATCCTTTTTGGAAATCTTGAAGGAACTATTTTGAATGAAGGGGGTGAACACAAAACCTGCAAAAACCCAAAAGCATGTTACATTTTCCGAAGCCCTGAATACATGGCTGCAAGGGTTAAAGAAGCGGGATTCAACTTGGTAAGTGTTGCTAATAATCATGCAGGCGACTTTGGCCTGACAGGAAGAAAAAATACCTCTAGAGTGCTCGATAGCCTTCAAATAAATTTTGCGGGCAATAGCATAAAACCATTTACTATTTTTAAAGTAGATGGTATGAAATATGGCTTTGCTGCCTTTGCTCCCAATGTGGGCACCCCAAGTATTAATAACCTTGATTCTGCCAGAAAAGTAGTGCAGCATCTGGATTCATTGGTCGATATCGTTATTGTTTCGTTTCATGGGGGTGCCGAAGGAGCAAAGTACACCCACGTACCCAGGAAGAATGAGTATTTCTATGGAGAGAACCGAGGCAATGTATACAAATTTGCTCACACCATGATAGATGCCGGAGCAGATGTGTTAATTGGTCACGGCCCCCATGTGCCCAGGGCCATTGAAGTGTATAAAAACAGATTTATTGTTTATAGCCTGGGTAATTTCTGTACGTATGGACGTTTTAATTTGCGTGGCGATAATGGTTTAGCACCGATCGTTATAATTAAAATAAATAATAAAGGAGAGTTTTTAAATGGTAAAATTGAACCGGCTATTCAAAAAGGAGCCGGAACGCCTGTTCCCGATCCAAGTGGCAAAGTAATACAGCTTATTAAAAAATTAAGTGAAGAAGATTTCCCTGAAAGTCAAGTATCTGTTGACGAATCAGGGAATATTTTTTATCTTCACGATTAATTCATTAACATGCCCTACATAGAGAAAGAAATAGAGAAAATTTATTTTACCATTGGCGAAGTTGCTGACAAATTTGGAGTAGCCACATCGTTAATCAGATTTTGGGAAAGTGAATTTTCTATTCTTCACCCTAAGAAAAACAAAAAGGGCAACAGACAATATACAAAAGCTGATATTGAAAAATTAAAGCTGATCTACCATCTGGTTAAAGAACGTGGTTTTACCCTGTCCGGAGCCAAGGAAATGCTTAAGAAAAATCCCGAAGAGCTTCAAAACAAAATGGATGCCATTGAGTCATTACGAAATGTTCGCCAGTTTCTGCTCAATCTGAAGGAGCAATTGTAAAATGAACCCCTCCAGGCTTCACCAGCTTGCACTTACGCAAATTCCCGGCATTGGCAACGCGCTTATCAAATCCCTTGTAAGTTATAGTGGTTCTGCCGAGGCAGTTTTTACTACCCCTAAAGGGAAGCTCGAAAAAATACCCGGTGTAGGAAAACTTATTTCTGAAAGCATACTTAAGCACGGCAAAGAAGCACTTGAAAAAGCTGAAGTGATCTTAAAAAGGTCAGAAAAAGAAAATATTCAACTTCTTTTTTACACCGATAAGGAATATCCTACCCGGCTTAAACAAGTATTTGATGCCCCGGCCATATTATATGTAAAAGGAAAACTACCAGATAATAACAAGAAGCATATTGCGATTGTAGGTACGCGTCAGGCCACAAAAGAAGGCAAGCAAAACGTTGAAACATTTGTGCAGGAGCTGGCTCCTTATAAACCTGTAATTATTTCAGGACTAGCCTACGGAATAGATATTGAAGCGCATAAAGCTGCTTTAAAATACGGGCTGCCCACCTACGCTGTTATGGCTACAGGAATGGATATTATTTATCCATCGCTGCACAAAAAAATTGCAACTGAAATGCAGGAAACTGGTGGCCTGCTTACCGAGTATCCGCTGGACACAAAAGCTGATCCTGCCAGGTTCCCAGCCCGGAATCGAATTATAGCTGGTTTGTCAGATGCTACGTTGGTAGTAGAAGCGGGTGCTAAAGGTGGTGCACTAATTACTGCTCGTCTGGCCCAGGACTATGACAGAGAAGTATTTGCCATTCCTGGCAATTTGACAAATAAATTTTCTGAAGGTTGCAATTACCTGATAAGAAACAACGTTGCTCAATTAGTTACTTCAGCCAATGATATTGCCTATTTTATGGGTTGGGAAGCTAAAGAAGAAGAGAACCAGAAACCTTCTAAGCTAACCCTGAAAAAGGAAGACGTAAGTGATGATGAGTGGAGCATTATTCAACTTCTCAAAGACAAAGAATTGCATATAGATGAGTTGAGTTGGAAATCACAAATTCAGGTAAGTAAACTTGCCACTCTGCTTTTAAACCTTGAGTTTGAAAACATCGTTGTTTCTTTACCTGGTAAAAAGTTTAAGTTACGCTAGTGGAAAACTTCTACAAAGTTCTTCAGGTACCTGCAAGTGCCACCCAAAGGGATATTAAGGTAGCTTACCGTAAGCTTGTACAGACCCACCACCCCGATATAAATACCGATGCCGGAAGTGAAGAATACATTAAACTGATCAACCTGGCATATGAAACACTTTCTGACCCGATTAAACGCTCGCGCTACGACTTAGGAATTTTCGATACTTCTGTTTCAGGTACTACCTCTACCCCACCACCTCCGCCAAGGAGACCTCCTCCCTATTATTACAGAAAGGCACACGAGGAAAAACAAACGTATTCAACTAAAACACAAGTTTTAGCCTGGGGAGCCACTTTTATTATTATCCTGTTTGTGGTAGTTGGTGTCTACGCCATGCAATATTATGTTTCGGAATATTACTTTGATGAAGCCATTATGGCCGAACAAAACAATGAGTTGGAAAAAGCAATAAGCTTGTACCAATTGGCTATTCGCGATTGGGGGGCAAGAAGTGTTGATGCATCCATAAAAAGCGCTGAACTAAGTCAACGGTTGGGAGCCTATTTTTACATGGCTGAATATTGCAGAAAAGGGCTGTCTCATAGCCCTGATAGCCTGCAAACCGCTCTCCTCTTTTATTTAGAAGGAACCGCCTACATGCATTCCGAACGATTTGAAAAAGCAGAATTAGCTTTTAATAACAGCCTGGCTTATAACTATAATAAAGATACGGTTTACGAGATTTTGGCTTCGATTTATGTAAATAACATGGGCAAGTTTAATGAGGCAGAAGAACTATACACCTACCTGCTTTCCGGCAATTCCGTAAACCTGGCCAATTATTACAACAGGGGGTTGTGTTATCAGAATCTTGGTAGGTATCAACAAGCGGTTGAAGACTTTAAAAGGGTTCTGCAAGAAAATCCCTTTCATGGGAAAACACTTTTCCAATTAGGAAAAGCATATTTAGCCCTTGGGCAAAAACAATTAGCCTGCGAATACCTTCGTTTTTCAGAACGGCAGGGAGTTCTTATCGATCCGGATGAGCTTGCATCCGTTTGTGAATGATGTTAGCCTTTTTTAGGCAGAAAAACTTCAGCCATCATGCAGCGGGCGCTACCTCCCCCCAATGTTTCAATGGTATCAATATCGCTGTGCAAAATTTTGCAATATTTCTCAATACGCTCAATTTGCTGTTTTGTAAGACAATTATAAGCTGAGGTGGACATGACAAGATAATCTTCATTGCTTGCATTTTGAACCTGTAGCATGTTGCCTGCAAAATTGGTCACCTGCTCTTCCGATATCTCAATTACCTCTTTCCCACTATCCTTTATAGCATTAAGTGTTTTTTCACGCTCTTGCGGGTCATCAATGCTGTCTGCGCAAATAATGGCAAAATCCTCAGCTATCGACATCATTACATTGGTATGGTAAATAGGCAAGCGTTTGCCATCAACCGTTTGATTTGCATGAAACACAACAGGAGTGTAGTCAAATCTTGAGCTAAAGTCAGCAACTGCCTGCTCATGCGTTCTGTCCGAAATTGCTGCGTACGTTATCTTATGCTGCCTGTCCAAAATCAGGCTTCCTGTTCCTTCCAAAAACACACCCATTTGCTCCATTTGGGTTAAATCAACAATATTGTTGATTTCAAAACCACGCTCAGACAGCATCTCAATAATGTCCATGCGCCTTTCGTACCGCCTGTTTACAGCAAACATGGGATACAGCACCACTCTGCTGTCATCGTGAAAGGATACCCAGTTATTGGGAAATATTGAATCAGGACTTGAAGGCTGAAGCGTATCATTTGCCACAATTACCTCTACACCAACATTCCGAAGCTTATTTACGAACTCATCAAATTCCTGAAGTGCTTTTTCCTGTTTTTCGTCCGCAGTAAGATCCGTGATTTTGTGTTGATAATAATTATTTACCGCTGTTTGCTCATTCATCCGAAAGGCCACCGGCCTTATCATAAGAATTGTTGAGGTTACCTGGGCTGTCTTTGTCATTGCTTAATCTCTTACAAGTGGAAGTGTGGAACAACGGAAAAGCCCTTCCATTTTAGCTACTTCATCATAATCAACTTCTTCAATCACAAAGCCCATTTCTCTTAATATACCGTTCAATCGAGTAAACGAAGCTCCAGAGATTATAACTTCCGGGCTTATCGAAAAAATGTTAGAGTTCATTCGATACATTTCTTCCCTGGTGATATGAATAAGATTTTGCTCTCCAAAGTAATCCACAATCTTGAGGTAATCCGCCTCGTATTTAAACCCATCTTTAAAAACAATTGCTTTATCGGTACCGATAGGCTGAAAAATGCAATCTAAATGCAGCGCATTTTTACGCGGATCTTCATCCGATTTGGTTAGCTCAAGAGCAATTACTTTACGGTTAGGAAAGTTCTCCCTAAGAAACTCCACTCCTTCCTCATTTGTGCGGCTTACTTTGTAGGTATAGAAATCATCGTCTTTGGAATACCCCACAAAAATTACATAGTTCCAGGGCATCACATCTCCACCTTCCATTCGAACACTTTCCGGTGATCTTAACAGATTTTCTTCAGGAATTTCTCTAATAATATTTTCAAGGGCATCTACTTCCTGCTGCCTCTCCTCAATAATATTAGGAACAATAAACTTGTTGTCTATTACCAGACCAATGTCACGGGCAAATATCTGATTAACCCCTTTAACATCGTTTGGCCTGTAAATTTCCACGTTGTATTTGCGAAGTGCGTTTTCCAGGGTATTTACCTGACGACTAACGTCTTCCTGCGTTGGGAATGTACCCTTCTTAATATGTTCTTTCGATTTAGGGTCGTAGGCTTCGTCAAGTGCCGGTTCCCCTCCAAAATCATCTGCCAGCCCCAGCACAACCTTACGCAAACGGGCGGTCTCATTTTTAATACTTGGTTGAATCACTACTCGGTTAGTTTGGGCTGCAAATCTAACCTTCTTAGGTAAAATTACTAGACAATTTTAAATTGAAATTAATGCTAATTTAACATGGTGATAAAAATTGTTAAATTAACTAAAAGATAATCAGATACATTTATTTTTGAAGCTTAAACAACTTCATTTGAACAACTCACTTGTTATAATACCAACCTTTAACGAGAAGGAAAACATAGCCGACATTATTGATGTGGTGCTATCGTTACGTCATGCTTTCGATATTTTGGTAGTTGACGATAATTCTCCTGATGGTACCGCTGATATTGTAAAATCAAAAATGAAGGAAAAGCCGGAGCGGATTTTTATTTTGCAACGCAATGGCAAGTTAGGGCTCGGCACCGCCTACATATCCGGGTTTAAATGGGGTATTGACAAAGGCTATGAGTACCTGTTTGAAATGGATGCCGACTTCTCACACAATCCGGAAGATCTGATCAATCTTTACCATGCTTGCGCACACGAAGGCTACGACCTCGCAATTGGTTCTCGCTATGTTACCGGAGTAAATGTGGTTAACTGGCCAATGTCAAGGGTGCTGATGTCGTATTTTGCCAGCATGTATGTGCGCATTATTACACGGATGCCAATACGGGATACAACAGCAGGATTTAAATGTTTTAAGCGTGAAGTTCTTGAAACCATTAACCTCCACCATATACGTTTTATTGGGTATGCCTTCCAGATAGAAATGAAATTCAAAACCTGGAAATACGGTTTTAAGATAAAAGAAGTACCTATAATATTTACCGATCGTACCAAAGGACAATCTAAAATGTCAAAAGGCATTTTTAAAGAGGCCGTATTCGGAGTGATGAAATTAAAGATCCGCAGCTGGTTCAAGAAATATCCTCAAAAAAAAACTTCGGAAATAGCTGAAGTTGAACAGCAGGTTGCCTAATCGAACTTTATTGCCTTAATGGGCTCAACTCTTGAAACAAAAAGTGTGGGCAAGATAAGAATAGCTGACACAAGCCCCATCACCAGGAGATTCAACAAAATCAAAATCCAGAAATTAAATTCGATGGGCACATAATCCATGTAATAATTAGAAGGATCAAGAGTAATGAACTTAAACTTCCACTGCAGAAGCGCCAAGCCCAAACCCAATACATTGCCAACAATTAAACCTTTAACAATAAGCTGCATTCCGTTATACACAAAAATTTTGCGGATTAGGCCATTTTGAGCACCCAGGGCTTTTAATGTACCAATCATAGGTGTTCGCTCAAGGATCAGGATAAGAATAATGGATATCATATTGAAGGAGGCCACAAAGAGTACCATAAACAACAAAATATTCACATTATTATCAATAAGCGATAACCACTCAAACACCTGCAAGAACTTGTGGCTAGTCTTCTGCACATAATAATCATATCCATAGGTATCGTACAACCGCTGTTGTACTGCATCTATTTGATCAACATTGTTTACATATACTTCAAATCCACCGGCATAGCCATCGGCCCAATCATTCAATCTTTGAGCCAGGCCAATGTCACCCACCATAATTTTGTTATCAAAATCCTCCATGCCGGTTTCGTAAATTCCAACAATAGTTAGCTTACGCGCTCGTGGCGGATCCTGAAAAAAATGCATGATCAAAGAACCTCCTACTTTCAGTTTCAGCCGATTGGCCAAATGCCTGCTGATAATAACTTCCGTTGAATAACTGCTATCCTTAAAGTGTATAAATCTGCCTGCCTTTAAATATTGTTTAAATTCAGTTGAATCGAACGATCTTCCTACTCCCTTAAAAACAACTCCTTCCACCTCTTCATTTGTTTGCAGCAATCCCGCTTTGAACGCAAACGGAACTATGTTCTTTATGCCATCCAAATGCAGGGTGTCGGGCAGTTTTAATGGGTTCTCATTGTAGGCATTGGCACTAACATATTTGGTAATCTGAATATGCCCGCTGAAATCATATATCTTGTTTTTGATTGTATTTTTAAAGCCTTGCATAATGGCAAAAGCCAATATCATTACGGTTAAACCAATGCCAATACTAAAAATAGCCACCTTATGAATGGTGGATGAAAAAGTACCGGCTTTGGGCGTGCTTATTCGATTGGATATGAAATAAGGTAAGTTCATTTGATTTGTTGCATACCAAAGTAGGGAATACACATGGCTCAGGCAAGTACCTGTGAATTTATACTGCAACCCTTCGTGGCAACCAATTATAAATTAGCTTTGCAGCCAATGAAGGAGTTAAAGGATTTGCGGATCGTATTTATGGGTACACCCGAATTTGCGGTTGCCTCTTTGGAAGCGCTGGTAAACGAAGGACTGAACATTGTTGGAGTTATTACTGCGCCAGACAAGCCGCAGGGCCGGGGAAGACAACTTGCAGTCTCTCCTGTAAAGGAATTTGCCGTTGCTCATGGTTTGCATGTTTTGCAGCCCACCAATCTTAAATCTGATGAGTTTCTGAAAGAACTTGAAAGCCTAAAGGCTGATTTGCAAATTGTAGTTGCATTTCGAATGCTGCCCGAAGCAGTCTGGAACATGCCCCCCATTGGCACATTTAATTTGCACGCTTCCTTATTGCCTCAGTACCGCGGAGCGGCTCCCATCAACTGGGCCATAATTAATGGAGAAACTGAAACAGGCGTCACTACTTTCTTTCTTCAGCACGAGATCGACACGGGCAATATCCTGTTGCAGGAAAAAGAGCCAATACATCCCAACGACAATGTCGGTTCATTGTACGAACGCCTTATGGCAAAAGGAGCCGGACTGGTAGTAAAAACTGTGAAACTTATTCAGTCTGAAAAAGTTGTACCTCAGCCTCAACTACAAGTTGAGAATATGAAGTTTGCACCAAAACTGTATAAAGAAACCTGTGAGATCAACTGGGAGTGGTCCGCTGCTACGGTGCATAATTTTGTACGTGGGCTAAGTCCTTATCCTGCTGCGTGGTCTGTATTTGGCGATAACCAGTTTAAAGTATTTGAAACCGAATCGGAGCCTGACAAGAAAATGAAGCCGGGCCAATTGCAATCTGATAATAAAACATTTATTCGCATTGGTTGTGGAAATGGGGCTGTACTAATTAAAGAATTGCAGATGCAAGGCAAAAAGCGAATGAAAACAGAAGAGTTTTTGAAAGGCAATAAATTGATCAACTAAACTGCATGGAAATAGCAATGATAGCGGCTGTGGCCGAAAACGGAGTAATAGGAAAAGACAACGACCTGGTTTGGAGTCTGCCCGATGACATGAAGTATTTTATGAATACTACCAAAGGACATTACATCATTCTCGGAAGAAAGAATTTTGAATCATTGCCTCCCAAGTACAGACCCCTGCCCAATCGAACCAACGTGGTGGTAACCCATCAGAAGAATTTGCAATTGGAGGGTGCACATATGGTGAATACACTGGAAGAAGCGTTTGAATTTTGCCGTAATAGTGATCAGGGCAAAGTATTTGTAATTGGCGGAGGCCAAATTTACAAACATTCAATGCCTTTTGCAGATACACTCTATATAACCGAAATCCATCAATCATTCGATGGAGATACCTTTTTCCCTGAATTTGATAAAAATGAGTGGCAGGAGGTCTCTCGTGAACAGCATGGCACGGACGAACGCCACCTCTATCCGTTTGATTTTGTGGTATATAAACGAAAATAAACATGGCTTCACTGGAAAACAAAGTTGTATGGATCACCGGAGCCTCATCCGGTATTGGAGAAGGCATTGTGAAAAATCTTGCTGCGCAAAATGTGAAGCTGATTTTGTCGTCAAGAAGGGCCGAAGCGTTGGAAGAAGTGAAAGCTGCGTGTCCCAATCAAGACGATGTGCGAATACTAACGCTAGATTTAGCACAGCCCGACACCCTTGAAACCAAAGCCAAAGAAGCCCTGGCTTTTTTTGGCAGAGTCGATGTGGTTATTCACTCAGGAGGCATAAGCCAGCGTTCGTTTGCTTTGGAAACAGATATTGAGGTGCACAGAAGACTCATGGAAGTTAACTATTTCAGCACCATTATTCTAACCAAGGCGCTGCTTCCTTCCATGATCCAAAATGGCTTTGGCCATATTGTGGCCATTAGCAGTCTGGTGGGCAAGTTTGGCAGCCCTTACCGTTCCGGCTACTCAGCATCCAAACATGCCTTGCATGGCTATTACGATTCGCTCCGTGCAGAAACCTGGAAACAAGGTATTAAGGTAACTATTGCCACACCCGGTTTTATAAAAACCAATGTATCCGTTAATGCATTAACAGAACATGGTGAAAAGCTTAACTCCATGGATCAGGGTCAGGAAAACGGGATGAGTGCTGAAGAATGCGGACGACAAATTGTTCGTGCTATTATAAAAGAAAAAGAAGAAGTGCGTATTGGAGGCAAAGAAACCATGGGTATTTTGGTCAAGCGATTCCTGCCCGGTGTATTCTCTAAAATGATCCGTAAAATGAACGTTCGATAATAAGTTATCTATGAAAAAGCTACAACTCATCGCTCTTATAGTGTCAACTATTCTAATGCTTATTGTTGTGCCCTACACAATAATTGAATGGTTCGACAAGTCAATCCCTTTTTCCAACAATCTGCTGGCCATTAGCGGCATTACAGTGATTTTATTCGCATACAACCTATACAACTACAGGAGAAGCCAAAAAGAAGAAAACAATTAGCCAGAATGAAAGTAAAAAACACACCTCTACTGATTGGCTTACTTCTAACACTAACCTCTTGCCCAAAAAACGAATCAGCTTTTACGCATATCACTATTGAAAAAGGTAAGGTTGGCCCAATTACCATTGGCATGTCAATGAAGGAAGCCTCCGATCTGCTTTCCGGGCTTGAGGTTGAAGAAATAGATGCATTTAGTTTTGGTTTTGATGGCGGAGGTAGCGCTTTGCTCTATTCGTATAAAAACAAACCTCTGGTGGCACTAATTCCTTTTAATGAAACTGATCGGGTTCACACCATTATTGTTTTGAGCGACAAAGCCAAAACTGAAAAAGGAATCGGGCCTGGCTCCGAAGCAACCTCATTGCTTAAAGCATATACAAAAAGCGCATTGCATTATAACGAACTAAATGACTGGCAAGAAACCTATGATGAGGTTAATCAGTTTGCTTTTGTTTTTATCCCTCATTACGTAACGCCAGATGGTTCCAGCAATGAGAGTGCAGAATCGAGCGCTCCTGATATCAAAGATTTAAAAGTTGACTTCATAATTGTTCAATAGTTTTCTTTAACAATTATTCTTCTTCCAAAATGTGTATTTTTAGCGGTTAAGCTTGAAATACAAATGAAAAAACTATCCCTGATTTTTTTGGCGCTTTTGGCCAGCTACGCTGTTCATTCACAAACTCCCACTGCTGAAACGTATTTTAAACCGCTCAAGTACAGGAGCATCGGCCCGTTTAGAGGTGGCCGCTCGGTAACTGCTTCAGGGGTTAAAGGCGACCCACTTACCTATTACATGGGCACTACAGGTGGTGGGCTTTGGAAAACCATTGACGGTGGCCAGCACTGGACCAATATTTCCGATGGCTATTTTGGAACAGGTTCAGTCGGAGCCGTGGCTGTTTCGGAGTCAAGCCCAAATGTGGTGTATTGTGGTATGGGAGAACATGCACCCCGTGGTGTTATGACCTCTTACGGTGATGGCGTCTACAAATCGATAGATGCTGGTGCAACCTGGACAAAACTTGGTTTGGAAGCCACGCAGCATATTGCTCGTATTGTTATAAATCCTAAGAATCCTGACATTGTTTATGTAGCTGCTCAGGGAGCATTGTATGCTCCCAACAAAGAGCGAGGTATTTACAAATCAACCGATGGTGGAAAGACCTGGAAGCAGGTGCTTTTTGTGAACGAATCAACAGGCTGCAGCGAACTTTCAATAGATTTTAATTTCCCCGACATACTTTATGCGGCCATGTGGCAGCATCAGCGTAAGCCATGGGAAGTGATAAGTGGCGGAGAAGGGAGTGGTTTATACAAAAGCACCGATGGTGGCGAAACATGGTTCAAAATCGAAGAAGGCCTTCCCAAAGAAAAAGGTAAAATGGCCATTGCTGTTAGCAGAGCTAACTCAAACAAAGTCTATGCGCTTATTGAAAGTGATAGTAAAAAAGATTTGGGTGGGTTGTTTGTCTCAGAAAATGGCGGCAAAAGCTGGAGCCGGACCAGTGATGATAACCGCCTTACCCAAAGAGCCTGGTATTACATCGAGGTTTTTCCAGACCCCAATGACGAACATACGGTGTATGTAATGAGCGCCCCTGCCCTACGTTCTATTGACGATGGCAAAACCTGGGAGCGCCTTTCGGGTACGCATGGCGACTTCCACGACCTGTGGATCAACCCTGACAATTCCAAAAACATGGTGATTGCCAATGATGGCGGAGCCGCTGTTTCCTTTGATAATGGGGCTTCGTGGACAAGCGAAACCTTTCCTACTGCACAGATCTATCGCATTTCTACTGATAATTTATTCCCGTACAATATCTACGGTGGCCAGCAGGACAACACCTCGCTAAAAATACCGAGCCTTGCATTGGGCTCCTGGGATATAAACGAGCACCATTGGACTTCTTCAGCAGGTGGTGAAAGTGCATTTTTAGCTTTTGACCCCGATAATCCCCGATATGTAATGGGAGGAAGCTACCTGGGCACGATCGAATTAATGGACATGAAATCGAGGGCCAGCACCAATGTGATGGCTGCCCCCATTCAGTACCTGGGGCGCGCAGCACGTGACATGAAGTACTTATACAACTGGAACGCTCCTATTATCTGGTCGGCACCCAATACGTTTTACCATTGTGCACAAGTAGTGCTTAGAACGCAAGACAATGGAGTAACCTGGAAGGAAATATCCCCAGACCTCACCCGTAATATTGACAGCAAACAAGGCAATGGTGGTGGCCCCTACACCAACGAAGCCGTTGGTGCCGAAAACTATGGAACCATCAGCTATATGATTGAATCACCTTTAGAGAAAGGCGTTTTCTATACCGGGAGTGACGATGGATACGTGTACATCACCAAAAATGGAGGCGGAAGCTGGCAAAACGTAACACCAAAAGGTTTGCAGGAATGCCTGATCAATGCCATTGAGGTGTCTCCGAACGATCCGGCAACAGCGTATATAGCAACTACACGTTATAAGTTTAACGATTATACTCCTGCCATCTACAAAACCACCAACTATGGCAAAACATGGCAAAACATAAGTACGGGTATTCCCTATGGTTCTTTTACCCGGGTGGTTCGGGAAGATGCCAAACGTGAAGACTTGCTTTATGCCGGAACCGAAAAAGGAATCTACATTTCATGGAATGGTGGAACCAATTGGGAGCCTTTTCAATTGAATTTGCCCATAGCTCCGATAACCGACCTGAAAGTGCATCAGGGTAATTTAATTGTTTCTACCTCCGGAAGAGGATTTTGGATACTGGATGACCTGACGGTACTTGATAAGTACAAGGCTGATAAAAAGGCCAAACTCTACCAACCGAATGATGCCTTATACGGTTATTGGGCAAGCCCGTTGAGCGGGGATTCAGAATCATTCACAGGAGGTTCCGAAAGCTCGGGCGTAAACCCGGCCTTTGGTATGGTAATCTATTACGAACTGCCCAAGCTGGCAGATTCTACCCAACTAACCCTGGAAATATGGAATGAAGATGGGAAATTGATTCGGTCTTTCAGCTCAGAAGCTGACAAAAACTACAAAAGGTATGCAGGTGGACCACCATCGGCTCCTACCCTTTCCAAAAAAGAAGGGCTCAATCGTTTTGTTTGGGACCTGCAACACCCAATCATGCCCGGCATACCCAATGTATACATTGAAGCCAGCTACGATGGTCATACGGCCTCTCCGGGAAAATACAACCTTAAACTTAAATGGGGTGCAAACGAATTGGCATCCAGCGCATCCATTACCAAGAACCCATTGTATGAAACCAAACCGGGTCAATACAAAACCTATGATTCTTTGATGATGATAATGGAGGCAAACCTCACTGAAATGCACAACACCGTGAATACCCTCTATGACGTGCAGCAGCAGCTAAGGGCCCTTTCAAAAGAGTTACAAGATAAAGCATTGAAGTCTTCGGCAGATTCATTGGTTGATGCTTTGGATAGCTGGGATAAAGATATGGCGCAACGAATGTCGAAGGCCTATGATGATGTGGAGAACTTTCCCAATAAATTCACTGCGGAGTATTTGTACCTGATTAACCAGACAGAAAGTAGTATTCCGCGAGTAAACCAATCGTCTCTGGATCGCAAGAAAGAACTGGATGCTCAGTGGGAAGCCCTGCAAAGCAAAGCCACTAAATGGCTCACCGAAAGTATTCCTGAGTTTAATAAAAAACTATGGGAGGCCGGAGTTGGAGCTATACGTATAAAATAAGGTGACCATTCCTAAAGTTAAAGCGCCATTCTTGGAAATGGCGCTTTAAATCCTATCGTAACTTTAGTTTATTATCCCTGTAAATTGTAATTTCATAGCTCAAACAAATTTTCCGAGCTAATGAAAAATTTTTACCGAATAACCTTCTTTTTACTTCTGACCCTCATTTTTTCAATTTCATCAGAAGCACAGAAAAAACGAAAGTCCGCCACACCGGTAAGCACCGGTTCCCTATTGGACAGCACCTCACTATCCGGCTTAAAATTCAGAAGCATTGGCCCTGCCGTAACCAGTGGCCGTATTGCTGATTTTGCCGTTAACCCCAACAACACAAAAGAGTTCTATGTAGCAAGTGCTGCCGGTGGAGTTTGGAAAACCATCAACGCGGGCAATACCTTCACTCCCGTTTTTGATGGTGAAGGAAGCTTCTCCATTGGTTGCGTAACCCTTGACCCTAGCAACTCCAACGTGGTTTGGGTAGGCACAGGAGAAAACAACAACCAACGCAGTGTTGATTTTGGAGACGGAATCTACAAATCCATTGACGGAGGTAATTCGTGGAAAAACATGGGCTTGAAAAACTCTGAGCACATTGGCATGATTGCCATCGACCCACGTAACTCAGATGTGATTTATGTAGCTGCTGTTGGCCCGCTTTGGAGCGGAGGTGGCGACCGGGGCATTTACAAATCGGAAGATGGAGGCAACACATGGAAAGCAATTCTTACGGTAGATGAAAACACAGGCGCCAACGAAGTCTATCTGGACCCTCGCAACCCGGATATTCTATATGCAACTACACACCAGCGCAGAAGACATGTATTTACCTACATTAGTGGAGGGCCGGGCTCAGCCATTTACAAAAGTACCGATGCTGGCGCCACCTGGAATAAAATAACCAAAGGCTTACCTAAGGTGGATTTGGGTAGAATAGGTATGACTATCTCGCCTGCCGATCCCGATAAAATATATGCCATCGTAGAAGCTGCCGAAGGCAAAGGCGGTTTTTATATGACCACCAATGGGGGAGCCTCCTGGCAAAAACAAAACGACTTCTCAACCAGTGGCAACTACTACCAGGAACTTTTTGCAGATCCTAAAGATCCAAATAAGGTCTACGCCATGAACAACTGGATGCGCGTTACGCGCGATGGTGGTAAAACCTTCGATTTTGTGGGTGAAGATTTTAAGCACATTGACAACCATGCAATGTGGATTGACCCGAATGATACCGACCATATCCTAAACGGAAACGATGGTGGCGTATCCGTAACCTGGGATGGCGGCAAACATTGGGATTTTATGGCCAATCTTCCTGTTACCCAATTCTACAAAGTAGCAGTTGACAACGCAGAACCATTTTACTACATCTATGGTGGTACGCAGGATAATTTTAGCCTGGGAGGCCCATCCAGAACGGTAAGTGGTAACGGAATTGCCAATAGCGAGTGGTTCATTACCAATGGCGGTGATGGCTTTGAATCGCAGGTTGACCCCAACAATCCTAACATTGTATTTGCGCAGTCGCAATACGGTGGTTTGGTGCGTTACGATAAATTGAGTGGTGAAATACTAGGCATTCAGCCTAAAGCCCGCAAAGGTGAAAACGACTACAGATGGAACTGGGATGCTCCGCTGGTGGTAAGCAAACACAAGCCCGGAAGGCTTTATTTCGCGGCCAACAAAGTATTCAAAACCGATGATTACGGTCATAGCTGGCAGGTGATTAGCGATGACCTAACGGCCCAGATTGACCGTAATACATTGCCTGTAATGGGACGTGTTTGGGAAATGGATGCGGTAGCTAAAAATGAGTCCACCTCCCCTTACGGAACGATCGTGGCTATGGATGAATCGCCCATTGATGAGAACTTTATTGTAGTGGGCACCGATGATGGCCTCATTCAGATCACAGAAGACGGTGGTAAGACCTGGAGGAAGGTGAGCAACTTCCCTGGCGTTCCTGCCAACACCTATGTAAATATGGTGGTGCCTTCGCAGTATAACATTAACACGATCTATGCATGTTTTAACGACCACAAGCGAGGCAACTTTAAACCTTACGTGTACAAAAGCACCGATAAAGGCAACACGTGGAAGTCTATTACGGCTAATTTGCCTGACAGAGGTAGCTCATTCGCTTTGGCGGAAGATTTTGTGGACTCCAACCTGCTTTTTGTGGGAACAGAATTTGGCATGTTCTTCTCCAATAACGGTGGTCAGTCGTGGAACCAGATGAAAGCAGGATTGCCTTCGGCAGTTGCTATCAGAGACATTGCCATTCAGAAGCGCGAAACTGACCTTGTTCTGGCTTCCTTTGGTCGTGGTTTCTTTGTGCTGGATGATTACTCTTCATTAAGAAGCCTTAGCAACAACGATCTGGGAAAAGAAGCCAAACTATTTAGTGTGCGCAATGCGCTGCAATTTGAGTATAGTTATCCTTTGGGCTTGCCCAAGCAGTCGTTCCAGGGCGATGATTACTACCTGGGCGAAAACCTTGGGCCTGAGGCCATCTTCACGTATTATGTAAAAGACAAATACGAATCGGCAAAAGACAAGCGAAAAGACCTGGAGAAGAAGCAACGTAAAAGTGGAGCAAACTCCAAATACCCAACATACGACCAGTTAAAAGCAGAGCAAGACGAAGAGGCACCACGACTTGAGTTTGAAATTGAAACCGAGCAGGGAGCACTTGTAAGGCGGTTGGATAAAGACTGGTCGCAGGGAGTGCAACGCATTAACTGGGATTTGCGCTATCCCGCGAAAGACCCTGTTTCGTTTAGCAAACCACCTTTCTACAATCCATTTGGTGGTGGTGCAGCCGGAGCCAAAGTTCCGCAAGGCACCTATGTGGTAAAAATGTACAAGGTACAAGATGGCAACAGAACGCTTCTGGACACCCAGTCGTTTAAAGTTATTCCTTTGAACAACAAGGTGCTTCCGGCCAAGGATTTGCAGGAGCTTGCCGCTTTCCAAAGCAAGGCACAAAAGCTGAGTGGTGTAGTGGAAGGAACAGCCGATGCCATTGGTGAAGTAAAAAGCCAGTTGAAGTACATTAAAGTGGCCATTGCCGATTTGAGCAATAAGCAAAAACTGGCCAACGACATTGATAAGATCGAAAAGCAAATTCAGGAGGTTGAGCTTAAACTGAATGGTGACAGAGTTGCCGGCCGATTGGATATTGATACGCCACCTTCTATCCGAAACAGGTTAGGCTCCGTACTTTATGAATCGATCAACTCAACCTCGGGCCCAACGCAAACGCATGTGGATAGCTACAACATAGCACTGGAAGAATTTACCCCTGTGTTGGATCAAGTGAGGACTATATTGAATGAAATGCAATCATTGAACACTGAGCTGGTTAAAGCAGGTGCACCATATACGCCTGGAACATTGCCAGAGCTGGGTGATTTGTAATTAGATAGCGTCATTGCGAGCCCGCCTTTGGCGGACGAAGCAATCTCCTAGCAGATTACTTCGCTTCGCTCGTAATGACGCATTTATTTTTAATTCGTACTACCAAAATGAAGTTACTGACTACCATATTATTTTTATTTAATGCCATTCTCATATATGGACAAACTGAAAATTTCAATTGTTCGGAAGTAACAGAGACTATTATTATAACTGCTGATAGTGTTTTACTTGAAAGCTCCTTTATTGACAGGAATAAAAAAATAGGTCGCATCAAAGACTCAGAATCTGAATTTGAAATAAGGTATTATTTTGAACCTAGTTTAGTCAACGGTGGGCATGTAACAATAATAAATTGTTCAAGAGATAAAATGATAGCCAGGAAAATCAACTATTGGTTTTCGGCTAAGAACGAGTATGATAAACGAAGGATAAATAAAACTGAGACTATAGAGCTAAAACCAAAATCTTGGGATATTTTCTTTGACTCATTGCAAATTATGAACTTTTATTCTTTCCCAACTATGGCAACAATTCGACCAAAAATGAAAAAATATGTAACTCGGTCTGATGGGAAAGTTGTTGAGAAAAGGGCAATGATTACTGACGGAGCTAATTATACGTTTAAAATTAAAATTGGAAACGTCATTAGAGTATTTACGTATCATTCGCCTGACGCTTGGTATGAGGTCTACGACAATGTGGACGAATTGAGGCAAGCAACAGAGCTAATTAAGTTTTTCAAAAGAAGCTTGAAAGAAAGTAATAATCATTAACACACTTTCTAGGTCTGTGTCCCACAGACCACACATGTCGCCATTGCGAGCCCGCCTAAGGTGAACTCGTAATGACACTTTTAATGTATTCTGGTTTATTAAGTATCAATACTTTTAGTAATAATTTACGATAATTAGTTTTTTTTGCTAATTTTAGATAAATTTTACTAAAGTGAGAGCTAAAGAATATATCAAACACTTGCTGTCGATAGAAAACTATTCCTTCTCACT
>JAGQYI010000007.1 GCA_020436165.1 Cyclobacteriaceae bacterium | reverse complement strand
GAAAAAGTAGCCCCGACAAGAATCGAACTTGTATCTAAAGTTTAGGAAACTTCTATTCTATCCATTGAACTACGGGGCCAGTTTTTTGCAAATATCTTCTTCCGGCTGCGGATTTCAAATACTTTTCCCTTTTACGAGCCGAAACCCGATCAGAAATTTCTTCTTTATAGAGCACCTTCCACGTTTGGCCTTTTGTACTCTTTGTATGACCAGCATTATGTTCTTTTAATCTTATTTCAAAATCGTTGGTCATACCAACATATCTCTTTGAAGAATCCCAATTAGTTAACACATATACCGAAAACATTGCCAATTCTTTTATTCATTGAACCCCGCCTGACTGACGTAGTCGGGCAGGTACGGGGCCAGGAATACGGGTGGCAAAAATAGCCTAATACGCCCCTTTTTTCAAATAGTTGGGGAAAATTGTATAAAATCGTTCCTCTACCAGGTCGAACAGCTTTTCTCTGAATTCATCTATGTTCCATTTGGTGGCAGCTGAAATAAACACCGAACTCTCTACCTCTTTGCTTAAATGCATTTCTTCAAAATGTAAAATGGCCTCCTCAGTCGTAAGCTGATGCTCCTGTTTGTACCTGTCAACTTTATTAAACACCACCAATGTTGGCTTATTGGAAGAGTCAATCTCAGAAAGCGTATTCTTAACAATTCTGTAGTGGTCCTCAAAATACGGGTGAGATACATCTAACACATGAACCAGTACATCTGCTTCACGAATTTCGTCAAGGGTACTTTTAAACGATTCGATCAAACCGTGAGGTAGCTTTCGAATAAATCCTACCGTATCTGTCAACAAGAAAGGAATATAATTGATTACAACCTTTCTAACGGTAGAATCCACTGTAGCAAACAACTTATCTTCAGCAAAAACATCTGCTTTGGAAAGTAATTTCATCAAAGTTGATTTACCTACATTGGTATAACCCACCAAGGAAACACGAACCATTCTATCTCTGTTCTTTCGTTGAGTAATTGATTGCTTTTCAATTTTCTCCAACTTCTTTTTAAGCAAGGAAATTTTGTCGCGTACAATCCTTCTATCCGTCTCAAGTTCAGTCTCCCCCGGACCTCTCATTCCAATTCCTCCTTTTTGCTTGGAAAGGTGAGTCCACATGCGCGTTAATCTTGGCAACAAGTATTCGTATTGGGCAAGTTCAACCTGTGTTCTCGATTGTGAAGTCTTTGCCCTAAGCGAAAAAATATTCAGGATAAGTAAGCTCCTGTCAAGTATCTTACATCCCAGTTCTGTCTCCAAATTTCTAACTTGAGACGGGCTTAAATCGTCATCACAAACAACAATATCCACTTCTCTTGCTTTTACATATGCCTTTATATCTTCCAGTTTACCCTTACCCACATAAGTGCGTAAGTCCGGCTTTGGCAGATTTTGAGTAAAAGTGGACAAAGTTTCAGCACCAGAAGTACTTACCAGAAAAGCAAGCTCTTCCAGATGCTCTTCGAGCTGTTCAGATGAAGTATTTTGATCGGCCACTGCAACTAATATTGCAGTCTCTTTTATAGGGGCCGTGGAGTGCATTTTTGCCATGTTGCAAAGCTAGCTGAAATTAGTATCCCCTGTAAACTTTCACTGAAGAGTTATTAAATTTCTAATAATCAGGTTACTAAGAATATACTCTTAGTATGTATAGTCGATTTTTTTATTTTGATTTGCACAAACCATCTAGTTGGCCACCCTATGCGAATTGCAATTGTACTAAATACTTCATGGAATATCTATAACTTCAGGATGGGGCTTGTTCGTTCCCTGCTTGAACATGGCCATGAAGTAATTGCCGTTGCTCCAAAAGATGAATACTCTCATTATCTTACAGAAGCAGGTTGCTCATTTGAAGAAGTTAAAATGGATAGCCGCGGTGCCAATGTAATAAAAGATTTAGGGCTTATTTTCGAACTTTGGGGTATTTACAGAAGAACAAAGCCTGATGTCATTCTGCACTATACTATCAAACCAAATGTATACGGCACGCTTGCTGCCAGCTTTTTACGTATTCCGTCTGTAAATAACGTTTGCGGGCTAGGAACCGCTTTCTTAAATAAGGGTATAGTTTCCAGAATTGCTCTTGGAATGTACAAGCTGGCGTTTAGGTTTCCCAAACTTATTTATTTTCAAAATAACGATGACAAAAAGTTCTTTGATGAAAAGAACATAACAAAAAACAATGCCACACAGGTACTTCCCGGATCAGGAATAAACTTGAAGCATTTTGTGCCAGCCGAACAACCAATCAATAAGAAATTCACCTTTCTTCTAATAAGCCGGCTAATACACGATAAAGGCATTCTTGAATATATTGATGCGATCAAACTTTTGAAAGCAAAAGGGATCGATGCGAGCTTTCAAATACTGGGCAACAAAGACCTTGAACATAAGCGTGGAATCTCTGAGGAAATAATCAACAACTGGATTGACAACAATATTGTGGAGTATCTGGGCGGAACAGATGATGTGAGGCCTTTTATTAATAACGCAGACTGTGTGGTTCTTCCTTCCTACAGGGAAGGAACCCCAAGATCGTTACTTGAGGCAGCTAGTTCCGCAAAACCAATTGTTGCCACAAATGTTGCCGGTTGTACCAATGTAGTGGAAGACCAGGTAAATGGCTTTTTGTGTAACGTAAAAGATGCAGACGACCTTGCCGCCAAGCTTGAAGAAATGATTAACCTTCCTAAAGAAAGACTTCTGCAAATGGGTTCAGCCAGCAGAAAACTGATGGAAGAGCGTTTTGATGAAAAGATTGTCATTGACAGTTATCTAAATACTATTTCTTCGATTCAAAAATAGTTGACCACCTTCGGGTATTTGTTTATCTTAGCCCTCCAACTTACTAACGTTTTGAATAAGTTTTTAATACCAATAGTTCTTTCTGGCTATTTATTGGCCTCTTGCTCAGCATATAAAGAGAACATCATGTTTAGTCATGACGAAACCTTTAAAGCTGCCAAGTTATCGGCTGAGGCAAGGGCTCTTGAACGCAACTACGTAATACAGCCCAATGACCTTATTAAGGTGAAGGTGTATACTAAAAACGGGGAAATGATTATTGACCCCGAATATGAGCTTTCGAAAGAGTTGAATACGAATAATCGCCAAAACAGGCCGGATCCGGAGTACCTGGTAAGGTTGGATGGATTTGCTTATCTCCCAATGGTAGGTGATGTAGAACTAGCAGGACTCACTCTGCATGAAGCAAACGCCAAACTCAAAACACTTTATGATAAGTATTTTATAGACCCATTCGTTATCACCAATTATTCGAACAAAAGAGTAACCGTTTTGGGGGCTCCAGGGGGTAAAATAATTCCTTTAACCAACGAAAATATTACAGTGGCCGAAGTAATTGCAATGGCTGGTGGGTTGGAAGAAAATGGCAATGCCAGCAGAATAAAACTTATCAGAGGCAACCAGACATTTCTTATTGATTTCTCTTCAATTGATACTTACTATGAAACCAATCAGATAGTTCAACCTGGTGACATACTTTACATTGAGCCGATTAAAAGATTATTGCGAGGAAATGCAGTTGAAATTTCTGTTTTCTTAAGCTTACTAACAACCACTACAACCCTATTAGTACTCTTGTTGAGGTAATGAATTCATTAGAAAGAAATATCGGACTGGATAACGACTATGAAATTCAATCGGGTCAGCAAATAGATTGGCTAAAGCTGAAACTGGTTGCTAAAAAAAGCCTTATTTGGGTTGGTCTAATTTTTCTCACAAGCTTTGCCATTGCAATTCTTTATCTAAGATATACTAAGCCTATGTATGAATCGAGTTCTGAAATTAAACTCGATCAGGAAGACAGGTCAAACGTACTTGGACTACCTCAATTTGAACAAAACAACAATCTTGGGCTACTTTCTAGTGAAATGGAACTTATCCAATCACGCTTGTTTTTCAGTAAGGTGATTGAATCTGTGAATCTGAATCCACAATACTTTACTTATGGTAATATCCTGGTGGATGAGAAATTTCTTAATCCACCATTTACAGTGGATTACAAGGTATTGAATATCAACATTTACGACCATCCGATTGATCTTACCATTAAGAATAAAAAAGAATTCGAGCTCAGTTATAAGCTCGGTAATAAAACCTATTCAGTAGCTGGCAATTTTCAAGATTCGGTTAAAACGGAGCATCTTCAATGCATAGTACATCTTAATAAGTCTTATGATGAAAGCAGTGGTTCAGAGTTTTACTTTCGCATAAATAGCAAAGAAGAACTCATAAATTATATTGAAAATAACCTGACAGTAGAACCACTTAACTTACAGGCAAATACATTCAAAATATCATTTAAAGACCACAACTTCAACAAGGCTCACGCCCTGGTAAGTGCCATTGATACCTTGTATTACAACTATTCGCTTCAGGAAAAAACAAGAGCTAACCGAAGCAAAATTGAATACCTGAATGATCAGTTGAGGGAAACTGAAAAAAAATTAGATGACTTTGAAGACTACTTTGAAGAATTTACTATTGACAATCAAACAGTTAATCTTGATGAAGATGTTAAGCGTGTTATAGAAGCTATCAACTCCCTTGATTCCCAAAAGATTAATATTAACAACAGGATTGAAGAAATAAGCTTATTACAAAGGAAGCTTTCTTCTGTTCCGTATGAAAACCTTACCCCAAAATCTGATGTTTTCCCTCCATATCTAAATAAATCAATAGAGGAGTTTAACTTGCTTAATAACGATTTGCAGAAATTAGGGCTTAGTTACAAGGAAAACACATATACCTATCAGGCAAGGCAAAAAGAGGTAGAACTGCTAAAAGGAGACATCCTAACGGATATAAATGAGATTAAAGCAGAGCTTTACGAAAAACTGAGAGATCTTGCCAGTGAAAAAAATAAGTTAAGAAACCAACTGGTTAAACTTCCATCGAAAAGTACTGAGTATAATAAGTCCAAACGGTACTATGAGCTATATGAGGAAATGTATTTAACTCTAATGCAGAGCAAAAATGAGTTTGAAATTGCCATTGCAGGATCTGTAACTAAAATTAAAATCCTTTCTCCGGCAAGTTTACCTAAAAACCCTATCTATCCTATTCCTGTTATAGCATATGCCTCTGCAGGACTTATTTCCATAGTTCTTTCGTTCCTATTTATCGGCATCAATTATTTATTGCATAACAAGCTTCAAAGCTTAAAAGAAATAGAACACCTGACAAAAGCGATCATTCTGGGATCCATCCCAAAACACAAACTCAATAAGACTTTCGCGCAAGTAGTTGTAAATAATCATCCTAAATCAGCAGTTAGCGAAGCCCTAAGGTCCATTCGCACCAACATTGAGTTTATGGTACCCGATCAGGAATCTAAAGTTCTTTCAGTTACTTCAACCATTGGTTCTGAAGGAAAAACCTTCGTTTCAACCAATCTGGGGGCCCTAATGGCAATGGCTGGAAAAAAGACAATTGTTGTCGATCTGGACTTAAGAAAACCGAAAATCCATTTGGCTTTTGAGCATGAGGACAATACAAATGGTGTAAGCTCTATTTTGATAAACAAAGCAAAGGTTGACAAGTGCATTGTAAATTCGAATGTCCAAAACCTCGATTTCATTAATGCAGGGCCTATTCCTCCCAACCCATCCGAATTAATTTTGCGAAAAGAATTTGACTCGCTTATTGAGCACCTGAAAGAAAAGTACGATGTGGTTATTCTGGATACTCCACCTGTTGGATTGGTTACAGATGGATTGCTTGCAATGCAAAAAGCAGATTTGCCCATTTATATTTTAAGAGCAGATTTTTCCAAACGTTCATTTGTTCAAAATATAAATAGGATTTTGAATACAAATAAGTTTAACAACCTTTCAGTAATACTTAATGCTATTACCACCAGTGAAACAGGTTACGGATATGGTTACGGTAAAAAAAGCCATTACTACGAAAGTTAGGGTTTAATGGGTTGGTTTTCTAAAAAAAATACATTCTTTCTTCCCTGCACTACTGACATTCACTCGCATTTACTTCCCGGAATAGATGATGGAGTTAAAACAATAGAAGAGTCTCTGGAAGTAATTCGTTTTTTAAATGATCTGGGGTTTAAAAAGCTTATAACAACACCACACATTATGAGCGACTATTACAAGAACACTCCTTCTATAATTCGCTCTAAACTGGAGGAAGTAAGATTCGCCCTGAAGGAAGCCGGAATGAATGTGGAGATTGAGGCAGCGGCCGAATACTATTTAGATGAGCATTTTTATGAACAAATTATAAATGAACAGGAACTTCTGACTTTTGGCGAAAATTACATTTTGTTCGAGACCTCCTTTACAGTGGAACCGCTTTTATTGAAGGAAGTTATTTTTAAGCTAAGCTCTAATGGTTACAAACCAGTTTTTGCACATCCTGAACGCTATTTATATTTACACGAAAACACCCGTCTTCTAAACGATCTTATAGACCAGGAGCTTTTATTCCAATTGAATATTCTTTCGTTAGACGGATACTATTCAAAACCGGTGCAAAAAATGGCAATAAAGCTTTTGAAAAGCAATGCAATTACATTTGTGGGCTCAGACTGTCATAATTTGCTTCAAGCCCAAGCCATTAAAAAAGCATTAAGCAGCAAAAATGCGCAGCTTATAAAATCAATCAATTTAAAGAATCGTAACTTATGATACTGGTAACCGGAGCTACAGGAATTGTTGGAATGCAGGTTGTTCGCGATCTTGTTGAAAAGGGTTATACTGTAAGAGCTATTCGTAGAAAATCAAGTAATGTATCCTGGCTTGCCGATATCGATGAGAAAATAGAATGGATAGAAGCCGATGTGGTTGATTTGCCGAGCCTTGAAAAAGCGTTTAAAGAAGTTACACATGTTATTCATTGTGCAGCGGTGGTTTCTTTCGATAACAGTAACGACCAATTGATGAAGAAAGTAAATATTGAGGGCACTCAAAATATGCTTGCTCTCAGTCAAAAACACTTCGTCAAAAAGTTTATTCACATTAGCTCCGTTGCTGCTATCGGTCGCTCTTCAAACAATGCTTTTATAACCGAAGAAACAAAATGGACACAGTCTTCGCTTAACACTGCGTATGCCGTCTCTAAGTATCAATCTGAACTTGAGGTGTGGCGGGCACAGGAAGAAGGCCTCTCAACTGTTATTCTTAACCCCTCGGTTGTTATTGGGCCAGGCCCCTGGATAAATTCAAGCTTGAATTTGTTCAAGCACGTGAAAGATGGCAACCCTATTTATCCTGTTGGAAGTGTAAATTGCGTTGATGTCCGCGATATTTCTTTGGCGGCATTAAAATTGATCGAAAGCCCAATTGAAGCTGAACGCTTTGTCCTGAACAGTGAAATGATAACCTACAAAGAGTTTTTCGAGCTAATCGCAAAAGCTATGAATAAAAAGGCTCCACGTTTCAAAATAAATCCCTCGCTCGCTATTTTTGCTGCTTCGATTTTGAAACCTCTGAAGCTATTGGGGGTCAAAACCAACATAACTAAAGAGGCCGTAGTACTAAGTCAGCTAAATACTATGTTTTCTTCAGAAAAAGCAGAACGAATATTAGGCATCAAATTCAAGCCTGTTCAAGAGTCCGTTAATTGGGCATATCAACAAATTTTGAGCAAAGGTTTTGAACCTTAATATTCTTTGTATATTTATCATTGATCAACAGTTTGCCCATGGCAAAGAATTATAAAAAAAGAACTGAGAACAAAACAGTTAAGTTGTTCGAAGATCATTTAAAAAACAAAACCGCTTTCTTTTTTGAAATAGAACAGTTTGAGGAAATTATAAATTACTATTCTGTTCACAACGAGGCTAAAAAAGCGCTGGCTGCTTGTCTTGCAGCCGAAAACCAGTACCCGTATTCCATTGATATTCTGATACTTAAAGCGCAGGCCTATTCAAATCTTGAAATGGACGATGAGGCATATGAAACCTTAGACCTTGCCGAAACGCTTCAACCAAATGAGCCTGAAATATTCATGCTTCGGGGATCGCTTTTTTCAATGAATGGTGAATTTGAAGAAGCTCTTGGAGAATATACCAGGGCATTGGAGCTATCCGATAACCTGGATGAGGTATACTACCACATTGGAATGGTGTACCAGGACATGGAGGATTACGATAAAGCCATAGAGTATCTTAAGAAATCTATTGCCATAAATATTAAAAATGAAAATGCGCTATACGATCTGGCATTCTGCCTGGATGTAACCAACAGAATGGAAGAAAGTGTGACTTTCTATCAGAAATTTATTGATGAAGACCCCTATTCATCCTTGGCATGGTACAACCTTGGTATCCTCTATGTGAAGCTCAACAACTTACCGGAAGCCATTAAATCCTTTGATTTTGCGGTAGTTATTGACGAGGAGTTTGCTTCAGCTTATTTCAATTTAGGTAACGCCTATTTACAAAACGAGCAATACCAGGAAGCACTGAATTCCTTTACTAAAACAATGGAAATTGAAGGACCCGGTTCCGAGCTTTACTTTCTCATTGCCACCACTTATCAAAATCTGGAAGAATACGAACTTGGGTTAAAGTATCATCAAAAAGCATTTAAGCTGGAACCGCTTTACCATGAAGCACTCTACGGAGCTGGCTACTGCCTTGGCAAATTAGAGCGCTGGTACGAAGCAGTTCACTTTTTTAATAAAGCATTAAAACTACATACAGAAAACGCCCTTTACTGGCGATCGGTAGCAGAAGCTGACTACAAAGTTGGCAATCTTGTTTCAAGCCTTGACGCGTACGAAGAATCCGCTGCATTGAATCCGAACGACCCACAAACCTGGCTCGACTGGTCGTTTCTGGTATACGAACAAGGCGACCACCTTAAAGCTATTGGCCTGATAGAAAAGGGCTTGGACGAATTACCTGAAACCGCAGAATTACACTATAGACTTACGGCATATTACATGGCTAGCGGAATGCACAAAGAAGCTCTCAAATCATTGGAAAATGCATTAGCTTTGAACTTCGAAAAACATACCGACCTGCTTGAATTTTTTACTGACCTCAAAGTGCAGAAAGCACTTTTCAAAATAATTGAGAAATACCGTAAAGAACACTCATAATGAATTACTTGTTAAAAGACATTCCTGAACGTACGCAAAAGCCACGTCAGTATGGTTTTACCATGGCTATGGACAAAGGGCTTAGCTGCAGACAAGTGGAGGATTTTATAAGCACCTCTGGTGATCATGTTGACATTGTAAAATTAGGATGGGCCACATCTTTTGTGACCCCAAAACTTAAGGATAAGCTTAAAATTTATGCCGATGCAGGTATTCCAGCCTATTTTGGCGGTACCTTGTTTGAAGCCTTTGTGATCAGGGGCCAGTTTGACGATTATCGAAAAGTTCTCGACAAATACAATATGCCTTTTGCAGAGGTTTCGGATGGTTCTATTGAAATGGACCACGATGTTAAATGCCATTACATAAATAAGCTTTCAGAACAGGTTACTGTTCTTTCAGAAGTAGGGTCAAAAGATGCTGAAAAAATCATCCCACCTTACATATGGATCAAGTTAATGCAAGAGGAACTGGATGCCGGAGCCTGGAAGGTAATTGGTGAAGCAAGGGAAGGCGGTAACGTTGGTTTGTTCCGTTCCAGCGGAGAGGTTCGTTCCGGCCTGGTAGAAGAGATTCTTACTAAAATTCCATTTGAAAAAATTATTTGGGAAGCTCCGTTAAAAGCACAGCAAGTATGGTTTATAAAGTTGCTGGGAGCCAACGTAAATCTTGGCAATATTGCTCCTAATGAGATTATACCTCTTGAAACTATTCGATTAGGCCTCAGAGGGGATACTTTCATGCATTTTCTTGATCAGAAAAAAGCCGAATAAGAATTAATGCGATCGCTTAAAGACTATTTACTCCTTTTTGGGAAAGGACTCACCATGGGTGGTGCAGATGTGGTTCCTGGTGTTTCAGGAGGCACAATTGCTTTTATTACAGGCATTTATGAAGAATTGATCGATTCTATTAAATCTGTAAACCTAACAACTCTTAAGATCCTTTTTAAAGGAGAGTTTAAAGAGTTTTGGAAGCAAATAAATGGAAATTTTCTGTTGGTTCTCTTATCAGGAATTGCCATCAGCCTTAAATCTCTGGCTTCGTTAATGACCTATTTAATGGAAAACCATCCCATTCAGCTTTGGTCATTTTTTCTGGGACTTATACTCATCTCTTCAATTGTAGTACTGAGGCAAATCAATAAATGGTCTGTTGGGGTAATCATTTGGGGAATTTTAGGAATTGTTGCCGCATATCTGATTACCAGTCTTTCACCCTCTCAAACATCCGATAGTTACCCGATGATTTTTTTAAGCGGAGCGCTGGCCATCTGTGCAATGATACTTCCCGGTATTTCAGGCGCATTTATTCTTCTGGTACTGGGTAAATACCAACTGATCGTGGGAGCATTGGGCGATATGAATCTTATGATCATTGCCGTTTTTCTTGCAGGTTGCGTGGTAGGAATTCTTCTGTTCGTAAGACTCATTTCCTGGCTATTGCATAAATACCACAATTTTGCAGTAGCTATGCTTGCAGGTTTTATGATGGGTTCGCTTAATAAAATCTGGCCATGGAAAAATGTGTTGGAATACCGCCTTAATCGTCATGGCGAGCAGGTGCCCTTTATTGAACAAAATATATTGCCTACTCATTATTTTGAAACCACCGGTCAATCACCCATGATCATGCAGGCTATTTTATTTATGGCCATTGGTTTCTTTATAGTGGTGGTAATTGAGAAGATTGCACTCAACCTAAAAAAGTAGCATGGAACGCCACTTTGGTTTGATCGGCTATCCATTGGGTCACTCTTTTTCTCAGGGTTATTTCCAAAAAAAGTTTGAAGCACTAGGACTTACAGACCACACCTACAATCTTTTCCCGCTCACATCCCTGAACGAATTTCCGAAACTGGTTCAGAATAATAAATTGACAGGGCTAAATGTGACGATACCCTACAAGCAGGATGTTATTGCTTTTCTCGATTCGCTTGACACTTCAGCCGAAAAAGTTGGAGCAGTGAATGTTATAAAATTTAATAACGGTAAGTTGATAGGCCATAACACCGATTATCCTGCCTTTAAAAAGTCGCTTGACGCGTTTATCGGTCAAACGAAACCAAGTGCTTTGGTTCTGGGAACAGGGGGAGCAAGTAAAGCGGTTATGGCCGCTCTTGACGACCTGGAGATAGAATATCATCAGGTTTCCAGAATAGCTACGGCCAGTGCCTTTTCGTACGAGCAACTGATCCTATCGCCTGATATTCTTGAAGAATTTAAGCTCATTATTAACACCACACCATTGGGCATGTCCCCCCAATTAGACACGTGCCCTAACTTACCTTATGATCAGCTTACTGATTCTCATTATCTTTTCGATTTGGTTTACAATCCTGAAACAACTTTATTTTTAAGCAAAGGACAGCAAGCTGGAAGCAAAACAAAGAACGGCCTTGAAATGCTTCATATACAAGCAGACCTTGCATGGGATATTTGGAATGCATAAGGTAAATTTGGCAACCTATGCCATTTGAACTTACCAGCAAATTTGAACCCACAGGTGATCAGCCTTCCGCCATTCAGCAACTTGTTGAAGGAATAAACAGAAACGAACCCGCCCAGACATTGCTGGGAGTGACCGGTTCGGGTAAAACATTTACCATAGCCAATGTAATACAACAGGTTCAAAAGCCAACGCTTATACTCAGCCACAACAAAACGCTGGCGGCTCAACTGTATGGCGAATTCAAGCAGTTTTTTCCCACCAATGCTGTTGAATATTTTATATCTTACTACGATTACTATCAGCCGGAAGCCTTTATTCCCACCTCGGGGCTTTATATTGAAAAGGATCTTTCCATAAATGAAGAAATAGAAAAATTGCGCCTAAGCGCAACCTCGGCCCTTTTAAGTGGTAGGCGCGATATTATTGTGGTTGCCTCTGTTTCATGTATCTATGGTATCGGCAACCCCGATGAATTTGGCCGTAACATTGTTGAGCTCAAGGTGGGTCAAAAAATAGCGCGCAATAGCCTACTTTTTTCCTTTGTTGACATTTTGTACAGCAGAACTGAAGTGGAATTTAAACGCGGCACTTTTCGGGTAAAAGGCGATACTGTTGACTTGTTTGTGGCGTATGCAGATTTTGCTTTCCGTATTGTTTTCTGGGGTGACGAAATTGAAGAATTGCAAACCATAGACCCGCTTACTGGAAAACGGATAACCCAGGAAGAAAAAATCACGATATATCCTGCAAATTTGTTTGTAACGGATAGAAACACACTGCCCGATATTATTAATGAAATTCAGGATGATCTGGTTGCCCAAATTCAGTTTTTTGAAGAAAATGGTAGGGCGCTCGAAGCCAAACGTCTTAAAGAACGAACAGAGTTTGATATGGAAATGATGCGTGAATTGGGCTATTGCCCGGGAGTGGAAAACTATTCGCGCTATTTTGACAGAAGAAATGCCGGTGCCCGTCCTTTTTGCTTGCTCGACTATTTTCCGGAAGACTACCTTATGGTAGTTGATGAAAGCCATGTTACGCTACCTCAAGTGCGTGCCATGTGGGGTGGTGACCGCTCACGAAAAGTAAATCTCGTTGAATACGGATTCAGGCTACCTGCCGCTCTGGACAACCGCCCCCTTACATTTAATGAGTTCCAAACGCTTCAAAACCAGGTGATCTACGTAAGTGCTACCCCGGCCGATTTTGAATTGCAGGAATCGGATGGGGTAATTGTGGAGCAGCTCATACGGCCAACCGGTTTGCTCGACCCGGAGATAGATGTGCGGCCCAGTCTCAATCAAATTGACGATTTGCTCGAAGAGGTGGACAACCGTGTGATTGCCGGTGAACGGGTATTAATTACCACCCTTACCAAACGAATGGCCGAAGAGCTCACTAAATTCCTGGCACGTGCAGATATTAAGTGCCGGTATATTCATTCGGAAGTGGATTCACTTGAGCGAGTTGAGATTTTACGAGAGCTCCGTTTGGGCGAATTTGATGTGTTGGTTGGGGTAAACCTTTTGCGGGAGGGCCTCGATTTGCCAGAAGTTTCTTTGGTTGCCATTTTGGATGCAGACAAGGAGGGTTTTCTCAGGAATGTTCGTTCACTTGTACAAACCATAGGTCGTGCAGCGCGAAATGCCAATGGTAAGGTAATTATGTATGCTGACAAGATAACCGAATCGATGCGGATTGCCATTGACGAAACCAACCGCAGGCGCAAAATACAAATGGACTATAACCAGGAGCATGGTATTACACCCACCACGGTTCTCAAATCGAAAGAGGCCATTCTGGGACAAACCAAAGTAGCAGATTCCAAAAAAACTGCCAAGGCATACTATGTGGAACCTGAAAAAGCTTCTTTGGCTGCTGATCCTGTAGTTTCCTATATGAGCAAACCTGAACTTGAAAAGCAAATTAAGCAAACCCAGAAAAACATGGAAAAAGCAGCCAAAGAACTCGATTTTATTGTAGCTGCCAAATACCGCGATGAATTAGCTGAGCTAAAAAAGATGCTGGAAAGTTTGAATTAATAAGCAGGGCTACTTCACTTCAAATGGGATAACAATTTTAGATGTGTCCCACCAAAACTTAATAAAGTATTTTCCACCATCGTCACCAATGGTTATAGTAAATTGTTCAACGCTTTCTTCCGTATAGGTTACCGGCACCTCGAATGTAAATACGTCTAGTGAGTAATCAGGCTCATTTAACCCCCACCTGTCTGCAACCTTATTGATACCAAACTTCCACATTTTCTCTCCCGGAACTGCGTAGATCGAATATTTTCCGGCCGTCAATTCATGCCCTTCAATCATTAGATCCTTATTAACTTCAAGAGTAGTTGCTTCATTGGCACCAAGGCGCCAATACTGACCAAACGGTTGTAATGCACCATCTTCAACTGAACCAAAAATCAACCTTCCCTTTTTATGAGGTCTGCAATAGGTCACTTTCATCTTAAAGTTACCGTCAGAAAACTCAACTGTGGCCTGCGGGCTTAATCTCTTTGTTTCCTTATTTAGAAAACGAGAAGCAATGTATGCTCCAAGCGCTACAACAACCACCAGAATAAGTACATTGCGGAGAATTTTGTTCATTTTATTTACTTTCCTACAAAATAGCTCTTTTAGATAAAATTATCCAAGTATTCAATTAACACTGGTAGTTGCCAATTAATTTTGCTAAGTGTTAGATTTGCGCCATGTTAAATATTGAACTCAGATTTAGGGCTTTTAGTAAGAAAACCCAGCGTATGTATAAATCGGGGCCGCTATCATTTTCTAAAGATCAGCACTCCTTCAGATTTTACAGTGATACGGAAATGGAAGGCTTGAAAGATGAGGATATGGAACTTATGCAGTACACGGGTCAAAAAGATAAAAACAACAATGACGTGTACCAGCGGGACATTATCTTACTGAATGAAAAAAAGCATATAATCGTATGGGACAATAACCGCGGTGGATGGTCTTATACTGATGTAGAACGTCAAATAACTATGACTCCTTTTGGTCGTTCAGAAGCAAATAATTGTGAGGTGATTGGTAATCAGTTTGAAAATCCTGAATTATTAAAGCCATAATAAAATAAATTTTTTAAACGCACGTTAAACCTTTATGTTTTGAATGTGTCTAAAAGGCACAAGTTCTTCATAATTATAGGTTAGGTTAAATGAACAAAAGACGCGCCCTGCGTCTTTTGTTTTTCTACTAAAATTGAAATTATTTAAAGATCAGCAATTGCCTAACTCACAATCTTCTGTTTCATATTCTACTTCTATAGTTATGTGGTTTATGTGTTCCTCATGCCCGAGCCTACGAATACTATTTTTTAATGCAATTATCTGCTTTGCAACCAAATTCTTTTCTACCACAACATGCATTGTTAAAACGGCTTCTTCACCGTCCATCGACCACAGGTGGGTATCATGAACAGACAGCACATTTTCCAACCCCTCTATTTTTTTAATAAATTCTCTTTCGCTTATGTTTTCAGGTTTAGCCTGTAAAAAAATTCTCACTGTTCCAATAAAGTTCTTGAATACATTAATGAGTATAAAAAGTGTAAAACCCACAGAAAGTAATGCATCAATAATGGGAGCATTAAAGAAATACATAACAATACTGCCAATCAGCACTGCCACCCATCCCAGCACATCTTCCAGCAAGTGCCAGGTCACTACTTTTTCATTTTGAGTCCGTCCAGAGCGCAACCTGAGTACAGCCAATCCATTAAATACAATACCCCCAATTGCTAAGAAAAGCATGCCCTCCACTTTGGGCTGCACAGGATTCAGTAATCTTGGAATGGCCTCTATCAAAATAAATATCGACCCCGTTAGCAGTATAATTCCGTTTATAAAAGCAGAAAGCAGGGAAAACCTTCCATACCCATAAGAATATCTTTTATCCCGTTTCTTTTTTGAGAACTTATCTAAAAACCAGGCAAGCCCAAGGGCAACGGTATCTCCTGTGTCGTGGAGCGCATCGGATAGAATAGCAACACTATTTGTATAAATACCTCCAACTATTTCAATAATGGTGAATACAAGATTAAGCCAAAACGCCATTCGTATGTTGCCCGTAGAATGGTGGTGATGATGGTGAGAATGATCGTGTCCCATTTTATTATCTACTATGTGCGCTTAATTACTTGTAAGTTGTGCTCAAGTTAGTAATTTTAAGCGCTATGACCTTAGTACAGTACGAATATATTGTGGCAGTTGATGATTACCGCCATTTTGCCACCGCAGCTCAAAAATGCTTCGTTACTCAACCTACTCTTAGTATGCAAATACAAAAGTTGGAAGAACAACTGGATGTCCAAATATTTGACAGGGCAAAGCACCCTGTTGAGCCAACTGAAATAGGTAAAAAAATAATTGAACAAGCCCGCATCGTACTTAGTGAAGCAAAAAAAATAACTGAGCTGATTTCGGACGAAAAAGGGACAATTGAGGGTGATTTGAGGATCGGGATTATCCCCACACTTTCACCATATCTTCTGCCGCTGTTTGTTAATACGTTTGTGGAATCACACCCCTCCATACATCTGGAAGTTCAGGAGTTGATCACTGATCAGATCATTGAAAAAATGGACAAAGGACAACTGGATGCCGGGTTATTTGTCACCCCTTCTGACAACGAAAGCCTTGAAGAAATCCCTTTGTTCTATGAGGAATTTGTAGCCTATGTAGCTCCTGGTGATAGATTATTTAAGAAACTGGAGCTTGCACCGCAAGACATTAATCTGGATGATGTCTGGGTGTTAAACGAGGGTCACTGTTTCAGGAATCAGGTACTTAATATTTGCAAACCCAGAAAGAGTGCGGGTGAAAAGTTCCGGTTTGAGTGCGGCTCCCTGGAAGCGCTTAAAAAACTTGTGGACCACCATAGCGGTATAACACTATTGCCTGAACTGGCAACCATTGATATGTCTGAAGCTGAACTTGAAAAAGTGCGCACTTTTTCAGATCCTGTTCCTGTTCGTGAAGTAAGCCTGGTGGTTAAAAAGAGCTTTGCAAAAAGGGGAATTGTTAAGGCGCTTTATGAGACGATTAAATCTTCCATTCCTGATGACATTAGCAGTGCCAAATCAGGAAAAGTAATTAAATGGAGATAAGTTAATCTTCTTCCAGAATCTCTTCCGCTTTCAATTGTTTGTCGTACAGCTCCTTGTAAGAACCATTTTTGGCAATCAGTTCTTCATGGGTACCTTGCTCTATAATTTGGCCATCATCCAGCACCACAATTGTATTGGCGAGCTTCGCAGATGACACACGATGGCTTATAATAATTGAGGTTCTGTCCCGCATAATCCGCTTCATACTGTTAAGTATAATATGCTCTGTCTTTGTATCAACCGCAGACAAAGCATCATCCAAAATGAGAATTTTAGGATCTCTGGCTATAGCTCGAGCAATAGATACACGCTGCTTTTGCCCCCCGGATAGTGTAATGCCCCGTTCTCCTAAAACCGTCTCGAACTGCTTGGGAAAGTCCATCACATTGTTGTAGAGGTCGGCATCCTTGGCTGCTTTGTAAACCTTGTCAATCGATATTTCCTGGCTGCCAAAAGCAATATTGTTGGCAATGGTATCAGAAAAAAGGAATACCTCCTGCGGCACATAACCCATTTGCGAACGCAACCATGCAGGGTCAAACTCCTTTAAGGGAGTTCCATCGATTAGGATTTGCCCTTTGCTTACATCGAACATGCGGGTTAACAGATTGGCAATCGTACTCTTGCCAGAACCGGTTGTACCAATTATTGCTAAAGAATCACCTTCATTTACTTCAATATTGAAATCCTTAATGGCTGTTATTCCAGACTCCGGATAGGTAAACGCAACATTTTCAAAGGTTATATTTCCGGTAATTTCCTTTTGAAGATTCTGCTCACTGACAATATCATTCTTTTCTTGCAAAAACTCATTAATGCGTTGCTGGCTGGCAGCAGCTCGCTGCATAATACTTGTTACCCAGCCAAGGGCTGTTACAGGCCAGGTGAGCATGTTTACATAAATAATAAACTCAGCAATGTTACCGTAAGTGATACTTCCTTCTATTACCTGTTTGCCTCCTATATAAATAACCAATATGGTGCTTAAGCCAATCATTGACATGATAAGCGGAAAGAAGAGTGCATTTACTTTGGTTAGTTGCAGCGACTTCACCTTATAATCATCGGACGCTTCCACAAATGATTCCAATGAATCGTTTTCACGAACATACGATTTAAGCACGCGAATGCCGGAAAATGCCTCCTGAACAAAGGTTGAAAGGGCAGACTGGCTTCGCTGAATCTCTTCTGAACGCTTATTAATAATGTTGTTTACAAAATAGATGCTAAACGAAAGTACCGGTAACGGTAGCAAAGCGTAGAGCGTAAGCCTTACATCTATTGAAAACATGTAGGGTATAAGTATTACAAAAAGAATAATAAGATTGAGCCCATACATTATAGAAGGGCCAAGGTACATACGCACACGGCTTACATCTTCGGATATCCGGTTCATAATATCACCGGTATTGTTCTTCCTGTAAAAACTTAAAGGTAACGTTTGGTAATGTTCATAAATCTCATTCTTAAGATCGTACTCCACCAATCTAGACATCACAATTAAGGTTTGCCTTACCAAAAACAAAAAACCGCCTCTTATTAAAGCGAAGAGCAAAATAATACCTGCAAAAATACCTATCCCTGTTGCAAAGTGCTGGAACATAATGGATTCCAGTGTTCCATCCGAAAAGAGTTTATATAAGGTAACATTTTCAACCACCAGGTTAAGGGCGTAACGCACAATCTGAGCAGGCAATATTTGAAAAATATTGGTGAATATAGTAAACAGAATACCCAGCAAAAGGTAATACTTATACCTGTACAGGTATTTATTCAAATGGCTGAGTTCTTTCAAAATAGTGCGATTGTTTAACTACCCGGAAAACACTAAATTACTGGACAAAAACAGCTACTTTTGCAAGCAATTATAATCAACTGCTTTCCGTGAATTACAAAGAAAGCTAGCGCGTAATAATTAACCAAGTTAAAAAGATATGTCGGTAGTGAAAGAAATCGAACAACCTGTTACCGAATCACTTTTCGAGCAGGCAGGTAAAATGGGGCACGAGCAAGTCGTTTTTTGCAACGATGAAGCTACAGGCCTTAAAGCAATCATAGGTATTCATAATACGGTTTTAGGACCAGCTTTGGGCGGCACACGTATGTGGAACTATGCTTCTGAACAGGATGCCCTTACAGATGTCCTTCGCCTTTCCAGAGGAATGACCTACAAAGCAGCCATTAGCGGGCTTAATCTGGGAGGTGGCAAAGCCGTTATTATTGGTGATGCCGAAAAAATAAAAAATGAAGCTTTAATGAGACGTTTCGGGAGGTTTGTAGATAGCCTGGGTGGCAGATACATTACAGCCGAAGACGTAAATATGAAAACCAAAGACATGGAATATGTGCACATGGAAACAGACTATGTTACAGGTATTCCTGAATCCATGGGAGGTAGTGGTGACCCATCGCCTGTTACAGCCTATGGAGTTTACATGGGGGTAAAAGCTTCAGCAAAAAAGGTATTTGGCAATGATAGCCTTTCAGGTAAAAAAATAGCTGTTCAGGGTGTAGGCCAGGTGGGCATGTACCTTACAGAACGTCTTGTGAAAGATGGAGCCAAAGTATTTATTACTGATATTAATGAAGCCAAGCTTAAAACAGTGGCTGAAAAAACCGGTGCTCAGGTAGTAGGAATGAATGAAATCTACGACCTGGATGTGGATATTTATTCACCATGTGCTTTAGGGGCAACAGTAAATGATGATACCATTAAAAGGCTCAAAGCAAAAATTATTGCCGGAGGAGCCAATAATCAATTGCAAGATGAGAAACGTCATGGGTACATGCTGCTTGACTATGGCATTACGTATGCACCAGACTTCCTTATTAATGCGGGAGGGCTGATCAATGTAGGATCGGAATACTATGGCAATTACAGCCGTGAAAGAAGTATGACGCAAACAGAAGGTATTTACGATACATGCATGAGAATTTATAATTTGGCTGATGCAGAGGGAATTTCAACCCAGGAAGCTGCCATTAAGATTGCCGAACAACGAATAGAATCTATCGGGAAAGTAAAACTTTCTTATTAATAAAATAACTCATTAGGGCAAGTGTCTAAGAGCATTTGCCTTATTTTCGTTCTTTATTTTTATATGCTCAACAGACGCACACTTAGAATTAAGGCCATGCAAAGCCTGTTTGCTTACAAACAGTGCAAAGAGGCTAACTACCATCTGGCGTTAGAACAACTGCAAAACGCTTTTTTACCGGATCTTAATTCAATGGAGGTACAGGATAAATCTTTACTAAAGAACCAAAGTAAAGAGGCCTCCCAACTTTTTAAAAAGCATTATAAGTCCAAAGAGGCAAATGTTTTTGAAGGAACCGACCCGAAAATAAACGAGGAAGTAATGGACGCTATTAAGGCGTATTATGTCATGCTTGAACGTGACAAAAGAGCCTTAAAGGAAGATATGCTCAAAGGCGTTAATCAATTATCCGAACAGTACGTTTGGATGCTAACCTTACTTTCAGAGTTGGTTCTGGTGGCACAAACCGAAAAAGAAAAGAAAGGAACACCGCCTTACACCAATTTTATAAATAATCAGGCTGTCAAAGTTATCGAAAGCAACAGTGAGCTGGAGAGTGCCAAGATCAGAAGCAAGTACAAGTGGGACACCGAAAAAGAAGATATCAGAACCTGGTTGAAAAGCATTATTAAACCGAACGAGACCTTTGATGAGTATTTAAGATTGGAGGCTCCCTCTTTTAACGATGACAGGGACATTATTCAACACCTTTTCAAATCAATTATTTTTAAGAACGACACCATAACTGATTTTTTTGAATTGAGCGATCTTCACTGGTCTGAAAATAAGCCAATTCTTAAAAGTCTGATCAATAAAACTCTTAAAGGCCTCGAAGAAGGCTCTTCGTTCGATCTTGCAGAGCTTTCTTACAATTGGGCTGAAGACCTGGAGTTCTTTGAAACCATTTACAACACCACCCTGGCAGAAGAAGATACCTATGAAGAGATGATCGCTTCTAAATCGAAAAACTGGGATGTGGACCGGATCGCTTCAACAGATATCATCATGATGGAAATGGCCATTCAGGAAATGATCCATTTCCCATCGATACCCGTTAAAGTAACCATAAATGAGTATATAGAGATATCAAAACGATACAGCACTCCTAAAAGCAAGCAGTTTGTAAATGGTGTTTTAGATGTAATTGCAGTAGATTTGCAGAAGCAGGGAGTGATAAAAAAGAGTGGTAGGGGATTAATAGACAATAAATAATAAAGCTATGAGCAGAAGATCAGGTTCATTAATTACTTTTCTTTTGGGTGCAGCAGCCGGTGCTGCTTTAGGTGTTCTTTTCGCACCTGACAAAGGATCAAGCACAAGAGATAAATTGTCTTACAAGCTTGATAAATACAAAGCAATGCTTGAAGAAATGTTGCAGGAGCTTGTAGAAAGTGCCGAAGAACCAATTAGCCAGGCAAAGTCTAAAGGCGAAAAAGTTGTGAATGATGCCAAGTTAAAAGCAGAGCAGCTATTGGCAGATGTAGATGAATTAATAGATCAGATTAAAGAAGAAGATTAAAAACAAACTAATTAAAATGAAATCAGTAATAACAAAACTAGTTGTACTTGTTGTGTTGGTAGTCGGCTTTACTGCATGCAGTAATAAAGAATCAGAGAAAAAAATTGCCGCTCTTGAGAACAGAATAAAGGAATTAGAAGGTGGCGAAGCGCCTACAAAAACTGCTGTTACCCCAGCCAAAGAGCCAGATGTTAAACCTGAAGGCCCTATACCATCGTTTGAGTGGGAAACTACAGAACATGACTTTGGAAAACTTAATGAAGGTGATGTAGTTACCTATTCCTACAAGTTTAAAAATACTGGAGAAGCCCCATTGATTATAGAAGGTGTTCGTCCTTCATGTGGATGTACAGCTCCTAACTGGACTAAAACACCAATTCCTGTGGGTGGTGAAGGTGTTGTAGATGTAAAGTTTGATAGTAAAGGCAAGCACAATGCGCAAAACAAAACAGTAACTGTTACCGCCAACACCTGGCCTAAGCAAACTGTTTTGAGATTTAAAACATTTGTAACACCAAAGGACGCGAGTAAATAAAATAGCGTCAAATTAGAGAGAAAATGATAGCACAAGTTTTAGCACAAGCTACTACTCCACAAGGTGGAGGTTATACACAGATTTTGTTCTTTGTAGGTATTGCGGTAGTATTCTATTTTTTTATGATCCGCCCGCAACAGAAAAAACAAAAAGAGCAAAAGAAGTTTTTGGAAGAGATAAAAAAAGGAGACAGTGTAGTTACAATAGGGGGTATTCATGGAAAAGTGTATTCTTTGGACGACAACACCATAACCCTTGAAGTTGATAAAAGCACTAAAATGACTTTCGAGAGGTCTTCAATATCTCTTGAAGCATCAAGAAAAAAATAGTGATTGAAAAAGTTTAGAACCGTAGTTAAACACTTTTTACGGTTTCAAAGACCGGATAACTTAAAGGTAGTAGTGTATTGTATTTTAACAGCTGCTACCTTTTGGTTTTTTAGTGCCCTCAACAAAAAATACGATGCCACGGTTGATTTTCCTGTAAACTGGGACTATGACCAGACAAAGTACATAGCTACCAGTGAGTTGCCCGATAAAATTCAAATGAATGTTAGTGGTATTGGTTGGAATCTGCTCAGAGTAAACTCATCCATTAAAATTACCCCACTTAAACTTCACCTGTCAGACCCTGTTGCAAAAAGAAGATTACCCGGTTCCTATTTTGCCAATCAGGTGGCTGAAGAGCTAGAGAACCTCCAGCTTAATTATATTATTGAGGACTCTCTTCAGTTTAATATTGATTACAAAGTGAGCCAATCCTTTCCGGTTTATATCGATAGCACCCACATTAATCTGGAAGAAAATTACAGGATCACGTCACCTATATCATACGATCAGGACCTGGTAGAAATAACAGGACCTAAAGATGTACTTCAGACCATGCCAAAAGATACTTTTTGGGTACATGTAATTGAAACCAATATAGATGAAGATTTTGACAGCGAGATTCCTTTTCAGATGGAATATCCCGACCTGATGACAGCCAGACCACAAACCGTAAAAGTGGCTTTTCAGGTAAGAAAATTTGAGTCAAAAGAAGTAAAAGTGCCGGTTACAATCCTGAACCAGGGCTCTGCGACCTTTTTAAGCGACACTCTGGCCACCGTGCGTTACTTTGTGCAGGAAGATTTACAGGATTCTGTTTCCGTTTCATCGTTTGTAGTTGAAGCCGATCTAAAAACAATCAACCCAATGGACTCTACTGTCCATTTGGCTATTACAAGCCACCCCACATTAGCCAAAGACCCATACATTGAGTTTCCTCAGGTAAAGGTGCAATACAATGAGTAAACCACTAACCGTAGGTATTACCGGTGGCATTGGTTCAGGAAAAACACTGGTGGCTAAGCTGTTCTCCCTACTTGATATACCTGTTTATAATGCCGATGCGAGAGCAAAAGAGCTTACCAATTCTCAGCTTAGAGAGCCTATTATTAATGTTTTTGGAGAGCAAAGCTTTATAAATGGAAAGCTCAACCGAGACTTTATGGCTCAAAAGGTTTTCAACAATAAAGAACAATTGGCCAAACTCAATTCGATCGTTCATCCGGCTGTTGCTATTGACTTTGAAAAATGGGTCCGTGAAAACTCCTCTTTTGAATATGTTTTAAAGGAAGCCGCACTATTGGTTGAAGCGGGTTCATACAAACAGCTGGATAAGCTTATTGTAGTTACCGCCCCTAAAAAAATACGCGTAGAACGCGTAAAAAAAAGAGATCCCTTTCGAACAGATATGGAAATTGAAGCCATCATTGATAAACAAACAGATGATGACGTAAAACTTAAACTGGCTGATTTTGTGATTACGAATGATGAAAGCCAATTGATAATTCCACAAGTGCTTGACATTGACAAAAAAATAAGGCAGCGCTTATAAAGCACTGCCCACGCGACATGTGTCGCCATCTATCAACCCTATTATTTTAAGTCTCTTGTATATGAAGCTTCTTCTTGTCCCTTACTTAAATGGAAGGTTACATAATCTCCTGAAATAGTTGACAGGTCATAAATTTTACTAAAGCCATTAGAGTCATCAATGGTTTCTTCTAAAAGAACCTCACCTCTCTGGTTATAAATTTTAACTTTAATTGGCTCTGCGCTAGTCTCGGAAGGGCCAACCAGAACTTTGAATCTGTTCTCATTTGGCAGCTTACCAACAATTGAATGCAAATTCACTGCTTTGGATGGATTATGAAATACGGGTTGCGAGGCTTTTCCTTCCTTGTTTTTTACCTCAATCTCGTAATTTCCAGCTGGAAGATCCTTGAAATTATAGGTTCTTTTAAAGGCTCGAACGTCCTGGATTTTGTCAGTGCTAACTACTTCTCCATTCGCATTCATGATACGCACCATAACATCATCGCTGTTCTCACTCACATAATACAAATCATACCTGCTATCCGTGTTTTCCACAACCTGGAATTTGGTTGTTTCACTGAGTTCGACTGTTTTTGCAAAACTGACTGCACTAATAACTGTTAAAAGCACAGCCATCAAAATGGTTTTTTTCATGGTTGTTGTTTTTTGAGTTTTTGTTGTTGTACAGTAATGACGCCCTAAGCACCACAAAAGTTGCCTGATAACCTCAAGAAAATGTAAAATGGCTAAAAACGAGGGATGAAAGGCTAATAAAAGTGTCGGACGATAAGATGTGAAACCAGCAAAACAAGAGTTATGGTTCCGTAAAGCTGTATTACTCGCTTTCTATTTTGCACATCTTCCCACCACAAAACATACCATGGCTTGTAAAGCCCCAGCAAAAGCAGGAAAAAGAAAAAATAGCCAGACCAAAGCAGAAGATTTATGAACATAATGCAATAAAAAAAAGCTTGAGATACTTCCCAAGCTTTTCTAAGGTTGTTTTATAAATTTAAAGCTTCCGCTTTACTTCACGTTGCTCATACGATTCCACCACATCGCCCACCTTAATATCATTAAAGTTCTTAATGCTCAGTCCACACTCATATCCTGATTTCACCTCCTGAACATCATCTTTAAATCGTTTCAGCTGGCCCATTTCACCTTCGTACACCACAATACCATCGCGGATAATACGAATTGGATTTGACCGTTTAATGGTTCCGTCTGTAACCATACAACCGGCAACCGTACCCACTTTAGAGATTTTGAAGATGTCCCTGATTTCAACATTACCTACAATTACTTCTTCCGTATCAGGATCAAGCATACCTTCCATAGCATCCTTAATGTCGTTGATAGCATCGTAAATAATGGAGTAAAGCCTTATCTCAACTGCTTCGTTCTCTGCAATCTTCTTAGCACCTGCAGAAGGCCTTACCTGAAAACCTATGATCACAGCATCGGACGCTGTAGCAAGTAGAACATCTGATTCTGAGATCTGACCAACTGCTTTATGAATAATATTTACCTGAACTTCGTCTGTACTTAGTTTCTGAAGCGAGTCGGAAAGGGCCTCGATCGAACCATCCACATCACCTTTAAGGATAATGTTAAGCTCTTTAAAGCTTCCAATGGCCAGTCTTCTTCCAATTTCATCAAGTGTAATGTGCTTTTTGGTACGAATACTTTGCTCTCGTAAAATCTGCTCTCTCTTATTGGCAATTTCACGCGCTTCCCTGTCCGTATCCATTACATTGAAGGCGTCACCTGCCTGAGGAGCACCATCCAGACCAAGTACCTGCACCGGAGTAGAAGGACCTGCCACTTTCAATTTTTTACCCGTATGATCGAACATGGCCTTAACCTTACCAAAATACGATCCTGCAAGCATTACATCACCTATGTGCAATGTGCCTTCCTGAACCATTACTGTGGTTACATAGCCACGCCCTTTATCAAGAGCTGCTTCAATTACTGAGCCAACCGCATTTTTGTTTGGGTTTGCCTTTAATTCAAGCAATTCAGCCTCCAACAATACTTTCTCCAGAAGTTCATCAATGCCTTGTCCTGTTTTCGCAGAAATTTCCTGATCCTGGTATTTACCTCCCCAGCTCTCCACCAGAATATTCATTGCAGAAAGCTCTTCTCTTATCTTATCTGCATTTGCATTTGGCCTGTCTATCTTGTTGATGGCAATAATGATAGGAACGCCAGCCACCTGGGCATGGTTTATGGCCTCTTTTGTTTGAGGCATTACACTGTCATCTGCTGCCACTACAACAATAACCACATCTGTTATTTTAGTACCACGTGCACGCATAGCGGTAAACGCTTCGTGGCCCGGAGTATCGAGGAAAGCCACTTTATTACCTGTCTTTGTGGTAACATCATAGGCACCAATGTGCTGGGTTATACCCCCGGCTTCACCTTCAGTAATACTTGAATCACGAATGTAATCCAGCAACGAGGTTTTACCGTGGTCAACATGCCCCATAATGGTTACAATAGGAGCTCTTTCGCTCAACTCATCTTCGGTATCTTCATGCACCTCTACCGTAACTTCCTCATCAGCAGAGGAGAATTCAACATCGTAGCCAAATTCGTCTGCAATAATAGTTATGGCTTCGGCATCCAACCGTTGGTTTATAGATACGAACATTCCAAGGCCCATACACGTAGAAATAACCTCGTTCACAGAAACATCCATTAAGGAGGCGAGGTCGTTGGCAGAAATAAATTCTGTTACTTTAAGAGTTTTAGAAGCTTCCTGATCTTTTATGAGCTGCTCTTCTCTTTGGTGGGCAGCTTCGTCTCTTTTCTCTCTTCTGTATTTGGCTCCTCCTTTTTTACCTGAACCACCACTTAAACGTGCAAGCGTTGCCTTAATTTGTTCCTGTATTTCCTGATCGGTAGGCTCTTCCTTAACCGGTCTTCTTTTATTTTGCGCATGTCCATGCCTGTTTCTATCGCCCCCTCGTCCGGCAGGTGCTCCCCCTTGTCTCTGATGGTCACCTCCTCCTCTTTGTTCATTTCCTATACGCTTACGCGGCCTCTTCTTTTTGTCTCTGTCAGAAGATGCTACGGGTTTTCCTTTCCTATCAGGTTCTTTAGGTAAATCTATTTTATCAAGCACCTTCAACCCTCCAAGCTTTTCAGCTTTTGCCTTTATCACTTCCTCATCGTGCTCTTCTTCTTTTTTAACCTTAGGTTGCGGAACAGGCTCTTCTTTTTTAGGTGGTTCTTCTTTTTTAGGCTCTTCTACCTTTTTCTTTTTAGGCTCAAGATCTATTTTATCCACCACCTTTAACCCTTTAAGCTTAGGTTTATCCTCTACTTTTTCAGGCTTTTCCTCTTCCTGGGGCTTTTCCTCAGGAGGTGTTTCCTGGAGCTTGATTTTATCGGCAGACAAATTTTTGATAAAAATGTTGTCTTCCTCTTTCTCTTTTGCCTTTGGCTCCTCTTTTTCTTCTTTTGGAGAAATTACAAGATTTTCGTGATGCTGAACACCAATGCTAATTGCCTCCGCCTCTTCTTTATCATGTAATGATTCGGCAAACTCTTTGGCAAGCATACTATAATGTTCGGCTGTAATCTTAGCATTGGGGTTTCGATCAACCTCAATACCCTTACCAGCCAGAAACTCCACAATGGTGTCTCTACCTACATTTAGTTTTCTTGCAACCTGACTCAGCCGCATTGTATTTTGATCAGACATACTCAAATATCTTGTTTTTTACGCTTTTTAAAAAATAGACCTACTCAAACTCCTGACCCAGGATTTTGAATATTTCCTGTATTGTTTCGGTTTCCAGATCTGTTCTCTTAGCCAGTTCCTCTGCTGACAAAGCCAAAACACTCTTGGCGGTATCCAACCCAATACGTTTTAATTCATCAATAATCCAGTCATCAATCTCATCTGCAAATTCTTCCAGATCCACATCCTCATCCTCAAAATCTCCTACTTCTCTGAACACATCAATTTCCAAACCTATTAGCTGACTAGCCAATTTAATATTTTGACCTCCTTTACCAATTGCCAAAGACACCTGATCCGGTTTCAAATAAACAGAAACCCTTCCCTCGTCTTCTTGTATTTTCATGCTGGTGATCTTAGCAGGACTCAAGGCACGGGCAATATATAATTCCATATTGTCCGTAAAGTTGATCACGTCAATGTTTTCGTTTTGAAGCTCACGAACGATACTGTGAATTCGTGAACCCTTCATACCCACACATGCTCCTACCGGGTCAATTCTATCATCGTATGATTCTACTGCTACCTTAGCACGCTCGCCTGGTTGGCGAACTACTTTTTTGATGGTAATCAACCCATCGTATACTTCAGGCACTTCATTCTCGAACAATCTTTCTAAGAAGATAGGAGAAGTTCTGGATAGTTTCACCTTCGGATTACCGTTCACCATTTCTACACCTACTACAACTGCACGAACGTTTTCCCCCTTTCTAAACCTATCCTTTGGTATTTGCTCGTTTTTAGGAATGGCCAACTCGTTGCCTTCGCCATCAACCAAAAGCACTTCACGTGAAAGTGTTTGATACACTTCAGCGGCAATAATTTCACCCACAAGGTCTTTGTACTTGTCGAAGATGATGTCTTTCTCAAGGTCTTTTACTCGTTGGATCAACG
>JAGQYI010000046.1 GCA_020436165.1 Cyclobacteriaceae bacterium | reverse complement strand
ATAAAGAAAGTTAGAAACAAGGAAATCGTAAATCAATTAAAGACATGTTAATTAATATATTAATAACCATTGCTGTTTTTGCCTTTATGGAGTTTGTTGCCTGGTTTGCACATAAGTATATAATGCATGGCTTGCTTTGGGTATTGCACAAAGACCACCACCAGGTTACAGGGCACTTATTCCAGAAGAATGATTTCTTCTTTGTAATTTTTGCCGTTCCCAGTATGGCGTTGTTCTTTTTAGGCTCTTTCACTTCTCACACATGGGGACTTTTTGCCGGCTTGGGAATTTTATTTTACGGAATGGCCTATTTTTTTGTTCACGATATTATTATTCACCAGCGCATCAAGTGGTTTAGGTACACCAAGAACCCATACTTTGTAGCGTTGAGAAAGGCGCACAAAGTGCACCATAAGCATCTGAATAAGGAAGATGGAGAGTGTTTTGGAATGCTAGTAGTGCCATTTAAGTATTTTAGAGTATAAGTGTGAATCCGCACTATACATACCTTTTTATTGATATGGCCTCCATATCAGTTCCTTTTTTATGGAGCTTTGAAAGGAAAGTCCATTTTGTTCAGTATTGGAGAGCACTTTTCATTGCAATTTTTGTGACAGCTGCGATTTTTATTCCATGGGACATAGCTTTTACACTGCATGGAAATTGGGGTTTTAACGAAAGATATTTGACCGGAATTTACTTGTTTGGCCTGCCAATAGAAGAAATACTCTTTTTCATTTGTATTCCTTATGCTTCCGTATTCACACACGAGGCGTTAAAATATTACCTGCCTAAAAATCCAATTGAGCGTTATTCCAAAGCGATATCCATAACGCTTCTGGTTTTGTTCGTAACCGTTTTAATGTTCAATCTTGATAGACAGTACACTGTTTCTGCAACTCTTCTTGCAATTATTGAAATAGCAGTTTTCCAATTTTTGCTGAAATCGAAGGATCTCGGAAGAATTTATTTTTCTTATTTGGTGGTTTTAATTCCCTTCTTTATTGTTAATGGTTTGCTTACAGGAAGCCTTATACCCGAGGAGGTGGTTTGGTATAATAATGCTGAGAATCTTGGAATTCGAATTGGAACCATCCCAGCAGATGACCTGATTTATGCTTTTGGGCTTTTGGTTTTAAATATGCAGTTGTTTGAATACCTTAAACCAGCAAAGTCTAAGAAAGTTAGTTAGCCTTAGGTAAGGTTTGTTGCCAGTTCCATGCATCGCGGAGGGCATCTTCAACTGTTAGCTCTGTTTCCCAATTCAATACTTGCTTTGATTTATCTACTGAAGCATAAATTTGCTCAACATCCCCGGATCGTCTTGGGCCAATTTTGTAATTAAGTTTTTGGCCGGTAATTTTTTCAAAACTAGTAACAACCTCAAGTACTGAAGTTCCCTTTCCGGTTCCTACATTAATAGCATCGTAAAAACTGCTTTTACTCTCCAAATATTTCAATGTTTTCACATGTGCTTTGGCAAGATCAACCACGTGAATGTAATCACGGATATTAGAACCATCAGGTGTATTGTAATCGTTTCCAAAAACGGTAAGTTGCTCTCTCCAGCCGGCAGCAGTTTGCGTTACAAATGGCACCAGGTTGTTTGGAACGCCAATAGGAAGTTCACCGATCAAACTTGAAGGGTGGGCTCCAATTGGATTGAAATAGCGTAATGAAACGGCACCTAAGCCGGTTTTAGTAGCAACCGTGTCGTGAATTATATCCTCAGAAATTTGCTTTGTATTTCCATAAGGAGAAACAGCTTTCTGGGTTGGGGTCTCCTCTGTTACAGGAAGTTCATCAGGGTTGCCATAGACGGTACAGGATGATGAGAAAACCAGGGTGTTGCATGTATGCTCTTTCATTACTTCCAGAAGCACGAGCAATGAAACCAGGTTGTTATGGTAATACTCCAAAGGCTTTTCAACAGATTCACCTACAGCTTTGTAGGCAGCAAAATGTATGACACCTTTCGGGTTGGTTTCTTCAAACACCCTCTGCATAAACGACTTGTTGGTGCAATCCCCTTCATAGAGTGTGATTTCTTTTCCTGTGATTTTTTTTAACCCATTAAGAACGGATTTCTCGGAATTGCAAAAATTGTCAACAATTACAGGCTTGTAACCTTCTGCAAGCAATTCAACCACAGTATGTGAACCTATATACCCGGCCCCTCCGGTTACGATAATAGAATCCGCCATTACTTTTTTATGTAAGCCTCAAAGTTGTTGTGTTCTTTTTTGTAGAGGTCTTCTTTGGTAAGTGATTTAAAATATTCGTACGTAATCTTAAGGCCTTCTTCTCGTGAAACTTTGGGTTCCCAATCTAAAATCTCCTTGGCACGATCTATTTTTGGCTGGCGTTGCATTGGGTCGTCCTTGGGCAAGGGTTTGAAAATAATTTTTTGATCTGTGCCTGTAAGCTTTATGATTTCTTCTGCGAATTGAAGAATTGTAATTTCGTTAGGGTTCCCAATATTTACAGGATAAACATAATCACTGAAAAGTAATCTGTAAATCCCCTCAATCAGATCGTCAACGTAGCAAAACGAGCGTGTTTGTGAACCATCACCAAAAACGGTCAAATCTTCACCTCTTAGTGCCTGACCAATAAAAGCCGGCAATACTCTCCCGTCATTTAATCGCATGCGAGGTCCATACGTGTTAAAAATTCGTACAATTCGGGTCTCCACACCATGGAATGTATGGTAGGCCATAGTAATAGCTTCCTGAAAACGCTTGGCTTCGTCATAAACACCTCGCGGTCCGATAGGGTTAACATTTCCATAGTATTCTTCAGGTTGTGGATGCACGGTAGGGTCTCCGTACACCTCTGAAGTGGAAGCAATTAGTATTCTTGCTCCTTTGTGTTTTGCTAGTCCCAGCAAATTGTGGGTTCCTAAGGAACCCACTTTTAACGTTTGTATTGGAATTTTAAGGTAGTCAATAGGGCTGGCCGGAGAGGCAAAATGCAATATGTAATCCAGGTCTCCCTTAATATCTACATAATTAGAAACATCGTGATTGATAAATTCGAAATCAGCATCATTCATTAAATGCTCAATGTTTCGGATATCTCCTGTAATGAGATTATCCATGGCAATAACATGAAAGCCTTCTTTAACAAATCTATCGCACAGGTGCGAACCCAGAAAACCAGCTGCTCCGGTTATAAGTACCTTTTTTTTATCCATGTTTTATTTCTTCTCTTCCTATGCTGAAATAATCAAACCCATTTTCTTTCATTTCTGAAAGCTTGTAAAGATTTCTACCATCAAAGATGGCGTTATTTTTCAACAATGATTTCACCTTATCAAAGTCTGGTGTTCTGAATACCGGCCATTCCGTTACAATTAGCAGCGCATCAGCTCCCTCAAGTGCTTTGTATTGGTTTTCAGCATAGGTAATTTTATCACCAATTACACCTTTTACATTTTCCATTGCTTCAGGATCAAAAGCTTGAACAGAAGCACCTTCTTTTATTAGTTCATCAATATTAACCAACGATGGAGCTTCTCTTATGTCATCCGTATTTGGTTTGAAAGCAAGGCCCCACATGGCAATTTTTTTACCTTTCAAAGAACCCCCAAAATATTCCTTCATTTTAGGAACTAATTTGGTCTTTTGGGTTTGATTAATTCCCATAACCGCATTTAAAATGCCAAAATCGTAGTGAACATCACTAGCCGATTTAGCCAATGCTTGTACATCTTTTGGGAAACAACTTCCTCCGTAGCCAATTCCAGAAAATAAAAATCGGGTACCAATCCTGGAGTCTGTTCCTATTCCTCTTCGAACCATATCCACATCTGCGCCCAATAGCTCACATAAATTAGCGATTTCGTTCATAAAGGTAATTTTAGTAGCCAAAAACGAGTTGGCTGCATATTTTGTAAGCTCAGCAGATTTTTCATCCATGAAAAGAATTGGATTTCCCTGGCGAACGAGCGGTTCGTATAATTTGGTCATTAATTCTTTGGCGCGTTCAGAACTTGTTCCTACTACCACTCGGTCTGGTTTCATAAAATCATCAACAGCTACTCCTTCTCTTAAAAATTCCGGATTTGAAACCACATCAAAATCTACTTTGGAGAATTTCTTTATTTCTGCAGTTACTTTATCAGCTGTGCCCACAGGAACCGTACTTTTGTCCACAATTACAACATACTCTTTAAGCAAGGGACCAAGCTTATCTGATACATCCAAAATATATTGCAGGTCAGCTGATCCGTCTTCTCCGGGAGGAGTTGGTAAAGCAAGGAAGATTACTTTGGCCCCTTCAATGCCTTCTTTTAAGTTGGTAGTAAAATCCAGTCTTCCCTGCTTGGTGTTTCTTTCAAAAAGTACATCAAGACCTGGTTCAAAAATAGGAATAACCCCACTTTTCATTAGATCAACTTTTCGCTGGTCAATGTCAATACATGTTACATTATTGCCTGTTTCTGCAAGGCAAGTGCCTGTAACTAGGCCTACATAACCGCTTCCAATTACTGCTATTTTCATGCTTTAAAAATTAGTTTGGGACAAAAATAGGGCTAATAAATTACTAGAGTAAACCAACTCGTAGACTTTTCTTTGGTCATATGTTTTATATAAATGTTAAATTAGCGAACGAGTATTCACAGTAAAATTCAAACAACTGATTATCAATAATTTATTAATATGAGTGTTAGCGAAAATATAAAAATGATTAAAGTGGCAATGGCCGATTTTGGTAAAAAATATATTGAAGCGGAACGAAAAAAATGGGATGACGAGCAACTATTTCCAAGAAATATTTTTACACAGCTTGGAGAGCTTGGCTTAATGGGTGTTTTAGTCCCTGCAGAATTTGGAGGCTCTGGCATGGGCTATCACGAATATGTAACTGCTATTGAAGAGCTTTCTGCATGGGATCCTGCAATCGGACTTTCGTTGGCGGCTCATAATTCACTTTGCACCAATCACATTTTAACATTTGGCAATGAAGAGCAAAAAGGAAAATGGTTGCCAAAGCTGGCTTCAGGCGAATGGGTTGGAGCCTGGGGGTTAACTGAGCCTAACACAGGTAGCGATGCAGGCAATATGATGACCACTGCGGTAAAAGAAGGAGGCCAATGGATACTCAACGGAACCAAAAATTTTATTACGCACGGCAATTCCGGTGATGTAGTTGTGGTAATGGCACGAACAGGTGAAATAGGCGATAAGAAAGCTATGACTGCTTTTGTAATTGAAAGAGGCACACCAGGACTAAAAAAAGGAAGAAAAGAGGATAAGCTTGGTATGAGGGCTTCTGAAACATCGGAAGTAATTTTGGAAGACTGCAAAGTGCCCGAAACAAACATTTTAGGGCAGGTTGGGGATGGATTTGTACAAGCGCTTAAGGTGCTGGACGGAGGTCGGATTTCCATTGCAGCTCTTGGCTTGGGAATTGCAGAAGGAGCTTTACGGGCTTCTATTGAATATTCGAAAGAAAGACACCAGTTTGGGAAACCTATTTCCAGCTTTCAGGGAATATCTTTCAAGCTTGCTGAAATGGCCACCAAAGTGGAGGCAGCCCGCCAACTTATTTGGCACGCATCTGAATTGAAAAACAATCACCAGCCGGTGACAAAAGCTTCTGCAATGGCTAAGCTATACGCCTCTGAAATTGCTGTGGAAGTTTCCAATGATGCGGTTCAGATTTTTGGAGGGTACGGATATACAAAACTCTACCCAGTAGAAAAATACTATCGAGATTCTAAATTATGTACCATTGGTGAAGGAACCAGTGAAATTCAAAAGCTTGTAATTTCCAAGCATTTGTTGGCATAAACCTTTTGATTAAGAAAAACATCTCTTTATATTTGCGCTCCAATTTAGGGAGAAACGCATAGTAACAATGATTATAATAAACGTTAAAGAAAACGAGTCGATTGACAGAGCACTTAAAAGGTTCAAAAAGAAGTTTGAAAGAACTGGAGTTTTACGTGAACTTCGCTCTAGAACTGCTTACGAAAAACCTTCTGTTACTCGTAGAAACATTAAACTTAAGGCAGCATACAGACAAAAGATGTATGCGAAAGAAAATTACTAATCTTCGCCTTAAAGTCAGCATAAATTATTAAGTTAGTAGTGCAGGGAGATTGAACCGCGCTACTGACTTGATGATAGATTCCTTCCTAAAATATATTGAATTTGAAAAGAGATACAGCAGACACACTGTTGTCTCTTATAAAAACGATCTGGAACAATTCAGTATATTTCTAACAAGTCTCGATTCCCATTTAACATTACATTCGGTTTCCTATCCACATCTTCGATCCTGGATTATAAGTCTGGTTGAAGATGGTATTTCTCCTTCTTCCGTGAATAGGAAAATGGCTTCTTTAAGAAGCTATTATAAATTTTTGATTAAGTCTGGTACGCTTAAAAAAGATCCTACAAGCCAATTAAAAGCATTAAGAACATCTAAAAGATTACCGCAGTTTGCACAGGAAAGCGAGATGCAGAGATTATTCGAGCAAGTTGATTTCGGGAATGATTTTCAGGGATTGAGAGACTGTTTGATGCTTGAATTATTGTACGCTACAGGAATGCGAAGATCCGAATTGGTTAATTTGAAGGCTTCTTCTTTAAATATCTCAAAAGGTCAGATAAAGGTACTTGGGAAGCGCAACAAGGAAAGAATAATTCCGTTAAATAAAGAAGTAGCAGAATTACTTCAAAAGTATTTGCAGATGAGAAATGAGGCGTTCGGTAGTGTAAATAACTTTTTGCTTTTGACAGACAAAGGTGAGCCATTATATGATGGTTTTGTCTATCGAAAAGTAAAGAAATATCTTGGTGCTACAACTTCTTTAGAAAAGAAAAGCCCCCATATTTTACGGCATACATTTGCAACACATTTGTTGAACAATGGAGCTGACTTAAATGCAGTAAAGGAATTATTGGGACATTCCAGTTTGGCTGCAACACAGGTGTATACACATAATTCACTTGATAAATTAAAAAAGGTGTTTGAACAAGCGCACCCTAAAGCATGAAACAATTAACACTTAAATATATATTGCTATGAAATTACAAATGCACTCAATTAAGTTTGATGCGGATAGCAAATTGCTAGACGTTATTCAAAAAAAGATGGACAAACTTGAAACTTTCTTTGATAGAGTTATTGATGGTGAAGTTTATTTACGCTTGAATAACGAAGGTATTAAAAATAAAACCGTAGAGATTAAACTAAATATACCCGGAGATCAATTATTTGCTGAGGCAAGTGATAAAAGTTTTGAAGCAGCAACTGATGAAGCCACTGAGGCATTACGAAGACAGCTGAAAAAATTTAAACGAAAAGCAATTAGTCATTAAATAGGTTAAAAAAAGGCCCTGCTAACTAGCAGGGCCTTTTTTTATAAGTTGAAGGCTTCTTTTATTTTGTCAACATAATCTAATTTTTCCCAGGTAAACAATTCCACTTCCACCTCAGCCCGTTGACCCGCATTTTCAAATACTTTGGTTACAACTTTTGGCTCGCGGCCCATGTGTCCGTAGGCGGCAGTTTCGGAATAGATAGGGTTTCTTAGTTTTAGCCTTTGTTCTATAGCATAGGGCCGCATATCAAAAACAGACTCAAGCTTTCTGGCAATTTCTCCATCCGTCAGTTTCTTTCCATCTTTTCCTTTCACTTTTGAAGTACCATAGGTTTCTACAAACAAACCGCAAGGTTTGGCAACACCAATAGCATAAGATATCTGAACCAATACCTCGTTGCATACTCCGGCAGCTACCAGGTTTTTGGCAATATGACGTGTTGCGTAAGCAGCACTTCTATCTACTTTGCTTGGATCTTTACCACTAAAAGCTCCACCACCATGGGCGCCTTTACCACCATAAGTATCAACAATTATCTTTCTTCCTGTAAGTCCGGTGTCTCCATGAGGTCCTCCAATCACAAACTTGCCTGTTGGGTTAATGTGGTAGGTAATATCATCAGTGAACAATTTTCTTAAACTTGGCTTCAATTGTTTTTTTACTCTAGGGATCACATAGTCTATAACATCTTGCCTGATGGTGTTTAACATGGTATCGTCATCAGCAAATTCATCGTGTTGAGTAGACACCACAATTGTATCTATGCGAACAGGTTTGTTATTATCTGCGTATTCAATAGTTACCTGTGACTTGGCATCTGGCCGTAGATATTTCATCTTTTTGCCAGCTTTTCTTATTTCAGCTAATTCCTGGAGAATTTTATGAGAAAGGTCCAGGGCCAATGGCATATAATTATCAGTTTCTTTTGATGCATAGCCGAACATCATTCCCTGATCTCCTGCTCCCTGGGCATTTGCTTTTGCTTCAAAATCGCCCTCTACTTTTCGATCTACTCCCTGGTTGATATCCGATGATTGTTCATGAATGGCAGAAAGAACTCCACATGAATGCGCTTCAAACATGTATTCACTTTTGGTATAACCGATACGAGCAATTACCTCCCTGGCAATACTTTGAACGTCCAAATATGTGCTGGAATTCACTTCTCCTGCAAGCACAACCTGACCTGTGGTAACAAGTGTTTCGCATGCTACTTTCGATTGTGGATCGAATGCAAGAAAATGATCTATCAATGCATCTGAAATTTGGTCCGCTACCTTATCTGGGTGACCTTCCGAAACTGACTCCGAAGTAAATAAATACGCCATGCTGAAATGTTATATTAAACAAGGCGCCAAAGTTAACTAAACGTTAGGTTATTCAGAGGGTATGAAAAAGAAAAACTGCAGGCTCCTTGCCAATAGCAATTTTATCTTTCTTCCATTGATTAACTGGCTTTGTTAGAATCAGCTCATTGGTGCCTGTTATATCTCGTGCTATGCACAGTAAAGTATGAGATGAAAGGGTTTTTACCAACAGTTCAAAGGTTCTGTCTGATCGGTAAGGAGTCTCAATAAAAATCTGGGTTTGGTTGCTCGTACCGGAAAGCTTTTCATGCTCAATTATCTTTTTGGAAGCTTCTTTAGCATCAATTGGCAGGTAGCCATTAAAGGCAAACGATTGGCCGTTCATACCGGAGGCCATCAGGGCAAGCATAATTGAAGAGGGGCCAACCAATGGTATAACCCGCAATCCTAACTTATGGGCAATGCTTGCTACCAAGGCACCCGGGTCAGCAATGCCAGGGCAGCCTGCATCAGAAAGCACACCAATAGAATGGCCTTCTAGTGCTGGTTTAAGATATTTTTCAGCTTCAATTGTATCTGTATTTTTATCAACCTTTTCAAAATGAAGGGTTGATATATCAATTCCCAGCTTTAAGCTGCTTATATAGCGCCTGGATTCACGAACTGTTTCTGCAATAAAGTAATTTGTACTCGATATAATTTCTTTTACCTGGTTTGGAATTACCTGATTTTGTGTATCCGGAGCAATTACTGAGGGGATAAGATATATGGTGCCTTTTTTCACAATCTTTATAACAAGATGATTCCTATAATGATAAGAAAAAAAGAAATGATAATGGTTTGTACATAGAATGTCTTTAAAAACACATTGTCATGTTTTGGACTACCCTTATCCAAATACTCTATAATTCTAAAAATAAGAATGACTAATCCTATTAAAATCAATAATATGCTAAGTATGGTATCAAGCATTATTTTGCTCAAAATAAAAAATATATTCCCAACATTATAAGAACTAAGGCCAAGCCAATCAAATCATAAAATGCAGATTTACCAAATATGTCTCCTTTTTCGAATCTTGAACCTTCAAAGTATTTTTTTATAAAAAAGCTGAAAATTATAAGGGCAATAAGGATCAATAATATGCCGAGTGCTATATCAAGATTCATAAAATAAAGTTAGTCAGTATTTCGAGAAATACTTCAGGTTGGTCGGCATGTATCCAATGACCAGCGTTTTTTATAGTAGCCAAGGTGCCTTCAGGAAAATGCTTTTCGATCAGTTCTCTATCCTTGTCAAGGATGTAATTAGAAGATTCTCCTCTTATAAACAATGTTGGTCCATTATAGATTGAACCTTCAGGTAATGCTTTTCCAACTTCTTCAATTTCACGTTCTATCACGTTTAAATTTATTTTCCAGTCAAAGCCTTCAGTAGTACGCTTTAAGTTCTTTAACAAAAACTGACGTATGCTAAAATCGGGAATGAGTTTGGATAATCGCTCATCAGCCTGATTTCTTGAAGTAAGCGTACCGACATCTATAGCATGCAATCCTTTAATAATAACATCGTGATGAACCGGGTAGTATTTAGGGGCAATATCCACTACGATCAGTTTATCAACTAGTCTGGGAAACTTTGTCGCAAACAACATGGCGGTTTTGCCTCCCATGGAATGCCCAATCAATTCAATAGCTCCCAGTTTGAGATCATCAACCAGCTCTTTAAGATCATTTGCCATTGCCTCATAATTGAATAATTCGCTATGAGGAGAATGCCCGTGGTTACGCTGATCAACTAAAAAAACACGTCTTTTATCTTCTAAATTCCTGGCTATACTTATCCAGTTGTCCAGTGAGCCAAATAGCCCATGCAATATTACTAATGGCTTCCCTTGTCCAACTTCTTTGTAATTTAACTCCATTTTAAAAATTAAGGTTCTAATTGAGCAAGGTACATTTGAATTGTATTTTCCAGCCCAAAATACAAGGCATCACTAATTAGAGCATGGCCAATGGAAACCTCATCTAAACCGGTAATATTTTGCGCAAAGTACTTTAGGTTGTGCAAGTCAAGATCATGGCCTGCATTTAAATCAAGACTTAATTCTTTAGCAAGCTTTGCTGCTTTAATAAATGGAGCAATGGCGGCTTCTTTATTAGCATGAAATTTTGAGGCGTATGGCTCGGTGTAAAGCTCTATTCTGTTGGCCCCAACTTTTGCGGCTCCTTCTACATTTTTTAGGTTTGTATCCACAAAAATGGAAGTACGTATTCCATTTGCCTGCAATTCCTGAATGAGTTCCTTTAATAACGATTCATTTTTAATCGTATCCCAGCCGGCATTGGAGGTAAGTACTCCTGGCGGGTCTGGCACTAGGGTGGCTTGTGTCGGTTTTACTTTTAAAACCAATTCCATATAGCGTGCATCAGGATAACCCTCAATATTAAATTCCGTTTTCACAACCTCTTTTAAATCAAGCACATCCTGGTAACGGATGTGTCGTTCGTCAGGACGAGGGTGCACAGTGATACCTTGTGCACCAAAGCGTTCACAATCTTTTGACACCTGAACCACGTTAGGATTATCTCCACCACGTGCGTTTCTTAACGTGGCAATTTTGTTTACATTAACACTTAATCGGGTTGCCATAACAATAGAATTCCTATTTTTGCTGCAAGTTATATATTTAACCTAAAATATACAGTAAATGAGCCTTAAGGATAGAATTAATGAAGATATAAAGCAGGCGATGCTTGCAAAAAAGAAAGAGGAATTAACCGCTTTAAGAAGCATTAAATCTGCCATTTTACTGGCCGAAACTGAAAAAGGTGCGCAGGAGGAGTTATCGGAAGATACCGAAATGAAGCTTTTAATGAAGGCTGCTAAGCAACGAAAGGAAAGCGGTGAGCTTTTTGCTAAAGAAGGCCGTGACGACCTTGCTCAAAAAGAGCTTTTTGAGTTTGAAGTTATCTCGCGGTACCTGCCAAAGCAGATGGATGAAGCCGAATTGAAGGAAACGCTCAAACAAATAATTGCCTCTGTTGGGGCAACGGGTGCTTCAGATATGGGAAAAGTTATGGGTATGGCTACCAAGCAATTGGCAGGCAAGGCAGATGGTAAGACAATCTCGGCAGTAGTAAAAGAACTGTTGGCAGGATAATGAATTTTCTCGATATTCTTTTACTTATTCCCATACTGGGTGGAGCCGTAAGCGGTTTCAGAAAAGGATTTATTATTGGTGTAATATCGCTTCTTGCTTTGATATTAGGAATAATTGGTGGGTTTTATTTTTTAAATTGGGGTGTCTCATTATTGATTCACGAATTTGGTTTGTCCGGTAGATTCCTGCCACTATTGGCTTTCCTGTTAATTTTTGTTGGGATCATCCTGATTGTTAATTTCATTGGAACAATTCTGAAAAAAGTCGTTCATATGATTCTTTTAGGTGGGTTGGATAAAATTGCCGGAGCACTGGTTGGGGCTTTTATGTGGGCTTTTCTGGTTTCAGCATTAATTTGGGGAGCCAGTGTTTTTAAAATCGAATTCCCAACCGACTGGAGAGAGGGCTCTCTGTTATATGATTATGTAAAACCTATTGCACCCATGGTAGCCGGTATGTTCGATGGTATAATTCCTGCTGCATCAGATTTATTGGATGGACTGGGTGACTTAATTAATTCTGCAACAAATTAGATACATAAAAGTACAGATGTATTAACTTGGTGGAATACCATCTTACTATGGAAATAAAAGAAAAACACGGTTATAGCTATATTGAAGAAGGAGAAGGGCAAACCTTCCTTTTATTACATGGTCTTTTTGGCGCTTTAAGTAATTGGGAAAAAGTGGTAAATAAGTTCTCTAAACATTACAGAATGATTATACCCATGCTTCCAATTTACGGTCTGCCATTAAAGGAGTCGGGTATTGAAGGTCTCACAAAATATGTAACAGGTTTTGTGAATGCTTTTGAATTGGACAACATGATAGTGATGGGAAACTCTCTTGGAGGCCATGTCGGTTTAGCTTATATACTGCAAAACCCTGAAAAGGTAGATAAGCTTGTTTTGACCGGTAGTTCAGGACTTTTCGAGAATTCTATGGGAGGTTCTTATCCCAAACGTGGAAGTTACGAATATATTAAAGAAAGAGTGGGATATACTTTCTACAATCCTAATACGGTCTCTGAGGATTATGTAATGGAAGTATACAATACAGTCAAAAGTCCTCAAAAAACGTTAAAAATCATTTCTATTGCCCGTTCTGCTCAAAGGCACAATATGGCAAAGGATCTGCCGGCAATTAAAGCACCTACACTTTTAATATGGGGGCTGAACGATACCATTACTCCACCTGCCGTTGCGCATGAATTCAATAAGCTGATTCCTAATTCTACCTTAAGGTTTATTGACAAATGTTGTCATGCACCCATGATGGAGCAACCGGATTTGTTTAATGATGTGTTAGAAGAATATTTGTTACCGCAGGAATATGCTGGCGTCTGAGTTAATTAACCATATGATACCACCGTTAAAATTAACGGATACCACTGCTCATGCGTTGGTTTGGATGGATGAATTTAGATGTAACCAGCTCCCCGTAGTTAATAATGGTGAGTTCATGGGGCTAATTTCTGAAGAACTGATCCTAAATAATGAAAAGGAGGTAGCCCTTATCAAAGAGATCGAACTTAACTGCGCCAATTGTAAAGTGAATGAAACCACTCATTTTTTTGATATTCTAAAGCTTTCAGCTTCAAATAATGTTGAATTGGTTGGGGTGGTTAATTCGGAGAGTAAATATGTTGGTGTAATTACTATAAAAGATACAATCAGTGCCCTCTCCCAAACATTGGCTATTCAATCAAATGGAGCGGTTTTGATCTTGTCTATGAAAGCCATAGACTATTCTCTTTCAGAAATAAGTCGTTTGGTGGAATCGGAAGGGTATAAAATATTGAGTAGCTCAATTCAAAAAGATGATTCCAACCCCGAGATGGTTAAGCTCACTCTTAAAGTGGATAGTGAAGAGGTAGGTAGATTGGTAGCTACCTTTGAGCGATTCAACTACAAGGTTATTGCTCGCCTGGACGATAATGAAGATCCGCATCATGACCAGGAAAGACTGGATATCCTACTTAAATATCTAGACTTGTAGCTTATGTCCGTTCCGGTTGCAATAAATGGAAAACCCTTTGATATTGAAGAAAAAGAAAGGATAAAACGGTTTCTACAGGTACTTAAGGAAAATGACTTTATCCCAATTCTATCAAAGGAATTTGCAGATACGATAAATAAGAAGGTAATTCCTGAGATAAAAGGCCTTAAGGTCTATAAGTCTTCTTCTGATTTGAAGAATGTAAAATTTGCTTTTTCATTGGGAGGAGATGGAACTTTGCTTGAAACACTAACGCATGTAGGTAAACTCGAAATACCAATTATTGGTATTAATATGGGCCGTTTGGGCTTTTTGGCCACTACACCTCTGGAAGATATTGAAAAAGCAGTTGAGAGTTTAGCTTTGGGAGATTTTGAGTTAGATGAGCGCGCACTTCTTCAAATGAACTCAGATTTGGATGCTTTCAAAGTAAATAATTTTGCTTTGAATGATTTTACGATCCTTAAGCGCGATACATCATCAATGATCAAGGTTAAGGTGTATTTAAACGAGATATATTTAAATACATATTGGGCAGACGGTCTAATTATATCTACTCCTACGGGTTCAACAGGATATTCGCTAAGTTGTGGCGGGCCACTTGTTTTGCCAAAATCCAACAACTTTATAATTACGCCTGTAAGCCCTCATAATTTAAACGCAAGGCCTTTGGTAGTTTCGGATAGCAGTAAAATCTCTTTTAAAATAGAAGCGCGCAGCGAGAATGTACTGGTTTCTTTGGATTCAAGATCCATGTCTGTACCAACGAATATTAAAATATCCATCAAAAGATCAGCATTACGAGCAAAATTAGTTAAGTTTAGTAACTATAATCAGTTGCGTATGATGCGCAAAAAATTAAAATGGGGTATTGATTATAGAAATTAATTGCTTTTTTATAATTCATTGTGAATTAATACCTTTGTCGCGACTGCAATTACTATTTTTAATGTGGTTAATAAATAAATGAAAAGATTACTAATAATAGCCTTTACCATTGTACTTGCTTTTTCAGCAACTACAGGTTTTTCTCAGATCAACAGAAAGCAGATCAAGAAAAACAATAAAGCCATGGCCAAATACAAAGGAAACAAGAATGGCTTTACCTCTCAAAAAAGATATTATTACGCTGGTGTAGGAATTAACGCCCTCAACTACTTTGGCGATATAGCTCCTAAATCAAATATTTTTAGTACTAAAATCGGATTTACACGCCCTGGATTCACAGGAGTAGTGGGCTACAGAATTGGTCCACGATATACCATTCAGGCTTCTCTTTCGTACGGAAGGTTGCAAAGTGATGATAATACAGCAGCTGACCCTACAGGAGATGTTTCAAAATATCGATACGTAAGAAATCTCCATTTTAGAAATGATATATGGGAAATGGCAGTGGTTGGTATTTTTGATTTGTACCAAAACCAAGGCTCTTACTTAAGTAGGGTGCAGCTTACGCCTTATGCGTTAATTGGTATTGCAGGGTTCCATCACAATCCTAAAGCCTTGGCCCCGGCAACAAATATTCATACCAATGCGGCACTTCCCGAAGCAGGCCAGTGGGTAGCATTACAACCATTGGGAACAGAAGGTCAATATTCTGATTTAGAAACAGATGACTCTAATTATGGAATAAAACCTTATAGTTTATGGCAGGTTTCTATACCTTTTGGTTTAGGTGTACGTTATAGGTTAGGCGAGGCGCTCGACATTTCTGCCGATATTACCTTCAGGTGGCTTTTTACGGATTATATAGATGATATAAGCCGTAACTATGTGGATTTAGGAGTGTTAAATAGTGATCTGGCGAGAGTTATGTCGGATAGATCTCAGGAGGCTGTAGCTGCAAAAACAGGTAATGCCAGAGACATTTCAGCATGGCAGGATACAATTCATGATTACCCAGGAAGAGATGGGCAAACATATTATGTTATTAATGGATTTGGTGAAGAGGGAAAAGATCTTCCAAACGCTCGTGGCGGAGCTTCGGATAATGATATTTATTACGTAACAAGCATAAAAGTTACTTACATAATAGGTTCTTCCTTTAGAAGGGCTAAGTTTAGATAAAGAGTTATGATTAAAACATTTAAAATGGGAATTCATGTAAAGCCTTGGGTTCCCATTTTTGTTTTTTTTGCTTTGATAAGCTCACTTACATTAGCTCAGAAAAGAGAGTTGGGCGGTGGTATAGGAATTCTTTCGTATACTGGTGATTTATCAAGAAATGCACTTACAAATCCATTAAGACCAGGCTTAAACGTGTTTTATCGCTTCAATATGCGGGATCATCTGAGTATCAGGGTCTCATTTCTGGCAGGTGGTTTGGCCGGGACGGACGCAAAACCAATAGATGCATTCTCTACCGCAAGAGCCAGTTCATTCAATATTTTTCTTTCCGAATTTTCAACAGGGCTAGAATACTATTTTCTGAATTTTAGAGGCAAGAGGTCAGGTATTAATTGGTCGCCCTATTTTTTAGGAGGTCTTGGAATTTTTGGAATGCTTGGACAAGATAATAAAACAGCCACTTACAGCAATGTGCAACTGGCTATACCACTTGCTTTTGGCTTCAGATACAAAGCCTCTCCACGTTGGTCATTTGCTGCCGAGGCAGGAGTCAGAGCTACTCTGTTTGATTATTTGGATAATATTTCTGAAGGAGATTTGTTTAACAAGAATTACCAATACGGTAATCCTTTTGATAATGACAAATACTATTTTGCAGGAGTTAGCGTGAGCTATACCTTTTATAAGGTAGAATGCCCGGGTTTGCCACTGGAGCAAACATTCCGAAGGCGTTAATTAACTGATAACCCATTATTTTCAATTATTTAAAATACTTTTGCATCTCGAAAACCGTGGACAGAAGGATTAAATAAGTGGCAGAGTTTAATAACATACCGAAGCATATTGCCGTTATAATGGATGGCAACGGCAGGTGGGCTAAGAAAAAGGGAGCTGCTCGAATATTTGGTCATAGAAATGCAATAAGCGCGGTAAGGGATACTGTTGAGGGATGTGCGGAATTAGGAGTTGAGTATTTAACGTTATATGCTTTTTCTACAGAAAACTGGGGAAGGCCTAAAGAAGAGGTAGATGGGCTCATGGAGTTGCTAATTGACTCATTAAGGAAGGAGCTTAGCACACTAATGAAAAATAATATTCGTTTAAAAACGATAGGAAATATAAGTCAATTGCCTGGTAGATGCCACAAGGAATTACAGGAGGATATAGAAGCATCAGAAAGCAACACAGGGCTAACTTTGATTCTTGCATTGAATTACAGCGGTAGATCAGAGATAGTTGAGGCGGTAAAAGCAATTGCTGATGAAGCATGCAAAGGGGGATTTCCAGTTAGCGAAATTGATGACAAAAGCATTAGTCATCATTTGTTTACCAGCGAATATCCTGATCCGGAGCTACTAATACGCACGAGTGGTGAACTAAGGTTGAGCAATTTTTTGTTATGGCAGCTGGCTTATACAGAATTATATTTTACAGATGTACTTTGGCCTGATTTCAGAAAGGAACATTTGCATGAGGCTTTAAAGGAATTTAATAAAAGAGAAAGAAGGTTTGGTAAAACGAGTGAGCAGTTAATATGAAGGTAAAGGTACTTGGAGCAATTGTTTTTATTCTGTTATACACCACTGCTATTGGGCAAATCCGAAGAGGTAGAACCCAACAAAGTGTAGACCCTAAACCAAGTGGTTTAGATTACAGTCGGCCTCAGGAGTACGAAATAGCCAATATTAAAGTAGAAGGCACTACCTACTTGGATGGAAACACGCTTGTTTCTTTAACAGGCCTCAAAGTGGGAGATAGAATTCGTATACCAGGAGATGCCATTAGCAACGCCATCAAGAAGCTCTGGAAATATGGTCTTGTTGGTGATGTAAAAATACTTATTGAAAAGGTTGAAACAGGCAAGGTATATCTTATCGTTCAGCTTACCGAACGACCCAGATTATCAAAATTTACTTTCGAAGGGGTAAACAAATCGCAACAATCTGATCTAAAAGACCTGGTAGCACCCTACCGTGGAAAGGTTCTTACAGATGCTATTCTTAACATCACAAAAAATAATGTTAAGAAGCATTACATTGATAAAGGGTTTTTGAATTGTGAGGTTGAAATTGATCAGGAAAAGGATACACTTCTATCAAACCATGTCCGACTGAATATTAAAATAAACAAGAACCCCAAAGTAAAAGTTGACAGGATCTATATTGATGGTGCTGAAGAGATAAGTTTAGGAAAGATTAAATCAAAAATGAAGAATACAAAAGAGCGATTGAAATTCTCTCTTTTTCAGGACATTGCCTATAGAACTGCACACTTAAACGTGAAATCCTTTGTTTTTGATAGCAAGGAAATGGACAAGAAGGCCATTGGAGATTATCTATCAAGACATGTAAATATTAACATTTTTAAATCTTCAAAATTCATTAAGTCAGATTTTAACGAAGACAAGAAAACACTTATCTCTTATCTGAACTCAAAAGGTTTTAGGGATGCTGTAATTACCAAAGATTCAATATTTAGAACGGATACTAGTTCAATTGCTATTTATCTTAAAATAGAGGAAGGGCATAAATACTACTACAGAAATATTACCTGGGTTGGTAATTATGTGTATGACGATGATCGTTTAAGTAGGGTATTAGGCATTAAATCAGGTGACATCTATAATAAAGAGGAGATGGATAAGCGCCTGCAAATGAATCCTCAGGGAGTAGATATCTCAGGTCTTTATATGGACAATGGTTATCTCTTTTTTCATGTAGAGCCAATTGAGGTTGCTGTGGAAGGCGACTCTATAGATATTGAAATGAGGATGAGGGAAGGAGCTCAAGCAACAATCAATAAGGTTATTATCAGTGGTAACGATCGAACCAATGACCATGTGATCAGGCGGGAATTGCGAACAATTCCTGGCGAGCTTTTTAGCAGGACAAATATTATCAGAGACCAACAGCAGTTGGGTACACTGGGGTATTTTGATCCGGAGCAAATTCAAATTCTGCCGGTTCCAAACCCGGTTGATAATACAGTAGATATACAATATAAACTTGTTGAAAGACCCAATGACCAGATCGAGCTCTCCGGAGGCTGGGGTGGCTACTATGGATTTGTCGGTACATTAGGCTTGACATTCAACAATTTTTCATTAAAAAATATCACTGATTTTTCAAAGTGGCATCCATTGCCTGTTGGAGATGGCCAAAAATTATCCGTTCGAGCTCAAGCTAATGGTAAACAGTTCCAGAGTTACACACTTTCATTTACTGAGCCATGGTTGGGTGGTAAAAAACCAAATTCTTTTACTATAAGCTTAAACAGATCCGTACAACGGTTGGATGAGCGTTATTATCTAACCCCTGGATCTTTTAAGGTAAGTTCTGTTACGGTTGGTTTAGGTAAACGCCTTACATGGCCCGATAACTACTTTACGTTAAGCACCGCTCTTTCATACAAGATTTATGAGCTTAATAATTACTTTAATTCATACGGTTCACTACCTTTTAGTACGGGAGTTTCAAATACATTCTTACTGTCCTTAACTCTGGCACGAAGTAGTATTGACAACCCGATGTATCCTAAGTCAGGTTCGCAGGTTTCTTTAAATGCTAGTTTTACACCTCCTTATTCTAAGTTTAACGATCTCGACTATTCAACTGCCAGTGTTGAAGAAGTAAATAAATGGGTAGAGTATATGAAGTATATGTTCGATGCTTCTTATTATTTGAATTTGGTTGATAAGCTTGTCTTAGAATCCAGTATTCATTTTGGTTTTATGAATACATACTCACCAGGAAGAGTTTCTGTTGGTCCATACGAACGATTTAGGGTTGGAGGAGATGGCCTGGCGGGTCAAAACTATGTGCTAGGAACAGATGTTATTGGCCTCAGAGGCTACGAAAATGGAGCAATCAGGCCAATTGATCAATATGATAATACCTATACTGGAATTGCAGGAGGAACCATTTTTGCCAAGTACTCAATGGAACTAAGGTATCCTATTACTACCGGCTCTGCAGCTACCATTTATGTGTTTGCTTTTGGTGAAGCTGGAAATAACTGGGACAATTATGAAAATTTTAGCCCATTTGATACCTACAAAGCCGCAGGGCTTGGAGCTCGATTATTTATGCCGGCCTTTGGCCTTATTGGCCTTAACTGGGGTTATGGTTTTGATACCTTACCCAATGCTAATGAACCTAGTGGTGTTCAGTTCCATTTTACAATCGGGCAGCAGTTGCGTTAATTTATTAGTATGAAAAAATCCTTTTTTCAAGTTACAGTTTTCATTTTGGCAATGTATTTGTTACCAACACAATTGTTGGCACAAAAATTTGGGTATGTTGACACTAACTTCATACTAAAAAAAATGCCGGAGTACCAGGAAGCCAAAGGTGAAATAGATAAGTTGGCAAAAGCCTGGCAAGATGAAATTCAAAATATGCAGATTGAAATAGACAATATGTATAGTGAGTTAAAGGCAGAAGAAGTTCTTCTAACAGTTGAAATGAAGGAAGATAGACTGAAAGAAATAAAGGAGAGAGAGGTGGCTTTAAAAGAGTACCAGAAAAAAGTATTTGGTTTTGAGGGATTATTCTTTTTGAAAAAGAAAGAACTTATAAAGCCAGTACAGGATAAAGTTTTTGAAGCCGTTGAAAAGGTGGCGCATGAGCATAAATTGCAAGTCGTTTTTGATAAGTCTGGCGAACTGGTTATGATCTATACAGACCCTGTTCATGATTACACAGATTTTGTTTTGGAAGAATTAGGTTTGGGAGACCCAAATGATGTAATTAACAATTAGTTTTGGGCTCTGCTTAAGGGAATAATTAATTTGTAAGAATTTAAATAACACAAAATGAATAAGTTGAAGTATTTCGTAATGATGGTTGCTCTGTTTATTGGATCAGCAACCATGGCACAAACAACCCTGAAAATTGGACACATGGACATGCAATATGTTTTAAGTACCATGCCAGAAATGAAACAAGTGCAGTCTCAGTTGCAGACTTTACAAAGTCAGTTGGAGAAGCAGGCAGCTGCCAAACAAAAAGAATTTGAAGAAAAATATAACCGATATGTAAATGAAGGTTCTCAAATGGCAGATGCAGTGAGAATGGATCTTGAAAAGGACCTTACTCAAATGCAGCAAAGTGCACAAGAGTTTGCTTCAAATGCCCAAAAAACATTGCAGCAAAAAGAATCTCAGTTAATGCAACCTATTTATGATAAAATTGGAACTGCTATTAACGATGTAGCTAAAGAAGGAGGTTATTCTTATATCATTAATGCGGGTGTTCCTGGCTTGGATGTGCTTTACTATGCAGATTCTACCATGGACGTTTCAAATGCGGTTTTGAAGAAAATGGGTATTGATCCACCGGCAGCAAGTAACTAATTAATACTAACTACAGTAAAAAAACCTCTATGATGTACATAGAGGTTTTTTTTATGCCAGTAGCTTCCTGCTATATTTGGGTTATATGAAATTTCCTCCATTAGTTAAAAAAGGGAGCAAAATAAGAATAGTTGCCCCATCTGGGAGATTACCCAATCGTGAAAGTATTGAACCTGCCATAAGCACTCTAAAAGAATGGGGTTTTGTAGTTGAAATTGGAAAGCATGTTTTCGATGATCACAATACTTTTGCTGCCTCTGACTCTGACCGTTTAGAGGATTTGCAAGCAGCACTTGATGACACAAGTGTGGATGCATTGCTCTGTGCTCGGGGTGGATACGGAATGACAAGGATACTGGACGAACTTAATCTAGATAATTATTTAGCCCATCCCAAATGGGTTATAGGTTACAGCGATATAACTGCTTTTTTACTACACGCCCATCATCTTAACTCGGCCACAATTCATGGGCCGATGGGAACTTCTTTTGGAAGAGAAGGTGGCTCAGAGTCAATTCAAGCACTAAAACAGTTGTTATTTAGGGGTGAATTAATAATTGACACAAAGAGAGCTCAGCTAAGAGCGGGGCATGCAAAAGGGCAGTTAGTAGGGGGTAACCTGGCTATGATTTGCGATAGCCTTGGAACACCCTCTGAGTTAAATCCAATTAATAAAATTCTGATCCTTGAAGATGTTGGTGAGCATTATTACCGTATCGACAGAATGCTCACTCAACTTAAAAGAGCTGGTAAACTTTCAAATTTGGCAGCCTTGATTCTTGGAAGTTTTAGCTCAATAAAGGACGGAGAAATACCCTTTGGTGAGAAAATAGAAGAAATGGTGAATCGATTAACAAATGAATTCGATTATCCTATTGCCATTGGGGTGCCCGTTGGTCATGAACCTTCTAATTTCCCATTTGTATTCGGAGGCGAATATGAACTTGAAGTAAGCTCTTCTGGCGCTAAACTTAAATTAAAAACTAAATTATAAATCCTAAAAGAATGCCTCCCAAAATAATTAATGGTGCCTTTATTTTGGTAAACTGAAGCAGGGCAAATGTAATTACAACCAGTAGGGGATTTATAATATTATGTTCCAGTGGCATAAAAAGAATAATAGCGGCAGCCACAACCATTCCCGAGCTTGCTGCTGTAATTCCCTCAAGTGAGGCTCTCACAATTCTGTAGCGCTTTAAACTTTCCCAAAACCTGATAACAAAAAATATAAGAAAGGTGCCTGGAAGAAAAATGCCAGCTGCCGAAACGAGCGCACCCAGTATCATCCCGCCAATACCATCATTTCGCATAGATAGTGCTCCAATGTAAGCGCTAAATGAGAATACAGGTCCGGGCACCGCCTGTGCTAACCCAAAACCGGAAAGAAACTCTGCAGATGAAAGGAAATGCTTAAATTTTACAAATTCTGTATACAATAGTGGAATAAGCACCTGGCCTCCACCAAAAATAAGAGAGCCATTACGGTAAAAATTTTCAAATAGTTTTATGGGTCGTACAGGTGTAAATGTAGCCAATGCACCTGCAATAATTACCACAGAGCCCCAAAGTATAAAGTTGGTCCACACTACCTTAAAAGGCTCGTTCTTTTCTATTTTCGGTTGCCTCTTGTATTTAATAGCTGTAACCAGACCACCTATTAATATTAAAACAGGATATAAAAAAGGCGAGCCTGCATATAACGAGAGGCCTATTGATAGAATCATAACCAAAATACCCGATTTTGACTTAATTACCTTTCTTGTAATGCGAAAAGCAGCATAGGCAATAAAGCCAACGGCTATTGGTTGTACAAATCGTATGTGCTCCAATATTTGTTCTTTATGCTGAAACGAAGAAAGGGCAATTGCAATGAACACAAGAATTGAAACAGCCGGAAGGCTCCATACCAAAAGTGTAAGGTATGCCAAACCTGGTCCACCGATTCTAAAACCTATAGCGGTTATTGTTTGAGTAGAAGTGGGCCCGGGCAATATCTGGCAAAGAGCATTTAACTCCATTAACTCCTCTTCACTTAAATAGCCTCTTTTGGCAACGAAATGGTCCAGGAAGTAGGCCATGTGCGCTTGAGGGCCTCCAAAAGCGGTTAAGGCCATAAGGAGCACGTCCTTTAAAAAAATGTAATATCTTACCCTTTTTATTGTCAACCTTTAGACTTTAAGCCAAGTTCAACTAGTCGTTCATTTAGAAATTCTCCGGCTGTAATGTCAGGGTATTTCTTAGGATTTTCAGGTGTTATACAATTTTTTAATGCGCTTAAGTCCATCTCAGAGCGAGGATGCATAAAGAATGGAATGGAGAACCTCGCTGTCTTAAGTTCTTCTCTTGGCGGGTTTACAACGCGGTGAATTGTTGATTTCAGTTTATCGTTCGTTAAGCGTTCCATCATGTCACCTACATTTACCACCAAATGACCAGGTAAGGCGGTTATGGGTATCCATTTTCCATCTTTACGAAGTACCTGCAACCCATCAGCGCTGGCTCCCATTAGCAAAGTAATTAAATTTATATCTCCATGCTCAGCAGCTCTTACTGCATCTTCAGGTACTTGAGAAGGATCTTCTATTGGGAAATAATGGATCGGACGTAAAATACTGTTCCCATTATGAACCTTATCATCGAAATAAGTTTCTTCAAGGTTTAAATAAAGTGCAATAGCCCTAAGCATTTGTTTGCCAGTATTTTCCAATACCCTGTAAGCCTCTAAAGCAGTTTCTTTGAATTCAGGTATCTCCTTTGGCCATATATTATCAGGATACTCTTCTTTTATGGAGTCATTATCCGTAACCTCCTGTCCAACATGATAAAACTCTTTCAGATCGCCTGTTTTTCTTCCTTTGGCATGTTCCTTTCCCTTACCCACATATCCTCTTTGACCCGCAAGAACCGGGTCTTCATATTTTTGTTTGGTGGCATCCTCAAGAGCGTAAAACTCTTTTATTTTTTCATAAAGTTTTTGGGAGAGTTCATCGGTTAAACCGTGATTTTTAATTGTAACAAAACCAATATTGCTGTAGGCCTCACCAAGATCATTTACAAATTTTAATTTTTGCTCACTTGTTCCATTTATGAAATCTGAAAGATCAAGTGATGGGATTGCATCAAATAGTTTTTCACTCATGGTTTTAACTTTTCCAAGTATGTAGTTACTATAAAAGTAAGTATATACTTGATAAAAAAGATAGGTTAGGTACTAAGAATGCAGCAATTCGTGGAGAATATCAATCGACTTTATTTTCCCTAATTCTATATGATTTTGATAATATTCCAATAAATCAAGCAACAAGGTATAACGTGTAGTGCTTTCAAGCAGTATAACATCTTCAAAATCAGAAGTGAGCAATACTTCTAATTTTGCAAGATTCTTTTTGTCCTTATAAAATGATTTATTGGCAATTTGTTCAATAAAATCATTGGTTGATACGGGCCTGAAACCAAAATATTGAGAGAGTTTGATTAAGAAAATCAGGTGAAAGTTATGAAATGCATCCTTTCTTGTATCGAGGTCAATGATGCTTTTTTCAATAAACGTAAAAAGGGGTTGATTGCCGACTTCTTCCTTGAGACATTTGTTAAGCACTTCTGTTAAAAAAAAAGCGATTGTAGACTTAATAGGATCTTGTTTTAGCTGATGCAATGGATGTGTGCTTTTTATTTCTGAGACTCGGCTGATGTTTTTTGAATGATTGAAGTATAGCACAAGATCTACCAGCGACATGGGTTGGAACAAGGCAATTTTCCCTGCCGAATTTTTACTTCGCACACTATTGGCAATAACACTTACCAATCCTTCTTTCTCTGTGTAAATGGTGGCAATTACAGATGATTCCTTGTATTTAACAAAACGCAGAACTATACCTTTTGTCTTGATGAGCATCTTATCTTACAATAGCAATTTTACCTAATTGGTGCTCATCTCCATCGTCAGAGCTGGCAAAAACAAAGTAAACACCGGTACCAACCTCGGTTGCAGTTTCGTTTTTCAAATCCCAAACGGCAGTATTTCCATTAGCCTCAAGATTTGCCACCAACCTCCCGGAGGCATCCGTGATTTTTAAGGTACTATTGAATGGTACTCCTTCAATGGTAATCAAACCTGTAAAATCAGGAGGTACAGGATTCGGGAATATTTTGGGATTATTGTAGATACCGGTAATCGTGCCTGTTCCTCTATAGGAGATTAAACCCTGATCAGTATTAAAAAATACTTCTCCTGTAAAATTGTTAAGGGCAATATCTGTAACTACATCTGACAGTAACGGACTATTGTCTGCTGTAAAATGCTCCACCAATTCAGAACCATCTTTATCGAATAGCCAAACACCTTTATTTGTACCCATCCAAATACGGTTGCCACCATCAACGGCTAGCGCATTAACGTTTTCTTTAAAGAATAGTAAACTATTATCTATTATAGGTGTAATGGCTTCCTGATCAGGATCACTCAGCAGAGCATATGGTCTCGCGAAATAAACCACTCCTTTGGTTGTTGCTATCCATATTTTATCCTCATAGTCAATAATAATATCGTTAATAGTGTTGCTGGGTATGGTTCCTTCACCATTGGATTTTAATGTCAATTCTCCATCTTCGGAATTGTAAACATGAATGCCACCACCTAGTGATTCTCTAATCGACATCCATTGGTCACCCCAAGGGGTACTGGTAATTTGCTGCGCGCCCGACATTATCTCTGCACCTGAAAATACCGACCAGGAATCCTTATCCCATAGTTGCAAAGAAGCGGTTGTGGTGTTATTGTTTAAGACCCATAATCCTTGTTTGCTTGCGGAAATATCAGAGATCAATACATTTCTTTCCGGAGGAGAAGAATTCACCAATGTACTATTACTTTCATTAATGATTGAAAAACCATCCTCGTCCCAGATTAGGAGTCCATAGCCAAAGGAACTGAGAACAATGGTATTCTTAAGTGCAGCAACTCCACTGATATCTTCAAATTCTGGAGTTGTCTGTGTGTTTGGATATCCTGTGGCATTGTAGTTTGTCCAAAATCCATCTTCAAAAACGGAAAAACCCAGGTTGTTTCTCAACGGTTGTCCACCACTTGTTTTAAAGTCGGGTAAAGCAAAAAGCTGATTTCCTATGCTGACCAGTTTTTTCGTTTGGCTAAAAAATGGTCCATCGGGATAAATGCTTTGGCTATTTGAACCTTCTACCTTAAGTACGCCATTTTGTTTGTCAGCAATAAAGTATGTGCCGTTCATTTCAATGGACTGAACTGGGCCTGTGAGATATGCTGATGAAATGGTTCCAATTCCGGAAGAGCTTAATGCATAAATTGCATTTGAAGTGGTAACTACTGTTCCTGTAGAACTTTCCTGCAAATAAAGAAAGTTCTCGTTTAGTGGCGGGTCAATTGAAACCCAGAGGCCGTTTTCGTATTCAAACAAACCTTGGTTATCAATTCCTGTAATGGGATTCCCATTAAACAAGCTAAGTACATGAATAGAAGTTTTATCCAAACCGGAAGTATTGTCAAATCGTTTCCATTTTGAATGATCCTTTAAGTTGTCGGACAAGCTACCTGCAAGCATTCCATCTTCTGAAGCCAGAAAGAGTGAATCGTTACTTATGGCACTGGCATAAATCTTCAAGTCAGAACCATCTTGTCCGAGATTCAGGAAAGATTCCTTTATGCTTTGGTTTTTACAATCAATTTGAACAACTCCGAAATCGGTACTTAAATACATGTAATCGTCAAAAGAATAAATATGATGTGTGATCTTGGAATCAAGAATAGGAGAAAGCCTGATATCAGGTATTGAGGTAATTATGTTATTGTTCAGGAGATCAATCTGTCCGTTTTTGTAGGTAATTGCCAGGGTATTGGTGGTATTGTTATACCCAATTTGAGAAATACCTGAGTCGCTTAATCCATTTAACTTGGTATAGCTGGTAATGCTATTATCCGATTTGGAGATTACAAACAGGCCTGAATTAGATGCAGCATAAACCTCCGAATTACTTTGCGCAATAGAAACTACATTGTTGTACGAAAAATGAGTACGCCATGTACCGGTGGCGATATTACCCTGAGAAAACCCTGTTAGAGGAGAAAGGAGTAAGCTTAATATGAGTAGTTTTTTCAACCTTTTTTTGATTGGCCTTCAAGAAAACACTTTCTACAGCGGGCTTCATAGGTGGTTTGCTCACCCAACATTACCTTCTGTTTATTGTCAGTTAAACGATAAGAATAAGAAGCTAGTGCCCCACATTTCATACAAATTGCATGAACTTTAGTAACATATTCTGCTATGGCCATCAAATTGGGCATTGGCCCAAAGGGATTCCCTTCAAAATCCATATCCAGCCCGGCAATAATTACTCTTTTGCCGGAAGCTGCCAAACTAACACAGACTTCAACCAGAGAATCATCAAAAAATTGCGCCTCGTCTATTCCTACCACATCACAATTTCCAGACAATAAAGTTATGTCATTTGCAAACTGAACCGGAGTAGAGCGAATGGCATTTTCATTATGCGAAACCACATCCGATTCATGATACCGGGTGTCCAATGCAGGTTTAAATATTTCAACAGTTTGTTTGGCAATTAATGCTCGATTCAATCTACGAATCAGTTCTTCGGTTTTACCAGAAAACATAGAGCCGCAGATTACTTCGATCCACCCGGCTCCTTTTCTTTCTCCTTTTGGTACTAGCTGCTCTACAAACATTAATTGGTATACATTACACCCGGAAGTTTACACTTTTCAGGAACCTCTAAAACCACATCTCCTTTTGGTATGGCCTGGCAGGCCATGCGTTCAATCGGTTTAATTCGCTGGGCATTTAAAAACATTTTTTCAGGCTCTGTTCTTTCGGTCAGATTCTCCATTCCTTCAACTATTTTACATCTGCAAGTGGTACACCTTCCATTACCTCCGCATGCATGCATCCAGTCAATATAATTTTCCTGAAGTATGGCAAGAACAGGTTTTGGTTGTTCGTTGTTTAAATTAAAGTTAACAACTTTATGACCTTGATTTGATATAGTAATTTTAGGCATACATTTACATCCGTAATAACAAAGGAACAAAAACTTGATATGGAGAACAAGTTGAACCATCTGGCTTTAGAGCAATATGCAGCTGAGTATTCAGGGTTATTGGCTGATAAATTATTCAATTCAAAAGAAGTAATTACCGGAAAGGACATTCTTGAGGAAATTCCTGTTAAACAGGTTGGGCTTTTTGCTTTGTTTCAGCTTTTTGAAAAATGGAAATCAGAAATAAATCAGTTAAGAAGTCCTTATTTCAATTATGATACTCCTGAAGTTCAGAATAAACTAAAGGAGCTTATGAATGTTCTTTCGAAAAACATTTCTGTACCCAGAGAACAATTTATGCCTCTTCTCATCAAGGCAGTTGAAGATACTCTTTTGCTTATATTGTCTCCGTTAGAATTTTATGAAAACCTGGTTGAATCCTTTGGAGGGAGTGCTCCTGGAATGGAAGATGTTAAGGACCTTCAAAAGTTTATAAAAATTAATGGGCATATGCGGGATGCGCTCTTGAATGCCTGGGCTTCGAATGTTAATGAGGGAGAAGTTTTGGACAGAGCATTTGAGGGACTGACCGAGCCTCCTGAGGACGTTTCCAATTTGATACAACCATTTAATGAATTGCTCCCTACGGAAAGTGCGGATTTTTGGGAAGAAACTTATGGGAATGAGCCTGTGGAAACACCAATTGAAGAAGATGAAGATGAGGCTAATTTTGAGACGGTTCATAAGCAATTTACCTCCGAACGAACAACTATGCTTGGCGATACTTTAGGATTTGAAACGACCAAAGCTTCCTTAAAGTCGATGTTGACAATCAATCAAAAATTCATGTTTGTAAACGATCTTTTCAGAGGGAGTCAGGAAGATTTTGCCAAAGTAATTGACTTTCTGGATACCTGCGAAACTAAAGATGTTGTTATAAAATTTTTGAACAGCAATTACATTAAAAGGGGTCAGTGGAAAGCCGAAGCACCCCAGGTAAAAGAATTTCTTTCTTTGATTGACAAAAAATTTAATTAATGTGCCAGCATTTGCATTCTGTTGGCATCCAGCCCAATCAGAATAAAAAGCATAATTGTAAAGGAGATAAGTGAAGACCCTCCATAGCTAAAAAATGGCAGGGGAATGCCTATCACAGGGAAAAGACCAATGGTCATGCCAATATTTATTGCAAAGTGAAAAAAGAGAATGCTGGCAACGGAATAACCATATACCCTGGCGAAGCGCCATTTTTGCCGTTCAGCAAGCTGTGTTACTCTTAGAAGTAAGGCCATAAAAAGAACGATTAAGATCATAGAACCTAACCAGCCTTGTTCTTCTCCAATGGTACAGAAAATAAAATCTGTACTTTGTTCGGGCACAAAATCGAATTTGGTTTGTGTTCCGTTCAGGTAACCTTTTCCAGTAAGCCCACCACTACCAATAGCAATTTTTGACTGTGTTACATTCCAACCTGCTCCAAGAGGATCAGCATTAGGGTTTAAGAGTACTAGAATCCTGTTTTGCTGGTGTGGTTTAAGGAAGTTCTCAAAAGCATAGCCCACACTTTCAAACATTCCAATAACAAGTATTCCGGCAGCCAGAATGAGTACCATCCGTTTTACACTTTTTCTATTGAAGAATATGGCAATGCCGGAAATAGCAGCCACAGGTATCCAAAAATAGAAGTGGTTTTGAACGAGAAGAGCAAGTAAAAAGATTACAGCAGCCGAAACGCCCAAAATCAGAGGAATGGGGGACATGCCTTCCCTGAAAAGAACCAGGATAAACACAGAGAATACAAGAGCGGTACCCATGTCACCTTGTACTATTATCAATAGTGCAGGAACTCCTATTAAAAGAGCTAGTATGGCTGCGTCTTTGAGCCTTGCTATTTTAAAGTTTGGGCGGCTTATGTACTTGGCAACAGCCAATGCGGTTGCAAATTTTGTAAATTCAGAAGGCTGAAACCTAAAGCTACCGAACTCAATCCATGATTTAGCTCCGTTTACTTCTCGAGCTACAAAAAGTACCACTATAAGTAGAAAAACAAAAAGTGCCCAAAGCGGATAGGACAGGGTATCGTATACCTTATAATCAACAGCAAGTATTGAAATAGCTAAAACTACTGCTACCCCAATAAAGATCATTTGCTTACCGGCATTGTGACTCAAACTGAAAAAAGGCGCGGGATTATCAATGTCATAGATGGCCGCATAAATATTTAAGAGCCCTGCAAGAACAAGCAGGCCATAAAGTGCTACCGTAAGCCAATCTATCCTATCTACTATGCCATCACCTCTTCTCACTCAAAATCTCCTTTTAAAACATATGGTTCAAAATACAGTCTTGCACTATCCCTTTTGATATATTTTTCAATTAGTAATCCCGAGATGGCTGCCGCTGCCCGAGCTCCTTGCCCTGCGTTTTCAACATAAACAGATACGGCAATTTTGGGGTTATTGCGCGGTGCGAATGCAATAAAAACAGAGTGATCAGGATTAGGATCGTTTTGAACTGTTCCGGTTTTACCACAAACTTCAATGTCTTGCAACTTGGCCCTGTATTGCCCTGTTCCGCTTTTTACTACTTGAGACATAGCTTCAACTGCTATTTCAAAATAAGCCGAATCTACACCTGTATGGTGTTTTTCGGAATACTGGGGTAGGGGCTTGCCCGAATCTCCAATAGATTTAATTAAATGAGGGGTATAGTAATAGCCTCTGTTAGCAACTGTTGCAACGAAATTAGCCATTTGTATGGGTACCACCAGGTTTTCACCTTCTCCAATGGCAATGGAATAAATATTTGAGAACTTCCATTCCCTGCCTTGGTAAGCCCTGTCGTAATAAGCGGCATCCGGTATCATTCCGCCTTTTTCACCTGGTAAATCGATGCCAAGAGGAGAGCCAAAGCCAAATTTTTGAACATAACCGTTCCATTTGTCAAGTCCAATCTTTGCATCCAAATATGGGCTTTCATCTACATCCTGAACAACCATTCTTCGCATTACCTGGTAGAAGTATGGATTACAAGAGTTTTTAATGGCGCCCACTAATTTTTCAGAGGTTCCGAATGGGTGGCTTGCACCATTATGACATCCTATAAGGTTTGTATTGCATTTGAATTTAGTATCCGGAGTTATTACTCCTTCCTGCAATGCCACCAGTGATTGTACAATTTTAAAAATGCTCCCCGGCCTGTAAGCGGCCATTAATGGCCGGTTGAAAAGAGGCTTTAATGTGTCTTGACTTATCGACCTAAAGTTGGCACTAAACTTTTGACCCGTCAATAAGTTTGGGTCATAAGAGGGGGAAGAAACAATCGTTAATATTTCTCCTGTTGAGGGTTCTATTGCTACAATACTACCGGATTTTCCATTCATTAATTTTTCTGCGTATTGCTGAAGTTCTCTATCAATGGTTGAAGTTACGGAAAGACCAGGGACAGCCAACGTATCAAATTCCCCATCTTTAAACTCTCCTTTTTCAACGCCCCTGACGTTCCGAATTTTAAACTTTTTTCCGCGCTGACCTCTAAGGTAGATTTCATATTCTGACTCAATACCACTCTTTCCAATGTAGTCACCACTGTGGTAATAATTGGCGGTGTCTTTATCCAGTTCTTGAGGACTTATCTCGCTTATATACCCCAAGGCATTTGCCATGATAGGATATGTGTACGACCTTGTGGTTCTTGGTTGCAGAATAAAGCCCGGATATTCATCAAGATAATCTTCTATTTTGGCTAAATCCTCGAGAGAAAGTTGTTTCAAAAAGGGTGAGGCTTTTACTAAGGAATACTTTCTGGCTTTTTTAATTTTTTCATTAAACTCGTTTCTTTCTATTCCAATAAGGTCGCAGAACTTCAAGGTGTCTTTAATGAATACCTGGCTTGGAACAACCATAAGGTCGAACATGGGTTTATTGGCTACGAGGAGCTTGCCATTCCTGTCGTAAATAAGGCCTCTGAACGGATATTCAATTTCTTCCTGGATAATATTGTTATCGGCAGCAGCTTTATAGCTTTCGTCAAGTACTTGTAATGAGAATAATCTTAGTGCAAACAATACTCCAACCAACACAAAGATTCCTTGTATAATATAACCTCTGCTTCGATTCATCTAGTGTCTATTTTTCTAGCAAAAAGATATTGTATTAGAATAACAACACTAAAAGTAAAGAGTGTAGATAACACTACTTTTTGAATTGTAAAAAAGAATAGATGAAACCCGCCAGCCTCAACGAAGAAAAGAACAAAATGATGAATGAAGATGAGAATGATGGCATAGGTGGAAAACCAGCTAAATCCTAGTGTTGACGGTCTTGGAGACAAACCCAATGGATATCCTCCATGTGGGGTAAGTAGGTTTAGTAGATAGGGCCTTACATACATTAAAAGAACTGAAGCGGATGCATGCACTCCAAGGGTGTTGGAGAAAATATCCACAGATATTCCTGTGGCGAAACCAATAAGCATTGCGGGTATAACTCCTAGTTCAATTGGGAAAGTGAGCAGATAACCGACATAAATAAAGGCAAAGCCCTTTCCCCAAAGAACCATTTTATTAAACAACAGTACCTGAAAAAGCACATAACTGAAAAAGGTAATTATTTTGATTAGTGTATCCCTATTCATTTTTTTCAGTTAAAGTCAGAGAATCCAATTGAGGCAGATCTTTATTAACGATAACTTCTACCTCTGAGAGGCTTGTAAAATCGTTAATCAACTTAACTTCTGCATCGTAAAAGGTAGCATCCTGTGGCAGGTTGATTTTACTTATGGTGCCTATTGTAATACCTTCAGGATATATCGCATTATACCCACTTGTAACTACTGTATCTCCGATAGCTAAATTGTAGTGTCTGGGCACATAAAGCACTTTAGCAAATTGGTGTGATTTACCATCCCATTGTACAGTACACAGATTTATCTTACCTCTTACTTGGGCTGATACCTTTACATCAACGTCAAGAAAAGATACTACTGTTGAATATTTTTTACCTACCCTTTTTACTTTGCCAACAATTCCACCCCCACCAATTACACCCATTTCTGGCATCACACCGTTTTCTTTGCCTGCGTTTATGGTAATAGCATTATTTAGCAAGAAAATACTATTGTTGACAATATGGGCATTTATAAAACTAAACCTGCTTAATGTGTCTACATCTCCTGGTTTTTTAAGTTCATCATTTAGCACATTCAGTTTCTCCCTGAGCCGAGCGTTCTCTTCACTGAGCTGTTTATTGGTGCTGGCAAGGTTAATAAAATCTCGAACATTACTTGAAACCTCAAGTATGCTACCAACAACGGTGTTGCTTGAGTTAAAGAATGTTGCTCTGTTGTAATTGGAATTTTGCACCACCAGAAAGAGCGCAAAAAACTCGAGTAATATGAAAACTAAAAAAGCCCTGTATTTATATAAAAACAGAAAGAAACTGCGCATAACATTAAGTCATTAGCACAGGCTTGTACTGGTTAAGGTTCTTCATGGCAATACCGGTACCTCTAACTACTGCTTTTAGTGGCTCTTCAACCACATGAATTGGGAGTTTGGTTTTTAAGGCCAAACGTTTACTAAGTCCCCTTAAAGCTGCTCCACCTCCCGTAAGGTGAATGCCCCTGTCATAAATATCGGCTGATAGCTCAGGAGGTGAAATTTCCAGCGCTTTTAAAACGGCTTCTTCCACTTTGGAAACGGACTTATCCAATGCAAAAGCAATTTCAGAATAGGAAACCTTTATAACTTTAGGAATACCTGTCATTAGGTCCCGGCCACGAATCTCATAGTCTTCAGGTCCATCGTCAAGTTCCGTTAGGGCTGAACCAACTTCTATTTTTACGCGTTCAGCAGAACGCTCGCCAATAAGCAAGTTGTGCTGTCTGCGCATATAATCCAGAATATCTTTGTTGAAGGTATCACCGGCAATACGGATAGATTGGTTGCTTACAATACCTGAAAGCGCAATAACAGCAATCTCGGTGGTACCTCCTCCTATATCCACAATCATAGAACCCATGGGTTCTTCAATATCTATTCCTGTTCCTATTGCCGCAGCAATAGGTTCGTAAATCATATATACTTCTTTGGCACCTGCATGCTCGGCCGAGTCGCGAACGGCACGTTTTTCAACCTCAGTAATACCGGAAGGAATACAAATTACCATGCGGTGAGACTTTGGGAAGATGCTTCGACTTCCCTCATCAATCATTTTGATCATGCCTCTTATCATATGCTCCGCTGCATGGAAATCGGCAATTACACCATCTTTCAATGGACGTATGGTTTTAATATTGTCATGTGTTTTTTCATGCATCTGCATAGCTTGCCTGCCAATGGCAAGCACCTTGTTCGTGTTACGGTCAATAGCAATAATAGACGGCTCGTCTACCACTATCTTGTCGTTTTTAATAACCAACGTATTGGCCGTTCCTAAATCAATCGCCAAATCACTTGAGAAAAAATCAAATAAACCCATACTAGTTGTTTAATATCTGGTTTCAGGCCGGATGCCCAAATAAAGGGTGTTTTCCAACGCTGACTAAAATACAAATTTGTTTTAATTTATGGCTTAAAGCCATTTAATTTAATGTTTAAAATGCCTTGTTCCTGTAAATACCATGGCCATATCATGATTATTACAAAAATCAATTGAATCTTGATCTTTTTTAGAACCTCCCGGTTGAATAATTGAAGTAATTCCTGCTTTATATGCTAACTCTACGCTGTCAGCAAATGGGAAGAATGCATCGGATGCCAAGGATGCTCCTATCAAATCAAAACCAAAGGTTTTTGCTTTCTTAATGGCTTGTTGCAAAGCATCTACTCTTGAAGTTTGCCCAACACCACTAGCCAACATTTGCCCATCTTTTGCCAATACTATAGCATTGGATTTTGTATGCTTACAAATTTTGGAAGCAAATAGCATATCCTCAATTTGATTCTGTGTTGCTTTTAGGTTGGTTACTTGCGTCAAATCGCCTTCTGAATCTGTCTTATTATTGGCTCCTTGCTGAATTACACCTCCTAAAAGCGATTTGAATACTACTTTGTTTTCAGGATATTCATTGAGTTTAAGCAGTACTCTGTTTTTCTTCGATTTAAGTACTTCAAGTGCTTCAGTAGTAAAAGAAGGTGCCAGTAAAACTTCAAAGAAAAGTTTGTCAATTTCTTCAGCCGTTTCCAGATCAATTTCTGAATTGGAAATCAAGACACCACCAAAAGCAGAAAGCGTGTCTGCTTCAAATGCTTTTAAATAGGCTTTCTTTACAGTGCTGGCTACGGCCACTCCACATGCATTGGTATGCTTTAAAATAGCGAATGCCTTTTCTCCTTCAAATTCCCGTATCAAACTGACAGCTGCTTCAATATCCACAAGATTGTTGTACGAAATTTCCTTACCATGCAATTGGTGAAAGACTTTATCCAGGTTGCCAAAGAAAATTCCTTCCTGGTGAGGGTTTTCTCCGTAACGCAGAGTTTTACCGTGCAATGTGCTGTTTTTAAAAGAAGAAATATTTTCTGTTGCGTTAAAGTAATTGAAAATGGCAGTATCGTAATGTGAACTGGTGTTGAAGGCATGTGCGGCAAATCGTTTGCGCTCTTCAATAGTTGTTTCCCCGCTTCCAGCATCAAGTATCTCTTGCAGTTCAGTATATTGATTACGTGAACTTACGATCAACACATCTTTATAATTTTTGGCGGCAGCACGTATTAAAGAAATACCACCAATATCAATTTTTTCAATAATGTCTGCTTCAGAAGCGCCACTTTTCACAGTCTCTTCAAATGGATACAGATCCACAATAACCAAATCAATGCTAGGTATTTCAAACTCACTAGCCTGAATTACGTCCTCAGGATTGTCTCTTCTGTACAATATCCCTCCAAAAATTACCGGGTGCAAAGTCTTTACTCTACCACCGAAAATGGAGGGGTATGTTGTCATTTTTTCAACAGCATTTGCTTCAATTCCAAGTTCATTTATAAACTTGAGTGTTCCACCTGTTGAAAAAAGTTCCACACCTAACTCATTGAGTTTTTTGATAATGGGTTCAAGGTTGTCCTTATGATAAACTGAGATTAAAGCCGAAGAGATTTTTTTGTGCATTGCTGTTTCTAACTAAGCTGCAAAGCTATCGGTTTTTAGCAGCTTAGGCTATTTTACTGTGCAATTTTTGGGCTATTTTTTCAATAGTTGGAGGATAATGTGCATGTTCCAGCTTATGTATCCTATCTGCTAAAGAATCAGGAGTGTCATTGGGCAAAACAGGGCATGATTGCTGCAGAATTATTTTACCTTTATCGTATTCGTTGTTAACCATATGAATGGTAATGCCAGATTGCTTTTCTTTATTCTCCAGCACGGCCTCGTGCACATGATGCCCGTACATTCCCTTGCCTCCATAGCTGGGCAACAAAGCAGGATGAATATTGACAATAGTAAACCGCTCAACCATTTTATGAGGTACTAACCACATAAAGCCTGCTAGTATAATAAGATCAATTTCATTTTCTTGCAGGTGCTTTATTACCTTATCACTTTTGTAATACTCTTCTCTGGAAAATGTAAGCGTTTCCTTTCCAAAATTCTGAGCTCGTTTTAATACATACGCCTCGCAATTATTGGAATATATGCATTTTATGTCTACCCAATCGATTTTCTGAAAGTATTCCAGTATAGCCTGGGCATTGGTGCCACTGCCAGATGCAAAAATGGCGATGTTTACTTTTTTACTCATTGGATAATCGTCATGCTAAGTATACCTATTACCATTATTACCTTGGCATAAGTGCTAATATTGGCATAATCATTCTTTTTGTCAGCCACATAAATTCTATTACAAAGAAAGGCAAGAATAATGGTGAGTGTACCGAAAAAGGGCCAAAAGATACTCAGTGGGTTAGCTAGAAGGAATACAACAATCAGGAATAAAAATGTGATAAAGTAAATTATTCTTTTAGTAGCAGGCATTCCTATTGATATGGGTAAGGTCTTGCATCCGAATTTTTCATCTCCTTCAATATCTTCCATGTCTTTTACAATCTCGCGGATTAAGGAAATGAAAAAGGCAAAAATTGCGTACATGGCAATTAGCTCCAGGTTTTGTTGAAATAGAACGTAAACCACAAAAACAGATAGTCCTGTAAGCAAACTTACTACCAGGTTGCCCCATAAGGGCAATCGCTTTAACTGGTTGGAGTATATCCAAAGAAGAAAACTAGCAAGGATATTGACCAGGGTTACCCACCAGGAAACGAATACACCTAACAATATACCAAGGCCATTAAAAAAAGAATGCATTACAAGAACATGCCTTCGTTTTAAGTGTTTGCCAACAACCACTCTATTTGGCTTATTAACATAGTCTATTTTTATATCGTAGTAATCGTTAATTATATATCCGGCCGAGGCAATTAGTAATGTTGATGCCACCATAAGGTCAAACATGGTGTTTGTAAGTAGTCCATAGATACTTGTGCCCGCAACAAGAAAGCGTGCAACCAATAATTGCGTTATTGCCACAATTGCCAGGTTAAGATACCTAATAAGCTTTAGGATTTGAAAAATACTTCTAAGTACGCTCTTCATTCGTTGTAGAAATCCAGAATCTGTTGTGAAATCAATCGGTAAATCTCTTGCTTATCAGCATCATGGTCAAGCATTTCCATATGCTTATCAAGCACTTCCAGGTCTCCGCGTTTTGCAGGCCCGGTTTGCGCATTCTTGGGATCTATTTCAAAGCTATTGTTAATCGTTTGTGCAATAAGAGGTTGCAAAAGCTTATAATCCAATCCTGCTTTTTCCATAAGCTCCTTGGCCTGACCAAGCATCCAATTCGTAAAGTTACAGGCAAAAACTGCTGCCAAATGCATTTGCTGCCTTTGCGCTGAGGATACCTCCTGTACATTTTTAGACAACAAAGTACCCAGCTTTCCGATTGTCTGACTAGTGAATTTATTGTCTCCCTCAATTAGAAAAGGAATTGAATCAAATTCAACGCGTTGTTTTTTTGTAAAAGTTTGAAGTGGGTAAAATACCCCAATGTTTGGTGTTGCAGCATAGCCAAGAATACTTAATGGTATCGATCCAGACGTATGAACAAGGATGGCATCTTCCGGTAAAACAATTTCTTTTGCTACCTCTTCAATAGCATCGTCCGAAACTGCAATAATGAAGATGTTTGAAAAGCTTTCAGAAAAATCAAGGTCAGTTTGTACCTGTCCTTCGTAAAGCCTTTCGGCAAGTTTTTTGGCATTCTTAGGTTCACGGCTATAAATATTTCGTACGGTCACCCCTGCGTTTTCCAGAGCTGGCGCCAAATGCCATGCAACATTGCCCGCTCCAATAAAGTCGACCTGGTATTTACCGCTCATTTTGAATTCTTTAGCTAGCAAAAGTCCTTAAAAAAACGGTTAGCTTCAAATCCCAGTTTCAGATAATCCCATTTTTAAATATCTCCACTAATTTGTAATCTTGAAAGAAATACATTTTAGTATGAAACGTTCGATTATTTACCTATCTCTTGTTTTTGCTTTTGCGATGGCATGTACGTCTAAAGAGCAAAAAAAAGAGCCACTAACAGATGAACAATTGCATGCGCTGGCCGATTCTTTGGCACATGCTTTTATTATTGTTGATACACATGTTGATATTCCTTACCGACTGAGTCACCACCCAGAAGATATTTCTGTACAAACTGCAGACGGGCACTTTGATTATGTTCGTGCAAAAAAAGGTGGACTTGATGCACCATTTATGTCTATTTATGTTCCCTCGGATAGAGAAGATAACGGAGCCAAGTCCTTAGCGGACAGCCTGATTGATTTAGTGAAAAATTTAGCGGCATCTCATCCTGATAAATTTGCCATTGCCACATCTCCTTCCCAGGTAAAGAAACAGTTTGCCAAAGGTCTGATCTCTTTACCTATGGGTATGGAAAATGGATCTCCAATTGAACATGACCTGGCCAATGTTCACTATTTTCATGATAGGGGAATTAGATATATTACCCTTACACATGCTAAAGCAAATCATATATGCGATTCTTCTTATGATACAACACATTTATGGAACGGGCTTAGCGAGTTTGGAGAGGAAGTAGTAAAAGAGATGAATAGGGTGGGTATTATGGTAGATATTTCCCATGTAAGCGATAGCGCATTTTATGATGTTATGAAGACTACGAAGGTGCCAGTGATTGCGTCCCATTCTTCCTGCAGGTATTTTACTCCAGGCCTTGAGCGCAACATGTCTGATGATATGATAAAAGCCCTGGCCAAAAATGGCGGAGTTATTCAAATAAACTATGGTTCGTTTTTTCTCGACCCAAGATTTAGGGGAGATAATGTTGACTCAACTGTATTTACTACAGCTTCCCAAATTGCCGACCATATTGACCATGTGGTAAAATTAGTGGGCATAGATTATGTAGGATTGGGGTCAGATTTTGATGGTGTCGATCGATTGCCGAAAGATGTTAAGGACGTTTCTGAAGAACCTAATGTGATTTACGAATTATTGAAAAGAGGTTATTCGACAGAAGACATAGAAAAAATATGTAATAAAAATATTTTTAGAGTTTGGCAGGAAGTTGAAGAGTATGCATCTAAAGCAACTAATTAATGGATGCATTTACCAATTCTCAACTCGCACTCCGTAATGGTCAGGACAGAGAAGAGGTTTGGATTGCCTACAAAGGATTGATTTACGATGTAAGTAGATCCAGGTTTTGGAAGACAGGCAACCATTACGAACATTGGGCAGGGCAGGATTTGACCGATGAACTTAAGGATGCACCACATACTGAAAAAGTATTTGATAAATTTGAGGTAGTTGGTAAACTCAAAACATAATGTGGCTTATTGCAGATAGTGGTTCTACCAAAACGGAATGGCGCTTGTTTGATGCTGGTGGCATTCATGAGAAGGCATCTACCAGGGGACTTAACCCTCTTTTTTTTAATAAGGACAAATTTATTGAGGTAATAAAGAAGGAATTACCATCATCATGGTTTAGCAACGTATCCAATGTATGGTTTTATAGTGCGGGAACAGCCACACCAAAAGTCAAAAAGAGTACTGCTGAATGGCTGAAATCAATATTTACAAATTGTGAAATTAAGGTTGAATCTGACTTACTTGCTGCAGCCAGAGCTACCTGCGGCTCTGATAAGGGCATCATTGCTATATTAGGTACAGGATCGAATAGCGCACTTTATAATGGCCATGCGATCATTGAACATATAAAACCGCTAGGTTATATTTTAGGCGATGAGGGAAGTGGAGTTGCACTTGGTAAATCTCTTTTGAGAAAGCTTTTAAGAAATGAGTTTTCCGAACAGCTATCTCAATCAATCTGCACTGATCTGGGATTGTCCTACGAAGATATCATTGAGCATGTTTACCGATCCGAATCACCCAATAGATTTATCGCATCTTGCACAAGGGTTTTGCATTCGCACAGGGGAGAAAAAGAGATTCAGGATTTAATAACCACAGAATTGGAAGGGTTTGTAACATTATTAAGTAAATACTCTTTGGCAGATGAATTGAGTTTTAATTTTGTAGGATCTATAGCTCATTACTTTGACAATAATTTGAAAGATATAATTGAAAGCAAAGGTTTTAAATTGGGCAAGATAGTTCAGCAGCCTGCAGATTTGCTTGTTGAGTACCATATTAAAAATCAATAAATTGAAAGACACCACAGAACAGTCCTCTAGGTATGAAGCGTTGGAACACATGCCAATAGCAGATCTATTAAAGAATATTAATAAGGAGGATAAAACTGTTCCCGAAGCGGTAGAGAAGTCACTCCCTCAAATAGAAAGACTGGTGGCTGAAGTTGTAAAAAAACTAAAAGCTGGTGGTAGACTCTTCTATATTGGTGCTGGTACAAGTGGTCGTTTAGGCATTGTCGATGCATCTGAGTGTCCACCAACGTTTGGAGTGGAAGATGGCCTTGTTATTGGTATAATGGCCGGAGGCGATAAAGCCATTCGTAAGGCAGCAGAATTTGCAGAGGACGATTTGGAGCAGGGGTGGAGGGATTTAACAGAATTCCAGATTTCTGAAAAGGATGTATTAATTGGACTGGCAGCTTCGGGAAGAACCCCATATGTAATTGGAGCAATAGAGACTGCAAGAAAAAATGGACTTATAACAGGATGTATTACCTGTAACTCAAACACTAAATTGGCAGAAGTAACAGAATACCCTGTTGAAGTTGTAGTAGGGCCTGAATTTGTTACCGGAAGCACCCGCATGAAAGCCGGCACTGCACAAAAGCTCGTGCTCAATATGATCTCAACTGCCACAATGATACAGTTAGGCAGGATAAGAGGCAATAAAATGGTGGATATGCAACTTACAAATAACAAGTTGGTAAAAAGGGGTACTCAAATGATAATGGAAGAGCTCAAGGTTGACCAGAAACTGGCTCAAGAATTACTCTTAAAGTATGGTTCTGTTAGAAAGGCTCTTGCTGCTTATAATAACGAAGGTTAATGTTTAGGCTCTACTTTAACAAGTCTGGGTATCAGGTATTTTTGTTTTGATGAGGGCTCATAGCACAATGCTCTTGTCCTTCGATTCTTTAGTTTTTTGAATGTTCGGTTTTTATAAACAAAAATTTCTCCCTCTTCTATTTCATCAAGGGTGGTTATCTCCAATAAATTTTCTTCGAATAGCTCTTTCCAAAGACTAGGATCTGCCACTAAGGATGCCTTAGGCTTGTAACTATGCTTAATAAGAACCCTTAAAAGATTAGATTCAAATACATCTTCAGTTAAAACAGGTCGCAAGAATTTTGAAAATGTATTTTTCCATTCTGTACCATGAGGCCGAACTCTTCGTCCGTAGTTAAGTGTTACATCCAGATGAGCTAACTCGTGCAGGTAAGTTATTAAAAACAAGGGCTTGCTTAAACCTCTATTTATGGAGATAATATGTTGTTTGGTTTGAGGAATGTACTTGTAGTGACCGAATTTAGTTTTTCGATTAAAGCTAAAATCAAGCTTAAAGTCATATTGACTGCTCAATTGAGTGCAGTACTCAATGGATGCTTCGGGAAGATAGGGAGCTAGTATTTCTCTCATAAAACAAAAAAGGGAGAAAACCCCAGGCCTTCTCCCTTATGAATATTTTAAACTTGATTACTCAGAAACAGCCACTGAGTCCTCAACAACAACAGTAGTATCTCCATCTTCCATAACGGCAGAGTCAACTTCTATTGTTTCATCTTCTTGCATGCTATCTGATGCAGGAGCAGTTTCTTCTGTTGTAGTGCTTTCTTCGCTTGAAGAGGTGCTACCACCACATGAAGCCATACCAAATACAAAACCAACGGCAAGTAATAGTGTTAATAATTTTTTCATGATAAAAAAGTTAGATTAAGAATGTTAGAGGCTCAAAAATTTGGAATTAATTAGAATAATCCAAATGAGACTCCTATTTTTTTCTAAAGAATATTCGAATAGGTACTCCATCCAAATCAAAGTGACCCCTTAATTTATTTTCCAGAAATCGTTGATAAGGTGCCTTTATGTACTGAGGCAGGTTGCAAAAGAAAGCAAAGCTTACAGTTTTAGTAGGCAATTGGGTTACATACTTTATTTTTATGTACTTACCCTTTATTGCCGGGGGAGGGTATCTCTCAATTTCTGGCAACAGGATATCGTTCAATTTTGAAGTAGAAATTTTCTGTTCCTTGTTTTCATAAATCTGAACGGCTGTTTCAATGGCTTTAAAAATACGCTGCTTATTTAGTACAGAGGTAAAAACAACCGGGGCATAGCCTAAGGGGCCAAGCTTTTGCTGCATTTCTTTTCTGAACTTTTCTGCAGAGTTAGTATCCTTTTCAATCAGATCCCACTTGTTCACCATTATCATAACTCCCTTGCCATACTTGTCTGCAAGAGCTATTATATTAACATCTTGGGCCTCCAAGCCCCTGCTGGCATCAACCAGCACAATGCAAACATCGCTATCTTGTAAGGCCTGCAAAGATCTAAGCACAGAATAGAACTCAAGGTCATTCTTCACTTTCGCTTTTTTGCGTATGCCTGCTGTGTCTGTAAGAATAAAATCCTTGCCAAACATTTTATAGCGTGCATTAATTGCATCTCTTGTCGTTCCGGCTTCGTCCGTAACAATGGTACGATCCTCACCAAGCAGGGCATTTACGAAAGAGGACTTTCCTGCATTTGGCCTACCCAAAATGGCTATTCTTGGAATTCCTTCTTCAGGATTTTCAATATCATCTGTTTCAAATGTTTTTACAACTTCATCCAGTAATTCGCCTGTTCCTGAACCATTGGCAGAAGAAATTGGGAAAACCTCGTCAAAACCAAGCCCATAAAACTCAGCTGAATTGTATGATATTTCTGTTGTATCAGCTTTGTTGGCTGCAACAAATACCGGTTTATTTATCTGGCGAACAACTTTGGCAAACTCCTTATCCAAATCCGTAAGACCATCTTTGGAATCAACCATAAAGATTATTGCACTGGCTTCTCCCAAGGCAAGTTTAACCTGGTCACGAATAGCGCCTTCAAATACATCGTCAGAGCCGCTTACATAGCCCCCGGTATCAATTACTGTAAAGTGCTTGCCAATCCATTCGGCATAGCCGTACTGGCGGTCGCGGGTTACACCACTTTCGTTATCCATAATGGCGGTTCGTTTTTCAACCAATCGGTTAAAAAATGTTGATTTACCCACATTAGGTCTTCCTACAATTGCAACTATGTTTGCCATGCTAATTTATTGTTGATAGCCAAAGCTTTTTAAAGCTTGCTTTTTCTTACGCCAGTCTTCAGCCACTTTTACATATGTTTCCAAATGAATTTGTTTCTGAAAAAAAGTCTCAAGGTCTTTTCTGGCAGCTATGCCTACTTTTTTTAAAGACTCACCTCCCTTGCCGATCAAAATACCTTTTTGACTTTTACGTTCCACATATATTATGGCTCTTATGCGTATTATTTTTTTGTCTTCTTTGAATTCCTCTACCTCAACCTGTGTACTATAAGGAACTTCCTGTTTATAATTTTCAAATATCTTCTCCCGAATAATTTCTTCTACAAAGAATTTTTCAGGCTTATCAGTAAGCTCATCTTTGGGGAAATAAGCTTCATGGGTTGGAAGAAGCTCTAATATTGCCTCAAATAGCTTGTCTATGTTTTCTCCTTTCAGTGCCGAAACCTCTACTACTTTAGAGGGATTAAAAACCTCCAGCCAATAAGTTAATTTGTCCTTTACCTGGGATCCTTTAGCAAGGTCAGTTTTGTTTAGAATAAAAATAATGGGCTGGTTGAGGTGTTTTAAACGTTCAATAAGCTCTTCATCGTATTTCTCGAACAGATCGGTTACAAAAAGAACAACATCGGCATCTTCTAGTGAAGTGCTAACAAAACGCATCATCGCGTTTTGCAATTCGTATTGAGGTTTGATAATTCCAGGGGTATCGGAATAGACAATCTGAAAATCGGTACCACTCAAAATGCCCATGATACGGTGTCGTGTAGTCTGGGCTTTGGAAGTAATAATGGAGAGGCGCTCACCAACCAGTTGGTTCATAAGCGTTGATTTACCAACATTGGGTTTACCAATGATGCTAACGAAGCCTGCTTTATGTTCTTTGCCTTCCATTTTTCAGATTAAGTTGCAAAGGTATTTGTTTTTCGATTATGAAACTCTATTTTTGTACTCCCTTAGCAAAAGGCTAGGTACGAATCATAGAAACAACTTATTGAAAATATATCGCGGGGTGGAGCAGTTGGTAGCTCGTCGGGCTCATAACCCGAAGGTCGTAAGTTCGAGTCTTACCCCCGCTACTAAGTAAAAGGCCGTTTTCTGACGGCCTTTTTTGTTTCCAATTTTTGGATTGCCTCTTTGCAATTTACTCTTACTTTGAGAACAAATTGCTACTTTTGTGGCCTTAGAATGCGCACGTGGTGAAACCGGTAGACACGCCAGCTTGAGGGGCTGGTGCTCTTACGAGTGTGGAGGTTCGAATCCTCTCGTGCGCACAAAAGGAAGTTCTCTGAATTAGTACATGCGCACGTGGTGAAATTGGTAGACACGCTGTCTTCAGGCGGCAGTGCCTTCGGGTGTGAAGGTTCGAATCCTTTCGTGCGCACTTTTTCTTTTCCAGAAAGTCCACTCCTTCAAGCCAGCTGTTATTGCTTTCACCATACATCTTAAAAAAAATCATAAATTAATTTGGGTCACATTGCAACCCTCATATTCTTAACTTGTCTAGGCATTATAGAAAAAGGAAGAGTTGGCAACACAACAGATTGACATTCATCGGGAGCTTGTAGAAAGCAGTAAAAAAGGAGACGTCCGAGCTCAGTTTGAATTGTACAAACTGAATTCTACTGCCATATTTAATACGTGCCTCCGTATGTTGCGCAATCGCGAAGATGCTCAGGACATCCTGCAGGAATCTTTTAGTGAGGCTTTTATGAAATTACCTGGCTTCAGGCACGAATCTAGTTTCAGGACCTGGATTAAAAGAATTGCCGTAAATAAATGTATCAATGAGATCAAACGTAGAAAAGTCGACCTCCAGTTTTCTGATGAGATCGAGCGCTATGGAAATAGTGCAGATACGGAGACGGCACTTCCGCAGCTAAGTATTGAAATGGTGAAAAAGGCTACGGAACAATTGCCAACTGGTAGCAGGTTGATTTTTCAGTTGTATACGCTGGAAGGTTATGATCACAGAGAAATTGCCGAGATATTGAATGTTAGCGAATCGAATTCGAAATCGCAGTACATGAGAGCAAGGGTAAGAATTAAGGAAATTCTAAAGAATGAAATTTATGAAAACTGACGAACTTGAAAAATTTATTCAGGACAATCGTGATGGTTTTGATTCTGAGATACCAGATGTTGATACCTGGGATAAAATAGTGAAGCTTGAACCTCACAAAAGCAAATTTACAATTAGCTGGAGAGTGGTGGCCTCACGTGCTGCAGCGGTTGTATTCATATTTGTGGCCTCCTACTATTTTCATGAGTTTACTGCCAATCGTAAGGTTTCTAAAGATGAAAATAGTATTACAGCCACATTTGCTAAGAATGAACAATACCAAAAGTTTGTTGAGGCCGAACAATACTACAATTCAAAAATTGTTCAGCGAAAAAAGGAACTCTTTCTTTTAACAAGTGATAAACCAGTGTTGCATAAGGAGGTAAACAAAGATTTGGATGACCTGAATCAAATGCTATTGTCTTTAAAAGAGGATTTGAAAGATAACGCAGACAACCAGGAGGTTATCGAAGCAATGATTCAGAACTACATGCTACGACTGGAAATACTGGAGGATATGTTAAACATTATTAAGTCGAAACAAGACAAAAAAGAAACGCATGAAACGCATAAAGTTATATAGGAATATTGTTGCACTAGGGTTGTTGTTCGTTGGTTATGCTTTGCATGCCCAATCGTATCACAAAAGCCGCAACGAGACCAAAACCTTTAAGGTTGAAAAGAGAACGGAGATATTTATCGAAAACAAGTATGGCAACATTCAACTGGTTAATTGGGATAAAGATTCTATCAGTTTCAAAATAGACCTTGAGGTAGATGCAAAAAAGGAAGCAAAGGCAACCGAAATTCTTGAAAGCATCGATTTTGATTTTATTTCATCGAAGCAATATGTGGAAGCAAAAACTTCGTTTTTAAACGAAGGCTCCTTTTGGACAGATGTGAAGGACAAAGCTTCCAGTATATTTTCTGGGGATAACAATACGCAAATTAACTATACGGTGTATTTACCCAATTACCTGGAACTGCATGTTGAAAACAAGTACGGCAATATAATTATGGATAGCCATCAGGGACCGGTTACAGTTGTGCTTTCTAACGGGGATTTTAAAGCCTGGGATCTGGGTGAAACCAACCTGGAGCTGCAATTTGGGTTTGCGAACATTAAAACTATTAAAAGTGGGCGCATCGATTTAAACTATCATTCGGAGCTGGTTTTGGACAATGCTGTTGACCTGTCCGTTGAGAGCCGGTCATCAAGAATACGGATTGAAAAGGTGGATAACCTAAAACTAAAATCCAATAGGGATAAATGTTATCTTGAGGAGGTAGGAATTCTTAATGCAACTTCTTCTTTTTCTTACTTGGAACTCGAAAACCTGGAGGAGTTTATTACTGCGAATTTGCACTATGGTGACATCGAAATCAGAAATATTGGAAAAGCTGTTAACAAAATGGTTCTGGATACAGACAATACCGACATAAGTCTGAATCGCGCAAGTAATCAAAACATTTCCATGTCCGTAACATATGATGAAAAAGCAGGACTTTATTACAACGATGATCTTCGTAATAAAGCAACAGAAAAAGTAGAAGGCGAAGAAAAACTGGTGAAAACCACAGGAGTACTAGGCAAAAGTAATAACACGCAATCAATAAGCTTAAACGCCACGTTAAGATCGGGGAGCATAAGAATAAATACAAAATAATTTTTAGGAGACTGCAACCTTTGTCTCTTAGAACTGTCTAGGTTAAAAACGAATAAAAAAATCAATCATGAAACGAATAGTATTAATTGGATTGGCTATTTCACTTACACTTTCGATAAATGGAATGGCACAGAGAAACAGAAACGAATTTTCTACCATATTTAATAAAGAGGATAGCAATAAAATTGAGCATGGTGGGTATGGCTCATTTGGGTTTGGTTATTCTAAGATTAATGGTAAAGATGCGCTGCTTGCAAATTTCAAAGCTGCATGGCTTATCAACCACCGATTAGGGTTTGGCTTTGCCGGGAATGGCTTTGTTAACAATCTTGATAAGAAGTTAGGTACACAAGATTATTATTTATCGGGAGGCTACGGAGGTTTTCTAATCGAACCTATTGTAATGCCAAAGTCCCCAATACACCTTTCTTTTCCGGTAATTATTGGAGCAGGAGGAATAGCTGTTTTACCCAATAATTTTTGGAGCAATAACTATTATGGCCCAAATGAATACGACATATTTTTTGTTGTAGAACCAGGTGCGGAGTTGGAGTTTAATGTGGTTAAGTTTTTTAGGATATCAATGGGCGCTTCTTACCGATTCACCAACGGAGTGCTTCTGAATACTCCTGATAACGAAGCCGTTAACCTGAATGCCATGGATGGAATTACATATAATATCAACTTTAAGTTTGGTAAGTTTTAAATCAATCAGAACTGAGTTACCATGAGAAATACAATCAATTTAGTAAAGGAGAAAAGAGGAGAAGGGCCTGAGAAAATGCGAAGCAATTTAGAAAGGGCCAATTATAAACGGCTCTTTGAATTAGCTAAGCTAAACCTGAATGTGCTGGAAGTTTCTCCGCAGTTAAAAAGAATGTTGAATTAATGGTAAAGAGGGATACAATTTGTATCCCTCTTGTTTTGGTAACGAAGAGTTATTCCAAGAGTCTGTTCAACCGTTCTATCTCCTCTTGCATTTCCTGAATCTGATTACGCATACGACAAATAATATCTACTCCCTGTAAGTTTACTCCCAGATCAAGATGCAGACGTAGGGCACGTTCGAACTCTTCCAGGTAATCAGAGCTAATCATTATTTCCGATCGAGTGCGTTTTATTGGAACAATTTCATATTCCACGATCTCCAACAAAAGGGTTTCGTCCAGATTGTGAAAGCTTGCCAATGACTTTATTGAAATATACTCGCTCATTTTCGTAATGCTTGAAGTTGTTTGAATAACTCTTTTTCCTTTTCAGATAAGTGGCTTGGCGTAGTTACGCTAAGGGTAACATATAAATCTCCGAACTGCCCTTTTTGTTTGTAAACAGGATATCCTTTGCCTTTCAATCGCACCTTGTTTCCATTGGGGGTTTCGGGTTTTATGGTAACCTGAACAGGCCCTGAAAAGGTTGGCACTTTTAGTTTACCCCCTAAAAGGCCTGTATACAAATCAATATCCATATCCAAATACAAGTCGTTACCCTTGCGGGTGAATTGCGGGTGCGGATCAAAGTGAAAGGTGATGTATAGATCGCCTTTGGTTCCTCCATTTGTTCCAGGTCCTCCTTGACCTGCCAGTTTAATGGTTTGTCCATCTTTTATACCTGCAGGTACAGTTATACGTAGCTTTTTGCCATTTACGTTTAACGTTCGTTTATGATCTGAAAAGGCCTCCTCAAGGGTAATGCTAACCTCTGCTTTGTAATCCTGACCTTTAAAAGAGGGTCTCTGGTATGTTCGGCTTCTTCCACCACCACCAAAAAGGGATTCAAAGAAATCGGAAAAATCATCGCCACCAAATGAATCACCGGTATGCTCATAGGTAAAGTGCGTGCCACCACCCCAATTGCCACGAGAGCTTGTTTTTTGTTGCTGTTTCGCTTTTTCAAATTCTTCGGCATGCTTCCAATCCTTACCGTATTGATCGTATTTTTTACGGTTCTCCAGATGGCTTAATACTTCATTCGCTTCATTTACCTGCTTGAATTTTAGCTCTGCCTCTTTGTTGTTTGGGTTTACATCCGGATGGTATTTACGAGCCAGCTTACGATATGCTTTTTTAATGTCATCCTGGGTAGCGCTTTTAGTGAGCCCAAGCACTTTGTAGTAATCAATAAAATCCATATCCAAACTCTAAAAAAATCTACTACAAATTTAACGAATATATGAAGGATTGGTTTACCCAAAAGGCTGGATTTAGAGCCCCCCATGGGACTTTCCCATAGGGATGCCTATGGCAGAACCCTTGCCTGGGGAAAGCAGGCACGACCCACGCTTTTGCGCTATGAAAAATTCTTGCACTGATTAAAGAAGAGCCCCCCATGGGACTTGAACCCACGACCTACGCATTACGAATGCGTTGCTCTACCAACTGAGCTAAGGAGGCTTTGGAAGTGAGCGGCAAACGGGGCTCGAACCCGCGACCCTCAGCTTGGGAAGCTGATGCTCTACCAACTGAGCTACTGCCGCTTCTATACCTTTATTGTAGAGTTAAATATTAAATCAATTTCAATGGGCGACTTATTCGCTCACCTGGTACACCCTGCATGCTGGCTCGACCCTCAGCTTGGCAGCCGATGCCAACCCTGCAAGCTGGCCCCTCGCTAAAATCATCCACTGGATGATTTCTTAACGCTCGGTCCTCAACTGAGCCCTGCCCGCCTTTGGCGGGTACTGCCGCTTCTTAGCCTTAATTGCAAAGGCTAAGGTATCGAAAAATCCCATTCAAAAAATTTTCCGTTGATGATTTTTTATTTGTGTATTTGGATGAACAATCATTTTACCTAACAATTGTTAGGCGAACGCTTTGAAATGAGCATTATTTTTCGTACTTTTTACTTACTAAACTGGAAAAAGGTATGTTAAACAGACTATTACATATCGAACGAGATAGTGTAGGTCCTAGTGTTTGTGTAGTTACTACCGTACTTCTTGTAGCAGCCGCATTGTTTGCTTTGGCTGAATTCGGAGAGTACATTGCTGCACAAATTTCATCACTGTTTTAATTAATTTTTTATTAATTAATTGGCGGTGAATTAATTTGGACTAACTTTAAAAAAAGTAAAGCCGGTAAGGTTTGCACCTCCCGGCTTGCCGAAAATTGGGGGTCGTCAAAACCTCATCAGAGTTGCCGGTCTGGTTGACCGGTCTCTTTTTTTTCGGACTTTTTTGACTAACACCATTTTCCAGTTTGGAAGACTAGCTGGTATACCAATCAATATTTTTTTAAATACTGTTACAAATCTCGAACTTAAGTTTATCAAAAAAAGTCATATTTCTCACGTTTTTTAATTAATTTCTTTATGAGTGATAAATACTGAAAATGCTGTTTTTTTTAAGTATTGAGGGAATATTTAATTTAAATATTTATTTGCATTTCTCTGTTTTACAGGATGTTGTATAATTACCTATGTACGTTAAAAAAAATTTACTTTTTTGATTAAATTCTAAAATAAATTGGTAAAAAGAGACTTTTGAACGCTAAAGTTTTATTGTCAGCCCTGCCATAAAATGTGCCCCAGCCTGTGGGTAGTAAAAGTTTTCGTGATATTCCGTTCCACCTACAATATAGCCCCAGGTGTATCCGTTAGATTCATACAAATTGTTGAACAGGTTATAAACTGCGATGTTAAAAGATATACGTTCCATGCCAAGAGCTGAGAATCCATAAGATGCTCGCGCATCACTCACATAATACGCATCCAATTTTCTGCTTTCGTTGGACGTATTATCCAGGTATTGCTTACCTACATACTTATGCACCCAGGCTATTTCAAGGCCATCCACAGGATGAACTATAAGTGAGCCTCCGGCTACCAAACTTGGTGAAAAGGCAATGCTGGTATTGTTGAAAGTTGTCGCGACTTCGTTGTATTCATCCCAACTCACGCCATAATCGTACAAGACCTCATTGTAGCTTTGGATAATATTTTTACTAAATGTGGCATTGGCACTAACACTAATTGTTGGGTTAATATCGTAACGTCCCTCAAGTTCAATACCTGCCCTGTAACTTTTATCAACGTTGGTCCTAAGTGGAGAGCCTACGTCATTCAATTGCCCTGTCAGCACCAATTGGTTTTTATAATCCATGTAATAGAAATTGGCATTTAACCACATAGTTTCACTTTTCTTTTTGAAACCAGCTTCTATATCTCTTAATGTCTCTGGTTTGGGTGTTTGATTGTCAGGTGAATCAACAAAGTCGCTTCGGTTAGGTTCTTTATTGCCTACACTAAAGGAAGCATAAACCAACGAGTTGTTAGAAAGTT
>JAGQYI010000045.1 GCA_020436165.1 Cyclobacteriaceae bacterium | reverse complement strand
GGCCAGTACTACTTTCTTGTTCATAATTTGGAAGGTTAACTTTTTTAACTCGGTTGGCTCTTTCTTTCAAAAACTCTGCAAACCGTTCCCAACGTTTCTTTTTAGGAACTGCCTGAATGGCTTCGGCTGCTTTGGGTTCGTACATCATGCCGGTGCACAGGCACATTTTGTGCTCGTTACGGATAAGAATATCATGATTTTTACAACCCTGGCATCCCTTCCAGAATTCTTCGTCATCGGTGAGTTCAGAAAAGGTTACAGGCTTGTAGCCCAGTGTTGAATTGATCTTCATAACAGGCAGGCTGGTAGTGATGCCAAACAGCTTGGCTTCAGGATACATTTTACGCGATAGGTCAAACGCCTTTTGCTTGATCTTGAGGGCCAGCCCGTGGTGGCGGTATTGCTCATCTACAATAAGTCCTGAGTTGGCCACAAATTTTTGATGCCCCCAGGTTTCGATATAGCAAAACCCAACCACCTGGTTGTCATGCAAAGCAATTATGGCCTTACCCGAATTGATGCGGGTGGCAATGTATTCGGGAGTACGAGTGGCAATACCAGTACCCCTTTTTTCGGAAGCTTCCCGGATCATTTTACTAATGGTTTCAGCGTGGTGCAAATGGTGCGCCTCTGCCACAACAATTTCAAATTCCATAGACGGAAAACGTTTAGTTGTTTAAAATTTAATAAGAAAAAAAGAAAATTGAGTGAAATGAACAGGGTACGTAACCCTGTAAGATATGTTAGACCCCTAAGGGCCTCGCATTCCTTATCCTAAGTGCAGGTGCTGCACTCATAGCAAGAACAGAAGCTGTTTCAATTGCGATATGTGATATTTTTAAGGACATTAAGCGTCAAAAGTAATGGTTTTAATGATATTAAAGCCTGTTTGGGGAAAAAATCAAAAAAAATTTGAACCTTCAATTAAAATCTGCGACTCTATATTCGTAACGCATGAACAAACGATCGGACAAGGTATTAGATGAGTGGCTCGTATTGCGGGCACAGGATGGTGACAGGAGGTCGTTGGCATTGCTGGTTAATCGTTGGCATAAAAAGTTGGTGGCGTATGCATTTAGAAAAACAAATGACATGGAAGCAGCAAAGGACCTTGTGCAAGACAGTTGGCAGGCTATAGTAAAGCAAATGTACTTACTTCAGAACCCTTCAAAGTTTAGGGTGTGGGCGCATAGAATAGTGAACAATAAATCCGTTAGCTGGATCCGTGAAAAACAAAGAGAAAGAAGGATGAACCACGAAATTGAAGAAGAGCAATTGGGTAAAGCGTCAGCAGAAATGGATTTTGGTCCCATTCGAAGAGCCGTGCAACAACTACCTGATAAGGAGAGAACAATCCTTATCCTGTTTTACCAAAACGATTACACCATTAAAGAAATAGCAGAAATACTAGGCATAAATGAAGGAACAGTAAAATCGCGACTGTTCTACGCACGAAAAAAAGTAAAAGAATTTTATAGTCAACAAATTAATTAGGTCATGGAAAAGAAAGACGACATTGATAAATTGATAAAGGAAGCCCTATCACAGGAGGAGGCCGACTTGTTAAAACGAATAGAAGATCAATCTTTAATAGATATGATGCTGATAAATTTCAGGGGTAGTTTGAAATGGTTTGCCTACCTTACTTCACTCTTAATTTTGATCTTTTTTATACTATCAGTTTTTTTCGGCTATAAGTTTTTTAATGCCCTTGATATCCGTGAAATGATGCTTTGGGGGGCCGGTGCTTTTGTTAGCTTAATGATAGTGGTTATGCTTAAAATATGGCATTGGATGCAAATGGATAAAAATCAGCTGGCCCAGGAAATCAAACGCCTTGAACTGAGAATTACCCAGTTAACAGAAAAATAATATGAAATAAAGTTGTCGGATAGATTTAAACATTTATCTTTGACCGACCGTTCAGTCAAAAAAATAATAATGAGTCCACGAACACCAGAGCAAAACGAGCAAATAAGAGCAGAAAGTAAGCATCGCATTATGGAAGCGGCTTTTAAGCTAATTGCTAAAAAGGGATACGACTCTACCAGCATTGCCGGTATTGCCAAAGAGGCCGGGGTGGCCAAGGGCTTGCTCTACAACTATTTCGACAGTAAAGAAGACCTTGTTAAGGAGCTGGTCCTGAGCGCCATGGATGAAGGTGATAAGTTGATGGGTGAGATGGAAGGGAAGGAACCAAACGAGGTATTGCAGCTTCTTATCATGTGGTTTTTTAGAGAAATGCGCGAACGCCCGGAACACTGGAGGCTCCTCACCGAATTAACTCTTCAGATCGAAAAATTCGATTTTGTTCACAACATAGTGATAGGCAAAATGTTGGAGTACATTGATATTATGGCGGCTTTGCTGGGTCAAATGGGATACGAGGACCCAATAGGAGAAGCCCGCGTGATCGCAGCTCTTTTCGATGGAATTGGAATAGAAATACTGATAGCAAGAGAGGATTATCCACTGGACGAAATGGAAAAATACCTGTTAAAGAAATATTGTAATGAATAGAAATAGAATTATGAACAAATTATCAGCACTTGTACTACTGGCCTTTACCATGCTGGTTTCACCTTCATGGGGCCAAACAGCAAAGGAAATAGTAAAAAAAGCCGATGACCGTATGCAGGGCCTTTCCAACAAATCGGTGATGAAAATGACGATCGTGCGCCCTGACTGGAAGCGCGAGATCACCATGAAAGGATGGGCCTTGGGCAGAGAATACAGCCTTATTTTAATAACTGCCCCAGCACGCGATAAAGGACAGGCCTTTTTGAAACGAGAAAATGAAATGTGGAACTGGCAGCCTTCCATCGATAGGGTTATAAAGTTGCCGCCTTCCATGATGTTGCAATCCTGGATGGGTTCCGATTTTACCAATGACGACCTGGTGAAGGAATCTTCCATAGTAAACGATTATGACCAAAAGTTGGACGGAGACACCACTATTAACAATATGAGTGTGTACAAAATAATCATGATACCTAAACCCGAAGCAGCGGTGGTTTGGGGCAAGGTTATCGTTTACATCGATAAAGTTAATTACAACGAACACCTGGTGAAATACTATGACGAAGATGGATTTCTGGTAAACACCATGATACTTTCCGACATAAAAGAAATGGGTGGGCGGATAATCCCTACCCACATGGAAATGATACCTGCAGACGAACCCAATAACAAAACGGTCATTGATTATCTGGACCTCCAGTTCGATCTAAAGGATATAACTCAATCTTTTTTCTCATTGCAGAACATGAAGAGGATTAGGTGAGAATTGACAATGGACAATTAGTAATTAACAGTTAAGTGCTTGGTATGGAGAAAGAGAATATCATAAAGAGCAAATCTTATGAGTTTGGGCTTAGCATTATCGAAACCTGTAAACTTCTGGATCGAAACACTGTCTCTTCGGTTCTTATCAGACAGTTAATGAGAAGTGGAACCTCAATAGGAGCAAATGTGGAAGAGGCAATTGGTGGAGTGTCTAAAAAGGATTTTGTTCATAAAATGTCAATTTCATATAAGGAAGCAAGAGAGAGTAATTACTGGCTTCGTTTAATGAAGGACTCAAAATTATTGGAAGAAAAAATGGCTGAAGATTTAATTAATCAAAGTGATGAATTGGCTAAAATCCTATATGTAATAATTAGAAACTCAAGAAACAATGCTAGTTAAATTGGACAGAAGAATTACTCATTGTTCATTGATAATTACTCATTGAAAACTATTAATTGAAAAAAAATGATGTACTTAATTCTGGCGTGGCGTAACATTTGGCGTAACAAACGCAGGAGCATTATAACCATTGCCTCCATAACCTTTGCCGTATTTATTGCCTGTGTTATGCGCTCCATGCAGCTGGGATCATACAACCGCATGATTTCCAATGCAGCGCAGTTTTTTACCGGTTACATACAGGTGCACGAAAAAGGCTACTGGAAAGACAAAACCCTGGATAACAGTCTCGGGAGCTCAGATACGTTGATCAATACCATTGCCAATACGCAAGGAGTTGAGGTAGTGGTTCCGCGACTGGAGTCGTTTGCGCTGGCATCCTATGGCACCAAAACAAAAGGCTCACTGGTAATGGGCATAGAACCTGAGCAGGAAGACGAGCTCACCAAAGTGAAGTCCAAGGTTGTAAAGGGAGAGTACCTTACCAGTAGCGATAAAGCCGTGATGGTGGCAGAAGGACTGGCCGACTACCTGAACGTAACCGTTGGTGATACCCTTGTGCTTTTAGGTCAGGGCTATCATGGGGCTAATGCCGCAGCGGTGTATCCTATCAAAGGGATCATGAAGTTTCCGGTGCCCACCCAAAACCAACAGACAGTTTACATGCCCTTAAAAGAAGCGCAGTGGTTTTATGCAGCCAATAATCGGTTGACAAGCATTGCGCTGGTAATCGATAAAGCCAAAAACACAGATCGCATAGTAGCCGATATTTCCTCAAAAATAGACACCTCCAAACTGGAAGTAATGGGCTGGAGAGACCTGATGCCTGACTTGGTTCAGGGCATTGAGGTGGATAACATTAGTGGTAAGGTAATGTTATGGATTTTATATGCGGTAATCGGGTTTGGCATGTTCGGTACGTTCTTAATGATGACGGCCGAGCGCATGTACGAGTTTGGGGTAATGATGTCAGTAGGCATGAGAAGGAAAATCATGCAATGGATTATCGTACTCGAAATAGGCTTTATGTCAACGCTGGGTGTACTGGCAGGGGTGTTCATTAGTTTGCCCATACTCACTTATTATTACCACAATCCCATTTATTTCACGGGAGCATCGGCTGAAGCCATTGAAACCTTTGGAATGGAGCCTGCCTATTTCTTTTCGCTGGAACCTTCGTTGTTCTACAATCAGGCGTGGGCCATATTTCTGATGGTGGCCATACTGGGATTTTATCCTTTATATGTAATTCATAAGTTAAAACCTGTGGAAGCAATGCGCGAAGCATAGAACTGGAACGGTATGATACTTATAATGGCATGGCGGAATATTTGGCGCAATAGGCGAAGAAGCTTTATTACCCTAAGCTCAATTGCATTTGCTGTCATTTTTTCTACGCTGATGATGTCTGTTCAAAGAGGTTCGCTTGATCAGCTGATCGATAACTCCGTTAAGTTTTACACAGGGCATTTGCAGGTTCAGAATCCTGAATTTATTGATGAAAAGTCCATCAACAACAGCTTTTCCTATGGTTCTGATCTACTACCAAACCTTGAAGGGATCAAAGGGGTTCAGGCAGTCTCGCCCCGCATTGAATCCTTTGCCCTCGCCTCTTATGAAAATGTATCAAAAGCTACGATGGTATTGGGGGTTGAACCGGAAAAGGAAGACGGTATTATGGTGTTAACCAAAAAGCTGGTAAAAGGCAAAATGATTACATCCGATAGCAAAGGAGTAGTAATTGCCGCAGGGTTGGCCGATTATTTAAAGATTAATGTGAATGACACCTTAGTGCTTATCAGTCAGGGATATCATGGTGCAAATGCGGCCGGTCTATTTGTGATTGAAGGTATTTTGAAGTTTCCCAATCCCATGCAAAACAAGCAAATGATCTGTATGCCTTTGCAGCAGGCGCAATGGTTTTACGATCTGAAGAACAAGCTGACCAGCGTGGCCATTTTGTTAAAAGATTATAAAGATATGCCAGCGGTGGAGGAAGCGGCTTCAAAATTTATCGACCCCAAAACCGAACGATTGGTAACCTGGCAGGAAATGACACCTGAGCTGATTCAAACGGCAAATATGAAATTTGCCTCTGCCCGGGTTATGATCTTAATATTATATGCGGTAATTGGTTTTGGGATGTTCGGCACTTTCTTGATGATGACAGCTGAGCGTAAAAGAGAGTTTGGAATAATGCTGGCCATTGGCATGAAAAGGAGACTGTTGCAAACGGTGGTCTTTTCAGAAATTGTAATGCTCTCGGCATTAGGTGTTTTGGCGGGCCTTGCAGTAAGTGGCGTATTGTTAACCTACTTCCATTTTAACCCCATTGGGCTGGCCTCATCACAAAAAACGATAGCCGAAGCCTACGGAATGGAGTTCGCCATTCGGTTTTCGCTGGATCAGTCGATCTTCATCTTTCAGGCGCTGGCCGTGTTTATTCTGGCCACAGCCTTAAGCTTTTACCCATTAAATAAAATTAGAAAAAACGACCCGGTGGTTGCCATTAGGGAAGGACAATAAATAACATTAAATCGAAGAATATGCTTTTTAAAATTGCATGGAAAAACGTTTGGAGGAGCCGGGGCCGAAGCCTGGTGGTAATAGGCTCCATCGTAGTTGGTATTTGGGCTCTCCTGTTCGGAACAGGCTTTATGAATGGCTTCCTGGTAGGCTATATGGCCAACATTATCAACAATGATATATCCAATATACAGATCCATAATCCGGAGTTTAAAAAGGATTATGATGTAAAGTATTACATAAAGGATGGAAAGGAAAAGGCTGCTGCTGTTCGCACCTGGCAAGGTGTCCGGGGAGCCACCACCCGAACCATTGTTTCGGGGATGATCTCTTCGCCTAAGAAAGCGGCCGGTGTTCAAATAAGAGGCATCGACCTTACCAATGAGGCCATCGTAACGCACCTGGACTCCCTGGTGGCAGAAGGAACCTATTTTGTAGGCATCAACAGAAACCCCATAATAATTGGGTCTAAGCTGGCCGAGAATCTGGGTGTAAAAGTCCGATCTAAAGTGGTGCTTACTTTTAACGATGGAGAGGGCAATATTACGGCCGGAGCATTCCGTGTGGTTGGCATTGTAAAAAGTTCGTCTATTCCTATTAGCGAATTATATGCCTACACGCGCCAAAGCGATTTAACCCGGCTGTTGGGCATTGGTGACAAAGTGCATGAAATTGCCGTGGTTACAGATCCACAGGCAGACGAGCAGGCCATTGTAACTAAGTACAATACTACCTACCCTGGCGACCAGGCTCAAACCTGGAGAGAAACTGCTCCGGAGCTTGCCGTAATGGACGAAATGTATGGCAGCATGCTTTACGTGCTAATGACTATCATAATGATTGCCCTGGTTTTTGGCATCGTAAACACCATGTTAATGGCCGTGCTGGAGCGTTTCAGAGAGCTGGGAATGCTAATGGCCGTGGGCATGAACAAATTGCGTGTTTTCGTAATGATTCTGGTGGAAACGATCTTCCTGGGACTGGTAGGAGCGCCAATCGGACTTTTTGTCGGATGGTCAACCTTAAAATATTACGCCATCAACGGGGTTGATTTATCCAAGTATTCGGAAGGGCTGGAATCCTTTGGTTATTCCTCCATTTTGCACCCTTACATTGACAACAGTGTGTATTTTATAGTGACCATTGGCGTAGTGGTAACAGCGGTAATTGGAGCATTGTACCCGGCATGGAAAGCCGTAAAACTTAAACCAGTAGAAGCATTACATAAATTATAAAAAGAGATAAAAGAATAAGATCATGAGTGTAATAAAAGCAGAAAATATTACAAAGACCTACAAGGAAACTGCGGTACCCGTACACGCTTTAAACGGAATAAACCTGGAGGTTCAGGAAGGGGAGTTCACGGCCATTGTAGGTCCTTCCGGTTGTGGAAAAACAACTTTACTTAATATCCTCGGAGGGTTGGACCACCCTAGCACTGGAACTGTGGAGGTGGCCGGGACCAATATTACCGACATGAAAGACAGCAAACTGATCGATTTTCGTTTGCAAACCATCGGTTTTGTTTTTCAGGCCTACAACCTTATTCCTGTGCTTACCAATAAGGAAAATGTAGAGTTTATAATGTTGCTTCAGAAAAGAAGCAAAGCCGAACGCGACAAAAGGGCTATGGAGCTGCTGGAGCAAATGGGCATTGCCGATAAAGCCAACCAACGCCCTTCGGAATTGTCGGGTGGACAGCAACAACGGGTTGCGGTTGCAAGGGCATTGGCCTCCAAACCCAAGTTTATTTTGGCTGACGAACCCACAGCTAACCTTGATTCTGTATCCACCGCCAACTTGCTGGATATGATGGCCCGGATGAACCAGGAGCAGAACGCTACTTTCGTGTTCTCCACACACGACCAACGGGTAATTGATAAAGCAAAACGAATTGTAACGCTGGAAGACGGCAAAATTGTGTCGGATGAAACAAGAAACTAGTGAAGGCAGGTAAGTTATTACTATTGATATTACTTTTTGCTGGCCGGTTGTCCTGGGCACAAGACGATAGCGGGCAAAGCAAGTTTGGTTTTAAGGGATACCTCAAGAACATGTCTTCTTTTAACTACACCGGTTATTTAGGCGACACGCTTTGGTACGAAAACCTTACCCACAACCGGCTCAATTTTGCCTGGTACCCAAACGATAACTTTTCGGCTTATCTGGAAATCCGAAACCGCTTGTACACAGGCGCCTATGTGAAAAACATACCGGGTTATGGAGGTATCATCAACTCCAACAACGACTATTTTGATTGGTCGGCCAACCTGGTGGACAACAATTCTGTTGTTCTGAATACCGCTATAGACAGAGCGTTTATCGATTGGGTAAAAAACGATTGGGAAGTGAAATTGGGTCGCCAGCGAATTAACTGGGGGGTTAACCTCGCATGGAACCCCAACGACTGGTTCAACGCTTATTCGTTCTTCGATTTTGACTACGAAGAGCGCCCCGGTTCCGATGCCTTGCGTGTAATTCGCTATACGGGAGTGGCTTCCAGTGTGGAGGTTGCTGCCAAGGCAGCAAAGGACATGGGCCACTTTGTGGCTGCCGGTCTGTGGAAGATCAATAAATGGAATTACGATATTCAGTTTTTAGGAGGTATTGCTCAGGGCGACCTGGCGCTGGGTACCGGCTGGGCCGGTAATTTGGGCAAGGCCAGTTTCAAGGGAGAGCTCACCTATTTTAACAGTGTAGTTGACACAGAAGTTAACAAAGACTACAACGATATGTTTTTAGGGGCTATTTCAGTGGATTATTCGTTCCCCAACTCTCTATACCTCAACGGGTCTGTTATGTACAACAACCAGGGCCAGAAAGGAGCCAATTTCGGTTTCACCTTAATCGGTCAGCAATACGGAACCTTTACCGTGCGCGACCTCTCGCCTTACCTCTGGTCGTCCTTTGTGCAGGCCAGCTATCAGATTACCCCTCTTTTGTACGGAGGTATGGCCGTCATTGTATTTCCGGGAAGCAGCGATGCGTTGTTCATTAACCCAACAATCACTTTTTCAGTGGTGCAAAACCTGGATTTGGACGTAATTGGTCAGCTTTATTACGATAATAATACGGCCGGCTACTACGATGCCATATCCAAAAGCATTTTTGCCCGGGTTAAGTGGAGTTTTTAATAACTCATAAAATATAGAACAGCACAAAAATAACGATCAGCACAATGGCTATGATCTGGTAGAGCCGGTTTGGTTTAGTGAACTCGTAATTGCACACCGGGCACACCTTAGCACTTTCATCAATCATCATAGCACAGGATGGGCATTCTTTCTGTTTCATATTCGAAAGGTACATTTAAATGGTCAAACAATTAGCACTTGAGTTTGAACCTAGGATATGGAAAATTATATTTGAAAAGTAAATTCAGCTTGATACTCTGGTTTTCCTATGAGCTACGAAGGAGAAATGCTAAAAAAACTGAAAATGCCTTCAAAAAAGAAGGTTGGGGAAGAGTTATTGAAAGTGTTATTTAAATACAACGGCACTGTAAGGGAGTTTTCCTCTAGTGAAGAAGTTGTGAATGAATTGGCTGATAGATTTTTTCTAAACCCTGACCAAAGAACAGCCGAACTAAAAAGAATTTATAGAAAGGAAAATAGAATTGTAAAGACTCCTCTTTGGCACAGATTATTATATCGGGCAGCAGATTCACTTGCAAAAGAAAAACTTATTACTAGACCAACAAGCACTATACGTCTAACAAATAAGAGAGAATGGATGTTGACGGAAAACGGATTTAAAAAAGCATCGGAACTCTTAAATATATCAGAAAGAGAAAATGATTTATTGCCTATTAAATTCTATGAACTAGAGAAGTTAGTAAGAAAAATGCAACTTGCAAAAAGCCCTAAAAACTATAACCCAATATCTTCCCAAAAGCGAACAAAAAAAACAACCCAGAATACAAGTATAAGACAAAGAGGGTTTCGACAAGCAGTAATCCAATCCTATGATTTCAAATGTTCAATATGCGGATTAAAAATTCAGTCACCTAAATCTGTTTATTGGGAGGTTGAAGCCGCACATATTGTTCCCCATAGTTCAAATGGGAAAGATGATATTTGGAATGGAGTTGCTCTTTGTCGATTACATCACTGGGCATTTGATGTAGGTTGGTTTTCATTAACAAATGAATTCAAAATAATCGTTTCCTCTGGGTATTATAAAATGCCAGATGAGTTTGGAAGGACCGGAAACTATGAGTTCTTTAAAAATCACCTTGTACCTCAAAAAAGTATTTTTTTGCCAACAAATGAGGCATTATATCCGCACAAACATGCACTTGAATGGCATAGAAATAATGTATTACATCTTTAATTTTATTAATGTGAAAAACAAAATAGTCTATATCATTACAGAAGAAGATATTCAAATGGTAGCACAGAAGGAATTAGAAAGGCAGCTTTTGCCCAATGAGATTGATATTATTAAAAATGAGATTGAAAGACATATAAGTTGGTATGATATTATAGCTAATGCAATGGCAGAAAAGCTTATTGAAACTCAGGAATTATAATTAATGAAACGGGTTCTCGAATGTACGTAAGACGAAACTTCGACTTTAAGGGAATAACAGAGTTTACAGGGTTCCATATACTTTGGCTTACAGCCTATGGGGCTCTGGCTGCGTTCCTTTACCATTCCCTTGAACTATCCTTTCTCGCTATTCCTTCGTTGGCCGTTTCGTTGGTGGGTACGGCCGTAGCTTTTTATGTGGGTTTTAAGAACAATTCCTCTTACGACCGCCTTTGGGAAGCCCGCAAAATCTGGGGCGCTATTGTAAACGATAGCCGTTCGTTTGCAATCGGGTGTAAAAACCTGATAGAAAATACGGATAAAGAAAACAAAGAAATCCTCAGAAAGCTCGTCTATCGTCATATTGGCTGGCTATATACGCTAAGAGCCCAACTGCTTAAACCTGCACCTTGGGAGCATATTCAGGGCAATCTATTGTTGCGATTGGTCGCCCAGCGCAGAATACGCGAGCGGGGAACGGGCCTGTACTCCATGGAGGCCAACGACCGAACACTTGCAAAATTTCTTGACGAGACAGAGTTTGAAGAGATACACAAAGTGAAAAACATGGCTACCCATTTGATCGACTGGCAATCGAAAACCCTTGCAGAATTACATAAAAAAGGAAACCTTAACGATTTTCAGCACATCAATCTACAAGATATATTGTATCGGTTTTACGATCACCAGGGCAAAAACGAACGCATTAAGAACTATCCTTTTCCACGCCAGTATGCCTCCATGAGTTTCTTTTTTGTAGGCATTTTTATCCTGATACTCCCATTTGGTGTAATGCCTGTTGTAGAAAAGACTATGGAGATTTCCATTTGGTGGTCGGTTTTGTTTTCTGTGTTGGTTTCATGGGTCTTTTTAATGATGGAATTGGTGGGCGACTACAGTGAAAACCCGTTTGAAGGAATGGTAAACGATATTCCAATGCTTTCCATTTGCCGAACCATTGAAATAGACTTACGCGAAATGTTGGGAGAAACGGATATTCCTCCAAAGATTGAACCTAAAAATGATGTTCTAATGTAAGGATAAGGGGTACATTTGCCTCCTGAAATAAATGAAGAATTCTGATGAGAAAAAAAATTGTAGCAGGAAACTGGAAAATGAATAATACCCTGGATGAGGGGTTAAAGCTTGCGTCTGAGGTTGTAAATATGGTTAAGGATGAACGAAAAGGAGATGTGATCGTTGTTTTGGGAACACCGTTTATTCACCTTTCTCAGGTAAGTAAACTGGTTAATTCTACCAAAGACGTTTATGTTTCTGCTCAGGATTGCAGCCAGCATGAATCAGGGGCTTACACCGGAGAAGTTTCCGTTTCTATGATTCAATCAACAGGGGCAGAATTTGTGATTTTGGGCCATAGCGAGAGAAGGGAATATCATGGCGAAACCAGTGAACAACTTGCAGAAAAATTGGACAAGGTTTTGAGCGCAGGTTTAACGCCAATTTTTTGCTGCGGTGAACCGTTAGATGTTCGTGAGGCCGGTAATCAGGAGTCGTTTGTTTGCAGCCAGCTAACAGAAAGTTTGTTCCATCTTACTAAAGAACAAATGGCACAGGTAGTTATTGCCTATGAGCCTATTTGGGCAATTGGTACAGGCAAAACAGCAACATCCGGGCAAGCTCAGGAAATGCATAAGGCCATTCGAAAACATTTGGCAACCAAGTTCGGTGACGCCATTGCCACGGAAACCTCCATTTTGTATGGGGGCAGCTGTAAGCCATCCAATGCAAATGAACTTTTTACCCAACCCGATATTGACGGTGGGCTTATAGGAGGTGCTTCGTTAAATGCACGTGATTTTATGGGAATAATCAACGCCTATTAATGAAAAAGCTGCTAGCTGTCTTTATTCTTGCTCTTGCACCAATTGCCTTGCAGGCACAGGATAAACCTTTCTGCAATCTGTATGGCTCGTTCTTCAAAAGCCCCACAAAGCAGGGAGCGGATTACTGGGTTTATGTGGAAAAGGAATCGGATGCATTTGCTGACATGCTCATTTTTGAAGAAGAAAATAAGCTTTATGCAGACGAACCGGGAGTTTGGTTTTTTGTAGATAACAAGGGCCTGGCAGACTACTCTATTTTCTTTACGAAGGATAAAAGCGAAGCGGATTTCACCATTTACTTTACAGACTCACCCACTTTTGCTGGGTGCAAATAATATGGCCGACTATAAGGAAATAACCGTCTCCTGCAAACCCGATTTCATAGAGATACTTATTGCGGAGTTTGCAGCTATTGGGTTTGATACATTTCAGGAAAACGAAAGTGGATTCACAACATTTGTTGAAGGCGAATTCGATGCAGCTATCATAGACCAAGTAGCAGAACAATACGGTGTGGTGGCTTCTTTTAATTACTCAACCAAGGATGTTGAAAAACAAAACTGGAACGAAGAGTGGGAAAAGCATTATGAACCCATCGTGGTAGAAGAAAAGTGTATTGTTAAAGCCCCTTTTCATCAGGATGTTCCAACCTATCCGATTGAGCTGTTAATTACTCCTAAAATGTCGTTTGGCACTGGGCACCACGAAACCACTTACTTAATGCTTGCAGAAATGCTAGAGATGGATTTTCATGCCTCAAATGTGATGGACGCAGGAACCGGAACAGGCGTTTTGGCTATATTGGCAAAAAAACGAGGTGCTCAACATGTTTTTGCTTTTGATGTTGACGATTGGTGTGTTGAAAATACAATGGAAAATGCAGAATTGAATCATGTGGAATTGCATGTAATAAAAGCTTCAATTGAAGGAATTGAACAGCAGCCTGAGTACGATGTACTTCTTGCCAACATCAATAAAAATGTTTTATTGAGCCAAATGAATTATTATGCAGGAGTATTACGCCAGGGAGGCGATATGCTATTGAGTGGTTTTTATACCGAGGACATAGAAGATATTAAGGAGCAAGCACATCAGGAAGGGTTTGTATTTGAGAAGAAGAGGGAACGCAATAATTGGTCGATGTTACGTTTTAAAAAGGTTGGAGAATAGGATTATTCCAAAGGTTTTTTGGCAAACTAGCAACAACTCACATCTATTCTTTCTAAATTTCGTGATTTAGAAATATGAAGAAGTATTTCATCATCAGTATTTTGGGGTTGGCAAGCCTGTGGGCAAACGCTCAGGATACCCCATTTACATTCAAACAAGGGGTGTTTGGTGATGAGGTACGTAATCTTCTGAACAATGCCAACAGCGAAGAAGCGGCTGCTATTGGTGAATCATTTGCCATTGCCTGGAAGGACTATACACCTGACCTTCAAACTAAGATTATAAATCAGACCAAACAAATGATGGAAGCGGGCTACAATACCCGGCCTCACCTGGTGGAATATTTTGGAGCGCTTGCCGCAGCTATTAATGACGAGCACGCTCCGGCTAAGGTTCTCACCGATTATCTGAATGTATCCCAAAAAGTACTGGATGAGTTTTCCTCGAAAAAAGCAGTTGATTTTTTTAAAACATCCAGAACATTTTTTGAAAAAGGGGCTTTATACGATACCAATAGCTATCGGCTTTTAGCGCTTAACCGAAATTACACCTTTGAATTTGGTATGGATGAGGTACCTGAAGCTACCGAACCGGTTAAGGAGCCGGAGGCAACAGAGGATACTGTGGAAAACAATACGGAAGACGATTTTGCCAATTGGAATGAGGATGAATCATACGAAGATGATGACTGGGGAACTAACTGGGAAGAAGATACCTCTTCTTACGAGGTAGACCCTCTAGCCGATATTTTGGAGGAAGAAGTGATAACAAGACCTGTGTTAGGTCCGGCTATTGTTTTTGAAAGCCTGAATATGCAAATAGCCACCCCCTTTGATACCGGAACGGTTAAAAATGCCAAGGGAGCGCTGCTAATAATGGACAAAGTATTTGTAGGCCAAAAAGGTACATTCGACTGGTCATCTGCGGGGCTTTCTCCGGATTCTGTTTTTGTTAATTTCAAGGGGTTTGAGTTTGATGTTACTCAGACACATTTCTCAGCAAGAGGAGCAAAGCTCACCTATATTCCTATGCTGGAAGAACCGATACCCGGTGTTTTTGAGTTCAAACCTGAAGAACAAAAGGATCCGAATAAACTGGCTTATCCCCGGTTTAAGTCACTTGATAATAATGTGGACGTAAAACATTTGGGTGGCCCGGGATTCTATTATAAAGGAGGATTTTCGCTTGCAGGTAAAAAAATACTAAGTGAAGCCAAATACAGAGGTGTTTCTGAAATAAGGTTGGAAGATGCCGGAGGCACAAAATTCAAAACCAAATCATTCCGATTTGTTTTTGAAGATTCTTCGGTAACCGCAAAACGTGCTTCAATAGTGCTATACGATAAATACGATTCCATTTACCATCCTGCCGTTAAACTTACCTATAAGATTAACACCGAAGACCTAATAGTTCAGCGCGAAAATGGAGATTTTAGAAATACGCCCTACATGGCAAGTATTTACGATATCAATTTTACTGCCGATATCATTCGCTGGCACTTACCTCAGGACAGTCTGTTCATCTCAACGCTTTCTGCTCGTAGTGAAGTGCCACTTATCATTCAGTCAAATGAATACTATGATCGGAAGGTTTTTAATGATGTAGTAGGCTTGTATGACTTCAATCCCCTGAAGCTGGTTTTAACCTACGCAAGCAAAAAGGGATCGGATAGCTTTAATGCAGATATTCTGGCAGAAGAAAGAAAGCTGGATTTACGGGTAGTTCGTAGTGCAATGCTGGATTTAATGCGAAGAGGGTACATCAATTACAATCCTTTAACCGCAGAAGTTACACTTACGGAAAGAGCGAAGCATAAAGGACTGGCCCAAAAAGGAGATGTAGATTATGACAATATTCTTCTTTATTCAAAAACGGATAAAGGAGTAAATGGTGTTTTGGACCTTACCACCCAGGAGCTTCATTTTAAAGGAGTTGACAAATTCTATTTGTCTGAGATTTTAGATGTTTCAGTAAATGCAGATAGTAGTCAGATAACTATGCTGCCCGATAAGGATATCAAATTCAACGGTAAACTGGCAGCAGGTAATTTTGATTATATCGGGCACGATTTCATTTTTAGATACGACAGTTTTCTCGTGGAAATGAATCAGATCGACTCCATTCAGTTTTATGTGCTTGAAGAGAACAGCAGAGGCGGAAAGAGAAAAAAGGTGGATAATGCCATTTCAGGTGTTCCCCCGGAAGGGTTGGATGTTAAAATAGATTCTTCAGCTGCTTTGCCAGCTGCCGACTCCAATGCATTTGATCAGACCCAGGCTCCGCCTGTGGCCTCTACTTCCAAATCCAAAAACACAATGTCCTCCTTTAGTGGCACTTCGGGGGTGTTGTATATAAGTAAACCCAACAATAAATCGGGCAAGGAAATGATTCCAAACTATCCTAAGTTCAAGGGAGGTGGCACCGGTTCGGTTGTTTACTTTGACAGACCTGAGATTCTTGGAGGCGCTTATGATAAATCCTTGTACTTTAAGTTACCGCCATTCGATCTTGATAGCTTAAGCGACAGCGATCCGTCTGCCATACAATTTAAAGGCACCTTCCATTCCAATGGTTGGTTTCCTGAATTTGGGGAAAAACTCCATATTATGGCCGACTATTCCCTTGGTTTCGAGCACAGCATTCCCCCTGAAGGATACCAGTTGTTTGGAGGTAACGGACGCTTATACAACAGGCTTTCATTGGATAAGCGTGGTCTTGTTGGGAGCGGTAAATTGGATTTCCTTACCACCGTTTTAGAATCGGATGAATTTATTTTTTACCCGGACTCAGTTGCCGGCAGCGGTGTTCAATATGAAATGCGCAATGAGCAGTTTAATGGAGTAATGTTTCCACAGGCTTCAGCTGCCACCTATCACATGAAATGGCTTCCTAAAAAGGATAGTATGTACATCCAGAATATCGGAGAACCATTTAGATTGTACAATGGCGAAGGAACTCTGGATGGATCGCTCATTGTAACCAACAAAGGGGTACGGGGTAGCGGTACACTTTTAACCAATAACTCCGAAACATTTTCAAATGAATATAGCCTGGGAGGCAGCGATTATAAGGCACGCCACGCACGGTTTGAGATAAAATCGAACAACCCCGAGAAACCTGCCCTGTTTGGAGACAACGTACGTGTAAACTTTGATCTTCCAACCAAAAAGGCGGAGATAAACCCGGAAGTAGCAGGAGACGCAGCTATAAAATTCCCGTACGCCCAGTTTAACACTTCCATTACCCGTGCGGTTTGGGACTTGGAAAATAAGAAGGTGTATATGTCCAAACCAGAGGATGTTCCCATTGAAGACTCCTATTTCTATACCACCCGAAAGGATCTTGATTCACTTGTTTTCAATGCAACTTCAGCCGAGTATGATATGCAAACCCTGGAGTTAAAGGTGAGCGGTATTCCGTACATTATAGTTGCCGATTCTAAAATAACGCCCGAGAATGGTGAAATGAAGATATTGGAAAATTCCACATTCGGCACGTTGCACAACGCAAATATTGTACTCGATACGCTTAATGAATTTCATGAGGTTTACGATGCCACAGTAACCGTAATTTCCAGAAATGAGTTTGAAGGAGAAGGAACATATCGGTTTATAAATTCTGAGGAGGACACATTTGCCATTCAATTAAGCAATTTCCATCTGGAAGATTTTGAAGGAAGCCGGAGAGGCCAACTGGAAAAACATACAGTGGCTACCGGAGCAGTTGCAGAAGAAGATCACTTGCTTATTTCTCCCGGAATGTACTACAAGGGCAGCGTAAAAATGCTGGCACATAAACCCGCATTGGAGTTGGATGGCTATGTAAAGCTGGACTTGAAAAGTATTCCTGACTACGACACATGGATTCAGTACCAAAGCAATGCAGAACAACAGGAGGTGGTTTTCAAATTTGATGAAAGTCTAACCTCGCAAGGCAAACTTCTCTCTGCAGGGCTGCATTTCAGATACCAGGATTTCAGTTTGTATAGCACATTCTGTTACGACAAGCAGGATGACCAGGATGAGGACTTCTTTAAGCCTTCCGGTTTCTTGAGCTTTAAGGCAGATAGTAATGAATACATTATTATTAACCGCGATAAAGACCTGGGCCTTTCCTATTCAGGAAAAGTGTTTGCCTATGACGAAAATACACGGGATATACGGTTTGAAGGGCCAATACATTTTATAGACAACAGCAAAACACGAGCTATTGTGGCTTCCGCTACCGGTGTGGGAAATATGGTAACCAACGAATTAAGCTTCACAAGTTTTATGACAATGAATTTCAAAGTGCCTACTCAATTATTCGATATGATGGGTGATGATTTTCTGAAAGTCGTTGAGGAAATTGGAGCTCCAGAAGCAATAGAAGACCGAACACAGCTGCTCTATTTAATGTCTGAAGTTATTGGAAACAGGGCAACCAAGGCCTACGAAGAAGAATCGGCATTGGACTATGTTCCGTTGGTTTCCACCTCACCTAATTTGGTTAGGCCAATCGTTTTTTCCGATGTTAAATTCAAATGGTCCGAAGATCAGAAAGCGTTCTACAACGATGGGTTTGTGGGCCTTTCCAATGTGTTGCGAACCGATCTCAATGCAAAATTTGAAGGATACTTCGAAATACGTAAAACGGAAGGTGGAGAGGTGCTCAACCTGTTTATAAAAGCTTCGCCAGACTCCTGGTATTACTTTAGCATGGAGGGCGATAAACTATTGATGTACTCGTCTAATGAGGCATTTAATACCCTGGTAACGGAGAAAAGCAATATTGGCAAAGCCAAAATTGGTGAGTTTGAATTCGGACCGGCAGATTTAGCAGAGACCCTGGACTTTATTAATACCTTCCGTGCGGTGTATTATGATATCGATGAGCCCTACAAACTCAATGCACCTACCGAAATCAAAGAAGAGCCTACCGATACAAAAGACAAAAAACCAACCGAAGACGATGGCTTTGGAGCAGATGAGGATGACGATGGGTTTTAAATCTTTAACTCCGTTTATTTCATAATTTTAATTTAAAATATTAACTTACGAATAAATAAAACTTGTTATTAAATGACAGGAGGATTAGGATTTGTTAGAATGGGTAAGGATAGTTCTGCTAAAAACAGGAGTTTGTTAAAGCATACTGATAGGGTAATATCAAAAAAGGGCGCTGCTCATGACGGAGACCATTCAAAGCTAACATTTAAAAAGGCCACCCCTGAAGAAGTGGCAAAAGTGGTGGATGCGTTTAAAGAAGAGGCGAGAAATGAGCAGAGAAGAAAGGTGATAATTGGTGCCATTGTGGCTATAATATTAAGTGTATTGTTCTATGTGGTATTCTGGTAGCGTTAATGGTTTCGGTCGCGGAGGCTTTGTGCTACTGGTTATATGCTTGCTTGCGGGCACGCCAGCCTTTGCTCAAAAAAATATAATAAAGGGAAGAGCTATTTATTTGCCTTTTCAGGACCCTGCCTACTCATTTGGGTTGGGGTATGAACGATTTTTAGCAGAAAAATGGAGCGTTCAAATATTGTTCAATAGCACCCAAGTTACCCCAGGAAATGATGCCTCAACAAAGGAAGCAAAAGGATTTGTTCCTGAAGTGCGCTATTATTTTGGCAAACAAGAGAGCATCCGAAAAAAGTGGTTTTTTGCTGGTTTTAGTGAATTGTACTGGGTAAAAAGTTATGGAGGTATGCCAAGCTACTCGAAAGACTATTATTGGGTTGAGCAAAATGGGTTGCGTTCTACTTTTGGAGTTTTAATTGGCAAAAATGTGGCCATAGGTAAACATTTCCTGGTCGATCTTTATTTTGGAGGAAGGATTAAGGTGTTCAGTGGAGAAGATAAGTACAAGTATTTCTATACCGGGGAGTATTTTTATAAGGATACTCAATATACCGAGTTTAGAGCCAGGGCAGGTATGAATTTAGGGTTTGCATTTTAGAACCCATGCTCCTTGCGTTTCACTGCCGTTTCCTCAAAGTCATTTCACAATGAGCGCAGTGGATGAAGAAAAGACTTTAAGCGAGCATCAGCAATTGTTTTTTAAACGCCTCATACTCCGAACCGCATTCCATTGCCACTTTTTCTTTATCCAAAAAGGCTTGCAAAGAAGCAGGAACTTCTAAAACCGTATTCAATACAGGTTCCACCACTTCCTTAAACTTAATGGGGTGGGCTGTTTCCAAAAATACTCCGGTTACATCGTTGTTTTGTTGGTAGGCTTTTAAACCAAGGTAGCCAATAGCACCATGTGGGTCGCCAGTATAGCCAAGCCCATTTAGTTGCTGCAAAGCAACTTTGGTTTCGTCATCTGTATAGCTGTAGCCTGTAATGTCTTGCCCAAATTGCTCACGAGAACCATTGAATAAATAATGCAGGCGTGCATAATTGCTCGGGTTACCCACATCCATGGCATTACTAATGGTTTGTACACTTGGTTTGGGCAGGAAATCACCGGTAAGCAGGTAATGAGGCACTATATCATTGGCGTTGGTGGCTGCCACAAAACGATGAATGGGCAAGCCCATGCGTTGCGCAAATACTCCTGCAGTTAAGTTACCAAAATTGCCGCTGGGCACCGAAAACACAATGGGCTTATCGGTTATGTGTGACAGCAGGCCGTAGGCATAAAAGTAATAGAATGATTGGGGAATTAGTCTTGCCACATTTATGGAGTTAGCAGAGGTTAACCCCAATTGAGCACTAAGTTCTTTGTCCAGAAAAGCAGTTTTCACCAATTGCTGGCAATCGTCAAACGAGCCTTCAATCTCAAATGCTTTAATGTTTTGCCCCAGTGTTGTCATTTGCTTTTCCTGAAAAGGGCTCACCTTTCCTTTTGGGTAAAGGAGTACAACTTGTACTCCTTCAACTCCTAAAAATCCATTAGCTACTGCACTTCCTGTATCACCAGAGGTGGCGGCCAAAACAGTTACGTGTTTATTCTGCTGTTCGTTGAAATAACCAAGGCAGCGTGCCATAAAACGAGCGCCCACGTCTTTAAAGGCCAATGTGGGCCCATGAAACAGTTCAAGCGAATAGACATCATTTTCCACTTCTACCAAAGGGATGTCAAATGACAGGGTGTCTTCCACTAAAATCTTAAGATCGGCTTCAGGAATTTCATCTTCTACAAACTGTTTAGCTATTTCAAACCCTATCTCACCAAGAGAAAGGTTGGGTAGGTTTTGAAAAAACTCTTTGGGTAAGGTGGGTATTTGGTCTGGAAGGTAAAGCCCATTATCATCAGGCAAACCTTTGCGAACAGCTCGTTGAAAACTAACCTTTTCCGAAGGATTCTTTGTGCTGAAATATTGCATCTTAAAAAATTCGTTTTGCCCCTTCAGGGTTTATTTTACTAATGAAATAGGTAACGGAAAGATCGCTTTTCGAATACACTTTCTTGAATGCTTCCAGCACGGTTTGTGCACTTTCGTCTCCCTTGCAAAAGCTGAATATGGCAGGCCCAGAACCGGCAATATTGGTTCCAATGGCTCCTGCATCCAGAGTTGCCTGCTTGGCTTCATCGTACAATGGAATAAGCTTGGAACGGACAGGTTCGGCCAACATATCAACCATGGAGCGACCAATTAAGTTGTAATCTTTTGAGGTCATTCCAAGCACTAAGCCTGCTACGTTACCAAACTGAATCACGGCATTGGAAATGCTCATGGTTCTGCCGAGCATACGTTTTGCTTTTTTGGTTTCTATTTCTATTAGCGGGCGGGCCACTACCACGCGTATGTCTTCCGGATAATCAATGGACAATATATCAAGCGGCTCATTGCTACGCACTACGGCAAAACCACCCAACATAGAGGGGGCCACATTGTCGTGGTGCAATTGGTTGGAAGCAAACTGTTCACCGATGCCCGCAAAGCGCACCAGTTCTTGTTTTGTAAAGGGCTTTCCAAGGAGCTCGTTTACTGCAAAAACTCCAGCAACAGCAGCTGAGGCAGAGGATCCCAATCCACTGCCTGGTATTACGGTTTTACGAATTTTAAACGTAACTCCTCTTTTTTCAGCCACTTCATTTAATAATGCCTGGGCTGCTATTGTTGTTACATTTTGTTCCGGCTCAAGAGGCAATCCTTCTGCACCCTCAATTGACTCAATTATATTTCGGCCCTCATTGTTAAAGTGTGCCTCTACAAAATCGCCAAGCTCTTCAATGGCAAACCCAAACACATCGAACCCGCAGGATACATTGGCAATGGAAGCGGGTGCAAATACTTTTACTTTTTCTTCTGACATTGGTTTTGGTTAAGAGTTTGCAATTTTAATAATATCGGCAAAAATACCACTGGCAGTAACTTCTGCTCCGGCCCCTGCTCCTTTTATTACCAGGGGCTGTGCATGGTAGCGTCTGGTTTTAAAAAGTACAATATTGTCTTTTCCATCTAGGTTATAAAATGGGTGGTCGGAAGCAAACTCAACAGGTTGAGTAGATGCTTCTTTTCCATCGTATTTAGCAACGTATTTTAATTTTTTACCGGCTTTAGTTGCTTTTTCATACATTTCCTTGAAGTACGGCTCCTCTTTTTCAAGTGCATCAAAGAAGGCTTCACCTTCAAACGCCATACAACTTTGTGGCACGCACGGAATAGCATTTACTTCTCCTTCTTCCAGTTTATAGCCAGATTCTCTTGCGAGGATGAGCAGCTTTCTCATCACATCCTTACCACTTATATCCATGCGAGGATCTGGCTCGGTATAACCTTCTTCTTTGGCCTGTCGTACGACATCGGCAAAAGTTCGAGTGCCATCATAGGTATTGAAAATAAAGTTGAGACTCCCTGATAGCACTCCCTGTATTTCCAGAATTTCGTCACCACTTTTCACCATATCGTTCAAGGTAGAAATAACAGGAAGTCCTGCCCCCACATTGGTTTCGAAAAGGAAGTTGGTGCGGTATTTTTTAACAAGATCTTTCAGCTCCTGATAATAGGTATATGAAGAAGAGCAGGCAACTTTATTAGGCGTAACAATAGACACACTGTGAGAAAGAATACCCGGATACACTTTTGCCAGGGCATCGGATGCGGTATTGTCCACAAACACACTGTTTCGTAAGTTAAGGCTAACCATGCGCTCAATAAATACATCAAGGTTCATGGGTTCTCCGTTTGCCAGCTTTTCTTTCCAATTGATCAGTCCATCGCCTTCTTCATCAAAAAACATGGTACGGCTATTGGCCATTCCGGCAACACGAATATCCAAATGGTACTGATTGTACAGGTACTCTTGCTGCGCATCCAATTGCTTTAAAAATGTTGCTCCTACATTCCCAACGCCTACAATAAAGAGACTCACCGATTTGGCATCGGAAAGGAAGAAGGCCTCATGCACACTGTTTAGCGCTTTTTTAAGGTCTTTCTTGTTGATAACCGCAGAGATATTTCGTTCGGAAGAGCCTTGAGAAATAGCAATAACGTTTACACCATTATAGCCCAATGTGCTAAATAATTTGCCACTGACCCCCACCTGGTTTTGCATATTATTGCCTACCATGGCAATGATAGAAAGGTCGTTTTGAACCAGCAGCGGGTCCACTTTGCCAACCGCTATTTCCAATTCAAATTCTTCGTTAACAGATGTTTCCGCAGCATCCACAGAAGAAGGTAAAATGCCCACGGAAATAGAATGCTCGGAGGAGGCCTGTGTAATGAGGATTACGTTAACACTTGCCTTTGCCAGGGCTCTAAAAAGCCGGTGAGAAAAGTTGGGCACTCCCACCATCCCCGGACCTTTGAGCGAAATAAGCGCTATTTCCTGAATGCTGGTAAGCCCTTTGATCACCTGTTTGCTGCCCGAAGAATGCGAAGAAATGATCGTGCCGGGATGTTCCGGTTCAAATGTATTTTTAATATGAATGGGTATCTGCTTTTTGAGCACCGGCATAATGGTGGGCGGATACACCACCTTGGCGCCAAAATGCGATAGTTCCATGGCTTCTTCATACGAAATATGATCAATTACATGGGCACGTTTCACGTAGCGTGGGTCTGCGGTCATCATGCCGCTTACATCGGTCCATATTTCCAAACGTGTGGCATCAAGCGCTCCTGCAATAATTGCTGCTGTGTAGTCGGAACCGCCTCTACCCAGCGTAGAAATATGCCCGCTTTTGCTGAAAGCAATAAAACCCGGACACACGGCAACTCCCTTAAGATCACTTAGTTGTTCAACAATAGCCGCATTGGTTTTTTTAAAATCGACCACTGCATTTCCATAGTCGTCATTGGTGAATATGAAGGCAGTAGGATCTACAAGTTCAACACTTTCTAATTCTTGTTTGAAATACTCGGAGATAATCAGGGATGAGAGCCGCTCTCCAAAACTTACAATTTGATCGTTTGTGCGAGGGGTTAGTTCTTGTACATAAGAGATGCCCTGGCAAACTTCCTTTAGTTTTTCCAACAAGTCGTTTACTTGCTTATGAAGACTTTCATTGTCTCCGGCAAAAAATTCTTTAATAAGCGTAGCGTGCTTTTCTTGGATGGAGTCTATAACAGAAAGGTATGCCTTGTTAGAATCGGAAGCCATTTTGGCTACTTCAATCAGGAGGTTTGTAACCCCGCTAAGTGCCGATACCACCACAACAAGAGGCTCAGTTTGGGCACTTGATTTAACGATATCCTTAACAAGTGCTATGTTGTTTGCATTGGCAACCGATGTGCCACCAAATTTTAATACGTTCATGATTTTTAAATACTACAGTTGAAAATAAAATGGGAGCCTAAAACTCCGGGCGGAGGTAACTAACTACAACCCCCAAGGGGTAATACCTGTAGTGGTAATAATAGACATAATAATACCTTGCATGGTAAAGAAAGATGCCGATATGGTTTGTCTTTTATTCACGAAGCGACAAATGTATGGATAGGGGCTTAATAGAGCAATCCTTTTTGGTAAAAATTAACAGCAACATAATGAAAAAGGCCTTATCATTTGACAAGGCCTTTAACAACAAACCATCATATTTCATTAGCTACCGCACGAAATGCAATCGTCCGGGTTATCCAGTGAGCAGCTCATATCTGCCTGGTTTTGAGCCTTGATAGCTTCGGTGTCCACTTTTTGTTCATGGTCTTTTGTAACCGTAAACTTAATAGCATCTGTTGCAGCTTTTGAACGAAGGTAATACATGCCTGTTTTTAGACCTTTTTTCCATGCATAGAAGTGCATAGAGGTAAGCTTGCCAAAGTTGGGGTCCTGAATGTGGATGTTCATACTTTGCGATTGGCATACATAAGCTCCCCGGTCGGCAGCCATTTCAATAATGGCCTTCTGTGAGATTTCCCAAACCGTTTTGTACAGGTCTTTAATATTTTGAGGTATCTCGGGTATGTTTTGAACCGAGCCATTGGCTTCGATCAAACGATTTTTCATGGTTTCATTCCAAAGGCCTAACCCAATTAAGTCTTTTAAAAGGTGCTTGTTTACCACCACAAACTCACCGGAGAGCACTCTTCGGTTATATATGTTGGACGTATACGGCTCGAAGGTCTCGTTATTACCTAATATCTGAGAAGTAGAAGCAGTTGGCATGGGAGCCATCAACAATGAGTTACGAACACCATGCTTTTTAACTTCCTTTTTAAGTGCATCCCAGTCCCATCTTCCTGAAGTTGGAGTTACACCCCACATGTCGAACTGGAAGATGCCTTTGGAAACAGGCGAACCTTTAAATGTTTCGTAAGGTCCTTCGGCAATGGCCAGGTCCTTAGAAGCCGTCATTGCGGCAAAGTACATGGTTTCGAAAATGTCTTTGTTCAATCCTTTTGCCTCTTCGGATTCAAACGGCATGCGAAGCATCAGGAAGGTATCGGCCAGCCCTTGAATACCCAACCCAATTGGGCGGTGACGCATGTTAGAGTTTCTGGCTTCTTCTACAGGGTAGTAGTTTCTGTCGATTACCTTGTTTAGGTTTTTTGTAGCCGTATACGTTACCTCGTATAACTTTTGGTGATCGAATGTTCCATCAGCAACAAATTTTGGCAGAGCAATTGAAGCCAGGTTACACACGGCCACTTCATCAGGCGAGGTGTATTCTATAATCTCGGTACACAAGTTACTTGACTTAATGGTGCCCAGGTTTTTCTGGTTTGATTTCTTGTTGGCTGCATCCTTGTACATCATATAAGGGGTACCGGTTTCCATCTGTGCTTCCAGTATCTCGAACCACAGGTCCTGCGCTTTTATCGATCTTCTGGCTCGTCCTTCTTTCTCATACTTTTCGTATAGTCTTTCAAAGTCTTCTCCATACACATCTGCAAGGCCTGGTGCTTCGTTAGGGCAGAACAGTGACCATTCTTCGTTATTCTCCACACGTTTCATAAACAAGTCAGGAATCCAGAGCGCATAGAAAAGGTCACGTGCGCGCATCTCTTCTTTACCGTGGTTTTTCTTGAGATCAAGGAAAGCAAAGATGTCATCGTGCCAAGGCTCAAGGTAAATAGCAAAGCTACCTTTACGTTTTCCACCACCTTGATCCACATAACGAGCGGTCATGTCAAAATTACGAAGCATTGGTACAATACCATTGGAAACTCCATTGGTTCCTTTAATGTAAGACCCGGTGGCTCGCACATTATGAATGCTAAGGCCTATACCACCTGCCGATTGAGAAATCTTAGCAGTTTGTTTCAGTGTATCATAAATACCATCGATACTGTCTTCTTTCATGGTAAGTAGAAAGCATGATGACATTTGTGGTTTAGGCGTTCCTGCATTGAACAACGTAGGAGTTGCATGCGTAAACCATTTTTCTGACATCAGGTTATAGGTATTGATAGCAGCATCAATGTCATCTAAGTGAATACCAACAGCCACCCGCATGAGCATATGCTGGGGGCGTTCCACCACATGGCCATCCAATTTCATTAGATAAGAACGCTCTAATGTTCTGAACCCAAAGTAATCGTAACTGAAATCCCTGTCATAAATAATGCTCGAATCTAATTGGGCTGCATGCTTTTTTATAACACCATATACCTCTTTAGAAATAAGAGATGCATTTTCACCTGTCTTTGGATCAATATAGGTGTACAATCGTTTCATCGTATTGGAAAACGACTTGCTGGTAGTTTTATGAAGATTCGAGATGGCTATGCGCGCTGCAAGCTTGGCATAATCCGGGTGGCTGGTGGTGAGTGATGCCGCTGTTTCTGCTGCAAGATTATCAAGCTCAACGGTGGTTACGCCATCATAAATTCCAGCAATTACCTTTTTAGCAATATCCACAGGTTGGACATAATTAGGGTCGAGACCATAGCATAGCTTTTCGATTCGTGCAGTTATTTTATCGAATTTTACCGATTCGTGTCTTCCGTCTCTTTTTACTACTAGCATTATAAAGTTAGGTTTGGGTGTTAATGATTAGGGATTAAAAGTCTTCGTCTAAACTAAATTTGGGTTTTTCTTCAGCATCGGCTGTTACGCCCGCTTTTTTGTATTCACCTACTCGTTTCTCGAAGAAGTTGGTCTTGCCTTGAAGGGAGATTAGCTCCATGAAGTCAAACGGATTGGCAGCGCCATATACTTTAGGGCAGCCAAGCTCCATTAACAAGCGATCGGCCACAAACTCAATGTACTGGCACATTAAATCTGCATTCATGCCAATTAGTTTTACAGGTAAAGCTTCTGTTACAAACTCTTTTTCAATACGAACAGCATCTTCAATAATGTCAATGATTACTTGCTGGTCAAGTTTATTAACCAGGTGATTATTGTACAGCAGGCAGGCAAAATCGCAATGCAGGCCTTCGTCACGCGAGATAAGCTCATTTGAGAAACTAAGGCCCGGCATAAGGCCCCGTTTTTTGAGCCAGAAGATGGAGCAGAAACTGCCCGAAAAGAAGATTCCTTCCACAGCAGCAAAGGCAATCAGTCGCTCGGCAAAGGAGCCCTCGTCAATCCAGCGCAGTGCCCAGTCGGCCTTTTTCTTTACAAAAGGCATGGTTTCAATGGCGTTGAACAGCTTATCGCGCTCCTGCGGGTCTTTAATGTAGGTGTCAATCAGAAGTGAGTAGGTCTCTGAGTGGATGTTCTCAATGGCAATCTGAAACCCATAAAAGAATTTGGCTTCTGTATATTGTACCTCTGCCACAAAATTTTCAGCCAGGTTCTCATTAACGATACCATCGCTTGCAGCAAAGAAGGCAAGCACATGACTAATAAAATGACGTTCACCATCATTTAAATTGTTCCAATCCTTCAGGTCCTGGCTAAGATCAATTTCTTCAGCAGTCCAAAAGCTGGCTTCTGCCTTTTTATAAAACTCCCAAATGTCGTTATGCTGAATTGGGAACAATACAAACCGACCTTTATTCTCTTTTAAAATAGGCTCTTCAACCATTCTTACTTATTTTATTTATGCCATTAACAATTTTATCAACAACGCTTTTACCTTTTCAACCATCTGATCAATAAAAATCGGTGTGAAATAAGTAAAATTTCACAATTAATTTAACCTCTAAAAAATGGAAGTGGGCAGGAACGCCTTTTACAAAAAAGGATAAAGAATGATTAAAAATCAAGCCAATGAAAACAAAAAAATTAGGTGAAAAATCAAGCTTCTTAAAGTACAATTACATATTTAAGTATCAGAAAAACAGAGTGTTAAAAACCATATATGTAATCCTTTCTTTATTCTAAATACCTGATAGAAAGGAGATTGACAAATTGAAAAAATTTTAACATTGAATTAACAAAAGAAGCGATCAATTGAGGAATGGATGCAAGGAACCTACTGAGGTTAACGGGTTTACTTGTTTTTAGCGAACAAAGCATCTATATTTGCACTCCGTTTTGTAAAAACAGATAATAAGTTAAAATGTACGCAATAGTAGAAATAGGCGGAAAGCAGTTCAAAGTAACGCAAGATCAGTTCGTTTATGCACCAAAGATGCAAGGCGAAGAGGGCGCTTCCGTGGAATTCGACCGGGTATTGTTGTTAGACAACGAAGGAAAGGTTGAAGTTGGTGCACCAATAGTTAAGGGTGCCAAGGTATCAGGTAAGATACTAGGACATGTTAGAGGCGATAAAGTGGTTGTCTTTAAGAAGAAAAGAAGAAAAGGCTATAAGGTACGTAACGGCCATCGCCAGGATTTCACAAAAGTTTTGATCGAAGGAATTTCTAAATAAGTAACAAATGGCACACAAAAAAGGAGCGGGTAGTTCTAAGAACGGACGCGAATCGGAAAGTAAACGATTAGGTGTAAAAATATATGGCGGACAAGCTGCAATAGCCGGTAATATCATTGTGCGTCAAAGAGGCACTCAACACCACCCAGGTAAAAATGTGGGAATGGGTAAAGACCACACCTTATTTGCATTGAAAACAGGTGTGGTTAATTTCACTAAAGGAAGAAACAATCGTTCGTTTGTCTCGGTTGATGAGATAGAAGGATAACAGAATAAAATACTACAATAAAGGGACGAAAGCCCTGCTTGTTACGAGCAGGGCTTTTTTTGTGGTACAAAATATTCCACACTTAAACATAAACAAAATTATTTATCGTTGCACTATTTTAATAAATATTAAATAATTGTTATCAATCGTTTTGAGACGCTCATAAGTAGGGGTAAATTTAACCATTAAATTACCTATGAAATAGGTATTATGTTTTACTTAAACCTACATAAACTATGAGAAAAGTTTTACTTCTCTTATCAGTTTTTACTTTTCTTGGAGCGAGCAGTTTGTTTGCTCAGGACAGGGTAATTACTGGTAAAGTAACTTCTGCTGAGGATGGTTCTCCTTTGCCGGGAGTTAACGTTGTGATCAAGGGGACAACGAATGGTACAGTTACCGATATTGACGGTAATTACAAACTTTCTGTTCCCGAAAGTGGAGGAACATTAGTGTTCTCCTTTATTGGATTGGAATCTCAAGACATTGAGATTGGAAATCGCTCCTCTATTGATGCCGTAATGTCCTCTGACATTCAGCAACTAAGTGAAGTAGTGGTGACAGCTCTTGGGGTAACTCGTGAGAAGGCTTCTTTGGGTTATGCAACCCAGGATGTCGAAGCAGAAGAGGTTACTAAGGCGAAGGAGCAAAACTTTGTAAACTCGCTTTCTGGTAGAGTTTCTGGAGTTCAGATTAAGCAAAACAACAATTTTGGAGGGTCTACTAACGTGGTAATTAGAGGTAATGCCTCTATTACCGGTAGCAACCAGGCTTTATTTGTTGTTGACGGTATTCCAATTGATAACCGTACGGGTAATGATGCTTATCAGACAGCTGGTAGATATGGTTATGACTATGGAAACGCGGCCTCTGACATCAACCCGGAAGATATTGAATCAATAAACGTTTTGAAAGGTGCCGCTGCGACAGCCCTTTATGGTTCCAGAGCTTCAAACGGTGCGATTGTAATTACTACAAAAAAAGGAGAAAGCAGAAAAGGTCTGGGAATTTCTGTTTCAACTGGCTTTACAGTTGGTAAAATAGACAAAAGTACTTTTGTGGAATATCAGGACCAATATGGCGCTGGTTATTCTAATTACTATTATGGTAATGATGGTGGCCCATTTGATGACTTTTATGATGTAAACGGTGATGGTACTCCAGATTTAATTGTGCCTACTTATGAAGACGCATCTTATGGAGAAAAATTTGATCCAAATTTGAATGTTTACCATTGGGACTCATTTGTGCCAGAATCTCCTAATTATGGGAAAGCTTATCCTTGGCTTGCGGCCAAAAATACTCCAGTTTCATTCTTTGAAACAGCTTATACTGTTAATAATAGTGTTTCACTAACTGGTGGAAACGATAAAAACACATTTCGTTTAAGTTATACTAATTACAGCGGTTCAGGTGTTTTACCAAATAGCCAAGTTCATAAAAACACTTTTGGGTTTAACGGATCAAGTCAAATTAACGATAAATTAACTGCCTCTGTTGGTGTTAATTATGTTAATAATGATGTGATAGGAAGAAACTCTACTGGATATGGAGATAATATCATGGCTAACTTCCGTCAATGGTGGGAAACAAACGTGGATGTTGAATCCTTGAAAGATTTATATTTCCAAACACGCAGAAATGTTACATGGAATATGTATGATGCAGGTGGAGGAGATTATGATCCAATTTTCTGGGATAACCCATATTGGACACGATTTGAAAATTATGAATCAGATACTAGAAATAGGGTTTTTGGAAACTTTGTTTTGAAGTATGATATCAACGATTGGTTAAGTCTTACGGGTAGAGCCACTCTTGATAGATATAATGAAGTAAGAGAGCAAAGAAGAGCTATCGGTAGTGTTGCTTCAGAATTTGGAATCAACAAATTGGATGAACAATCAGGATATCAGAGAGAAGACAGAGCGGTTTCTGAAATAAACTATGATTTATTTATGACTGCGAATAAAAATCTATCTCCTGATTTAAACCTCTACGCAATGCTAGGGTTTAATATTCGACAAAATTCTTTTGAATCAGTCTTGGCTTCTACTAATGGTGGTTTGGCGATACCTCGTCTTTATACTTTAAGTAATAGCTTACAAGAGAACCCATTCCCAGTAGAAACATTAAGAGAAAAGGAAGTTGCAGGTGTTTATGCCAACGTTAACTTAGGATACAAAGACATGCTCTATCTTGAATTAACAGGAAGAAGAGATCAATCAAGTGCACTTCCGGTAGGAAACAACGTTTATTTCTATCCGGCTGCTTCGTTAAGCTTTGTTTTTTCAGAGGTGGCGAATGCAAGTTGGTTGAATTTTGGAAAGGCTCGAATTAACTATGCTGAAGTTGGTGGAGATACAGACGCAGGGAATGTGTATGACTATTACTTACGTGAACCAAACTTTAGCGGGGGTGTTTTGACAAGAGCTAGAATTTACAAAAATAACCCTGATTTAAAACCAGAGAGGTCAAAAAGTTTTGAATTTGGGTTAGAAGCATCTATGTTTAATGATCGTTTAAGCTTTGATTTTGCTGCTTACAACACAAATACATTTGACCAAATCATGACAATTGAGGTTTCACGTGCTACAGGTTATAGGTACAAAACCCTTAATGGTGGTGAAGTTAATAACAAAGGCCTGGAGATTACTCTTGGTGGTGACATCATCAGAAGCCAGAGTGGATTCAACTGGAAAGCAAGTCTTAACTGGTCAAAAAATGTTAGTAAAGTTATTGAATTAGTTCCAGGTGTGGAAAACTTTGTTTTAGGTAGTTACCAAGGAGGTGTTTCACTTAATGCAACTGTAGGTGAACCATTTGGAGTTATTAGAGGTACAGGTTTCCAAATAGATCCTGCTTCTGGAAAACGAGTTGTTAACTCATCAGGATACTACATAGCTGTACCGGACCAAATTATTGGTAACCCTAACCCAGATTGGTTAGGTGGTTTAACTAATACCTTAAGTTATAAAGGAGTTAGTCTAAGCTTCTTAATTGATATGTCTAAAGGTGGTGATGTTTATTCATTAGATATGCATTACGGACAAGGAACAGGGATACCTGTTAGTACCGTTGGAACTAACGATCTTGGTAATGATTGGAGATTGCCTGTTTCTCAAGGTGGTGGTATAAAACTTGATGGCGTTAAAGAAGACGGTACTCCTAATGATATTTATGCGCGTGCTGATTATTATGGTGGTGTTTTCTATTGGGGTAACTCCTCTAGAAACCCTGGAGAGTTAACTGTTTATGATGCGACTTATGTAAAACTACGAGAAGCATCATTGACATATAGCTTACCTAAAAGCTTATTAGGGAATGCTATACAAAATGTTAATCTTTCAATCGTTGGGAGAAATCTTTGGATAATGCATAAAAATGTTCCTTATGCGGATCCTGAATCAGGATTAGGAGCAGGTAATGCGCAAGGATATTTATCAGGTTCTTATCCTACAACAAGAACTGTTGGGTTTAGAGTTGATATAGATTTTTAATCATAGAAGAATATGAATATGAAAAAGATTTTAATAACTCTTCTTGTCATAGGTGCTTTTACTGCCTGTGATCAAAGGTATGAAGAGCTGAATACTGAAAAAAAGAACCCTGCTGATGTTCCAGGCGAAACATTGTTTTCTTATGGAATGAAGGAGATGTTCGATATGATGGTGAATACTAACGTAAATGAAAACGTTTTCAGGTTATATGCACAGTACTGGTCTCAAACAACATATCCAGATGAAAGTGCATACAACCAGGTAACAAGACAAATACCGGATAACGTTTGGCAAAATGGATATAGAAATGCGCTTAAAAATATGGTGGATGGTCGTCAAAAACTGGCTGATAATCCTGATCCATTATTGAGTGATGCACAGAATGCCAACAAGCTTGCAGTAATAGATATCAATATTGCATACACTTATGCTATTTTGGACGAAGTATTTGGAGATATTGTTTTTGATGAAGCACTAGATCCAGACAATTTAACTCCCAAATACGATGATGGTAAAACAACGTATGATAATGTTATAACTATGATAGATGATGCGCTTTCAAGAATGGATCCCAGTGAACCTAGTATTTCTTCTGGCCAAGATGCTGTTTATAGAGGCAATACTGCACAATGGATGATGTTTGCAAATTCGTTAAAGCTAAGAATGGCTTTGATGTATTTTGATGATAATCCAACAAAGGCAACAACCATGATAAATGAAGCGTACGCAGATGGTTTGATTATGGACCCAGCTGATAACGCATCAATTGAATATCAAGATGGTGCGCCAGGTACAAATCCTTTATATGAAGATTTAGTACTTAGTGGAAGAAAGGATTTTGTTGTATCAAACACATTAGTTGATAAGCTAAATGATTTGGGTGATACTAGGATTTTTGCCTATGCAACTGATCCAATTTCGTTCCCATATCATGTTGATGCTAATAATACAAAAAAGGACTCTACTGTCACAGATGGTAAGGGACGCTTTATTATATGGAAAAATGGAACAGTTGAATACATGGCAACTCCATTCACAATTCTTGCAGCAGATTCTTTGAACGGACCATCTCTTTTTGAAGGCGGAGTTTATGGAACAGCTAATGGTTATGCAGGTGTTTCTCATATTGGAGATAGAATGTTTGAGCCAAATCTAAAAGGAACACTTATAAGTTCCACAGAGGTAATGTTTTTGCTTTCTGAAGCTGCGGCAAGAGGTGTTGCAATGGGTGGTATGACCGCTGAGGATTATTACAACGCTGGTATCATATCTTCATTTGCCGACTGGGGTCGTCCTGCTTCTGAAGCAACAGCTTATTTAGCAAATACTGATGTGGCCTATACTACCGCAGATGGTGGCTCAGGAAATTGGAAACAAATTATTGGAACTCAAGCTTGGTTGGCACTTTACAACCGCGGTTACGCTGGATGGACAACCTGGAGAAGGTTAGACTTTGCCGGATTTAATCCTCCACCAGACATGACCTTAGCTGATATTCCTACTCGTTTGTTATACCCAGTTAGAGAAGCTACATTAAACGGAGCCAATATGGCTGCTGCTGCTGCTAAAATTGGTGGTGATAGCAAAACAACAAAACTTTGGTGGGATAAAAACTAACCAATAGTTAAATTCAAGAATGGGGCTTTTTCTTTTAGTGGAATAGCCCCATTTTTTCTTGAGCCTATTTATATGAGAATGTCGATTATTAGGACTAAATTAATTTTTGGATTATTGCTTATGAGTTTGTCTTTAACAGGATATACTCAAACAATTAATAGGGTAATTATTGACAAATCTGCTAATGGAAAAGGATTAGTTAATTATCTTAAAGAGGTCGAAAATAAGTATGGGTTAGATTTTATATATGACACGAGTCAATTGGAGCCGTTAAGTATTAATGGAATAACGGAAGAAAAATATTTGCTCGATTATATTGATAATAGTGTCTTTAATTTGAGTGCCATCAAATTAAATGATAATATGGCTGTAATAGTAGATAAAAAGACGAGCTACGAATTTGGGAAAAAAAGGGATAATTACATTGTACTTAAGCCTTCAGGAAAATCGAAGTCAATATTAAAAGGAAATGTATGGGACGGAACAACAGATGAAAAGCTCATAGGAGTTCAGGTTGTAATACAATCAAAGCAACTAGGAGCATTAACAGATGAAAAAGGTAATTATGAATTAAGTGTTCCCGAAAGTCTTTTTAGATTGGACATCAGATACGTAGGATACGAAACTGTCTCGTATATAGTTGGGTTTAGCAAACTAAGCAACAGGACAGATATTTCAGTTGGAATGCGGCCTAGCCTTTCGCAGTTGGAAACAGTGGTTGTAACGGCAAGTAAAGCCGAAGATAATGTGAAAAACAACCTGACCGGTGTTGAGAACCTAAGCATTTCTACGATCAAGGAGTTACCTACATTTATGGGCGAAGTAGATCCATTAAAGGGATTAATAACATTACCAGGTGTAAGTACAGTAGGTGAGGTTTCTTCAGGAATAAATGTAAGGGGGGGGGATACAGGTCAAAACTTAATTATACAAGATGGAGCTATAATTTATAACCCTACCCATCTATTTGGTTTCTTTTCTGCTTTCAATCCAGATATGATTAGTAATGTGACATTGTACAAAGGTGGAGGGGATGCAAGTTATGGAGGGAGAGTGTCTTCAGTAATGGAGGTAAACTTAAAAAATGGAAATGCCACTTTGCATACCTTTTCTGGAGGCATTGGAATGGTATCGAGCAGAATTTCTGCCGAAGGCCCTATTGTAAGAGACCGAGTCTCATACAATTTTGGAGGCAGAGTTTCATACACTAATTGGTTGTTAAAGGCGACAAATAATATAGATCTTGTTGATAACTCTGCCAAATTTTATGATTTAACGGGAAAAATCTTTTATGAGATAAATAAGAATAACTCAGTTGCTTTAACAGGGTATAATAGCAATGATGAATTTAAGTTGGATAATGACTCAACATTTAGTTGGAGCACAACTAATCTTTCTTTAAAATGGGATCATGTATTTAAATCGGGTATGGCTTCCACGATGACTATTTCAAATAGTAACTATGGAAGTAATGTAGATAATGAAAACCTTCTAAGCGGCTTTAAGTATAGCAATGGAATAAAAAATTTGATGACAAAATATGTTGTAACCAATGAATTTAATGAAAAGTTTAACACAGCAGCCGGAATAGAAGCAAACTACAATTTGTCCGATCCGGGAAAGTTAGTTCCAAACGAAGAAAGTGTTAACGTAGATGCTGTTGATATTAATAATCAGAAATCATTGGAAGCGGCTGTTTTTATAAGTACCGACTTTGAGATTAATGACAAACTATCTTTTACCGCTGGTATAAGGCAATCCAATTTTTTTCGATTAGGGGAGGATAAAATATACAAATTTGATTATGATAATTTAGATGGAAGATACCCCTCTATTGTAGATTCAACCGTTTATAAATCTAACGAAGTAATTACTTCCTATCGTGGATTAGAACCAAGAGTATCATTAAGATACCTTTTAAATGACCTTACATCTATTAAGGCCAGTTACTATAGAGGTTATCAATACCTTCATTTAGTATCTAATACAACTGCATCAGCACCTTTGGATTATTGGATAAGCAGCGGACCCTACATTGAGCCCGAAATAGGAGACCAGGTTTCTTTAGGATACTTTAAAAATATGTACAATAATACCTATGAGATATCCGTGGAAGGTTTTTATAAAAATGTTAAAAACACAATAGACTACATTGAAGGAGCGAATACCACATTAAATAAATCGCTGGAATCCGGTATGATCCAAGGAAATGGTATTGCTTATGGAGTTGAAGTAATGGTGAAAAAGAATACAGGAAATTTAAACGGATGGCTTTCATATACGTATGCAAGAAGTTTAAGAAAATTTGATTCACCCTTAGAAATAAGGACGATAAATAACGGAGAATACTATGCTTCTTTAAACGATCAACCTCATAGCCTTTCATTTGTAATTAACTATAACTTTAACCAGCAAGTAACACTTTCTTCAAATTTTACTTATAGTACAGGCAGGCCTATTACTATTCCAATATCTAAATTTAGTTACGATGCTTACCTTTCCGTTTTAAACTATTCTAAGCGAAATGAATATAGGATACCGGATTATCACAGGCTCGATGTATCCTTAACCATAAAGGATAGGATAAAAAGTAATAAGAGGTTTTATGGAGAATGGGTGTTTTCTGTTTACAATCTTTATGGAAGGAAAAATGCCTTTTCAATTTATTTTGATAGCTATGGCAATGCACATAAAGTAGCTATTCTAGGAACATTTTTCCCCTCGTTGTCTTATAATTTTAAGTTTTAAGCAATGTGGCCAAGAATTTCTATTGTGCTGATTCTAATAATGCTATTTGGATGTGTTGAGTTATATGAATTTGATGTAAAAAATGATACACCAACCCTTGTAGTTGAGGGCTATATTTCTGATAAATCTTTTGTGGATACAAAAAGCTATCCTTCTGACGGACGTTTTTTTTCGATAAAATTACGTTACACAAGTAGAGTTACAAACCAGCATGACGAAGTTGCTAAAGGAGCAAATGTGTCGTTGGAAGATAGTGATGGCAACAAATATCAATATACGGAGGATTCAGTTGAACCAGGGACATATTACTTGTTAAATACATCATTCGCAGCCCAACGTGGAACGGAGTATAAATTAAATATAACTTTAAGCGATGGAGAGATATATGAATCTGATTGGGAAAGAATGCCAGATAGTGATGTTAGCCCAATGGGGGATATATGTTTTGATGAAAGTGAGAAAAAGGTATATGTATGGAAAAGCGGAGAACAAGAAGTTGAAACACAAAAAGGAATTGATTTATGTATAAACTTACCTTTAAATACCAATAACACACCTATTTATTATAGATGGAACTTTAATGCTACCTGGATTTACATTGCACCATTAAGCTCAATTGTTGATTATGGACATAAATGTTGGGTAACGAATAAATCTTACTTAAAATCATATAAAGTAACAGTAGATGAAGTAGGTGGTTATAAGAACAAATTGGTTTATATGAGTTTGTACAGAAATGAGCGAACATTTGAAAAGATGTCTGTATTAATTACACAACAAGTGTTAACAGAAAGGAATTATCGGTTTTGGGAAGAAATGTATGAACAGACTCAAAGAGGAGGGCTCTTTGATGCACCTCCATATAATCTTGATACTAATTTGAAACAAACGGGCGGTAGTGGTAAGAAGGTATCGGGCTATTTTGGAGTGGTGCGTGAGCAGGCAAAACGCTGGTATTTTAGCAAACACGATTTATCCTATTATGTAGAGGATTACCTCCAAGCAGACTGCGAGGTATATTATGGCCCGGGTCGTAAAGCACCCGAGTGTTACAGCTGTTTAGACTACCCTAAAGGAAATCCAACGGTAAGTGAACCCGATTGGTGGGAAGAGTAAAATGCTTAAAAAATGAAAAAGGGTTGGTTGTTGGCTATATCTGTATTTGTTATTACATCATGCGTTGAGTTATATGAATTTGATGTGAATGCAAACACCTCTACTTTGGTTGTAGAAGGTTATATTTCAGATAAATCATTTATTGATACACGTACTTATCCTTCCGATGGTAGATTTTTTTCAATTAAACTAAGAACAACAAGCAAAGTCACAAACCAACATGATAGACCTGTTGTAGGAGCAACCGTAAAAATTGAAGATAATGAAGGAGTTGAATATAAATACTCTGAATCAATGAACGAACTAGGGGTTTATTATCTTTTGGACTCAACTTTTTCTGCTGACCGAGATAAAAGCTACAAACTTGAGATATTATTAGGAGATGGTGAAAAGTATGAATCTGACTGGGAAAAAATGGTAGCGACCAATGTTTCGTCTATGGGGGAAATATCTTTTGAAGAAGTACAGGAAAAAGCGTATAGATGGCAATATGGAGAGCAAGTAATAAAGGTTGAAAATGGTATTAATATAATGATTAGCCTTCCATCTAATAATACAAGCCAACCTATTTATTACCGTTGGGATTATACGCCAACATGGATATTTATAGCGCCATTAAGCTCAATAGTTGACTATGATCATAAATGCTGGGTAACAAGCAAGTTGTTTTTAAAATCTTATACTTTAAAGAAGGATGAAGAAGGTGGGTTTAAAAATAAATTATTGTTTATGAGCCTTTATAGAAATGAAAAGGTCTTCGAAAACCTTTCAGTCTTAATAACCCAGCAGGTGATGACCGAACGATATTATCGATTCTGGAAAGAGATGTATGAGCAAACTCAAAGAGGAAGCTTGTTTGATGCCCCACCATATAATTTGGACACAAACATAAAATCAGTTGATGTGGAAAAACGAGTCTCGGGATATTTTGGAGTTGTTAAAGAACAAGCAACACGCTGGTATTTTAAACGGAGTGATTTATCATACTATTTGGAAGATTATTTATTTAAGGAATGTAACATCTATGGTTTACCAGCTGGGCCTGACTGCTTTAGCTGTTTGGCTTATGAACGTTCTGGAGCAATTCCAAGTGTAGAAAAACCATTGTGGTGGGTGGATTGACTTATTAGTTATTTAATTTATAAATACAATTGAATGAAAAGGACTCCTATCCTGTTTGGTTATTTTATTTTGCTTAGCAGTTGTGTCGAATTGTATGAATTTGATCTGAAAATCGAGTCTTCGAATTTGGTTGTAGAGGGTTTTATTTCTGATAAATCGTATAATGACACGAAGAATTTTCCATCAGACGGGAGGTTTTTTTCGATTAAGCTTAAATGGACAAGCAGTGTAGAAAATCGACATGATAAAACCGCTTCTGGAGCTACCGTACGAATAGAAGATGATCTTGGTAATTCGTACATGTATACTGAGAGTACAGAAACCATAGGAACATACTATTTGCTTGACCCCAGTTTTTCGGCACAACCCGATAGAGAATACCAATTAAAAATCGCGTTATCAGACGGAGAAATGTACGAATCAGAATGGGAGCAAATGGTTCAATCCACAATACCCACAATGGGAGATATTACACATGATGAGGTGTTTGAAAAAGTATATATATGGAAGAGTGGAGAACAGGAAGTAGATACAGAACAAGGTCTAAATATAAACATCCAATTACCACAAAACCCAAACAAGGAACCTGTCTACTATAAGTGGGATTTTGACCCAATATGGATTTATATTGCCCCACTTAGTTCTATCGCAGATTATGGGCATAAATGCTGGGTAACAAATGAAACATTTCTAAATACATTCACCATTAAAAATGATAAAGATGGTGGGTATAAAAACAAACTTGTCTATATGACATTACGAAGGAATGAGCGATACTTTGAAAAGCTTTCCATATTAGTCACACAACAAGTAATGACGGAGCGAAATTATCGGTTTTGGAATGACATGGTGGAGCAATCCAAAAGAGGAGGTTTGTTTGATGCCCCTCCCTATAACTTAGATACAAATATTAAGCAAGTAAACGGAAACAAACCCGTATCGGGCTACTTTGGAGTTGTTAAAGAACAGGCCCGAAGATGGTACTTTACCAGACGAGAGTTATCAGTTGATTTTTACGTTGAAGATTACTTGAGGTTTGAGTGCATATATTATGGAGACCCTCCTGCAAGAGAATGTTACAGTTGCCAGAATTACTCAAAAGGGAACCCGACTGTTGAAAAGCCCACATGGTGGGAAGATTAATTAGTATGTTCTTGTCCTTAAAGAATGGAGAAGTGTAGTTAACCCTTCTTTATTTTGGCAATTAATTTGTTCAATTTTATCTTGACCTAAATTTTCAAACTTTTTAATAAATCTTTGAGTTTTTGCTTCTAAGTCAAGTTCTTCAAACACCTGTTTTACTTTTCCTACCTTTTCATCGGACTTTGTATTAGAACTATTGTAAAGTTGTAAAAGCGAATCCTTTGTTTCAGAAAGCTCCAACGCTTTAGTTATCAAAAACGATTTCTTCTTATTAATAATATCTCCTCCAACCTGTTTGCCGAAGGCTTCTCCACCGTATAGATCAAGCAAGTCATCTTGGAGTTGGAAGGCGATGCCAAGGTTAACGCCTGCTTCGTAGAGCAACTCGCAATCCTTGTCAGGAGCTCCTGCTAAAATGGCTCCCATTTCCAGGCTGAAGCCTAATAGAACAGCCGTCTTTTGGCGGATCATATCCAGGTATTCATCCACAGAAACGTAGGGACGTGATTCAAAGTCCATATCTTTTTGCTGACCTTCGCAAACCTCCTGTGCGCAGGCATTGAATTTTTCCAAAAGCTTTGGAAGTACTTCTTTAGGGGCCTTGCCCAAAAGCTTGTACGCCTCTACCAGCATTACATCACCAGAAAGAATTGCGATATTTTCATTCCATTTTTTGTGGACGGTTTCCTTACCTCTGCGAAGTGGTGCTTCATCCATAATGTCATCATGCACCAGGGTAAAGTTGTGGAATACCTCAAGGGCTAAAGCAGGGACAACAGCTGGCTCAATATCTTCTTTATAAAGCTTATAGGATAATAGAGCCAGCATTGGGCGCACCCTTTTGCCACCTAATTCTAGGATGTACTTAATGGGATCGTAGAGATTAGAGGGCGACTCCGGAAGAGTCAATTGCTTTAACGCCTCATTAATTCTCGTTTGCAGTTGTTCAATCTCTTTCATCATCCACAAAAGTTAGATCAATGGTTCTTCGGTCAATATTGGTATCGATTACGCGTACGGTTACTTTATCACCCAGGCTCAACATTTTCTTGTTGCGTTTGCCAATTACACGGTAGTTGTCTTCATCAAATTCATAAAAGTCATCAGACATTTCGCTCATGCGCACCATACCTTCACATTTGGTTTCCTGTATTTCCACAAAAATGCCCCATTCGGTTAAGCCGGAAATTAAGCCTTCATAAGGCTTGTCTTCTGCATTTTGCATGAACTCCACCTGCTTGTATTTAATAGAAGCACGCTCTGCATCAGCCGCTTGCTTTTCCATATCGGAACTATGTAAGCAAAGCTCTTCATACTCGTCTTTGCTAACAGGTTTGCCTCCCGACAGGTAATGCTGCAACAGACGATGCACCATCATATCCGGATAACGCCTGATGGGTGAGGTAAAGTGTGTGTAATGACGGAACGCGAGTCCAAAGTGCCCGTTGGAATCGGTCGTGTATTTGGCCTTGGCCATGGCTCGAATGGCCAGCGATTGTAATACGTTTTCTTCCGGCTTGCCTTCAATTTCGGTTATTAGGTTATTTAACGAAGTTGAAATCCTGCTATCATTCTGGTCTAACTCATGACCAAACCGCTTGGCAAACAAGGCAAAGGTGTTGATCTTTTCCGGGTCCGGATTGTCGTGCGTTCGATAGACAAATGTGTTATTGTCCTTACCGTTGTGGAGGTCATACACATATTGGGCTACGCGCTTGTTGGCCAACAGCATAAACTCCTCGATCAGCTTGTGCGCATCTTTACGAATTTTGGGCTCAATGCCTAGTGGTGTTCCGTCTTCAGCCAGTTTGAAACGTACTTCTGTAGTTTCAAAATTGATGGCTCCTCGTTTGAAACGTTCGTTACGGAGGGCTTTGGCCAGTTGGTCTAAATGGGTAAGCTCAGCCACAAAATCGCCTTCCTGGTTATCAATTACCTCCTGGGCTTCTTCATACGCAAACCGTCTGTCAGAGTGAATTACTGTTCGGCCAAACCATTCTTTTTCTATTTCAGCTCTTTCATTCAACTCAAACACAGCCGAAAAAGTAAACTTGTCTTCGTTGGGCCGGAGCGAGCACAAGCCGTTGGAAAGCCGCTCGGGCAGCATGGGAATGGTGCGGTCAACTAAATAGACCGAAGTGGCCCGCTTTTGAGCCTCCTTTTCAAGCTCGGTTTTGGGCCGAACATAATGGGTAACATCTGCAATGTGAATGCCCACTTCCGTATTCCCGTTTTTTAGTTTTTTGTACGACAAGGCATCGTCAAAGTCCTTGGCATCCACCGGGTCGATGGTGAAGGTTGTAATGCTTCTGAAATCCTTGCGTTTTTTGATTTCCTCTTCCGGGAGCTTGTCACTAAGTAGCTCGGCTTCCTCTTCTACTTTTTCAGGAAACTCAAACGGCAGCCCAAACTCTGCCATAATGGAGTGCATTTCGGCCTCGTGCTTACCTGCAGGGCCCAACACCCGCGTAACCTCGCCTTCGGGGCTGCGGTCGTGACCGGGCCACACGGTAATCTTTACAATTACTTTGTCTTTATGGGCTGCCCCATTGGCTTTGTTCAGCGGCACATAAATATCCTGGTGTATTTTACGGTTGTCGGGCACCACAAAGGCGTAGCGGGTGGAAAACTCTATTTTACCCACAATTTCCTGGTGCTTGCGCTCAACAATATTGGTAACCTGGCCTTCGGGTCGTTTGCCATGGCGTTTTGGGAAAACCATTATCTCCACCCTATCGCCATCCATAGCATATTTTAGCAGCTCTGTTTTTACCCATACGTCCTCATGCTCCGAGTCGGTGATAACATAGGCAAAGCGTGGGTTCACGTGGTCCACCACACCGCGTACAAAATCAGGCTTGCGCAGGCTTTTATAGCTATGTCGTATTTGTTCAATTTTGCCATCGCGCTCCAGTGCTTCGAGCAGGGGTTGCACCGATGCCTTGGAAGGGGCATCCCTTAAATTAAGCCGCTTGATTAATTGCTTGCTGGAGAAGGCCTTGCTTTGGTTGCTGTCGAGGTACCCGACCAGGCGCTCCTTTATTTGTTTTGCGTCAAACTTGCGTTTACCACCCATTCGTGGCTTTCCTTTTTTCTTTTTACTCATATATCCTCCAAAAGTACAGTTTGTTATCCCGGAAAAAGAAAATGAAGGTTAATTGTTGATAAAGTGAATGTTATTTTCTTCGATGATGGACTCGCCTTTTAGTTTGCGTAAGAGTTGAGCCGTAACTACCACATCGCGTGCGCAATATTCGGCTATGCGTTCCAGGTCGTTTTCCTCGTAATACACCTGGCTTACTTCACTTCCATCAATGTCCGATTTGCTGGAAGGGATGTCGAAAATGGTGGCCAGTAATTCGAGTGAGGTGAAGCTTTTGCGGTCGCCAAACTTCCAGAGCTCCATGGTATCGATGTGGTTGACCTCCCAGGGCTTTTTAGCGGATAGATCAAGGATTGCTGGCAGCGTAACTCCATTGACCAACATGCGCCTGGAGAGGTAAGGAAAATCAAACTCTTTGCCATTATGCCCACAAAGAAACAGCGTGCTTTGGTCGAACTTTTCTAGGAGTGCCACAAACTCCTCCAGCAATCCCTTCTCATCGTGGTTGGCTAACGCCCTGACCCTGAAATGCCATTCACCTTCCTGATACACAAAAAAGCCAACGGCAATAACGATCACTTTCCCAAACTCGGCATAAATGCCGGCCCGCTCCATAAACAACTCATCGGGCGTTAGCTCGGTATGGCCAAATTGATTGAGCGTATAGGCTTTCTTTTCCCATTGCTCTTGCAGGCGTTTGGGTAGTTCATCATAGGTAGAAGCGCAGCGAATGGTCTCAATATCAATAACAAGGATTTTATCTGGGGATGGGTTCATGACTTTGGAGTTAAACTACAAAGAGACAACTTACGAAAAGTTGGTTAGAAATGGTAGTCCTTCAAATAAAACAAATACCTCTTCTCTTCATTCTGAACATTTAGGGTTGGCTTTGGGAAAAGCATGTGAAGAATCTCCTAATAGGGAGATCCTTCGGCTTGCTGACGCAGAGGCTTGTCAAGCCTCAGGATGACGTTACCGGGTTGGGGATTTGATTCTTAGTTTATTCCTGAGTAGGCTCCTGGCTCGTGTGAATAACATTTAAAATATCAATCGTAGTATCATTTACCTCATATATAATGCGGTAGCTCCATTTAAAGAACCTTCTTATGTTGCCTCGGTTATTTGGATAGAATTCATCAACCGCAAATTTCTCGGAAACTTGTTGAGTTCCTTAGTTGCTTTAATGATTTCCTGTTTGACTTTTCTTGAAGTACTTACAGAATCATTTGCAATGTAATCACAATGCCATTTTAACGATTCAATAGCTTGAGGAGACCAAACAACTTTTTTTCTTCGACCTACCAATTGTTGGATTCTTTTTCAACCTGCTCTACTGTTTTAAAATTACCGGCTGCTATTTGTGCTCTGGCAGTGTCAATCGCATCGGTATATTCTTCCAGCGACATTTTTTCAAAAGCAATAGGAGAGCTTTTGAGCAATGTATAAATGGCTTCCAGCTTTTTTATATCTGGCTCGGCATCAATAATCTGGTGAAGTTGAAGTTTTAATTCGGCAGTTCCCATAATACCTTTTTAATTTCAATAACGATTTTCTAGTTGGCTTTTAATGCGGGCTTTTGTTTCTTCCCAACCAGACCCCGCATCAGGGTTCGCCTCATGGGCGGCCAGCCTTTCGTCCAATATTTTTTTATGAGCTGCGCTTAACTCATAATCTTCTTCTTTCATATCAGCTTGAACCATGGCATACATTAAGTTGATAAGGCGTTCATCCGCTTTATTAATGTATTCGTGAAGCAACTCCCTTATTTGAGGTGTACTCATTTTTTGATTCTTTATGTAAATATAAGGATTTGTATGCTTTGGAGTTAAACTCAAAAAGGCAACTTACGAAAAGTGGGTTAGAAATGGTAGGAAAGTGTAATCTGTAGATACTTAAAGACTATTAAAACCACAGACGTTTCATATCAAATTAGTGGTTAGACTTTTTGTGGTCTAGTTTATTCATTTCATTTTTTACTATCCAAATCTCATATCCAACAGTGTCACTTAAACTTTTATATCTTACAAAGTCAAAGCGTTTTCCATCTTTACTAAACTTTGAGGGTCTGATAATTCCAAAGCTATAATATTCACCATAGTGTCTCCCCTTATTTACATTATCAAAATAAACCGTATCGTTTTTTATATGGTACTTCCCAGTTGTTTCAGTAACACCAAAGCACACAACTCTTTCTTTAAAAGAAAAATCATCTTTTAGTTTCAAAGTTGTCAAACAGTTTGCAGCCCCTTCTCTTTCTGCAACAAGCACGTCATATGCTTCTAGTTTGCTAAAGTCTATAAGTCCATTTGGTTTTAAAAATGTTGTTGTCAGAACAAAAAGCAAAAAAACAGATGATAAAAGCCTTAATTTGTTATTGAACTTTTCTTTAAATGCGAGGAAAAGGTGTTTAATTAATAAAATCCCTAAGGCCAAGTAAATTAAAATCAGAAGAAAGAAGAATGGAAATGCCACAAAGCCGAGACTTCCTTCCCAGAAGTAACTAGTATTTACAATTAGGAAGAAAACCATTGTCACAATTATTAATCCGTACTTTTTCATTTTCCCCTTTTAAGACTAACTACTAATATGAGAGTAATACAGACATTATTTTTATTTAGATAATGGGCACAAAACCTCAATCAAAGTTACTGTTTCATAGGATTCAATAATTTGAAGGTACAACTATAAACTTCTTTATGCAGATTATTTATTAATTACGCATGCAAAACCCCTTTTGCATTCAGCTCAGGTATAAACATTAGGTTTTCTTCCTGGATGCTGTCGGGCACAAAGGTGAATTTCTTGTCGAACACCTTTCCATCCACATAATAGGATACCCAGTATTCATTGAACAGATGAAAGACTTCAGAAGTAATAACTTCTACTTGCTGCACGGAACGTGCACCCACTTGCTCAAAGAAATGACGTAAGGTGGAGGTCAATTGCTCTTCGCCATTTTGTTTTCCATAGCCTTTGGAGGCTACCATCACATTCTCCAACTCAAAATCATTGGAGTTGATTAAATGCACCGTCCAGTGTGGTTCCTCTTTGGAGGTGTCCAGCTTAATGGCTAGGGTTACGCCTTCAACTGTAGGTTTTTCGATGTCCTTTTTCATTTGGCTTCGTTCATTTCAAAAAGCTCAAACAAATGTGCTTTCAATTTCCCCTGCACTTCTTCTAACGATACTTCCCTGTTCAATTCTTTGGAAATGGAAGTCACAGCCTTGTCGTCAATGCCGCACGGAATGATGTTGTTGAAATAACCCAGATCAGGGTTCACATTCAGCGCCAGGCCGTGCATGGTTACCCAGCGGCTGGTCTTTACACCAATAGCACAGATTTTACGAGGGTTCCAGAACGCGCCTTCCGGATTTTCCTTATCGATATCCAACCACACACCTGTAAGACCTTCAATTCTGCCTGCTTTGAGCCCATACTCTGCAAGGGTTAGTATGACTGCTTCTTCGAGCAACCGAAGGTATTTATGAATATCTGTAAAGAAATTATCCAGATCGAGAATGGGATAGCAAACCAACTGGCCGGGACCATGGTAGGTAATATCTCCACCTCGGTTGATTTTGTAATACGTGGCGTGCTTTTCTTTCAGCCCATCTTCATTCAACAGCAGGTTGGATTCATGCCCGCTCTTGCCTAATGTGTACACATGAGGGTGCTCTACAAACAATAAGTAATTGGGGGTTTCTTTTTGTTCTTGTTCGGGCAAGTCACGGTTGGCAAGCTTTAAATCAACTACTGATTTGAAAAGCTGTTCCTGGTAATCCCAGGTTTCCTGGTAGTCTTTCAACCCCAAGGATTGAACTTCAACGGAATGATTTTGAACTGTATTCAAGGTTTAGAAATGAGGATGTCTCGAAAATAATTAAAACCGTCATTCTGAATTTATTTCAGAATCTCTGGTATTTGTAAGCTAAGATCCTGAATCAAGTTCAGGATGACTCATACTAGGTTTTCGAGACAACCTCTCTTTTTATTTATCGCAAATATAAGAAATGCCGGTCCTTAGGACTCCTTCGGAGAACAAGTCCGGCATAACCTTGTTAGTTTTTAGCAATCAAATGCACACTTCGTTCGATAAAGTCGGTTAAGTCTTTACCGGAAAGCATGTTTTGTGAAAGCATTGCCAGATCAAAAGCTTGCTTGGCAAGCGTGGTTTGCTCTTCCTCTTTTTTCGCCTTCAAAATTTTGGAAACGATCGAGTGGTTGGCATTCACCGACACACTGTACGAATCAGGGAAGTCGCCCATCATTGGGAAGCCTC
>JAGQYI010000044.1 GCA_020436165.1 Cyclobacteriaceae bacterium | reverse complement strand
CTGCCATTAAACTCCACTAATGATTACTATTTATGAATTATAAGAAATGGTCAATTTTAATTCTGTCTTTTCAACGCCAATCCTGACTCAATTATTTGGAAATAAACGTTAATTAAGCTCTTTTTAGCGACTTGAACAAACATGCTTTCTCTAGCAATTTTTAGATGAATGTATGTAACTAATTAAAAATCTGACGATTGTCCGGTTTAGAAAAAAAATTACTTTAAACGTCTTTTTTTGCAGTCACAAGTGAGTAGATGAATGCCATGAGCCAAACGGCAAATAATCCTTCACTTAAATAAAAGAAGGGAGCAAAATTGGTATAATCAAAATTCTCTCTGCTGTTAAGTATACTTATAAAACTCAATGACACTATAAAGAAGAGATTAATCAATGCCGTTAGTACCACTATGTAATTAGCCACAACACGAAAAACTTTTTGGGGTGAGGCTATTAAAATAGCTGAAAGAACATACAAAAGTGTATTGCCCAAAACGATAAAAGCTAACGAACTATAAAAGAACAGGTTCCGGGTAACATACTGTACAGGTGCACCATCTCCATCTAGTAAAACCAGTACTTGCTCAGGTAATCCTGCATACGAAATAAAAAATACTATTACCAAAGCAATGATAGATAGTATGCGAATTGAGTTAGTTATTTTAAATACCATTCGATAATAAAATTTGGGAGCACAAGTTTAGCCAAAAAATGTGGCAGCCACTTCTATTTGATAAGAATTAAATACTTTTGAATAACTCAAACAGCTTGTTTATGAATGCCAATCCTATAGTACTTTCCATTCCAATTTTTGCCGTGTTAATTATACTGGAAGTTGTCATCCAATGGATTAATAACCGCAGGCTCTATAGACTAAATGATGCCGTAACCAACATAAGTTGCGGTATAACCCAGCAAGTTTCCGGTGTTTTTTTAAAATTGTTTGGAATTGGAATTTACCAGTTGGTTTTTGAACACTTTGCAATCTGGCAAATACCAACCAATTGGTACACATTGATCATTCTATTTGTAGCTACCGATTTTGCCTATTACTGGGCGCACAGAATGAGTCATGAGATCAACTTGTTCTGGAGTGGGCATGTAGTGCACCACCAGAGTGAGGATTACAATCTTTCAGTGGCCCTGCGTCAAAGCTCTTTTCAGGTTATCTGGACGTTTGCATTTTATCTTCCACTGGCAGTAATTGGGTTTAACACCATCGATTTTGCCCTGATGGCTGCTTTAACAACACTTTATCAATTCTGGATTCATACAGAGCTTATCGGTAAACTTGGCTTCCTGGAATACATATTGGTTACTCCCTCTCACCACCGCGTACATCATGGACGCAACCCCAAGTACATTGACAAAAACCACGGAGGTGCCTTTATCTGGTGGGATATGCTATTTGGCACCTATCAAAAAGAGGAAGAACGCCCCACCTATGGAGTAACTAAACCAGTAAATAGCTGGAACCCGGTTTGGGCCAACTTTGCCAATTTCCAGATCATGGGAAGTGAGCTAAAACAGATTCCCCGATTCACTGATAAGGTGAGGTATTTGTTCTACAAACCGGGTTGGTACCCAAAAGAGTTGGGAGGCTATCAGCAAGCTCCTGAAATTGATAAAACAAGTTATAAGAAATATGAAACCAAAGTGTCCAAAATACTCAATGGATATGTGCTGTATCAATTTATAGCTACACTTGGTTTTACTACCTGGTTTCTTTTTAACCAGGCTGACCTCGCACTGGGGCCTAAGGCTGGTGCCGCTGCACTTATATTAATAACTACAATTACCAGTGGAGGACTTTTTGAACTCAAAAACTGGGTTTGGTGGATAGAAAAAATAAGGCTGGCATCTGTTGCTCTCATTGGTGGTTACTTAGCCTATACAAATATGGTAGACATATGGCTTCCAATTATTACAACAGGTTACTTTTTAATCTCTATGGTATGGCTTTTTATAGCCCAACGCTCCTTAAAAAATGCTTAAGTACATTTACTTCTTTACATTAGTCCTGATCCTTCAAAGCTGTTCTAAACCAGCAATTGAATTATCCGATTTCGATCAGCAAAAGTGGATACAGGATAAAGATGGTTGCAATGAAACCAGAAAATCCATTGTGGGAACGCTACTTGAGCAGAAAAGCAAATTACTGGGAGCTGAGCAGGTGCAGATTACGAAGCTTCTAGGCAAACCCGATAAGCTTGAGCTTTACGAACGAAGCCAGTTTTTTTTAATTTACTCAATTGATCCCGGCAAAAGCTGCCCTAACTTTGATAGTACCAAGATCGATAATGTGGCCCTTAGGTTCAACGCCTTAGGAAGGGTAAGCGAAGTTATATACTACCAATAAAGACATGATAACTCATATTGTTTTCCTTAATGTAAAGCCTGAATTAAACAAAGAAGAAATTCTGGATGTTCTTAACAAAAAGTTGTTATACCTTAACCAGTGCATTGATGAGCTTGAACATCTGGAATTTGGATTTAATTTTAATGCGTCCCCGGCAGCATACGATGCTGCTTTGTTTTCCACTTTTACCTCTAAGGAAAACCTTGAGGCCTACCAGGTACATCCGGAGCACATTAAGGTAAAAGACTATATTTCTGAGGTAACTTCTGCACGAGCAGTGGTTGATTACGAAAGTTAAGAACTTTCTTTTATAGGTATTTTACTGGCTTATAGGCATATTGCCTACCTCAAAATAGCTATTCTAAGACAAAATACGTAGGCTAATTAGGTGCATTTCAGGATGATTTTAGCTGCAAATCCGCCACACTTTTGCATTGTAATTTAAACGCAAAAACAAAATCACTTATCAAAATAGAAACTAAATCAGCTATGAAAAGAGTATTCGCTTCATTCATCATTGCAACTTTGGCCTTCACTTCAACTGTGTTTGCTCAGGAGTCCATCACTAAGGTACAATCATTGTACATCTACAATTTTGTTAAAAACATTCAGTGGCAAAACGTAGGTGACAAATATGTTATCGGTGTATATGCAAATGATGCAACAGTAAAAGAAATTCAGGAAGTATTAGGTATTCGTCAATTTAATGGTAAATCTTTTGAGATCAAGAAAATCTCAAGCCCAGTTCAAGCTTCAGATTGCCATATCGTATACGTAAGTGCTTCAAACGGTGCAAACGTTAAAAAAATGCAAGAAAGTGCCAACCTTAAAAACACGTTGGTAGTTTCTGAAAAAGGCCAATTGAACAATGGAGCAGCTATTGCTTTCGTTCTTGAAAACTCAAAGTTGAAATTCAAAATCAACGAGTCAGCTTGTACTGCCTCTGGCCTGCAAGTTAGCAAAAGCCTTCTTTCATTAGGAGTGTAACTCAACCCTACCAAAAAATTAACACTAAAAAAGGCGCTCAAAAATGAGCGCCTTTTTTTATTCCACTGCTAGTATGTTCAGCGGTCGGGAATTGAAGCTAAAAGAGTCTCCTGCTTTTTTACCCACCAGAAACTGTCCAAGTGGTGATACCGGTGAAAGAACAAAAGCCTCTTTATCTCCAATCAAAATCTTACCCATGCTAATTGAAAGATAATAATATCCAGCTGAGGTTTGCAGTAAACTACCAAGCTCAGCTATGGATGTTTTTCTGTTTGGATGTATCTGGTCCATAACCTTTTTCAGCTTCAAGGCTTCCTGTAGTTGTCCTTCGGCATTTTCGCGCTCAATGAGCATCATTGCTCTTCCTGTCTCATATTTATCTCCTGCACTGCTTTTAGATTCCAGCTCAGCAGCTTCCTGAGCCTGTTCAATAAGTTGTTGCGCACGCTCAATTCGCTCAGCCAGCAATTGCCGGCACTTTTCGTGCAATTCCTGTTTAAAGCTCATTATTTGCTTTGGGCCTTTGCCCAATTATCTCTTAACCCAATGGTTCTGTTAAAAACGATACGATCCACTGAACTATCTTTATCCACAGTAAAATAGCCCTGGCGCTCAAACTGAACGGTGTCTCCGGCAGTTAGGTCTTTAACGGAAGGTTCCAGCTTAGCGTGGTCTATTATATTCAGAGAATCAGGGTTAAGCAGCTTTGTAAATTCATCACCTTCCGCTGCCGGATTTTCATCCAGAAACAACCTGTCGTATAGTCGAATCTCTGAGTCAACCGCCTCATTTACACTAACCCAACCCAACGTGCCTTTTACTTTTTTGCCCGAAGTATCGTTTCCACTTTTAGTATCGGGAAAATACTCACACTTAATCAGTGAAACATTTCCATCGGCATCCTTTTCGTATCCTGTGCAACGTACAATGTAGGCATATTTTAAACGCACTTCCCTATCCGGACCCAACCTGAAAAACTTACGGGGAGAAGGAGGATCTTCCATAAAATCTGAACGATCAATATACACCTCCCTACTGAATGGAATTTCGCGTGTACCGGCAGATTCGTCTTCAGGATTATTTATAGCGCTTACCATTTCCACCATTCCTTCAGGATAGTTTTCGATTACCACTTTTACAGGGTCCAAAACACCCATCACACGATTGGCGGTTTTATTAAGCTCTTCTCGTACCGAATGCTCGAGTAAAGCCACATCGATTACGTTGTTTCTTTTGGCCACTCCTACCCTTGTCGCAAAATTACGAATAGCAGCTGCAGGGAATCCCCGCCTTCGCATAGCAGTAAGCGTTGGCATGCGTGGATCATCCCATCCGGTCACATGCTTTTCTTCTACCAACTGGAGCAATTTGCGTTTGCTCGTAATCGTATAACTCATGTTCAATCGCGCAAACTCAATCTGGCGTGAGGGATAAATACCCAGTTCTTTGATGAACCACTCATACAATGGACGATGGTTTTCAAACTCCAATGTACAGATGGAATGCGTCACTTGCTCAATGGAATCGGATTGTCCATGAGCAAAATCGTACATGGGATAAATATTCCATTTGCTTCCAGTACGGTGGTGTGGCACGCGCTTGATCCTGTACATAGCAGGGTCGCGCATGTGCATGTTTGGAGAAGCCAGATCTATTTTTGCTCGTAACACCTTACTTCCTTCCGGGTATTTACCTTCCTTCATTTCTTCGAAAAGTGTCAGGTTTTCCTCCACAGAACGGCTTCGATAAGGGCTTTCCTTTGCAGGCTCAGAAGGAGTACCCCGTGTTGCACTTATTTCATCCGCTGATTGGTCGTCAACATAGGCCTTACCCTCTTTAATGAGCTGAATAGCCCAAGCGTACAATTGGTCAAAATAATCAGAAGTGAAAAGCGTATCGCCCCATTCATATCCCAGCCATTGAATATCATTGATTATACCATTTACATAGTCCTCATTTTCCTTCTCAGGGTTGGTATCGTCAAAACGCAAATTGCATTTGCCATTGTACTTTTTTGCCAACTCAAAGTTCAGTACAATTGATTTAGCATGACCAATGTGCAGGTATCCGTTTGGTTCTGGTGGAAAACGGGTCTGGATAGATTTGTGCTTACCAGAAGCCAGGTCTTCTTCAATAATTTGTTCAATAAAATTCAGCGTGGGCTTGTTCTCCTCCATATTCATTTCACTCAATATTTCCGGCAAAATAAACCGAATTAAACCTTAGGAACAACATAGTTTTAAGGATGTTATTGGCAAAAGCAATATTAACTGACTGTCAACTAAAAATCATCTGTTCCGTCATCCTGGTTTTGCAGGGTATCGGCTGGAACAGTTGGAGGAGCAACTTCGTTTTTATCCTGTTTTACTTTTTTCTGTTTTGGCTCTTTGGGTGCCTTCTCCTTTTTATTAAAAAGCCCTTTTAAGCTAAATTTCTGCTTTGCAGTATCGGGTTTATCAATTTGAGGTCTGCCAGCTGGTGAGGGGGCATTGTTTTGCTCTATTTCTTTATCCTTATTAAGCTCATCGGCCCAAACGAGCTTATCCTTAAAATACCAGTTGTAGTATTTCTGGTCTACATTGTACTGAAATGTTTGAGCTGCCATTCGGGCGCTGTCCAGTGCCGCACTGTCAACTACATCTGTTTCCGCATACATCATAACATCTCCAGCAAACAATGCTGAATCAGAAGGAACAGGATAGATCACCTGCATAGGCACTACCTTGTGGTCCAGCCATCGCTCCCGGTACTCTTCATACACCATTAAACCCTCTCTGTTCTTGCTGGAGTTAAAAAGGTCTTTTCGAGGAAAGGAGTCCTCTGCAAAATAAGTAAAGCGGTTATGCTGGGCAGTTGAATCGAGCAAAAAGTAACTTTGGTAGGCAGGGCATATCATGTCGGCTTTACATGAAGCCAACATAGTTACAACTATAATTGTTGAAAATACTGCGTTAAGTTTTTTCATACAGTACCCTGCCTTTTAAATGGCAAACGGTAAAATTACGCCCTTTATTTGAATATTTCTATTTTAAACTAAGTTTCAGACAGTTGTCAACTTTAAAACTTAACCTCTGGGGCCTTTTCGCTTCCTTCTTCTGCCTCAAATAATGGTCTCCTTTCAAACCCTCCAATCGATACAACGATTATATTAAGTGGATTACGAATCTTAACATTATAATCCCTCGTCATTTCATTATATCTTCTTCTTTCTACCGCTATTCGGTTTTCTGTTCCTTCCAGTTGGGCCTGAAGTTCTAAAAAGTTCTGATTTGCTTTTATATCAGGATAGCGTTCGGCAACGGCAATAAGCCTTGAAAGAGCAGAGGTAATTCCACTTTGTGCCGCCTGATACTGTTGCATCATGGCAGGTGTAATGTTACTTGCGTCAATTTTTACGCTGGTGGCTTCTGCCCTGGCTTTAGTAACACTTTCAAACACCTCCTTTTCATGCGAAGCATATCCTTTTACTGTATTTACCAGGTTAGGAATAAGGTCCGCCCTGCGTTGGTATTGGGTTTCAACATTTGACCATTGCGTAATTGAGTCTTCCTGTGCCCCAACCAAACCATTGTATGCTGATACACTCCAAAAAACGAGTACCACAACAATTGCAATTATAATCCAAAGTGTTTTGTTCATACCTTATTAATTTTTTAGCAAGTTTAGTATTATTACATCAAATGAATAAGTCCATCACTAAAATACTTATCCTAATTTCGATTAGTATAAGTCCCTTATGGGCTCTGGCTCAGGATGTTCAACCTCTGCCTTCACCAGCGTACGTAACAGACCAAACAGGTACCCTATCTAGCCAGCAAAAGAGTTCATTGACTACCAAACTTGAGAATTTTGAGAAGGAGAAAGGCAGCCAGGTAGTGGTGGTTATTGTTCCAACCACAGAACCTGAAGAAATAGAGCAGTATGGAATTCGCTTGGCAGAAAAATGGAAAGTTGGACGAAAAAAAATTGATGATGGAATTATTCTTATCGTAGCCAAGGACGACCGAAAACTAAGAATTGAGGTTGGCTATGGACTAGAAGGGGCAATACCTGATGCCTATGCGAAAAGAATTATTGAAAATGTAATAGTTCCCAATTTCAGGCAGGGCCAATTTTACACAGGTATTGATGCTGGCACTGACGCCATTTTTACCTTAATACAAGGAGAAGAATTACCCCATGTAACCTCAGAGCCTGACATCAACGTTTCATCTGATTTATTATCAATTGTAGGATTCTTTGGGTTCTTTTTCATTATTGCCTTTGTTAAAGCATTGGTTAAAAATAACTTTATAAAAGGTGGAGTTGTAGGAGGATTATCCTTGTTTACATGGTGGTTCTCAGGAGTTATTTTTGTGGGTATTGGAGTTGCCGTATTCGGACTGCTTTTGATGTTTTTACCCTCAGGGTCAGGGGGAGGACGCAGTGGTGGATTCGGAGGCTATTCCGGTGGCAGTAGCTTTGGAGGCGGATTTTCAGGAGGAGGTTTCTCAGGTGGAGGAGGCAGTTTTGGAGGTGGTGGAGCTTCGGGAGGCTGGTAAATTGAATTGATTATGGCAAAGCAAATATTTACAACAGACCAAAAGCAACGCATTACTGATGCAGTTGCTGCCCTTGAAAAGGAGTCTTCGGGCGAATTGGTGTTGTATTATGCAAAAAATAGCGACAGTTACCGTGAGGCAGCCTGGAAGCTAACAGCAATTATGGGAATAACCAGTGTGCTTGCCACAGCACTTGCCGCATATTTCTGGATTTTGCCTGCTCTATTTACTCCTATTATGCTTTCTGTAGTAATTGCTTCGATTATGCTTGCCACCTATGCAATAGCAGCATTGCTACCTGTTCTTAGAGTAGCAATTACAAACGATGCAATTATAGAACACAGAGTGCTTACCAAAGCACGTGACATGTTCTTGCAGGAGCAGGTTTTTGATACGGTTGACCGAACGGGTATTCTTATCTTTATTAGCGCCCTGGAAAGAAAAGTAGTTGTGTTGGGAGACAGTGGTATTAATGAGAAAATAACGCAGGACGACTGGAAAAACGTTGTACAACTGGTAATAGACGGCATTAAGCAAAAGCAAATGACAAATGGAATACTAAAAGCCGTTGAGGTATGCAAGAACCTTTTACTTAATAATGGCTTTACCGTTAAACCAAACGATAGCAACGAATTGCCCGATGCCATTCGTATAGAAGAATAGCACATTTCCAATAGGATTTTGTGTGACAATAATCACTTTTTCGATTGCTCTTAATCATTCTTATCTGTTAGTAATTACAATACTTTTACTATTAACCAGTTGAATGTAAACTGTATTGCCTGCATCACGAGGGTGACAAATTTATATTGGTTTTGATAGCAAAGAGGCTAGAACACTTATTGGTTGTAAAACATGTAGCCTACTTTCACTACAAGTATTGATATAAATTTTGAGGTATTATAGTTTCTCTCAATAGCGATGATTTTTAGGAAGGTTTGGTACATCGCATTGTGGTTTAACCAAACCTTCTAATCAGGCTCCCGGAAACGGGGGCCTTTTTTTATAAATATCAACTACATGCTACCTACACTTTTTTAAAAAACAACTAACTTCAGAAAACTTCGTTTAAAATCACTTTAATACCCGCTTAGACTAAACACTATAAAACCATTTATCTATGAAATACGCTTATTTGTTAATTCTGGTGGTTACAATTGGTTGTAATTCTGTGAAAAATGTAACTACCCCATTTGTAGCTACCGAAAAGCAAAATACAGGTTTAGAAAAATCTCAAATAGATTTAATTACAAACACACTTTCTAACTTTCACAATAATTCTGAACTAGCCATTGCACTTATAACCGATAACAAAGTAGAATCTTTCGGCTGTCAACGAAAAAACGATACCATTACATGGGTTAACAACTCAGAGAAAGTGTTCGAGATTGGCTCAATCACAAAAGTCTTTACCACACAGTTGTTGGTGGAACTTTTACAAGAAAATAAAATTAAAAGCCTGGACGAGTCTATTCTACCTTACCTGGATTTTACAATAAAAGGCAATCCAAAAATCACTTTTCGAGAGTTGGCTGATCATACCTCGGGTTTGCCAGGAAACCTCTCAGGCAACATTTTTACTACAGATGCCAGCAACCCTTACAAAAAATGGGATCGGGAAAAGTTTATTAAATACTTTGAGCAAAAAGTAAAACTTGATTCAAAACCCGGAGAGGCTTATCAATACTCTAATGTTGGGATGGCCCTGTTAGCCTATGCAATTTGTCAAATAGAAAAAGAAGATTTTGAAAGCCTGCTACAGAAAAATATTCTGATTCCCTTAGAGATGACTCAAACCACCACAAAACGCGATCTGGTAAATAATAATCTGGTAGAAGGCTACAACTGGAAAGGTAAACCTACCTCTAACTGGGACATGTCAGAAATGGCCGGTGCCGGTGCCATGCTATCTACTGTCAATGATTTATCGAATTATTTACTGTGGAATTTCGCAGCCCTGAACAACCAACTATCTGTAATGACACAACCAAGTAAGAGCATAAACAGCGATATGGATGTTGCCCTTGGGTGGCATATATTAAAGAATAAAACCCAAAATCCATTTCTATGGCATAACGGAGGAACCGGAGGTTACAAGTCTTCAATGGCATTAAGTCTTAATAACCAAACCGGAGTTATTATTTTAAGCAATATTGGTGCAACCAACAATCCGATTAAGGCCCAAATAGATAAGCTTTGCTTTGATCTGATGAAATCTTTGGAAAATAAGGACGTCTGATAAAAGACGAGAATGCTTTCACATTTTATCCTACAAATTCAACCCCAAATACTAAAAAAAGTAAAATATCAATCGTACCACGCTTTATTTTTGCTAAACCATAAAATAAGCACGTAAATGAAGGTACTACTAACCGGAGCAACAGGTTATATCGGCAAAAGAATTTTACCCGTACTGGTAGATATGGGGCACCATGTTGTGTGTTGCGTTCGCGACAAGAACAGGTTTCACCCCAGAAAAACATTTGAAGGGAAAATAGATATTATTGAAGTTGACCTTACGAAAGAGGAAACCCTCTCACGTATTCCCGAAGATATTGAGTGTGCCTATTACCTGGTTCACTCTATGTCTACTACCAAAAACTTTGATGCACTTGAGAAAGAATCCGCTATCAACTTTAGAAATGCTCTTGATAAAACCAACGCAAAGCAGGTTATTTACCTGGGAGGCATCGTCAATTCAGAAACGCTTTCCAAGCACCTCAATTCCAGGAAAAATGTAGAACTGGAATTAGCAAAAGGCAAATACGCACTTAGTACGATCCGGGCAGGTATTATCATTGGTTCAGGCAGCGCCTCGTTTGAAATAATTCGCGACCTGGTAGAGAAACTGCCCGTTATGGTGGCGCCTAAATGGCTAAAAACCAAATGCCAGCCTATTGGTATTTCAGATGTAATAAAGGTATTGACAGGCGTTCTTAACCTCAAGGAAACGTTTGATCAAAGCTATGATATTGCTTCTGACGAAGTACTTACCTACAAGGAAATGCTATTAGAATTTGCATCTGTTCGCGGACTAAAACGATATATATGGACAGTTCCGGTAATGACACCCAAGTTATCGTCCTACTGGCTGTACTTTATAACCTCTACTTCCTATAAGCTGGCCGTTTCGCTGGTGGACAGTATGAAAATAGAAGTCGTGGCGCACCCAAACAATCTGAATGAATTGCTGCACATAAAACCCCTATCCTATCGCGAAAGCATAAAACAAGCGTTTAAGAAAATAGAACAAAATGAAATTGTGTCGAGCTGGAAAGACGCTACCATTAGCGGCAGGAGTGATTTTAAAATATCGGAGCATATTAATGTACCGGAGTTCGGTTGCTTCAAGGATATTCGTAAACGAAAGGTAAAAAACCTGAACGCCTGCATTGAAAAAATCTGGAGCATTGGAGGCGAAACAGGGTGGTACTATGCCAACTGGCTTTGGAAACTGAGAGGATACCTGGACAAGCTCTCGGGAGGAGTAGGTTTGCGAAGGGGACGAACCAACAAAACAGCTATTGAATCAGGAGATGCGCTTGATTTTTGGCGGGTTTTATACGCAGATAAAACAGAAACGCGTCTTTTGCTTTACGCAGAAATGAAGTTACCGGGCGAAGCCTGGCTGGAGTTTAAAATTGAAGACAACCAATTAACCCAAACAGCCACGTTTCGCCCAAAAGGGCTTTGGGGCAGGATTTACTGGTACAGTGTTTTGCCATTGCATGGGTTTATTTTTAGAGGTATGATCAATCATTTGGTTAAATAAAATAAAGAATAATACCAGTCATAATTCTTTTTAACAGATTTTAACATTTCACCCTATCACCACCTTTTAATTTTGCACCCGAAAACGCTGCAAACCCTATGAATGTAGTCGCTCAGTTAAAAAATGTAAATAAGATTTACAAAAGTGGTGACAATCAGGTTGAGGCTCTGGCTCCTACCTCCATTGACATAAAAACCAACCAACTTACATTGATTTTAGGGCCTTCCGGCTCGGGAAAAACAACACTTTTATCCTTGATCGGATGCGTTATTTATCCAACCTCCGGAGAGATATTTTTGGACGACCTGAAGATAAACAACTTGTCAGAAAATGAACTTGCCAAACTCAGGCTAAATAAGATTGGGTTCGTTTTTCAAAGTTTTAACCTTATCCAGCCATTAACTGCGCTGGAAAACGTAATGCAACCTTTGCTTTTAAAAGGGTACTCCCGTAAGGAAGCTGAAGACATATCCAGAAAAGCGCTTGAAAAAATGGGCCTTTCGGAAAGGTTAAAAAATCTACCAAAAAATTTAAGTGGCGGTCAGCAGCAACGCGTAGCTATTGCGCGGGCATTAGTAACAGAACCCGAAATTATTCTATGCGATGAGCCAACGGCCTCGCTCGATAATAAAAGCATAAAAGTAGTATTGGACGATCTGAAAGAATTGTCTCTTTCGGGAAAAGCCGTAGTTATTGTGACTCATGACGACAGATTAAAGGAATATGCCGACTGCATATATTATGTGGTTGACGGTGAAGTTTCCACAAAACCTCATCATGAAGAAGCTTTCGTTTTTGATCCATCTAAAACGCATTCAAATGATAATTAATTTTTTAGAAATGAAAATCAAACGCAGTGGCCCATGGAAAGGGTTTGTCTTTCTGCTTGCAGGTTTAGCTTTTTTACAATTAAACTCCTGCAGCTCCGATACAAAAGACAATTCAAAAGAAACAACTCCTCAAATACCCAAGCAAGTAAATATTGTTCAGGCCACAGGAAAAGTGCTACCAGAAGGAGGAATAGCCAATTTATCGGCACAAAACGGAGGCATTGTGCAAACTGTACTCGTTCAATCAGGAGATAAGGTAGCAAAAGGACAAGTGCTTGTTCAATTGGAGACAACCGATGCAGAAATCGCACTGGAGAATATCAAAAGGCAGATAGCCACTCAAAGAACAAGAATACAATCTGCTATTTTCTCGGGTAAGGAAATTGAACTGAAACTTAAACAACTTGAAAACGATCTGGCATCTGACAAAAGGCTGTTGGCAAAAGGTGCAGTTACTCAAGAAAAAGTGAGTGATACAGAAAATGAAATTGATATTCAAAAAACATCTCTGGAGGTAAATAATAAAAGTGTAGAAGTAAACAAACTTCAGCTGGCTGAACTAGAAACACAATTGGATGCGCAAAGGCACAAACTTGAATCATTGTATTTAAGGGCTCCATCGGATGGCACAGTAATGGATATGAATGTAAACCCGGGAGACGCCATTCAGCCGCTTGGTTCGTATGCTTCTTTCTCTCCTGCCGGCCCATTGGTAATTGAAGCCGAAGCTGATGAAATATTTGCTGATAAAATTAAAATAGGCCAATCGGTAGATGTTAAACTGATCGGATATCCTGATGTACTGGCCACAGGTAAGGTTACACAGGCAGATAACTTTTTAGGAAAGAAATCACTTTTCTCAGGCGAAAGCTCCGAAACCATTGATACACGCGTAAGAAAGCTGAAAATTAGTATTGTCTCGAACAATGGAAATTTACTGATAGGCACAAAAGTTAATTGTGTGATAAAAATCTAAGCATTGAAGCAATGATCCGAACGGCAATTAAATACATTCGGTTTGAAAAAACGAAAAGTATCGGCATCGTAATTGGAATCGTTATTTCGGTTTTTTTGATAGGCCAACAATTGGCTACACTCGGCTTTTTAACCAGCCTCATGGGAGGCGTTATTGAAAACGCCAACCCTGATGTTGCACAGGTTTGGGTTGTTGGTAACCAGGTAACTCAAGCCAACAGCCTGAGCACACTTAATTCATCACTTGTCAACGAAATTAAAAGTATTGAAGGGGTAAAAGAAACATACGCAGCTTCAGTGGGGGCCGCTATTGTTAAGTTTGATAACGGCCAGACCGCACCTGTAATTTTGGTAGGAAGCGATGCCCCCTACTTTGCTGCCGGCCCCAATCCGGAAAAAATCATTGATGGTTCCGTGGAAGACCTGCAAGCCGATAGAAATGTTTCCGCAGATTTTTTTGACGCCTCCACTTTTGATTATCCGATAAAAAAAGGAACGAGAATGGAAATCAATAACAAAGAGGCTGTTATTTCGGTTATTACCAGGAACGCCCGTGGATTTGGAGGATCCTACATGTTTACAGGGTTGGCGAATGAGCGCCTCTTTACCAATCAGTCACCCGATGCTATCAACGCAGTATTGGTGCAAACCAAGGATGACCCACAGAAAATTGCCCAGAAGATCAATGCCACCTTTCATGGTGTTAAAGCATTTACTTCCAACGATTTCAGAAATAAGACTGTGAATGTAGTAATCGTTAGCTCAAATATTGGTTTGAGTATTGGTTCGCTCATTGTGTTTGCCGTAATAAGCGGATTCTTCATTATCGGGTTGCTGCTGTATTCTTCAACGTTCGATCGCATCAAAGACTATGGAACGTTAAAAGCCATTGGGGCTAACAACAGGTATTTAATAAAGCTTATTTTCCTTCAATCACTCTTGTATGCAATAGTTGGTTTTGTAATAGCCATTGCACTTTTGTTTGGAATGAAAGCCGGCACCGAAAAAGCCGGGCTTTTATTGCAAATTACACCTATGCTTCTTTTGGAACTACTTCTTATGACCTTATTTATCTCAGTAGGAGGATCATTTTTCGCAATTCAAAAAATAAGAAAACTGGAACCAGCTTCGGTATTTAAATAGAATATGCCATGAAGACTTTTTTACTATACACACCTGTTTGGCTTCTGCTTTTAAGTACAGCGGTTTATGCACAGGATCAACCATTGCCAGAAAAACTAACACTGCGCCAGGCACAAACCATCGCCCAACAAAATAATCAGCAGTACAATGCTACTGTTTTGAATGAAAACATTGCTGATGAGCAATTGAAGAAGGCAAAATCGGATAAAATACCTGACATCTACGCCTCTTCTGTTCTTCACAATAATCTAATACTGCAATCAACTCCAATACCAACCGAGGTTTTGGATCCAACCTCCCCAACTAATAACACTACCATTGTGCGATTTGGAACGCCATGGGACATAAGTGCCGGTTTCAACCTCCAGTACGATTTGTTTAACCCTGTGTCTTTTCACCAGGTAAAAGAGAAAAAGATCAACAAACAGTTGTCTGAAGTTGAATCCAGGATTTCTCTTGAAAACCTGAAATTGAACATAGCCTCCGGTTATGGGGCCGTTTTAATTGCCAGGAAGCAATACGAACTGGCTGTAGAGGATACGGTTAAGTCAGCCGACATGCTTGCCTACATGAAAGCTCTAAAGCAGGAAGGTAAGATAAACGATCAGGATTTTTACAAAGGGCAAATGGATATGAATACGAGCAAAGCAACCCTTTTGCAAGCTAAAAGCATTTATCAAAATGCTAAGGTTGCTCTTTTGCAAGATATGGGTTACCCTGCAGATGAGGAAACCCTAAAAAATCTCGATCTGCAAGACAAAATCGAAACACTCATTGCCACTTATGAAGATAATGGTCAGGAAAGTGCATTGGCGCTAAGCTCTACCAAAATGCAGCTTCAAACACAAACAAGTGAGTATCAACTTAAATCTGCAAAACTATCGTTTGCACCTACCCTATCGCTCATTGGTTATTTTGGCTCTAATTATTATGGAGATAATCTCAATTTATTTGAAGGAGATAAGTTTTACGGTAACAGCTATATTGGGTTAAGCCTTACTATCCCAATTACCCATTCTTTACAAACCTACAACAGTGTTAAAGAATCGCAATGGAGGTTGCAGCAGCAGGAGCTCCGCCAAAAAGATGATTTGGCTCAAAAACAAGCGCTCCTGATCCAGGATGAAAATACGATTGAAGCCGCACGAGCTCAATATCTACTGCATAAAAAGAACATGGATCTAGCTGAAAAGAACTACAATATACAGGAAGCATTATTTTACGAAGGCCGCCTGCTTCCATCCGATCTATCGAAAGCCAAATACACGTACAAGCAAGAGCAAACCAATTATTTGCAATCAGTTTATACCTACTTTACATCACTTGTAAAAAGAGAGACAGATGCATTGTGAGTCTTGGAGGAAGACCTAATGAATTGATGGCGTGTAATGTAAATGCTATTGAAACAAAAAAGGAGAAAGCACTAGTGCCTTCTCCTCTTTATCAAAAAACTGTTTCCAGTTTATTCTATATCTCCGATCATGCGTTTCATCCAGGGTATAAGCACAAACATGATCAGTGCTGCAAAAAAGCTGGTACCGAATACAGAAAGGAAAATCGTGTCGATAGGGAATGTTTCAAACAACCCTCCTATTCTACCGCCAATGTAGTTACCGGTAGCAGCGCCCAGGAACCAAACACCCATCATCTGGCCAACAATTCTTTCCGGAGCTAATTTTGTCATGGCACTCAAACCAACCGGTGAAAGGAAAAGCTCACCGATGGTATGAATAAAGTATACGCTTAGAAGCCACATCACGCCTACCTTGTCAATGCTGCCTTCAACCAGTTTCATGGCTGGGGGAACCAAAACAAGGAATCCTACTCCTACCATAAACAAGCCAATAGAAAACTTCAATGGTATGGAAAGATGAATATCCTTTTTCTTCAGAAATATCCACAACCAGGCAAAAACCGGGGTTAAAACAATAATCCATAAGGCATTTACACTTTGCCACCAGGTTACAGGAAATGCAAATCCAAATAAGTTGTTTCTGGTATATCGGTCTGCAAATAATGTAAGCGTAGAGCCGGCCTGCTCAAAAGCCGACCAGAATAAAGTAGCCGCCAGGTACAGCACAATAATGGCTATCACCCTGTTGCGCTCCTGTGTGCTAAAGTCGTTCTTCGAAAACAATACCCCAAAGTAGGCAAAAGGCACAATCACAAAAATTACCCCAACCACATTGGAAAGGCTTATCACGGTAATGGGGAAAATACCAGTAAAATGAACCGTTAGAAGAAGTAGAATAGCAACTACCAGCCACATAAATGCGTTACGCAAAGATTTTCTCTGTTTTTTAACAGTTTCTTCATCATCCGGTCTCACATAAAGTCCTGCATCGCCAAGGTGCTTAGCACCCAAAACGTATTGCACCAATCCAAGGATCATTCCTATGCCCACAATCATAAAACCAAGTCTCCAGTTTACGGTTTCGCCAAAATAGCCGGCAATAAGCGGAGCCAGCAAAGCACCCAGGTTTATACCCATATAGAATATCTGAAAGGCCGAATCGCGCTTTACATCGCCTGTTTTGTACAGTGAGCCCACCATAGTACTTACATTGGGTTTCAGCAGCCCTGTACCAATAGCTATAAAGGAGAGGCCAATTACGAAAATGGTAAAACTTAAGGCAGAAGCTATAATAAGGTTACCAATGGCAATTAGAATACCTCCGTATAAAACGGATTTTCTGGCGCCTAAAAACTGGTCTGAGATCCAACCACCGGGAAGGTTTGTAAGATAGGCTAATGAAACATAAAGCGCATAAAGTGCTCCTGCTTGCATGGCAGTCATTCCAAACCCGGGGTTATCGCCATTTACGGTGGATACCATGTATAATACGAGCATGGCCCTGCCACCATAATAGCTAAAGCGCTCCCACATTTCGGTAAAGAAAAGCGTAGCTAGTCCCCGAGGGTGGCCAAGAAAAGTACGTTCTGAACTCATCGGTTATTTAATTAGTAGATTTTTTATTTTTTAGAAAGGTACAAGTATAATGAACTAATCTTTACCAATGTTAAGTTCCACGCAATAATAAGCGGGAGATGGAGTGAAGAAGGTATTCTGCTATTGGCTGGTCTAAGTATCTGGTTTAACCAAACCCCATTAAGTGGTTTTTTGAAAACAAGGTTATTTATACAATACCGATTAACCTCCCATTTTTTCACAAAATCGGGTATTGGCATGATACAGTGAATGTAACATTTTTTTACCAAAAAGTAGTAAATTGCTACCCATATTGGCTGGTTATGTGGCAAATGCCTTGTATCCAGTAGTTGGCAACAAGTGTAAAAAGACAGACGACCAAACAGATACGATATAGACAAAATTAAAATAAGAAAGGATTTAGCTTTTTGACAGGACAGTGCAAATT
>JAGQYI010000006.1 GCA_020436165.1 Cyclobacteriaceae bacterium | reverse complement strand
GCACAAATGGTATTTGAACATACGGGCGGATTGCATGCCTGCGGTTTGTTTAGCGATAAAGGGAAGTTGTTGGAGTTAAGAGAAGATGTTGGTCGCCACAATGCGGTTGATAAATTGGTGGGAGTATTGCTTTCTAAGAAAATGCTTCCAGCTTCAGATGCCATACTTATGCTTAGTGGAAGAGTCAGTTTTGAACTTGTTCAAAAAGCAGCAAGGGCGGGTATCAACTTTATAGCAGCTATTGGTGCACCTTCCAGCTTGGCCATTGAGATGGCAAAAAAGCACGATATTACAATGGTCGGCTTCTTAAAAAATAGTAGTTTTAATATCTATTCAGGTGAAAAAAGAATAGAGATAAGTAAAGGGACATGTACTTAAAACGAAAAGATATTTGGGTCGGATTATATACATATTACTCATAAGTTGTTATTTGTTTGTTTCTTGTCAATCTGATTCAAATCATTCTATAAAAAGAAAATTGCCTAATTTTCCAACGATAGTAGATACATTGGATTTGGAAAAATTCGATTTTTTGCGAACGAAGAGGGAAGAAACTTGGCTTGCTACAGCAGATTATGATATTCTATACATCGGACAACCCAAAGACACCATCATTGTAAATCATTTTTTAAGGTATAATCCACCTCCACCACCACCTCGTTTTAGCAGTTCTGACACGCTTAAATTTGTTGATCCAAACTATATAAATCCTTTAGAAGGATATTCTGTAAATCAGAGTTATGGAGATATATACAAGTCATGGGAAGAATCAAAAATTAATATTGATATTGGTTCAATTTTCTCTAACGAAGGTAGTTTGCCTGTTTTATTAACCAATACTAATGAAGATACTATTATAATTGGTTATGAGAATGTGTTACCAATAATTATGGAAGCGAAAGACAGTTTAGGCGATTGGAGGCCCATCGAAAGAAGATTTAGTTTTATGTGTGGTGTTGGACTTGAGCTTTTAATTCTTCCGCCAAAACAAATTGTATTGACATCAACTCCTGTATACAAAGGTGATTTCAAGACTGATTTAAGATTAAAGTACGGAAGTAATTATTCATCCACATTTACCGGGAGAATAAACTATAGACAGTTTGAAAGTAAGTTCGATGAAAATGGAGATTATAAAGAAGAATATAAAAGTGAAAACAGAATAGATTAATAGAAATATTTTTCAGTTAACAGAATTGAGATGAAACTAAGGATTAAAGGAAATACACTTCGCTTGCGATTGACCCAAACCGAAGTAGATACGGTGGCAAAAGGTGAAATGACAGATAAAACACAGTTTCCTGGTGGTAAGGAACTCGTATATAAAATACAGAAAGGCGATTCGTTCAAAGCTCAATTTGAAAATGATGTAGTTCTTATTCAATTGCCCGTGGAGGAAGTGGATAAGTGGGCTGTTTCGGATCAGGTTACTATTGGCAAAATCATAACGCTCGACAATGGAGAGGAACTGGATGTTGCTGTGGAAAAAGATTTTCAATGCCTAACGGAACGACCAAAAGAGGACGAAAGTGATATGTTTCCAAACCCTTTGGAAAAACACGCTAAATG
>JAGQYI010000043.1 GCA_020436165.1 Cyclobacteriaceae bacterium | reverse complement strand
TGCTTCTTCAAGGGACCGATGATCCTTCTTGACGAGGAAACTGGGGCGGTGATCCAGTGTGCTCCCCTAGGAATGGCCCCTCCGGAGCCCCCTCCAGAGCTTCAGAAGAAAAAAAAAAAGCTTGACAACGGTGTGTGAAGTGTGCTATACTGTTAGACTATGTTTATTCCAGAACACCAAAAATTACTTGCTTTTTAACCAGAAAAGTGTATAATATAGGAGAGGAAGAAAGATGGGAAATATTGAACTGATACAAGGTGATTGCTTAGAGAAGATGAAAGATATTCCTGATGAAAGTATTGATATGATACTTTGTGATTTACCATATGGTACAACTAAGTGTAAATGGGATACAGTCATACCTTTTGATTCATTATGGAAACTATATAAAAGATGTATTAAATCTGGTGGCGTAATTTGTTTATTTGGTGCTGAACCATTTTCAAGTTACTTGAGATTAAGTAATATAAAAATGTATAGGTATGACTTAATATGGAATAAACAAAAAGGAAGTAATCCACTTTTGGTTAAAAAGAGACCTATGAGTTCACATGAAAACATTAGTATTTTTTATGATAAATTTGGCACCTATAATCCTCAGTTATCGGAAGGTAAATCGTACAAAGCACCAAGAACTGGAGGAACACATACTAATAGTATTGTTGGAAATAATAAAAAACAGGGAGATTTTAAACAAAAAGACAATGAGGGGTTTAGATATCCGTTGAGTATTTTGCCATATTCCATCCATTGCGGTTCTAAATTACATCCAACACAAAAACCACTTTTACTTTGTGAGCATCTTATCAAAACCTATACAAACGAAGGCGATACTGTATTAGATAACTGCATGGGTAGCGGGACAACAGGAGTTGCGTGTAAAAATCTGAACCGTAATTTCATCGGCATTGAACTTGACCCTGAATATTTCAAAATTGCAGATAAGCGAATAAATGAAAATCTATAAAATCACAGAAGCAAGCGAATAGGGGGCAACTAATAACTTTTGCTAAGAATATCTTAAATGGTTATTCCAGAAAAACAGTTAATTGTATTATTACTATCTAAAGATAACTATAGTAAATATAAAGACTTAGTTAATTTAGATTATATTAAAGAAACATATAGGGAATTAAGTTATTTATATTCTTCTCTATTTGAATTACATGAGAAATTCCCAGACAATGACTTAACGATTGATGAACTGTCTGCCTACTTCTGGGTTAAGTATCCTACGGCAGACAAGACCATCTACGATGGAATGCTTAAAAGCCTCTCAGAGCTTCGCATTGCACCGGAGGTAGGGCAGGGTATCCTGCTTGAGATTAAAACGCGTAGCGAGGCTCTGAAGCTGTCTGAGAAGGCTTATAAGGTAGCCCAGGGTATCGAAACGGTACAGGATCTTCAAAGTTACTACGCTGAAGCGTTTGAGAAGGTCGATCATACCTTACAAGCGGACTCATTAACTGAGATAACCACCAACTTAGAGGATATCGTTGAACAATCATATCAAGGAACAGGACTCCGATGGAGACTGGATTGCCTTAACAAATCTCTTGGAAGCCTTAGAGTGGGAGATTTTGGCTTTATCTTCGCAAGACCTGAAACTGGAAAGACGACGTTTCTTGCTAGCGAAATTACAGAGATGCTTGGAGGAAGTGAAAAACCTATAATTTGGTTCAACAACGAAGAAGACGGAAAGAAAGTAATGCTACGTATTTATCAGGCTTATTTCGGTATTGAGCTTGATAAATTACTGGCTAACACTAAATACTTCAACCAGAAATTCAACGAGGAAACCAATGGGAATTTCAAACTTTTTGACTCGGCGATCATTGGAAAAGGCGATGTGGAAAAGATCGTGGCGAAGTACCAACCAGCACTCGTTGTCTACGACCAAATCGACAAGATCCGAGGATTCGCCGCTGACCGAGATGACCTTCGACTTGGAGCAATTTATCAATGGGCTAGAGAGTTGGCTAAAAACTCACATGCCGCCATCGGAGTAT
>JAGQYI010000042.1 GCA_020436165.1 Cyclobacteriaceae bacterium | reverse complement strand
GCCAGAGTTGAGATTGGTAAGATACGAAACGGAGAGGAATCTATCTTTAGAAAGTATGCATCAGTAGATGAAGATGAGTTTTTTGCGGTATGTATGGAAGTGTACTTTGAGCAGCCGCACCAATTGTTTGAAGAGAATCCCGAACTCTATAAAACGCTATCGAACCTGCTCCATCAGGATACTATCCGGTTGTACGATAAGCTAAGTGCATAAAAAGTAAGATATTAGTAACATGAGTAAGTCAATGAACTGGGAGCAGCTTTTATCTTCAACGCGTTCTGGCGCCAAAAGCCAAAACGGGAAACAGGACCGGAGCGCTTTTGAGGTGGACTATGACCGGATAATATTTTCCTATCCATTCAGGCGATTGCAGGATAAAACCCAGGTTTTTCCTTTGCCCGAACAGGATTTTGTGCACAACCGACTTACGCATAGTCTGGAAGTCTCCAGTGTGGGTCGTTCGCTTGGAAAGCGAGCCGGAGAGAAGCTGATCGAAAAGTACAACCTGCTGGACATTGAAGCCAGTGACATTGGCACCATTGTGAGTGCAGCTGCGTTGGCCCATGATGTGGGGAACCCGCCCTTTGGGCATTCGGGTGAAGACGCTATTTCCAGTTTCTTTAAAGAGAATGAATCGCTTGCCTGGATAAAGGCGCATGTAACCCAAGAAGAATGGATGGATCTTGAAAGCTTTGAAGGCAACGCACAGGGTTTTCGCTTGATCAATCAAAAGGAGCACGGGTTGAGCTTGACACATGCCACCCTGGGCGCGTTTACCAAGTATCCTAAAAAAGTGTCTGTGCCCAAAGACAAAAACAGGGTCAGTCAGAAAAAATATGGCTTCTTTCAAACCGAATCTGAAGCTTTTACAGAGACTGCTGCGCAATTAGGGTTACACAAATTGGGAGATGGTAGCTGGACACGCCATCCCCTGGCCTTTTTGGTAGAGGCGGCAGACGATATTTGCTATCACATTATTGACCTGGAAGACGGTTGCACACTTGGGCTGGTAAGCCTCGAAGAAACCATTGATCTTTTAAAACCCATTGTTGGTGAGCGATTTGACAGGGAAAAGCTGAATGAGAAAAAGTTGTTGCACGAAAAACTTGGCACCTTGCGTGCCCTGGCTATTAACGAACTGATTACACAAACAGTGGAATCTTTCTTAGCAAACGAAGAAGAAATGCTCAAAGGCAACTTTGACCAATCGCTAACTGATCTTTTGCCTGTGGCAAATGCCATGAAGCAGATAAAGAAGATATCCATTGAAAAGATCTACCGGGCAAAGATCGTGGTTGAAAAAGAAGTGGCCGGCTTTGAAGTACTCAATGGATTGCTGGAAACACTTATTCAATCGGCACAAGGGTTTTTATCCGGAGAGGCAACCACCTACCACAAAATGGTCATGCGTACCTTACCAGAACACATAAAAGAGGCAGTTAAGAATAAATCTGTTTACCGCGCTATTCGGTTACTATTGGATTACATCTCCGGTATGACGGACAAGCATGCACTGGCTTCGTATCGAAAATTAAAAGGGATGGCTTTGCCTAACTGGTAAGAGCAAATTAGGATATCACATTTACTTTTTTAATTTTATGCCATTATCAGTGTTGTTTTAAACTATTAGTTTGATTTATGTTTGAAAGTAATAGAACAAAACATTATTTTTTTAAATATGGACCTTTGTTATTTTCGGTGTTACTACTAACAAGCGCGGTTAATTTTTTGATTGACGACCCCCGAAATATAGAGATTGCAATTATTCCAATTTTATTTTCCATCGGACTACTAATAATATTCCTTCGATTTAAGGACAGGTATAAAAGGGTTACCATTTCACGTATGAGTTTATTTGTTGATGAACAAAATAAAGTGAATGAGTATACGTGGTTGGATGTTGAATGGATAGAATTCAATCGATTCGTTGGACTTTATTCCCTCAAGCTTAAAAGCAGAAAAGCTATCCTATTTACACCATATGGGACTACTTGGTGGATATTTGGTGACATGAGTGAAATGGGCCAAATTATTGAAAGAAAGAAAAAGGAGCTTCAATTGTAATTCTGTTATATAGCTAGGGTAAAGCAAATAGATTTTGGTATGTATGAAGTACTCTTTGATATTAGTAAACTAAGTCCACATGGGTTTATATTCAATCTAATTTTCTTTGTTTTTGAGTTTCTTGTATTTGGATTAGTTGTTGTTATTGGATGGAAAGTAAAATCCAATAATAATGTGCTTTTTTTTGTAATTATGATTTCTCTATTTGTAATAGTTTACATCAATTCATCATTTCTCGTTAGAAAGCATAAATACATAAAAAAACTAGAGAATTCTGAGTATAATCTTTCTGTTGGTAAGATTGATAAACTTAAGGAAGAAGGTAAATCTACATCTTTTCGAATTGATGGAACCGTTTTTAAAGTATCAGGAGCTGGTATAATAACACCTTTTTTCAATGACCAATATTTAATTAGGGACTTATACGAATCAAAGGCAGATGTTAGAATAACTTATACTGATGGGAATATATTAAAACTGGAAAAGAAAAAAAACAGTCTATTGCTAATTGATAGTTGCCTTAATTGAGATTCAACCTGATTGAAGTTAAATAAGCAAAAAAGCCTTACCAATTTGGTATGGCTTTTTTGGTCACTCAGACTCACCCGCTCTTTAGGGGACTCTGAGTAAGGGTTACAACCATTTACATATAAATAGGGTCTAACGTATACTAAGCTTCAAACTAGAAAATTATGAAACGATTAGCACTGTTGTTCTCCTTTATAGTATTGTTGGCTGAATGTACCAAAAACGCAGATCCACAAGTTGTTGTTTACAATATGGTGGAATTTAAAGTGGTGGATTCTAATGGAAATGATTTACTAGACCCGGAAAATGTTGACCAAATTGATGAATCGCAAATCAAGGTATTTTATAAGGTAGATGGGCAGTGGCAGGAAGTGTTTGATGCCAATATGGACTATCCTCGTAATTTTTTTATATACCAGGGCGAATACAGTTACCGAATGCGCGTCTTTTTAAATGATACCGAAAGTGAGATACTACCCGAGACACTCATTCAATGGAGCGATTCAGATGCAGATACCATACAAGCTGAGTTTAACAGGACAAGCTCTTCTATTGTTCTTCAGAAAATATGGTTGAACGGGGATCCAATAGTTTCTCTTTCGAGTGATTCGTCTGATTTGTATTACACATTGATTAAGTAAGGGTCATGCTTTATCTTGGTGGTAAAGTAATTTAATATGAAGTATTTAATTATTTTGCCACTAGTCTTTCTTTACAGTATTGGTTTTTCGCAAGAAAGAGAATTATTAGTTGGCAGCTGGAAACTCAAATCTTATGATGCTATTGCAAAAATACGCCTATCGCCAGGTTATGTTTTTGGGGATTCTGTTTCGGTAGCTCAAATTGAGAATCAGTTTAAAAAGACACTCGACAGCACTACCTATATTTTTGGAAAGGATTCACTTACCTATGCAAGTTTGGAAGGATCGAATATTGTTAATAGACAGGCCCTTTGGGAACTTAAAGAAAATACGATCTGTATTAAGGAGACGGAAAGAAATTACCTAAGAGAAGCTCATTTGTTTATGGTAAATAAGGATTCATTAATTATTGCCCCAATAGTTGATGGACAGATAGGTTCTTCTAAAATGTTATTTATAAGGGACAGTAAATAGTTCCTTAATTAAAAAGGGCCTACCTTGATGGTGGCCCTTTTTAATTTATAGTTAAATAATAAACCTTATTTGGCTTCGCTGCTACTGCTCTTAGCTTTTGTTTTTCGGGTAAATGAAAGCGCTTCATCCTTCCCTTTGTAGTCCACATAAAGCACCTCGCCATCTGCAAAGTCGCCTTTCAGTATTTCCTCTGCAATGGGATCCTCCAGATACTTCTGGATAGCCCTGTTCAAAGGACGGGCACCGAATTGAGGATCGTAGCCTTTTTCAGCAATAAAGTCTTTTGCTTTTTTAGAAAGCTCAACGGTATAACCTAGGTCGATCACACGTTTAAACAGACTTTCCAAAGAAATATCGATTATCTTATGGATGTCCTCACGTTTCAACGAATTGAAAACAATCACATCGTCCAAACGATTCAAGAACTCAGGGCTGAAAGCGCGCTTCAATGCTTTCTGGATCGTAGACCGCATTTCATCATCAGCATCTTTGGATTTAGCATTGGTGGCAAAACCGATACCTGCACCAAAATCTTTCAGATCACGCACACCAATATTGGATGTCATAATAATGATGGTGTTTCTGAAATCTACCCTACGGCCAAGCCCGTCTGTAAGAATACCATCATCAAGCACCTGCAGCAAAATGTTGAATACATCGGGGTGTGCTTTTTCGATTTCGTCAAGCAATACAACACTGTAGGGTTTACGCCTTACTTTTTCAGTAAGCTGTCCACCTTCTTCATAGCCTACATAACCGGGAGGCGCTCCCACCAAACGAGAAACAGAGAATTTCTCCATGTACTCGCTCATGTCGATGCGAACAAGACTATCTTCTTTATCAAATAAATTGGTAGCCAAAACTTTTGCCAGCTCGGTTTTACCAACCCCGGTTGGTCCGAGGAAAATAAAGGTACCGATAGGTTTTTTAGGGTCTTTAAGCCCTACGCGGGTACGCTGAATTGACTTAACCAATTTTTTAATGGCTTCCTCCTGACCAATAACTTTTTTGCTTAGCTCATCACCCATTCCAAGCAGCTTAAGGCTTTCTTTCTGGGCAATACGCTTGGCAGGAACACCGGTCATCATAGCGATTACATCGGCAATGTTATCTTCATCAACACTGTAGCGTTTCTTTTCCGTTTCCGCTTCCCAGGCAGCCTTTTCTTCTTCCAGTCGTTGTTTCAGTTGCTTTTCGTTATCTCGCAAACGAGCGGCTTCTTCGTATTTTTGGCTGCGAACCACCTGGTTCTTTTGCTCTTTTACTTCTTCAATGGCCTCTTCCAATTTAACAATGGACTTAGGCACATGAATATTGTTGATATGCACACGAGCCCCTGCTTCGTCCAGTACATCAATGGCCTTATCGGGCAGATAGCGATCGCTGATATAACGGTCGGAAAGCTTCACACATGCTTCAATAGCTTCTTTGCTGTAAGTTACATGGTGGTGGTCTTCGTATTTCTCTTTAATGTTTTCCAGGATCTGGATGGTTTCCTCAGGTGTGGTGGCATCCACCATTACCATTTGGAATCGTCTTGCCAAAGCACCGTCTTTTTCAATGTACTGGCGATATTCGTCTAATGTGGTAGCACCAATACATTGGATCTCACCGCGGGCAAGTGCCGGTTTAAACATATTGGAGGCATCCAATGAACCGGAAGCACCACCTGCGCCAACGATGGTATGAAGTTCATCAATGAAAAGAATTACTTCAGGTGATTTTTCCAATTCATTCATAACTGCCTTCATGCGCTCTTCGAACTGGCCACGGTATTTTGTGCCAGCTACCAGAGAAGCAAGGTCCAGCGTAACCACACGCTTTCCATACAAGATGCGTGATACCTTCTTTTGAACAATACGAAGTGCAAGACCTTCGGCAATGGCCGTTTTACCCACTCCGGGCTCCCCAATTAATATTGGGTTGTTCTTTTTTCTTCTTGAAAGTATTTGAGCTACACGTTCAATTTCTTTTTCACGACCAACAATAGGGTCCATTTTGTTATCTTCGGCCAATTTGGTAAGGTCACGGCCAAAGTTATCAAGCACAGGAGTTCTTGATTTTTCAGATTTACCAGCACCTTCTTTACCGGCACCTCCACCACCACTGCCAAATAGTTTTGAAGAACCCTCATCATCATCTTCGGTTTCGGAAGATGCCATTGGTTGTTCAGTTTGATATTCAAGCAGCTCTCGTACCACCTCGTAGGTTACATCAAATTTTTCCAAAATTTTGCAGCCTAAATTCGTTTCATCTCTTAAAATAGAGAGCAATAAATGCTCGGTTCCAATAAGATTGCTCTTAAAGATTTTAGCTTCCAGATACGTTATTTTCAACACTTTTTCGCTTTGACGCGTAAGTGGAATATTACTGGCCTTTTTCATGACAGTGGAAGCTGTACTATGCGTTGCTTTTTCGATAGCATCCCTTAGATCACTGGCCGACACACTCAACTTCCTGAGCAGCTCAATAGCTACTCCTTCACCTTCACGGATCATTCCAAGCAACAGGTGTTCGGTACCAATATAATCATGTCCTAATCGAAGTGCTTCTTCCCTGCTTAGGGAAATAACTTCTTTTACTCTGTTTGAAAATTTTGCTTCCATAAAATTTTAGATACCAATGTAAAGCTAAACGATTCTGTCTAATAAACAACTTTTTAAGCCATAACAGATTAAATTAGAATCTGGTTCAGCGAATTATCTGTCCTTTAATGATTGCCTCTGAATTAGGGCCTTCTGAGAAAAGCAAATCGAGGACACTTAATCCTTCAACAAATCGTTTGCCAAAGATCTGGTTGTATGGAGTAAATACTATCTGAGGAATATTTGTAAACGGCTTTTTGGGGTGTACGGCAGAACGAAGGTCAATTATTGGTTGGGAAGGTTTTTTTTCGAATGCTTCGGAAAATTCTACGGAGATTTCAATTTGCAGCAGCTTAAGACATAATGTCAGCAATTTTTGGTTGAGTTCGAACAAAGTGGAGTAGTTAGAATAGAGTTCCTGTTCAAACATATCTGCATAGTGGATAAAAAAAGGGGCTTTGCCATAGGCCGATTGAATGGCCTTCCAATGCCGGTTGACCCATTTCTGCTTATAGTCGATTTTAATTTCAGAAACCGGAACTTTCTTTTGGCTACCCAACAAGGGGATAGAGAGCACATCTATTCCCTGACTGGTTAGGATATGGGAGCGATTCCGGTAGGTTTGCTTAACAAAGTTCTCATGCTTTTCGAGAATAACTTTGTCCGCTTTTGCCAGTAAGGAAAAGTAAAGCGTATTGGGCAGGTATTGAAGGTCAATGAGGATTTCCATTTTTCACAAAACGGACAAATCTCCTGCTCCTTCACGAACTACCTCTATTTCTTCTCCCGTGCAATCAAGAATGGTAGAAGCAGTGTTTCTGCCATATCCGCCATCAATTACCACATCTACAAGGTGCGAGAATCGCTCGTAGATAAGGCTGGGATCGGTAGTGTACTCTACCACATAGTCCTCATCTTTAATGGAGGCAGAAATAATGGGATTGCCGAGGGTTTCAACAATACTCAGGGGTATTTGATTATCAGGAACGCGAATACCCACGGTGGTTTTGTTTACTTCCAATAGTTTGGGCACTTTGCTGCTCGAGGGAAGAATAAAGGTATACGGGCCCGGAAGTGCTTTTTTGAGCACTTTAAATACATTGCTGGGCAATTGACGGGTATACTCTGAAATCTGGCTAATATCGGAACAGATAAATGATAGATTTAAGTCTTTTGAACGAATACCCAGAATCTGAACCAACCGGCTAACCGCCTTTCGGTTAAAAAGATCGCACCCGATTCCGTAAATGGTGTCGGTTGGATAAATGATTATTCCGCCATTTTTAAGCACTTGAACAACGTTATTTATCTTCCTTTGTTCGGGAGTTTCGGGGTGCGTTTTTAGGTATTGTGCCTTCATAAGTTTAAAATCATTATAAAAATGGCATTCTAATCTGCAACTTTGCAAACGTAAGTCAAATTAGCACAATCTTATGTGGAATAAAAAAACGGTTTGGGCATTGCTTGTTTTATCGTCTGTATTATTGTCCTCTTTTAGTTTTTATGCCTATCAAATCATTTACTACCCTAACCTGCAGGTAGGAAAGGAAAAAACCTTTCTGGTAATCCCCGAAGGTGGAACGTTCGACTCAGTACGCGACTCCCTGTACAAGTATGATATTGTTCAGGATGTGGTATCCTTTAGTTTTTTGGCAAAGCTAATGGATTATACTACTGCCGTTAAGCCAGGTATATACGAAATACAGCCGGATATGACCAATGTGGCCGCCATCCGAATGTTGCGTGCGGGCACACAGATTCCTACATACGTTACCTTTACCTATGGTCGTACCATTAACGATATTGCCGAGCCAATAACCCGAAACATAGCCATTACACCTGAGCAGTTCAGAGAGGCGGTGAATGTTTATATAGACAATAATCCGGACGGATTTACCAAAGAAACCATTATTGGCATGTTTATACCCAACACCTACCAGGTGTACTATACCATTAGTGCAGAAGGTTTGCTCAAGCGAATGAATAAGGAGTACCATAATTTCTGGGATCAGGAACGATTGGACAAAGCAAAAGCAATTGGACTTACTCCTAAGCAAGTAAGCACTTTGGCTTCTATTGTTCAGGCAGAAAGTGTTAAAGAGGATGAGGCACCTGTAATTGCAGGCCTGTACTTAAACCGACTTAAAAGAGGCATTCCGTTACAGGCAGATCCTACGTTGGTATTTGCTTCCGGTGATTTTGGTTTAAAAAGAGTGCTAAACGAACACAAGGAAGTAGATTCGCCCTATAATACATACAAACACAAAGGATTACCCCCCGGCCCAATCAATATGCCAAGCATCCAATCCATCGATGCGGTTCTGAATTATCAAAAGCATGAGTATATTTATATGTGTGCTAAAGAGGATTTTTCAGGATATCATAATTTTACCTCAAGCCTTGCACAGCATAACAGTAATGCGAGGAAGTATCAAAGGGCTTTGTCCATAGAAATGAGAAAGGCCAGAATGCAAAATCAACAGTAGCGATGTATTCTAAAGAAACGGAAGTTCGGGTTCGCTATTCGGAAACAGACCAAATGGGCTATGTGTACTACGGTAACTACGCTGCCTATTATGAGGTGGGCCGGGTAGAAGCATTGCGCAGCCTTGGCATGTCGTATCGTTCTTTGGAAGAATCGGGTATAATGATGCCGGTGCTGGAAAGCAACTCCAGGTTTATTAAACCGGCAAAATACGATGATCTGATACGAATGCAGATTAATATACCTTCGTTACCAACATCCAGAATTACCTTTGAATACAAATTGTTTTTGGGTGATGTTCTTATACATGAAGGAAACACAACCCTTGCATTCGTGAATATGGAAACTGGGCGCCCTGTGAGGGCACCGGGAAAAATGATCGATTTACTGAAACCGTTTTATGAAGTTAAGTAAAGATCGGCTTGTTAAATATGTGAAAGAACACCCTCTGGTAGACAGGGTTATTCTTTTGCTTAAAGGAATACGATTTAGAGGAGATAAGATTTCACTGTATTTCCTCATCAAGACTTTTATTCAAAAAGTACAGAGGGACGATATTTTGGACAGGGCAAATGCAGTGGCATTTAGCTTTACAATGGCGGTTTTTCCCGGTGTTATTTTTCTGTTCACGCTTATTCCTTTCATTCACAACTTTATTCCTTCTGTCACCAGCGATTCCATTATGGAGTTTATTGGAACACTAATGCCGCCCAACATGTTTGATACCGTGGAGTCAACTGTTGAGGATATTGTGAGCCATTCGCGGGGAGGACTTTTAACATTGGGAGCCTTTTTATCCTTGTTGCTATCAACCAACGGAACAATGAGCTTAATGACGGCTTTTAATAGTCGGTATCAAACCATTAAAAAGAGAAGTTACCTTCAAAAAAGATTAGTTGCGCTAGGACTAACCTTTAACATGGCGTTTGTGCTGGTTTTGGCTATTCTGCTTTTGGTGGGAGGTCAGGTGGTTATTGATTACCTGGTGAAGATTTCTTTCTTTGATATTGACAGTTATGTAATCTACCTGGCGTATTTTGTAAGGCTTTTAGTACTTTTTATTGCGTTTCTAATCGCTATCTCTTCTCTGTTCTATTTTGGCTCTGAAGTACATCAAAACTGGGCTTTTTTCTCATATGGTTCAGTTTCTGCAACGGTGCTTTCACTTAGCGTTTCTTATGTTTTCTCGTTTTACATCTCAAAATTTGGAACCTATAATAAGCTATACGGCTCAATAGGGGTAATGCTGGCTATTATGGTTTGGTTCATGCTTTTGGCCATAATCCTCTTGGTATGTTACGAGATAAATGCCAGTGTACATCATGCGGTACAGCTTACTAAAGACAAAAGAAATCATCCAATGCTGGAAGAGCACTAATTTTTTTGAGCTTCCCGTTTGCAGGAAATTTTATAACAGCTACATTTGCACTCCGTTACGAAAACAGAGAGTTGGTCCGTGAGACTCCTACGGAGCGGAGTGGTTCCCGATAATTATCAGGACGGTGGTCTTGCCCCATCGGAATCCTAACGGGAAAAACCATTGTACCGACTTGCAGCGAAACAAAAAAGTTTGTTTCTTGAAATATGATTAAGACTTAAATCTTTTATAAGATATGATTCCTGAATAATTCAGAAATCATAAAGAAATAGAGAGTTGGCGGAGTGGTCGATCGCGGTGGTCTTGAAAACCATTGTACCGCAAGGTACCGGGGGTTCGAATCCCTCACTCTCTGCAAAAAAGCCCTTGAGAAATCAAGGGCTTTTGTTTTTTACAGGTCTCAGGGACAGAACTTCTATGGATAAGAGCGGAGCGGTTCCCGATAATTATCAGGACGGTGGTCTTGCCCCATCGGGATCTTAACGTGAAAAACCATTGTACCGACTTGGAACGAAACAAAAAAGTTTGTTTCTTATAACATGTTTAAGACATACATCTTGCAAAGCTTAAAAGATGGTTCATTTTATTATGGTCATTCAAAAGATGTTGAACAACGCCTCAAATCGCATAATGCGGGTAAGGTTAGGTCAACAAAAGCAAGAAGACCCTGGAAGCTTTACTACTTCGAAGAATTTGAGACAAAGTCTCAGGCGTATCGAAGAGAAATGTTTTTTAAAACTATTGATGGATATAATTACCTGAGAGATTCAGGAATCATAAAGAAATAGAGCTTTGGCGGAGTGGTCGATCGCGGTGGTCTTGCCCCATTGGGATCCCAACGGGAAAAACCATTGTACCGCAAGGTACTGGGGGTTCTCCCATAGGGACTCCTACGGAGGAATCCCTTGCCGTAGGCATCCCTTTGGTGCACTCTCTGCAAAAAAGCCCTTGAGAAATCAAGGGCTTTCATTTTTTATGACTTTAGTAAAAGGTTACTTCACCTCAACCAATGAGGTGATGCGTTTGTAAAGCTGTTTTTCACCGGTTGGATCGCCTTCGCTATCATATACATCCATTTCTTCTTCTACCCAGGTTATGGTGTATTTTTTGCCCAGGTTAGCATCATCGTATAAATCCACATTTACATCTTCGGAAACCTCATCAAAAAACAGTTGTTTTTTGTCGGCATCGGTAAACATAAACTGACCATTGTCTGTGAACTCGGTGTACGTGGCAACCACTTTTTTGTCCTGAGTGGTTTTTGGAACATGGTTGATCGCCAAAGCAGAAAGGGTAATGAATAATGCAATTAGTATTGAAAATGTCTTTTTCATCTTAGTATGTATGAGAATAAAATTTAAATGAATTACTTAAAGCGTATCATTTCGTGTTTTCCCAAAACAGATAGACACATTTTCGGGCATTTACGCACTTTGTTTTTTCATAGGCAGAGAGGTTAAAAGTGCACGAAATTAATCATTATTTCACCCAAATTATGCAAGAGTATTCCCTTATATTTCAACGATCGGTCTCAAATTTCTAAAGCATCTACTGCCTTGATGTAGGTTACTTTTTGGTTAAATCAGGTGGCAGGCCATGAAAAACAAAACACTTTAATTTCAATTTTCTATTTTTAGGAAATGCGCTACAGCTGGCTTCTTCTCTTCTTACTGATTTCTACCCTGGGTAAGGCACAACTCACCTTAGGAGGAAAAGTTGTGGAAGAAGGATCCGGGGAACCCCTTTCCTACGCCAATATTGTAATTAAATCTAAAGGAACGGGCACCTCAACCAATGTAGATGGCTTTTTTACATTGTACGGAATACCTTCAGATACCTCTGTTTTGCAGTTCAGTTATGTGGGGTACAAAATTAAAGAGGCACCCTATAACCAGCTTGCAGGTAAAAATGTAACCGTTGCTTTAGAACCACTTTCTACTTCGTTAAGTGAAGTAGTAATTCAAGCAGAGGCAAGTAATTACATAGATGTTCAGGAAGGAGTTAGCAGGGCAAGGCTTTCGACCAAGCAAATAACCACCCTGCCAAGTGTGGGCGAAGTGGATATTTTTCGATCGTTGCAATTATTGCCCGGTGTAAGTGGTACTAACGAAAGTTCATCGGGGCTTTTTGTGCGTGGAGGCACTCCGGATCAGAACCTTGTTTTGCTGGATGGGATGACCGTGTATAAGGTGGACCACTTCTTTGGTTTTTTTAGTGCCTTTAACGCCAATGCAATAAAGGATGTGCAGTTGTTTAAGGGGGGCTTTCCGGCCAAGTACGGGGGGCGTACCTCCAGTGTTGTTGACCTGACAGGCAAAACGGGGAGCTTCGAAAAAATGGGGGGAAGCGCAGGTGTGAATTTTCTCAGTGCCAATGCAATGGTGGAGCTACCAATAGGCCATAAATTGTCCATATTGCTGGCTGGCAGAAGATCGTTCACAGATATTATTCAGAGTGATTTGTACAAGAGTATTACCGGTAAGTTTATAGATAACGACCAGCAGTTCAGAAACCTGAATTATAATGAAATTGAACCCGACTTCTATTTCTATGACTGGAACGCCAAAGTATCCTTCAGACCAGGTGACAGAGATCTGATTTCGATAAGCACGTATAGTGGGAAGGATTTTCTGGATCAATCGAGAAATCTTCTGAGGGAGATTGATTTTGGGTCCAATATTCCTGCACGCAACGTTACTATTGACGTAACCGAAAAGACAGACTGGGGTAATAATGGGGCTTCTTTAAAGTGGTCGCGGCAATGGAATGAGGTTTGGTACAGCAATTTGCTGGTGGCAGGCTCAGAGTATTTTAGCAATTATGATGTGGATGGCGTCTTTCAGCTGACCATCCCTTCCATGGATTCGCTGGTAAACGAAATAAGGAGAACGGGAAAAGAAACGAACAGGGTAAGGGATTACTCCATAAAACTGGACAATGAGTTACAACTTTCTGAAAAGCACAAGCTCACCTTTGGGGCTGCTCATACCATAACAACGGTTGACTACAGTGCTGTTCAGGATGACACCATAGCCATTTTGGAAAGTGATCAGGAATCGTATTACACATCGGTTTATGCTGGGGATGCCTGGCAGCCTACAACCAAACTTACCATTGAGCCGGGCTTCAGAGCTTCCTATTACGAATTGACGGATGATTATTTATATTCTCCCCGCCTGAATGTTGGGTACCAGTTAACTTCCAAAATTAAACTGAAGGCAGCCTACGGGTTACATTATCAGTTTGTAAACCGTGTTATCAACGAAACGATTACAGAAGGGTCGCGTGATTTCTGGATACTGGCTGATGGCGATCTGGTGGATGTAAGCAGCGCCATACACTATGTGGCCGGAGTTTCATACGAAACGAATGGGTGGTTATTTGATGTGGAAGGCTACTGGAAGGAACTTCAGGGGTTGTCTGAGTTTTCTTTACAAAACCGTTCCAGCGAAAGCTATGATCCTGAAGAATTGTTTTTTAAGGGATATGGTACCGCCAAAGGCGTTGAGTTCCTTATCCAGAAAAAAGCGGGGCAGTTCTCAGGTTGGTTATCTTATACATTGGGGCAAATTGTGCACACATTTCCTGAGCTAAATGAAGGGCAACCGTTTTACGCATTACACGACCAGCGGCATGAAGTTAAGTTGGTGAGCAGCTACGACATTGGCGATTGGTCAATTGCAGCCAACTTTGTATTTGGTTCCGGCAAACCCTTTTCCGAACCCGAAGGCTTTTATACAATTGAGCAGTTGAATGGAGATGATTTGCAGTTTGTTAGTGTGGGCACCAAAAATGGCTCAAGGCTTCCTGCCTATCACAGGCTCGACCTTTCGGCACATCATCGTTTTCCCATTGGCAAAGCAAAGGCCGACATTGGAATTTCACTCTTCAACATATATGGCCGAAAAAATGTGTGGTACTACAAGTACGATTTCGATCAAACGCCTTACCTGCGCACCGAAGTTGATTATTTAGGGTTTACCCCCAATGTTTCACTAAACGTTAGCTTTTAATGAGAAGGATTGGTTATGTCATATCGTCTTTACTGCTTTTTCAGGCATGCAATCCTGTGCCTGAGCCCGCATCAGACAATTATGTGGTGGAGGCCTATGTGTTTGCCGGTGAGCCGGTTCGGGATATAACCATAAAAGAACTAGTGCCATTGGATGAACCTGAAGGAGAATCAGAGATAATTGAAGATGCAAGAGTTGTGCTCAAAAAGGGTGGTTCGGAGTATGCTTTGGTCTATAACAACGCAAGTAAAAAATACCGCTATGCGGGTAGTGATCTGGAAATATCTTCATTAGAAACGCTGGATCTGGAGGTGGAAGTAAACGGAAGAGTGGCCACTTCCACTACCGAGGTGCCAACGGCCCCTGTTGGGATAGCCATTTCTAAAGAGGAAATGGAGATACCGGAAATAAAAAGTGCCGCAGATTTTATTACCGGCAATCCCCTGGAAGGGGCTGAAGTAACAGTTACATGGAGCAACCCCACCCATGAATTACATTACACCACTGTTGAGTTCAGAAGCAAATTATTAAAACCCATATTACCACCCGATGTGCAGGAAGTGGTGGACGGAATTATTGAAGATTTTGCCATCATAACCGTTCCCGGAACAGATACCACATTTACAGTTTTGGGTGCTACGCTGCCTTCGTATGGCCTCTACGTAGTAAAAGTGTACAAGGTAAATCAGGAGTATGCCGACCTTTACCAAAGTGAAACTCAGGATTCACGGGAGCTTAACCAACCTCCCAGCAATATAATCAACGCGCGAGGTATATTTTCCGCCTTTGCCAGCGACAGTGTATTTTTCGAGGTTGTGAAGCCGTAACCCACTGTTTTACACTAATTTATTTTATTGTATGTTTGGTTAAAACCTAACTACTATGAAAATGAAAAAACTTAGTTTAAGGTTAATGTTAGTTGGCATAACCTTATCAATTGGTGCGTTTGCACAATCTCCGCAAAACAATACATGGTATCGTTTGGAAAACGGACAAAATAAGAAAAGCATTGCCAATAACGGGGCCACTGATGTGGGTTCTGTTGTTGTAGCTAAAAGCACAGTTGGCAATGGTGGACACTGGATGCTCATACCTATGGGCAACGGGACCTACAGAATAAAAAATAAGTATTCTGGAATGTTCATGGCCAATTTTGGGCAACAAACCTCCGGTGCACCAATTAAGCAAACCAATAATCCCGGGTCGGGAGCACTATGGACACTTAGGCAACTGCAGGGAGGATATTATATGATAATTAATGATCACAGTGGGCTTTACCTCGGCCTTGGAGGCCAGGAGGATAATGCAACAATTATTCAAACCAATCGATCATCCGGAATGACCACCTGGAGGTTTGCTCCCGTACAGGCTAATGGTGGTGCCAGCGCCTCTGCAAATCCTGCTAATAGCAGTTGGTCAGAAGCCAGTTTGCCAAGCCAGTTTTATGGTAACTGGAAGATTTTTTCACGCAGCTCATCCAGAAACGATGTGAAGATATCCGGCACCAATATTATGGATGGTTTGGTAAATATGCGAATTGTTAAGACTTACTATAAGGATGGGGTGTACAAGGTGATTACTACCCTGAACAATTACTACCAGTGCCATTATTTTAAAATACGAAATGGGGGATACACCGGTAATGGCAAAGGAATTTATCTAAATAGCACAAATAGCCATGCCTTTACAACATTTCAGCAAGCAATGAATGTACCGTTGCCAAGCTCATTGGATGAAGGATATAGGTAAGAAACTATGTTGGTCTTAGTAAAAGAGCTAGGGCCAACTGTTTGACTTGCCTACCACTTGCCTTCCAGAACATTATTGTAGTCTTCCAGGTTTTTCTTGTTCACATATCCTGAATTTCCTTTTGACAAATTGGCCGATTTACCGAATCCAATTTTAACTGAAGCTCCAGGGTTTTGAAGAACCGCATATACATTGCCTGTTTTAGCGTCCATTAAATAATGTTGATATACATATCCATTCCCCATAGGATACGGACAAATCATCACATAAGCATCCCCATACTCTCTATTTAAAATGGCTTTTCTCCAGACATCATAAGTGACGATTTCAGCATTAGCATTATAATATTCTTTTATAGTTTCTGAAGTTGTTTTCTTATCCACCCATCCTTCCGGAATCAGTAGTTTTGCAGATTTAAGCTCAGGCGAGTATTTTTTATATTGCCCTTTAATTTTCGTTACAGGCAAATGGTTATCCGACATTAGTTTTAATTGATAATTCATAGCAGAAATGCCAAAAGCAATAATTTCCTGTGTCACATTTTCTTCTTCTCCAAATGTGGGAATGTATTGAGTGAAGGATGGTTTTGTCTTTCCATTTGATAGTTCAAGTGTCTTGGATATTGTTACAGTTTGATAACTGCTATATTTATCGAATGAATTACTTGTATAGTCTTTAGTACCTATACTTTTTGTTGAAGATTGATATGAATACTTTGTGTGTGTTGGAGACATCACAATTTTTTCACCCGTTTTAATAACTGTAATACTATTATCATTTTTCGCAAGTTGTAATGCTTCATCAACAGGCATTGGTTCTCCTATTTCACTAATTTCCCAAAACTCGTTTACGGCAGCTATTATTGCATCGTCAATAGCTTTATCTCCGGTTAAACCAACAACAAGTTTTGAATTCTTTATTTCTTCAACTTTGTCAAGGCTTATGATCTGAAATTGTGCATGTAAAAAGTTGAATGAAAGAAGTGCAATTAAAAATAAAGTAAATTTTTTCATGGTTTATTTTAGTGTTTGAATAAGATAAACAAAAATATTTAATATTTTAAAATTAAAATAAAATCATAAAAAATTAAATTTATAAAAAAGATCAATATGTGTCCTTCCTTTAGCAGCACAGGTAAAAATAAATAGCCTAAATGTTAAAACAGTTATTCAAGATCCCTAAAACTATCTCTTCCTCTTTCTAAACTTCTTTTGTGGTGAAGGTTCTTTCCTTACTTTCTTTTCATGAAAAGCCCCTTTAAAGTCTGGGTTATCCTTGCGCTTTTGATGGTCGATGGCACGGGCAATTTCCTGTCGTTCTTCAAATGAGGTTTTTTCAACTGTAACTTCAGCAGGTAGTTTTTTGAGTGGGATGGGCTGTCGGATCAATTTTTCAATTTTTTGGATATGGTATTGCTCAGCCTCGTTGGCCAGGGTAATGGCAGTGCCGGTTTTTTCCGCTCTGCCCGTGCGGCCAATGCGATGTACATAATCTTCGTAAACGGTAGGCACGTCATAATTAATCACGTGGCTTACCTCACTTACATCAATTCCTCGCGAAGAAACATCAGTAGTTACCAATACACGTAGCTCACCTTCCTTAAATAATTGCATGGTATTAATTCGGGTGTTCTGTCCTTTGTTGGAGTGCAATACACGAACGGGCCCCAAACCTTTCCGATCCAGGTATTTGAACAGATTATCGGCCGTTTGCTTGGTTCGTGTAAAAATAATTACGCGGGTCAGGCTATCATCCTTTAAAAGATACTCCACAAAGTTGATCTTTGTTTTTAGGTTAGGAACCTGATAGTATTCCTGATCGATGGTGTCAATGGTTGTCGCTTGCGGAGCTACTTCAACTGTTTCCGGAAACTCAAGGAACTCTTCCGATAACTTTAGCACTTTATCCGGCATGGTGGCGGAGAACAAGAGGTTTTGCCGTTTTACAGGAATTACTTCCAGTATCTTTCGTATCTGCGGCATAAATCCCATGTCCATCATTTTATCTGCCTCATCCAACACAAGGGTTTTTATCTGTTTGGTTGCAATGCCTCCTTTCAGATACAGTTCCATAAACCTGCCTGGCGTGGCCACCAGTATGTCTGTCCCTTTTTCAACTTCTTCGAGTTGGGTTTTGGGGCCCACACCACCATATAAAACCACCATCCGCAGATCGGTGTAGGTGGCAAGTTGCTTCACAACTTCAGCTATTTGTAAAACCAGTTCTTTGGTTGGGGCAAGTATAAGTGCTCGCGGGTCGGTTCCCTGGGCATATTTTACCTTCATGAGGATGGGCAGAACAAAAGCGGCCGTTTTGCCCGTTCCCGTTTGAGCAATGCCCAACACATCGTGCCCGTTACCAATCAAAGGGATTGCCCTTTCCTGAATAGGCGTAGGCTTTTTATAGCCTGCCTCCTCAATGGCATTCAACAATTGGCGGTTTAGTTTAAGGTCTTCAAAGGATTGGTTGGACATTTATTAACTGTATTTCTTCTACAAAGTAAACCTATAAATAAGAAAGGGGACATACACTTGATTTAGCTTTATCTTTGTAGCATCAGCAAATATTCCTTTCCTATGTTAATAAAATCAGCAACCGTGGTAAACGAAGGTAAAGTGTTTGAAGCCGATGTGCTCATTAAAAATGGTCGTATTGAGCGGATCGACTCTTCTATTACTCCAACCAATGAAGAAGTTCTGGATGCATCTGGTTTATACCTTTTTCCTGGCGCAATTGATGACCAGGTACATTTTAGGGAACCCGGCTTAACACATAAAGCCACCATTTACACCGAATCAAGAGCTGCGGTGGCAGGTGGTGTTACTTCTTTTATGGAAATGCCCAACACCGTACCCAATGTGCTCACACAAGAGTTGCTTGCTGATAAGTATGCCATTGCCGCACAGGACTCGCTGGCGAACTACTCTTTTTTCATGGGGGCATCTAATGATAATCTGGAAGAAGTGCTTAAAACCAACCCTGCCGATGTTTGCGGAGTAAAAATATTTATGGGCTCATCTACAGGCAATATGCTGGTAGACGAAGAAAAAACCCTGGAAGGACTCTTCTCCAAAGTGAATATGCTGATTGCTACGCATTGCGAAGATGAAGGCACCGTTCGCAAAAACATGGAGGTTGCAAGGGCAAAATTTGGTGAGAATGTGCCTGTTGAACAGCATCCCGTTATTCGTAGTGAGGAGGCCTGCTATCTGTCTTCTTCTTTGGCAGTTAAACTAGCCAAGAAGCATGGCACACAGCTTCATGTATTACATATTTCTACAGCCAAAGAGTTGGAATTGTTTGACAATACCATTCCGTTAGATCAAAAGAAAATAACGGCCGAGGCATGTATTCATCATATGTGGTTCAAAGATGCCGATTATGCAGAAAAGGGCTCTTTAATTAAGTGGAACCCAGCGGTAAAGACAGCGGCCGACCAAAAAGCAATTTTGGAAGGTGTGCTTTCAAACAAGATCGATGTGATTGCCACGGACCATGCTCCGCATACATGGGAGGAAAAGCAAAACACCTATTTTAAAGCCCCTTCGGGTGGGCCTTTGGTGCAGCACAGTTTAGTTGCCATGCTGGATATGTACCATGACGGAAAGATTGATCTGCACCGAATCGCTGAAAAAATGAGCCATAATCCGGCTGTTCTTTTCAAAGTAAAAGAACGAGGGTATATACGAGAAGGCTACCATGCAGATATGGTATTGGTTGACTTGAATAACCCCTGGGAAGTTCAAAAGGATAACATTCTGGCAAAATGCGGATGGTCGCCATTTGAAGGGCATCAGTTCAGATCTCAAGTGATGCACACCTTTGTAAATGGAAGGTTGGTTTACACCAATGGACAGGTACAGGAAATTGGCAACGGTGATCGATTGGTGTTTAGTAGAAAAATATAGCTTGCCAACTAATTGTTATTAGTAAGCTAAGCAATATATTTGCACTCCCTTTTAAACGTATGGTTTAGAAGATATACGGTGGTCGTAGTTCAGTTGGTTAGAACGTCTGATTGTGGTTCAGAAGGTCGTGGGTTCGAGTCCCATCTTCCACCCGAGCAAAGCGAGTCCAGGCCTAAGTGTCTGGACTTTTTCATTTATGTCCTACTCCGTTTACATATTATATTCTAAGCGACTTAATAAATTTTACAAAGGTCAAACCCAGGATGTTCATGAAAGACTGAACCGATATAATTCTGGCTATGAGCTATCAACTAAAATGGGTGCACCGTGTACACCTCTTTGGAAAATAAAAAGGAGACTAGAACAGAGGGTATAAAACTAGAAGGAAAGCTGAAAAATTTATCGAGAAAGCGGCCTTTTGAATTTATAAAGAAATACAAAAGCGGCATTGAGGAGGATGAGATGCTAAGCAGATTCGAGCCATGACAAGGCTGGACTGTCATGGTGTTGACAAGCAAGCTTCGTCAACATCTCATCTTCCACCCATTTTAATTTGAAACCACCCCATTTTATTTTGAGGTGGTTTTTTATGCCTGATTTTTTTAATGTAATTTAATAATCGGAACAATAAAATAAATATTTATAAGTTTTTGTATAAATTATGTGACATGAAAAAGCTGGCAATCGTTTTTGGAGGACTTGTTGTACTGATATTTCTTAGTCTTTTTTCATGCCATAAATGTGGGCCTTTTCCCAATATGTATAAAACTATTGGTCTCTACTGGCACATAGCTATTGCTACATATTCAGAAGATTCTATAAGCTGGTCAGCACGTTGGGCTACTCCAAATGATTCGATAATCTATAATGAGTTTTCTATTGAGATTGAGCCTATTAAAGAAACTTATTATGCGCAAAGTTTCGATGAAATCAAATTTGATTTTGTGAGTTCAGCATATGCCTGTGACCCTGCCTTACCCCAAACGGATGAAAGAATAGACAGCATGGTAATAGTATCTTCGAAGGATTTTAATGTTATACATGTTGCAGGGGAAGACCTATCTGACTTATTTGATATTATTCCAGTTGATTTTGTAAATGGCTTATACCGTGAAAGATTTGATCTGAAGGAATATATAAGTACGAATCCAACAGTTCCATGGAGGATGTTTTTAATTTTAAAAGAACCACCCGATTTGGTCTCTGATTATGAATTTTTAGTTAAGTATTATCAGGAAGGCATTGATTCCAACTACTTTGAGTTTTTAACCGATAAAGTAGTAATTATCAAATAACATTAGGCCACGACCGAACTTCAATTGCTTCATTGACTCTTCAATTTAGATTTATTGATACATCAAATGTGTATCTTTAATTAAAAATAACGCCCATGAAATTTCTTGTTCAAATTCTTATTTCCGCTGTGGCCATAATTGTGGCACAATGGATTCTGCCCGGAGTAACCGTGGAGAGCTTTCTTACCAGTGTTTTATTAGCAGTTGTGTTGTCATTTCTAAATGCGTTGGTAAAACCAGTTCTTGTTTTTCTTACGCTACCGGCAACAGTAATTACGCTTGGTCTTTTCTTACTCGTAATAAATGCTGTTATTATTTTACTGGCCGATTGGCTGGTTCCTGGTTTTTCCGTTGACGGCTTTTGGTGGGCGCTAATTTTTAGCATTATTCTTTCGCTGGTAACTTCAGTTTTCAACGGATTGGCAGGTACCAAAGACTAACCCATTTAGTTTTAGTAGTTTTGTGCCTTTTAAACAAGACACAATTTGAATGGATCAATTAGAGAAGGTGAGCTACAGCCTGGGAGTGAGCATTGCACGGAATTTAGTATCACAGGGTCTTACCGAACTAAATATTAAAGAGTTTTCGGAGGCACTAAATGATGTTTTTGGTAAGCAAAAAACTAAAATTGATGACCAGGAAGTAATAAATATCCTTAATACGTATTTTGCGGAATTGCAGGCAAAAAAACATGCTGGTGCCAAGGCCGATGGTGAAGCTTTCCTAAAAGCAAACAAAGAAAAAGAAGGTGTTGTAACATTACCAAGTGGTTTGCAGTACCAGGTTCTAACCGAAGGTTCGGGTGAAAAACCGACATTGAGCAGTAATGTTACTACTCATTATCATGGAACTACCATTGATGGGAACGTATTTGATAGCTCGGTACAAAGGGGCCAGCCTGCTTCTTTTCCTGTGAGTGGAGTAATAAAAGGCTGGACTGAGGCCCTTCAGCTAATGCCGGTCGGTTCCAAATGGAGGTTGTTTATTCCTTCGGAGCTAGCTTATGGAGAAAGAGGTGCTGGTGATGCCATTGGTCCGCACTCCACCCTTATTTTTGATGTTGAATTGCTTGGTATAGATTAACAAAAAAGGCCTCAACCGAGGCCTTTTTCGATTGTTTTTCTATAAAAATTATTTTCCTAAAGCATATCTTCTGGCTACCTCATCCCAGTTGATTACGTTAAAGAACGCGCTAATATAATCTGGGCGTCTGTTTTGATAGTTAAGATAGTAAGCATGTTCCCACACATCTAATCCAAGGATTGGGGTGCCACCACAGCCAATTCCTGGCATTAATGGATTATCCTGGTTAGCTGAAGAACATACATCTACATTACCACCCTTGTGTACACAAAGCCAGGCCCATCCTGAGCCGAATCGCGTAGCAGCAGCTTTGCTAAATGCTTCTTTGAAACCATCAAACGAACCAAATGCTTTATCAATTGCAGCAGCTAACTCTCCTGAAGGAGTACCTCCACCGGTTGGCGACATAACTGTCCAGAACAAACTGTGATTATAAAAACCACCGCCATTGTTACGAACGGCAGCATTATCTCCCAAATTTTGGAATATGTCTTCAATTGACATGCTTGCTAAAGCAGTACCCTCTATTGCAGCATTCAGGTTGTTTGTATAGCCTGCATGGTGTTTGGTGTGATGTATCTCCATTGTACGCGCATCGATATGAGGCTCAAGAGCATCATAGGCGTAAGGTAAATCAGGTAATTCGAAAGCCATGATTGTATATTTATTAGTTTAACATAGTATATACGTCAAAGATACTAAGTGAGACGGCAAGCACCAATCTCATTTTTCTATAAGGCTATAAAACCTGACTATCTGATTCGCTTGAAAAAATCCGAGACCAATTGACCACAGGGTTGCTCCAGTACTCCTGAAACCAATTCGGTTTTTGGGTGCAATACCTTTTCTTTTTCTGTGGCTAATCGCAGGTAGCCTCTTTTAGGATCTCGGGCACCAAACACCACTTTCCCAAGCTGTGACCAATGCAGTGCACCTGCACACATGGTGCAGGGTTCAAGTGTAACATACAATGTGCAATCGGGAAGATATTTGGCTCCGAAATAATTAAAAGCAGAGGTAAGTGCAAGTATCTCCGCATGTGCAGTGGAATCGTTAAGCTTTTCGGTTTGGTTATGGGCTCGGGCTACGATTTTGTTGTTACAAACAATTATGGCTCCAACAGGCACCTCTCCTTCTTCAAAGGCAATTTCAGCCTGTTTATAGGCTTCATTCATAAAATACTCATCTGAACCAAAGCTATACAACATCTATTTTAGCTTAATGGCATCCATAACTTTTTCGGCAACAGGCCTCCATTCATCTTGTGAAGACATAGGGCAACTAAAATCAAAAACGTAAGTTGTGCCGTCCAGAACACCATACATGATGTAGGTATATTTTCTAACGGTATCCTGATACTCGTTTTCAGGGTAAACTGTAGATTGAAATTCAAAATAGGCGAACTTGTGTTTGTTTACTTCTTTTACACCCTCCGACAAAAACACCACTTTATCATACAATTCCAGGATACTGGATTTATAGAATTCCCCCATCATTTCAAGATCGCTTTCCTGCCATCTTGAATAGGAACGATTTACCCCAAAATCAACCAGGCGGCTTGGATCTGTGTAAAGCGCCAACGGCAAACGGTACGATTCGTACCTCTGCTCAATATCTTCTTTTGTCATCGGACTAAAGCTGGAAGGCAGATATACCGTTACTTCATCATTAATCTTGATTTTAACAAGCTTGTCGCCAACGAAACTGAAAGAGGTTAAAATAAAGAATCCAAAAATTAATTGCTTCATAGGAATTTTGTCTGTTAGGCAAATCTAAATCAACTATAAATTTAATCCTCATAACGTTTCTCCAAATGCATTATTACTACCTTTGCGGTCGTTAAAAATAAAGAAGCTATGTTTAGAACGCATAACTGTGGAGAATTAAGAATATCTGATGTTGGAAAGGCCGTTACGTTAAGCGGTTGGGTGCAAAGAGTACGTGATAAAGGAGGAATGGTGTGGATCGATCTGCGGGATCGGTATGGAATTACCCAATTGGTTTTTGAAGAAGGAAAAACACAAGCTGAATTACTGGAGTCGGCCAAAAAGCTAGGCCGTGAATTTGTAATTCAAGTTACAGGGAATGTGCTGGAACGTTATGCAAAAAACGACAAGATACCTACGGGCGCAATTGAGGTAATGGTAGAAGACCTCAAGGTTTTAAATGCCTCCAAGGTTCCTCCATTTCTGATAGAGGACGATACCGATGGAGGTGATGATTTAAGGATGAAATACCGTTACCTGGATTTGAGGAGAAATCCGGTACGCAGCGCCTTGCAATTGCGCCATGTAATGCTTCAGAAAACAAGGCAGTATCTCGATAGCCAGTCTTTTCTTGAAGTAGAAACTCCTGTGTTGATCAAATCGACTCCGGAAGGAGCACGCGACTTTGTTGTGCCTTCAAGAATGAATCCAGGGGAGTTCTATGCGTTGCCTCAGTCGCCACAAACATTCAAGCAACTGTTGATGGTAAGCGGTTTTGACAAGTACTTCCAGATCGTGAAATGTTTTAGAGACGAAGATTTAAGGGCAGATCGGCAGCCGGAGTTTACCCAGATAGATTGTGAGATGTCGTTTGTAGAACAAGACGATATATTAACCACCTTCGAAGGCCTTGTTAAACACCTTTTTAAAGAGGTAAAAGGAATAGAGATAGGTGATCTGCCAAGAATGGATTATGCAGATGCCATGCGTTTGTACGGTTCAGATAAGCCCGATATTCGTTTCGGTATGCAGTTTGTTGAACTCAATGACGTGGCCAAAGGAAAAGGGTTTAACGTGTTCGATTCAGCCGAGCTGGTTGTTGGTATTAATGCAAAGGGAGCTGCAGAATACACGCGAAAACAGCTGGATGCACTTACCGATTATGTTAAAAGACCACAGGTGGGAGCCAAAGGCTTAGTGTATGTAAAGTATAATCTGGATGGCACACTTAAATCATCTGTAGATAAATTTTATTCTGAAGAGGATTTGAAAGGATGGGCCAAAAAAATGGAAGCAGTGCCCGGTGATCTGTTGCTCGTTTTGAGTGGTGATACAGATGCCACCCGTTCTGCGCTTAATGTACTTCGTTTGTACATGGGCGATGAGCTTGATCTCAGAAACCCGGACGAGTTTAAATTGCTTTGGGTTATTAATTTTCCATTGCTTGAATGGGATGAAGAAACAAAACGCTACCACGCGATGCACCACCCGTTTACTTCTCCGCAAAAGTCTGATATTCCATTACTTGATGCCGAACCGGGCAAAGTAAGAGCAAACGCATACGACATGGTGATCAATGGTGTTGAGGTTGGAGGTGGATCCATTCGTATTCATGATAAGCCAACCCAGGAACTAATGTTCAGGCACCTTGGATTTACCGAAGAGGAAGCAAAAGCCCAATTCGGATTTCTTATGGAAGCCTTTGAATATGGAGCACCACCTCATGGAGGTATAGCTTTCGGGTTCGACAGATTGTGCAGCTTGTTTGGAGGTTCCGATTCAATCAGAGATTATATAGCATTCCCCAAAAACAATTCGGGAAGGGATGTAATGATCGACTCACCTTCTCCAATTTCTGATGAGCAATTGGATGAACTTGCTATAAGGTTAAAGTAGTTATTGGGTTTTTAGGAATTCCTTAACCCAGTTTTCGGCTTCTTTCCGGCTTGTAAATACAGCTGATTTAATTCCGAACCTGGAAGCCAGGTCGTCCAGACGAAAGCCAAGATTTTCATTAATCAGGTCCTGGGAAACGACATACGCCTGAATTTTCAGGCCGCTTTTAACTGCTGCCGGGTAGTACGCTTCAACAAGATAGTCAAATACCTTGGCGTAAGAGCCAAGAAGCTGATGGAGATCGGCTACCGAGCCTTTCACGGAATTAGTAAGATAGAATTCGACCACATTGGCAAGGTGTTCGAGAGCCAAATCAATATTAACCCTTCCCTTGTAAACAGAGATAAGTAATTTTATATCATCGTTAAATGTTGATGTTGCTAACTTATTTTGGGCTATTATCATTTAACATTCGATAGACGAATGACCAAAATAGTTATTTTTTGAAAAATTCGCTTAACCAAACTTCGGCATCTTCCTCATTAAAGAAAATACGCGACTTTAAGGAAAAAAGCTCGGTAATATAAATCAGCTTACGTGCCAGATGATTTACAATAACATCATCCTTTACAATAACAGCCTGAGCCTTTAAGCTGGTTTTAGAAATTGCAGGATAAAATGTGTTGGTAAAATAGCCCATTAACTTCATATAAGAGCCATAAACAGCTCTAAGGTCAACAATTGCCACATCAACAACAGGTGAACCAGTTCGGTAGAACTCGAGAATTTTTTCAAGATGTTCTAATGCCAAATCATTGTTTATCTTTCCGTTATATGTGCAAATAATTCTGTGTTGACTGGATAAAAACTCAGAAACCCCTAATTTATTCTCGCAAATAATCATAAGCTTAGGCCAGATGAGATTTTAATTTGTTAAAATGGAATCCATCCATTCTTCCGCTTCTTCCCTGGAATTGAATACACGAGCAGTTATATTAAACTCAGAAGCAAGGTTTTGTAGCTTTCCAGAAAGGCTCTTCATTATAAGGTCATCGGTAACTACCAGTGCCTGTGCCTTAATACCACTTTTTTGAGCAATAGGATAAAATGTCTCTAAAAGATAGTCCATTACTTTAACGAATGAGCCAAACAATTCCCTCAAATCAATTATGGCTCCCCTTATCTCATGGGTTTCATAAAACTTGGCTACTTTGTTCAGGTGGTCAAAAGACATGCTCATATCAACCCTACCTTTGTAGGTAGATTCAATAAGCTTTTTGTCTTCAAAATACGTTGTTACTCCAAGTTTGTCTTTAGCAACTATCATGGTACAAGCCAACAGAAGATAACCAATTTACATTTATTTTTTTTAAATCCACTAATTTCGCTCAAAATGAAAATCCGGTTTCATAAATATCAGGCCGCTGGAAACGATTTTGTGCTCATCGATAACAGAAACAATCAGTTTCCTAAAAGCACAGAAACAATACAACGTATCTGCGATAGAAAATTTGGTATTGGTTCCGATGGGCTTATACTCATTGAAAGCTCTGATACAGGTACGTTTGAGATGGTTTTTTATAATCCTGATGCTTCCCAGAGTTTATGTGGTAATGGGTGCAGAGCTGCCATCCGATTTGCTCAAACACTTGAAATAGCTTCAGAAACAACACGCTTTAACGCATTTGATGGTCCTCATCAGGCTATTATTAAAGACAAAACGATAAATCTGCAAATGTCTGACGTACAAAATGGCAGTAAAATGGAGGATGGCATTTTTATTGATACCGGCTCACCGCATTTTGTACTGTTTGTAAAAAATGCAGATGCGGTTGATGTAGTAACGGAAGGCCGAAAATGGAGGTTCTCTGACTTGTTTGGTAAAAAGGGAACCAATGTAAATTTTGTTGAGATAAAAGATAAAAGCACGATATACGTCCGTACCTATGAACGGGGAGTTGAAAATGAAACACTCTCTTGTGGAACCGGTGTTACGGCAGCAGCATTGGCATCGTCCGCTTACGGGTGCCATTCTCCATTGACAGTAGAAACCAAAGGAGGCCTGTTAACCGTGAGCTTTCAAAAAGAAAGAGATGGATTCAGTGGGGTGTGGCTCGAAGGCCCCGCAGAGCACGTTTTTTCAGGAATAATTGAATTGTGAGCCAACTAAAGGGTGTACATTTGCCCACTGTTTTAAAATTGTAAAGAGAAAAAATGCCTGGTTTATTTAGTAAAGGGATTGCCAAAATTTTTGGTACTAAGTCGGAGAAGGATATAAAGGCAGTAATGCCATACGTAAATAAAACGAATGAGGTTTTCGCAACACTTCAATCGTTATCAAATGATGAGTTAAGAGCCAAAACCAATACGGTTCGTGAGAAGATAAATGCGCACCTTAAAAGCATTGACGATGAGATTTCTGAGTTACTAAAGAAAGTAACAGAAGACACTTCTTTGGACGTGCACCAGAAAGAAGACCTGTTTGGACAGGTAGATAAGCTGGAAGAAACCCGGAATGAAGAACTCGAAAAGATACTACTTGAGGTACTTCCTGAAGCCTTTGCTATTGTAAAAGAAACCGCAAAACGGTTTAAAGAGAATGAAGAGATTGAGGTAACGGTAACCATGCACGACAAACAGTATGCAGCCGTTCATAGCAATGTAGAAATAAACAACGACAAGGCCATTTGGAAAAACAAATGGATAGCTGCAGGGAATGAAGTTACCTGGGACATGGTGCACTACGATGTGCAGCTGATTGGGGGTGTGGTGCTGCACCAAGGGAAAATAGCTGAAATGGCCACGGGTGAAGGTAAAACATTGGTAGCAACGTTACCTGCATTTTTGAATGCTCTTTCGGATAGAGGTGTGCACCTGGTTACAGTAAACGACTACCTTGCCAAGCGTGACTCTGAGTGGATGGGCCCTCTTTTCGAGTTTCATGGAATCTCTGTCGATTGTATTGACAAACATGAGCCACATTCTCCTGGCAGGGTAAAAGCCTACAAGGCGGGAATAACCTATGGTACCAATAATGAGTTTGGGTTCGATTACCTACGTGACAATATGGCCAAAGAGCCGGATGAATTGGTGCAAAGAAAGCATCACTTTGCCATGGTGGATGAGGTTGACTCTGTTCTTATTGACGAAGCTAGAACGCCATTAATTATTTCCGGGCCTATTCCTAAAGGCGATGAGCACGAGTTTTACGAATTAAAACCACGAATTAATAAACTGGTTGAAGCACAGAAAAAGCTGGTTCAGCAGCTCTTAATTGATGCAAAGAAGCTTATTTCCGAAGGCCAGGAAAAAGAAGGAGGTCTGGCACTATTCAGGGTGTACAGAGGGTTGCCCAAGCACAAACCGCTTATAAAGTACCTTAGTGAGACAGGTATCAAACAGATTCAGCAGAAAACAGAAAACTTCTATTTGCAGGATAATTCTAAAATGATGCCTGAGGCAGATGAGCCTCTTTACTTTACAATTGATGAAAAGCAAAATAGCATTGAGCTTACTGAAAAGGGGATTGACCTGATAACCGGTGAAGGTGAGGATCCCCACTTTTTTATTCTGCCTGATATTGGAGATGAGGTAGCAAAATTGGAGAAAGATCCGGATTTATCGGATAGCGATAAGGTAAAGAAGAAGGATGAGGTTATCCAGGATTATTCAATAAAAGCTCAGCGAATACACTCAGTTAATCAGCTACTTAAAGCATATACTCTTTTTGAGAAAGATACCGAGTATATTATTGATGATGGTAAAATAAAGATAGTTGATGAGCAGACAGGTAGGGTAATGGAAGGCCGTAGATATTCTGATGGGCTGCACCAGGCTATTGAGGCAAAAGAGAATGTTAAGGTTGAAGATGCTACCCAAACCTACGCTACAATTACGCTTCAGAACTACTTCCGTATGTACCACAAGCTTTCAGGAATGACCGGGACGGCCGAGACAGAAGCAGGAGAGTTTTGGGAAATATACAAACTGGATGTGGTGGTAATTCCTACCAATAAACCGATTGTGCGAGATGACGCAGAAGATAAGGTGTATAAGACAGTCAGAGAGAAGTTCAATGCCGTAGTTGATGAGATTGTAGAGCTGACCGGTAAAGGAAGGCCTGTGCTTGTTGGTACCACTTCCGTTGAAATTTCGGAGCTGGTGAGCCGAATGCTTCAAATGAAAAAAATAGACCACCAGGTATTGAATGCCAAGCAGCACCAACGCGAAGCTGAAATTGTGGCAAATGCCGGAAAACCGGGCACGGTAACAATAGCAACCAACATGGCTGGTCGTGGTACAGATATTAAACTAACCCCAGAATCAAAAGCTGCTGGTGGTTTGGCCATTATTGGTACGGAGCGTCACGAATCAAGGAGGGTAGACAGGCAGCTAAGAGGTCGATCAGGTCGTCAGGGAGATGTGGGTTCTTCCCAATTCTTTGTTTCGTTGGAAGACAACCTGATGAGGCTGTTTATGCCCGAACGAATAGCCAAGCTTATGGACCGAATTGGCTTGCAGGAGGGAGAAGTGATTCAGCACTCAATGATTACAAACTCCATTGAACGAGCTCAGAAAAAGGTAGAAGAAAACAACTTTGGAATACGTAAACGATTGCTGGAGTACGATGACGTAATGAACTCACAACGTGAGGTAATTTATAAGCGAAGAAGAAATGCCCTTTACGGTGATCGGTTGGAACTGGATATCCTTAACATGATGTATGATACATCTGAGGATATAGTACTTAATCATAAAGGAACAGACGACTTTGATGGGTTTAAGCTTTCAATGCTAAGTTCTTTGCAGGTAGATATGCCGGTAACTCGTGAAGAGTTTGCAGGGATGAACGAGCAGCCTCTCACGGAAAAAGCCTACGATTTGGCTTATGAGCATTACAGGCGGAAAAATAATCATATCAAAGAGCAGGCTTTGCCTATTTTAAAAGATATCTTAAAAACCCGTGGGGCTACAATTAAGAATGTGCTTGTTCCATTTACAGACGGTAAGCGACAAATTGGCGTAAGTGCTGGCCTTGATAAGTCAGTAGAAACGGAGGGTAATGAGTTGATAAAATCCATGGAGAAAATGGTAACGCTTGCCATTATCGATAACCTTTGGAAAGAACACCTTCGTGAAATGGATGACCTGAAGCAATCGGTTCAGAATGCGGTTTATGAACAAAAAGATCCATTGCTTATTTATAAATTTGAAGGGTTCAACCTATTCAAACAATTTATTGCCAAGCTTAATGAAGATACAATTTCCTTCCTTATGAAAGCCGAAATTCCTGTGCAGGAGCCGGATGAGGTTCAGGAAGCGCGAACGCACAGAAGGCAAAAGCTGCATGAGCAAAAGGACGAAACAAGATCTGCTTTAAGCGATGGTCGTCAGGCGCACGACCCAACCCAGGCAACAAGAAAAATGGAACCGGCCAAATCTCAAAAAATTGCCAGTCGAAATGACAGGGTGTCGGTGCAGTATGCAGATGGCAGTGTTAAAAAGGATGTTAAATTTAAGGTTGTGGAAGACGATGTTCGTGAGGGAAAATGTGTTATAGTTGAAGACTAAATGAAAGGGGTTTTACAAAGTATTGTTTTTGTGCTTGTTATGGCGATTACAGGATGTGTTTCTGTAAATTCAAGCAAAAGCACAAAAAATAAGATGTATTCTGAAGACCTTACCTCGTACCTCCCTCCGGACCCTGTTGATACATTGATGATTTCTGAGAATAATGGAGCTGATATGGCAACTGTTGACACCACTTTAGAAGTTACTAACCGACTTGATTCCGTTCTTTTGGTAGTTAATGAATTCAACAGCGAAACCAAAAACTATGTCGAAGGTCTGTCCATGCAATTATATGCAGGAAATGATCGCTCTGAAGCAAAGGAAGCCCAGATGAAGGCGTTCAGGTATTTTCCTGATAGTCACCCTAAGATTATTTTTGATCAGCCAAATTATAAAGTTAGAATGGGTACTTTTTATACGCACCTTGAAGCATACCCAATGTATAGAGCCGTACAGACCAGATTTCCTAAAGCCATTTTGGTGCCCATCAGAATTCCGGTTGGGAATAATTAATTGGACTCTGATGGGTTAAAGCCACGGTTGTTAAATTCTTTTTTAAACCTATTTCAGCGTATTTTAGTAATTACCAATGGCAGATTATAAAAAAATATTAAGCTTTTTAAAAGTAGATGCAATAGTAGATGATTTGGTTGCAATTGTTGAAGCCAAAATTGAACTTCTGAAAATTGAATTAAAGGAGGAGGCAGCAAAAGCAGTAACAAAAATAATAAGTGCTATTGTGTTGGGGCTACTTCTTTTCCTTATTGTAATATTCATTAGTATCACAATTGCCACCTTGCTTAATCATTTTATTGGAAGCAGGTTTTGGGGTTTTGCTATTGTTACAGGTTTTTATCTTTTAATACTTATTGGATTTAAGGTGTTCAAGGTTGATAAAAAGCTTGAGAGAAAGATAGAAATGGGCTTGAACAACTTTGAAGAAGAATCTGAAAAAGAGGAAGCGAATGAGTAACCTGGAGGAGATAAAGGAAAAGAAGAGAAAGGAGCTCATTGCCACACTTGAGCAAAAAAAGAAAGAACTTCAATCTCATTTTGACGAAGGTGCCAATAAAGCAATAGAGTATGGAAAGGGAATGATTGTAATTGGTACTGGTGTTTTGTTGTTATACACTGTACTTGACAGATACCTTGAGTCGAAGTTCAGAACAAGCTCAAAAAAACCGGATGCTCCGGCTTCTGAAACAAAGGCTTCCATGAATAAGCTGTTATTGCCATTGTTTACAATTTTATTGCAACAAGGGGCATCATCGCTGTTTTCAATGAGTCAAAAGAAACTTGTTGACTACCTTAAGTTAAAAAAAGAAAAAAATGAGCGTTTACAAAAAGGTATTCCAACAAAGTAAAAAATCATTTGCTGTTCTTATTGACCCCGACAAAACCAGCTCGGAGGAAGCACTTACTTTAATGAAGCATGTAAACGAGATTGCTGAGGTAAGCTGTGTTTTGGTAGGTGGAAGCCTTGTTTTGCACAATGGTACAGGGGCACTTATAGAGGTTTTAAAAAGCAATACAGCAAAACCGGTACTTCTATTTCCGGGCGGGGTAAACCAATTATGTAAAGCCGATGCTATTCTCTTCCTGAACCTTATTTCAGGAAGAAACCCTGAATACTTAATTGGACAACATGTTATCGGAGCCCCGCTGATTAAAGAACTTAAAATGGAGAGTATCTCAACAGGTTATATGCTTGTTGGAGAGCCTTCGAGTACCTCATACATAAGCAATACAAACCCATTACCTTCCGATAAACCTGATTTGACAGCTGCAACTGCTCTGGCAGGAGAGATGCTGGGCCATGCAATAATTTATATGGATGGGGGAAGCGGGACCAGCAAACCAATACCCGAATTGATTATTAAGGCTGTAGCATCGGCTATTTCAATACCCCTAGTAATTGGCGGAGGAATCCGAAATTATGAAGATGCAAAAAGAGCCCTCGATTCCGGGGCTCATGTAATTGTTATTGGTAATGCTGCTGAAAAAGAACCGCAAATACTATTTGAAATAGCAGCTGCGGTTGCGGATACGAACAGGCAATTAAAGGTTCATTAAAGACTCACGTCTTCTCATTTTACCTGCTGGAATACCAAACATCATTTTAAATCTTCGGCAGAAGTAAGCTGTATCTTTATACCCTACAAACTTACCAATGTCGCGGATACTGCTTTTTGTTGTTCTAAGCAAATTAACCGCTTCTTCCATTCGCTGATATTCAATGTAGTCTTGAGGGTTAATACCTGTTAGCATTTTAAAATATTGCCCAACATAGTCCTCAGAAACATTAGCTACACCTGCAAGAACCTTATTTGATAGATCGCCATTGAGGTTTTCTTTGATGTAATTAAAAATATCAATCAGACGAGGGTCTTTAAAGTATGTGCTGTTTGTTGCCAGTTGCTCTACAAACAAGCCTTGCTTAATAATATACCTAACAATTTCAACAACCAGCTGCTCCGTTTTAAGTTTTACAATACGGTTGCTTCCTGGTTCTTCTGACCTTGATTCAAAAAACAATTGTTTTATGGTAAAATTGATATCATCGCTTTTAACAACAAAGGGGTCAATATCTAAAGAGGCAAAGAAATTTACTGAATTAAAAACCTTTGCTTCGAAGGTTACAACGATCATAGAATCTTTAACCGAAGCATCAATGCCATTGTCTTGAGCGTGCGATTGGAGATAAAGTTCCTTTTTTGTAACAAATTCTTCGTTGGTAAGTTTTGCCTTGGCGTTACTTCCATAAGTTAAAGCGGTCTTTCTACCTCCCGGAATAAAAAGGACTTCTCCTTCTTCTATTTCAACAACTCCTGTAGAATCCTCGAAACTGATCTTACCGGATTTAACGAAAATAGCGGTATTCTCAACGTCATAGAAATTTGTAACCGTAACAGGTTGCTTTACATTTATGTTTTTGGCTTTGATGTACCTTACTCCTAAGGACTCAATAATTTTATTATAGTCTTCCATGGTTCTTTTTGGTGATTAATGATGGAATTAAATGTGCAAAAAAATCTTGGACAAATCTAAGGACAGTTTTCTAAATAAGAAAACAAATAAAAGACATTTTTTGTACTTTAGTAAGAAATATCTATTTATTGCTTGAGCAGCTCTCTTGAAATAACAATATTTTGAATTTCAGAGGTGCCTTCATATATCTGGGTGATTTTAGCATCTCTCATGAGTCGCTCTACATGATATTCCTTAACATAGCCATATCCTCCGTGAATCTGCACCGCTTCAATAGCGGCATCCATAGCAACCTTAGAGGCAAATACTTTGGCCATTGCACTTTCTTTGGTAAAGTTCTTTTTTTGGTCTTTCAGAAAAGCTGCTTGCAAGCAAAGAAGACGGGCGGCTTCAACATTTGTGGCCATTTCGGACAACTTGAATTGTATGGCCTGATGTTTGGATATCTCAACTCCGAAAGCCTTGCGTTCTTTTGAATATTTCAAGGAAAGCTCCAGGGCACCGGAAGCAATACCAAGGGCCTGAGATGCAATTCCGATTCTGCCCCCGTTAAGAACATTCATAGCAAATTTAAACCCAAAGCCATCTTCTCCGATTCGATTCTCTTTAGGAACTTTTACATCAGTAAACATGAGAGAATGCGTATCTGAAGCACGAATACCCATCTTTTGTTCTTTCTTGCCCACAACAAATCCTTCCATTCCTTTTTCAACAATCAATGCATTAATTCCATGATGTTTCTTCTCTGGATGGGTTTGTGCAATAACAATGTAATAATCGGCCGATCCACCATTGGTAATCCAGTTCTTGGTTCCATTTAGAAGGTAGTGATCTCCTTTGTCTTCGGCCGTTGTTTTTTGTGATGTGGCATCAGAACCTGCTTCCGGTTCGCTTAGACAAAAAGCGCCAAGCTTTTGACCCATTGCCAGTTGTGTTAAATACTTCTGCTTCTGTTCTTCCGTGCCATATTTTTCGAGGCCCCAGCAAACCAAAGAATTGTTTACTGACATTACCACAGAGCAAGACGCATCAACTTTTGATATTTCTTCCATGGCCAGCACATACGAAATAGTGTCCATCCCCCCCCCACCGTATTTGGGGTCAACCATCATTCCTAAAAACCCAAGCTCCCCCATTTTTTTTATTTGCTCGGTTGGAAATTGAGCCTTTTCATCACGCTCAATTACGCCAGGAAGTAATTCATTTTGTGCAAAGTCGCGGGCTGCTTCTTTAACGGCTAGTTGCTCCTCGGTAAATTCGAAATTCATGGTAATTGGGTTATAATAAGAACTAAAATAATTGGGGCCTAATCTCTGGCCCCTAAAAATATCATTATGTAATAAAGCAGCGTAGTTAACGCACCCAAGGCTGCTACCACATAGGTCATGGCAGCCCATTTAAGCGCATCCTTAGACATAGCGTATTCCTGAGAAGTTACCACATTATTTGCATCTATCCATTGAAGTGCACGCTTACTTGCATCAAATTCTACTGGTAAGGTAATAAAAGCGAACAGGGTGAATATAATATTTGCAGCGATAACAATGAGCAAAATGCTTTGCCATGGAAATGCATGTGTCAAAAAGAATCCACCGAATAAAAGTGCAAAGAAAAGAATATTCATAATTCTGGCACTTGCATTTTGAAGCGGCACCAAAGCAGACCGTAAGGAGAGCATATTGTAGGCTGTAGCATGCTGAACTGCATGCCCGCATTCGTGAGCCGCAATAGCTGCAGAAGCAGCTGATCGGCCATGATAAACGGGTTCGCTTAAGTTTACTGTTTTATTAGCAGGATTATAGTGGTCCGTCAACCTGCCCTGTACACTAATAACCTGTACATCATAAATGCGATTATCGTGCAGCATTTTTTCTGCTACTTCCTTCCCACTCATCCCCGATTGCAGAGGAATTTGAGAGTATTTTTTGAATTTTCTCTTTAATGTGTTGCTAACCGCAAAACTTGCAATTGCAAAAACGATGAAAATAAGTATTAACATCTTCTATAAATTTTAGTTTTCTAATTTAATTCTTTCTTTTTTATCCTAAGGCTAAGCATAAAACTTATACTACCTACAATAAGTACGGTTAAGGTTTGGGAAGTATGTATGAGTGTGGCAAAAAAGTAGCCATCTTTTTGGGCTACCCCGTACAAACTCAAAACGGAACCCACCAAAATATGGTACGTACCAAACCCTCCCTGAACCGGTGCTGACATTCCTAAACCTCCCATAATAAGAATAGATAAGCCGGCCAGCAAACCTAAATGTGAAGTACTAGGCATAGCAAAAATAACTACGTATGCCATGGTGTAATAAAGTACCCAAATCAACAAAGTTGAGATCCAAAATCCACTTTTGTTTTGAAGCTTTAAAACACTTGTAAAGCCATCGGCCATTTCATTAGCAAAAGAACGTAACTTATAGTACAAGGGTAATCTTTTAATTCTTGCCCTTAATATCCAAAGTGTTGCAAGCACGATAACAATAACTAAACCAAATGCGATTAGAAACTCAATTGTTCCATCACTCAGTTTTATTGATTTCGATTTTTCAAAAAAGAAATCTTTCAGAAAACCGCTAAGCAGATCAAATTGCAGCAAAAGGCCAAAAAATATAATCACGAGTAAACCCAGGAAATCAATGATACGCTCTGCCACCACGCTTCCAATGGAAGCTGACATGTTGACATTATCTGTCCTTTTGAGAACGCCACATCGTGCAATTTCGCCTGCTCTTGGAGCAAATAAATTAGTTATATACCCCACCATAACAGCCAGAAAAGTTCTGAAGGTTGTAAGGTTATTATATCCCAACGGATGAAGAAGTAAATTCCAGCGGTAAGCTCTGATCACATGACTTATAACCGATAGAATAACTGAAAGCAAAATCCACCAGTAGTTGACTTGCGAGAACCTTTCAATAAGATCTTCCAGGTTCCAGTCTTTAAAAACATACCAAAGCAGCCCTCCTGCAATAGAAAGCCCAATGGCATATTTAAGTGCTGAAATAAGTTTGGATTTCAACCCGGTTACAAGAGTTTATTATGATTGTCAGGGAAGATAACAGTTGGCTGGTGTGTTTTCCCTTCACTTTTGTTAATCAATGCGTACGAAATAATTATAATTATATCTCCCACTTGAGCCAGTCGGGCTGCAGGTCCATTGAGGCATACATCACCAGAACCGCGCTCACCTTTGATAACATAGGTTTCGAGCCGCTCCCCATTATTGATATTCACTATTTGAACTTTTTCATTTTCAACGATGTCTGCCGCTTCCATCAAATCTTCATCCAGGGTTATGCTTCCTACATAATGCAGTTCAGCCTGGGTTATTTTAACCCTATGGATTTTCGATTTCATTACCTCTATCAACATTCTTTATAGTTCAATTACAATGTTATCAATCAATCGTATGCCGCCAATATGGGCAGCCAGACACAAAACTAGCTGTTCTCCTTTATTAACGGAGGGAATATTTTGAAGAGTTTCAAAATCCACGATTTCGAAATACTCCAATTCTATGTTTTTTAGCTGGCCAAGAAATTCGAAAGCTTCCTTTTTTGCTTTCTCAAGGCTATTTCCAGATGTAATCAGTTTAGCTGCTATTTGCAATGATTTAAAGAGGTTCGAAGCGGTCGATTTTTGTTCATCATTGAGTCTTTCATTGCGCGAAGACATTGCTAATCCACTCATTTCCCTTACAATTGGAGCCATGTGAAGCTTAACCGGAATATCAAGGTCTTTGACCAGCGCTGAAATAACACGAAACTGCTGAATGTCCTTCTGGCCAAAGAATGCTCCGTTGGGTTCTGTTAATCCTAAAAGCTTGGCCACAACTAATCCAACACCATTGAAATGGCCCGGCCTGAATTTGCCTTCCATAATGTTTTCCAGGTAGCCAAAGTCCAGTTTTATTAAAGGGGTTGAGGCGTACATTTCATCGGCTGAGGGAATAAATACCAAATCACAACTGGTTTTCGACAATAAGTTAATATCGCTCTCCTCGCTACGGGGATATTTATCAAGGTCTTCTTTGTTATTAAACTGAGTTGGGTTTACAAAAATTGAAACAACGGTAACATCATACTGAGAATGGGACAGCTCAACAAGTGAGAGATGTCCGCTATGCAAAGCCCCCATGGTAGGCACCAGGCCAATGGTTTTTCCTTTTTGTTTAAAGCTGCCAACAGCCTCTTTCAGATCGGATTTTTTTCGGATTACCTTGAGCATTACTTGGTTGAGGGAACAATATTGGGCGGCAAAACTACGTTTTTCACAGTAATAAATATTGATATACCCCCTAAAAACCTGTATCTTTGTGCACCCATTTTATGGTCATATAAAAAATCAATAAATATGTCGAAACTTCGAATACTTTACGTGGCAAGTGAGATTGACCCGTTTCTTCAAACATCAGAGGTTGCTGATTTCGTTAGGAAATTACCTCAGGCAATGCAAGAAAAGGGTATGGAAATTCGAATTTTAGTTCCAAGATTCGGATTGATTAACGAAAGAAAGAACAGGTTACACGAAGTTGTAAGGCTTTCAGGTATTAACATTTCAGTAGGAGATGAAGAGAAGCCATTGGTTATAAAAGTAGCTTCAATACCAACAGCTAAGTTGCAGGTCTATTTTATAGACAACGAAGATTATTTCCAAAGAAAGTCGGTTTTTCATGATAAGGAGGATAAGTTTTATGAAGACAACGATGAACGAATAGTTTTCTTCTGCAAAGGCGCTCTTGAAACAGTTAAAAAGTTAGGTTGGGCTCCGGATATAGTTCATTGCAATGACTGGATGACAAGCTTAATACCACTTTACATTAAAACCACGTACAAAAACGATCCTATTTTCCAAAATGCTAAAACAGTGTTTACTGTTTATGATACTAAATTCAATCACAGCTTTGGCGGTGGCTTAATGGAAAAAGCCAAAATGATAGATATTGAGGATGAAATGATTGAGACCTTGAAAAAGGGTGATTACGAAGGATTGATGAAAATAGGAATGGAGTATTCTGATGCTGTAATTAAAGCGAGTGATGATTTAAATGAGGAGCTGACTCGATTGTTTAGGGGCATTGATGAGAAAGATAAAAGAGTGAATACAATTGAAAAGGGAGAGAATTTTACAGAATCATACTTCGAGCTTTATAATGAACTTATTGGTTAAGAAACTAAGCGTAGCAGCTGTTTTGCTGCTACCTTTATTTTTTGTTTCATGCGAGGATCCTGGTAAGATCGGGTTAAATGTGGATCCTAAAAACGGGGTTATTTTAACTAAATATCAGGAGTTTGTGTTACCAAGCGCAGAGGTTCAGTTTAATCCGAGAACAACAATAAACTCTTCATCTTTGCAAGCCGGTTCTTATACAGATCCTGATTTCGGTATTGTTTCATCCAAATCCTTTGTCTGGCTTGGAGTTCAGTCCACAACGCCTTCTTTAAGCGGAACGGCTGCATATGATAGCTTAGAACTGTCGGTTAGGTTCCTTGGCGTATATGGTTCTGAGGTGATGAACGAAGAGATTGAAACGATTGATTTGTACCAATTGGCAGAAGGAATGGAGCCAGGGTATGAATATACCCGAGTAGACGAAAGACCTTTGGGTAACAAGATAGGTACTCTTGATTTCTATCTACAACGTGAAGACACACTTCAAAACGATTCAACTTTTACCTTTAAACTCAGTGATTCTTTTGGTCAGGAATTATTCGACAAACTAAAGGCAAATGACGGAACCTATGAAGATGATACTACTTTTAATGCAGCTATTAAAGGTCTTGCACTTACCTCAAGTGGAGCCAATGATAAAATCGTTTTTCTAACGCCCAGCACTTTTAGTGTTAAAATGTATTACCACGAGCTAAATGTAGATAACGAGCCGGTTCAAAGAACATATTCATTCACGTTAGGTGATTTTAGATTTTATAATATTGATTCGGATTTAAACGGGACCCCACTGGCTGGTATCCAGGATAATAATCAGGATTTCAACCCATCTTCTGATTACAGGTACATGCAGGGGGGCACCATGATAGCCCTGAAAGTTGACTACAGTGATTTCTTTGAGTTTGCTGCTGCAGATTCGAATAAGAATATGGTTATTCAAAAAGCTAAACTTAAAATTGGTTCAATTGAAGAAAACATTTCCGGATCAGATGCTCCAAGCTCTTTAAAGGGATTCTTTACAGATGATGCGAATCAATGGCCCATTACCACTGAATACACAACTTCAGTTGATACTGCAGATGTTTTTGTACAATTACAAGGTGATTTAACTCCTCCCGGAATTTATATTAACTCTCAGAATATACTTTTTGGTGTAGTTGATACTACTGCTTACGAGGCTGAAATGACTACCTTGATGCAAAATTTATATGCCGGTGAATATGATTCTGAAGAGACACCCTATGAAAGAAAAGGGAAGCTCTTTTTGTTCCCACCATCAGATCCAAGTTACCCTCAGTCGTCAATAAGCTATACAAGTACTACCCACTTTAAGGTACATAAAGACAGTATTAAACTTGAGATTTACTACACAGTTCCGAATTAAATCAATCATAACTAAACTAATTGCTCATGTGTGGAATAGTTGCATATATTGGACATCGTCAGGCTGCACCCATAATTATAAAGGGATTAAAGAGATTAGAGTATAGGGGATATGATAGTGCAGGAATAAGTCTTTTAAATGGAGGACTTAATGTTTACAAGAAAGTAGGCAAAGTGTCTGAGCTGGAAACAATCGTTGAGGGTAAGAGCCTGGAAAGTACCATAGGAATTGGTCATACAAGATGGGCAACTCATGGTGAACCTAATGATATTAATGCTCACCCTCACATCTCGCACTCAGGGAATCTTTCAATAATACATAACGGTATCATTGAAAACTACGCAAGTATTAAGCAGGACCTTGAAAATAAAGGATACTCTTTCAAAAGCGAAACTGATACAGAAGTATTGGTAAACTTTATTGAAAGCATAAAGGAGGAAAGGAAATGCTCCTTACCAAAAGCGGTTCGATTGGCTCTTAATGCAGTTGTTGGTGCATATGCAATTGTTGTTATGACCAAAGAAGATGAAAATCTTTTAGTAGCGGCCAGAAAGGGAAGCCCTTTGGTGGTTGGAATTGGCGATGGCGAATTCTTTTTTGCGTCTGATGCCACACCAATAATTGAATACACCAATGAAGTGGTTTACCTCAATGATTACGAGGTGGCTGTTATTGAAGATGGAGAATTATCTCTCAGAGATGTAAAAAATGTTCAGAAAACACCCTATATCCAGACAATTGAAATGGAACTGGAGGCCATTGAAAAGGGTGGCTTTGAGCATTTTATGCTGAAGGAAATCTACGAACAGCCCAAGTCTATTAAAGACTGTATGAGAGGGAGGCTTAATGCCGAGGAAGGAAGACTTGTTATGGGAGGCATTAGAGAATATGCAAATAAGTTAATAAATACAGATAAGATTGTTATCAATGCGTGCGGAACCTCATGGCATGCAGGCTTGGTGTCTGAATATTTTATAGAAGAGTTCTGTAGAATTCCCGTGGAGGTTGAATATGCATCTGAGTTTAGATATCGTAACCCAATAATCAATGAGGGAGATATAGTTTTTGCGATCTCGCAATCAGGAGAAACAGCGGATACATTGGCTGCAATTGAGCTTGCAAAATCAAAGGGGGCAGTAATTTTCGGAGTGTGTAATGTAGTTGGTTCTTCCATTGCTCGCTCAACACATGAAGGTGCCTATACGCATGCTGGGCCTGAAATTGGCGTAGCGAGTACAAAGGCCTTTACCGCCCAACTTACGGTAATGTTTATGATTGCCTTAAAGGTTGCCTATAGAAGAGGAACAATTGGTGAGAGCACATATAGGAACATGCTTTTTGAAATGGAGAGGATTCCTCAAAAGGTTGAAAAGGCTCTTCAGCTCAATGAGCAAATAATTTCTATTGCAGAAAAGTTTAAGGATTCAAGAAATTTTCTTTACCTGGGTAGAGGTTACAATTTCCCGGTTGCTTTAGAGGGGGCTCTCAAGCTTAAGGAGATATCCTATATTCATGCAGAAGGTTACCCTGCAGCTGAAATGAAACATGGCCCCATCGCCTTAATTGATGAAGATATGCCTGTTGTTTTTATTGCTACCAAGGACAGCGGCTATGAAAAGATTGTCAGCAATATTCAGGAAGTTAAAGCCAGAAAGGGTAAGGTAATTGCTATTGTTACGGAAGGAGATGAGGAGGTGAGCAAGATTGCGGATTACACTATTGAAGTGCCGGATACGCTTGAGCCGTTAATGCCTCTTATTTCTGTTATTCCGCTGCAATTACTTGCTTATCATATAGCTATTATGCGAGGCTGCAATGTAGATCAGCCAAGAAATCTGGCTAAATCTGTTACGGTGGAGTAAAAAACAGGAATGCCACAACCTGCACGTATAAATAATAATCCATTTGATCATTCGTTTCCATTAACGATGCGTTTGCTGTTGGTTTTGTGTCTTCTGGTGCCTTTTTTTTCATATGCTCAGGACAAAGGGCAAGATGATAAGAAAGATGAAATGTTCACTATTTCTACCCCGGTAACAATAGACTTAGGTGAAAAAGAGGAGGAGAAGCATGAAAAGAAGGAGAAAAAACCTAAAAAGAATGTTTACTATGGATTGAAAACAAAAAAGGGATTCGCGAGAAAAGGCACAGGCTTAAACACAACCCTGGAGCTTTTCAATTATCTTAAAACTCCTGTTACTCCAGACCCATACGTAAGGGACATTTATTACTACGACTTCGAACGCAAGCAGATTCGAAAAACAAGAAATTATGATCCTAAAGACGGGGTTTTGCTTCATGGGCCATATACCAAAAAGGTTGGAGATGAGGTAGTTGAAGAAGGTATTTTTTATAAAGGAACCAAACATGGCAGGTGGACCCGCTACGACAAGAACGATATACTTCTTGACAAAGAAAAGTATTACAAAGGTTGGCCAAAAGAGTCTCTGGTGAGCTTTTACGATAATGAAAGAACCAAGATCAAGGAGATCATACCGGTTGAGTATGGGAAAAAGGAAGGGTATTATTTTTTCTTTTTTCCGAACGGAACAATAGCAGTTTCTGGTGAGTACGAATACGATAATAAAGTAGGTAAATGGTCATGGTTTTACGAAAACAGGCGCGGTAGAAAGCAAAGAGAGATCCAGTACAGAACAGACCCTTTTGACGATAAATTCAAACCCTACATTCTGCGAGAATGGAATAGTAAGGGCCAGCAAATCTACGATTACGTGAAAGATAAAAAGGTGCCTCAATAAAAGGCATCCTTAAAATGTCTTATTTCAGGCTCTTTTGAATTGTATATAATAGATATAATGTCAAATCGAATAGGGCCATTCCAATTTATGTGGGCAATATAGCTTTCAGCACCTTCAATTACTTTGGCGGCTTTAGCTTCATCTACAAAGCTTTCAGGATTTCCAAACTTTATTGAAGTTCTTGCCTTAACTTCCAGAAAAACCAGGGTGTTTTCAAATGTTGCAATTATATCAATCTCAGATCTTCCAGATCTAAAGTTTCTTTCTTCGATTCGATAGCCAATGTTTTGAAGATAAGTAATTGCTAAGTCCTCCCCTTTTCGTCCTCTTTCCTGTTGTAATGTCATTTAGAAATCGATTGCAGTACAAATTAGTGGATACTTCTTTCATATTCACCAATGTATCAACTTTTTTTGCGGTATGAAATATCAAAATCCAACGCAAACGGAAGCATGGAGAGCTCTTTCAACTGAGTTTATTGACATTGAAAATGAGCACATCTCAACTTTTTTTGCAGCAGACCCAGAGAGGTTTAAGAAGTTCTCAAAAAAATTTGGGGACCTGTTTATAGATTATTCAAAAAATCGATTGTCGGATGCAACATTGCCATTGCTTATAGAGCTTGCGCATGAATGTGAGCTCAAAGCAGCAATTGAAGCTATGTTCAATGGTGAAAAGATTAACCATACTGAGAAAAGAGCGGTTCTGCATATAGCCTTGCGCAACAGAAAAAATACTCCGGTATATGTTGATGGAAATGATGTAATGCCGGAAATAAATAGCGTGCTGGATAAAATGAAATCTTTTTCAGACAGAGTTCACTCCGGTGAATGGAAAGGATTTTCCGGTAAGCGAATAAAGCAAATTGTCAACATAGGAATTGGAGGCTCAGACCTCGGCCCAGTAATGGTTACCGAGGCACTAAAACCGTATTGGGTAGAAGGTGTTGAAACCTACTTTGTTTCTAATGTAGATGGTACACATATTGCAGAAACACTTAAGAAAACCGACCCGGAAACAACGTTATTCTTAATTGCGTCCAAGACCTTCACTACCCAGGAAACCATGACCAACGCCCACACGGCTAGAGAGTGGCTATTGGATTTTTATAAAAATGAAAAAGCCATCGCAAGTCATTTTGTGGCGCTTTCTACCAATAAATCTGCCGTTGAAGATTTTGGGATCGATACCGATAATATGTTCGAGTTTTGGGACTGGGTTGGAGGTCGCTATTCATTATGGTCGGCTATCGGACTTTCTATTGCGTTGACAATTGGTTTTGGCAACTTCGAGAAGTTGTTGGAGGGGGCACGTGCCATGGATCAACATTTCAGAAGCACTTCGTTTGAGGATAATATTCCCGTAATTCTGGCCTTGATAGGTATTTGGTACAACAATTTTTGGGGATTTGAATCGGAAGCAATTTTGCCGTACGACCAATACATGCACCGCTTTGCAGCCTATTTTCAACAAGGAAATATGGAAAGCAATGGAAAATATGTTGATAACAACGGTAAGCCGGTTAGTTACCAAACAGGACCTATAATTTGGGGTGAGCCAGGTACCAATGGGCAGCATGCGTTTTATCAACTAATACACCAGGGCACCAAAATTATACCTTGCGATTTTATTGCACCTGCAATCAGCCATAATGCTATTGGTGATCACCATAAAAAACTCATGGCCAACTTTTTTGCGCAAACAGAAGCGCTTATGAATGGGAAATCCGGTGAAACGGTACTTAAAGAGTTAAGAGAAAAGGGTCTGTCAGAAGAGGAAATCAATAAATTATTTCCCTATAAGATATTTGAGGGTAACAGACCCACCAACTCCATTCTTGTGAAGGAAATAACACCTTATTCGCTTGGGTCTTTAATAGCCATGTACGAACACAAGATATTTGTTCAGGGAGTTATATGGAATATAAATAGCTTTGATCAATGGGGGGTGGAACTAGGTAAACAATTGGCAGGCAACATTCTGCCTGAGTTGGAGGGAAATGAAAGTGTTAATTCCCATGATGCTTCCACCAATGGCCTGATCAATAAATTCAAAGAATTTAGAAATGAGTAATTCTAAACTATATCCCTTCAAATTCAATCCAATTTTAAAGGATAAAATTTGGGGAGGAGAGAAACTAAGTAAAGTTTTAGATAAACCTACCGATAGTAAAGAATGTGGTGAGTCATGGGAATTGTCAGGGGTAAAAGGAGATATATCAGTAGTAGCTGAAGGTGAGTTAAAGGACAGGTCTTTAACCGAACTCATTGATATTTTTAAAGGTGATTTATTAGGTGAGAAAGTGTATTCCAAATTCGGGAGTGAGTTCCCTTTGCTAATTAAGTTCATAGATGCCAATGAGGATTTATCCATACAGGTACACCCAAATGATGTAATGGCCAAAGCAAGGCATAACTCATTTGGTAAAACCGAAATGTGGTATGTGGTTGACGCAGAGCCTGGAGCAACATTAATTTCCGGCTTTAACAAACCGACCAATAGAGAAGAGTACCTGGAGTATTTTAATGGGGGAAGATTGGTTGAGTTGCTCAACAAAGAAAAGGTTGTAAACGATGATGTGTTCTTTCTACCGGCTGGTCGGGTGCATACCATAGGCAAGGGCTTATTAATTGCAGAAATCCAGCAAACTTCAGATATCACCTACCGTATCTACGATTTTGATAGAACCGATGCTCAGGGAAATAAGCGTGAGTTACATGTAGATCAAGCGTTGGATGCTATTGATTTTACGTTTTACACGGAATATAAAACCTTGTACGATAAAACAGCCGCCACTACAGAATTGGTATCATGCAACTATTTTACTACGAATAAACTTGAGGGATCGAAGCCAATTGAACGCAACTATACCACTATTGACTCGTTTGTAGTGCTTATGTGCCTGAAAGGCGAGGGGGTAATTGAATATGAAAAAGGTAAGATGCACTACAAACTGGGAGATACTATACTCATACCCAATAAACTGAATGAAGTGGCGATTAAGCCTGAGGAAGCGTCTAAACTATTGGAGGTGTTTGTTCCTAATTAGTGAAATTATGGTTATTCCATAAATTTTCTATTTAACAAAATACCTACAATAAATGATGTTCCCAAAGTATATCTGGGCAGCACTTCTTTACCAATAACTGAGTTAAAATGAATTTGCCATTTAAACTGAACATGAGGTGCATTAATTCCTAAAGAAATAGCTGGTTCAATTAATGTATGGCTTTTGTAAAGTGCGTCAAGATATATGTTTGCGATTTGCAATGAGTCGGTTGTATCATACCTTACATTGTTAAAGCTAAGTACGCCAATTCGAGTATCCAATGAAGCAAAAAAGGAGCCCTTATGAAAACCAATTGATGGCTGTGCGTAAAACTTTAAGTAGTTCGAGTTAACTCTAGTTATTAAACTATCTTTAAAAAGAATATTGTCGTAATCGAAAATACTGTATGTATACCCTCCTCCAACTCCTGTATAAATTTCAAAAACTAATTCATCATTAATTGGCTTATAATATCCTAAAGCGCCATCAAAATAGTTAACATTACTGCTCAATCCTGCCGAAAACATACAATTACCTTGTACGGCAAAATGATTCGAGAAAGAAAATGCAGTTTGTGCAACCAAACCTGTACCACCAAGATCACCAGTGGGTTCTGAGAATCCATAATTTACAATACCGCCTGAAAAATTCCCTTGATTCTTTTCGGTAAATATAGGAACATTATGAGCATTAGGCGCATAATAAATTGGAGAGCAGCTGAAGAAAAGAAGAATTAGAAAAACGAAGTTGATGGCTTTCACGCCATCGAATGTAAAATTTTTTCTTTAATAAAGAACAAATTTTACAATGTTCTTTATTTGTAGCTTAAGAGATTAAGACCAAAGTTTCAGCAAATTTGAGATTACTCTATTTATTTCTCTCTATTCAGTAGAAAGCCAACCATAAATGCTCCAGCTATGTCATACTGTGGCAAAAATTTATTATCCATGTTGTATGACATGTACCACTGCCATTTAAGCTGAACTTTTTTTAAATTCATACCTAAAGATAAACATGGCTCAACTAACCAATACTTATCATTAAGTACGTTAATATAAAACTCATCTAAATTAGAAATAGGAATGTTATGGTCTGTATTATGATAATTTAAATGACCAATTCTAAAATCAATAGAGGTAAAAAAATGCTTTTTATGAAAACCAATCGAAGGTTGAAGGTATGGTTTTGAAAACTGTGTCTTTATGATATAGGCTGTTGAATCGCCAATATTGTTTTTAACGAAACCATTTCCAACTCCAGAGTATACCTCAAAGACAAAGTTTTGTCCTATTGGAAGAAAATAGCCAATAGCTACTTCCATATAATTGTTTTTATTAATAAGTCCCTTATAAAACGATTCTCCTCTAAGTAGCATAAAGTTAGCCTGAGCTGCAAAGTGATTTGAGAAAGAATAAGCTGTTTGTCCTTCTAAGCCTAATGCAGCAGGAGAATCATAGGCTTCGCTCGAAATAAGGACTGAACTTCCAATTGAAAAATTCCCTTGATTCTTTTCAGTAAATATAGGCACATTATGAGCACTAGGTGCATAATAAATTGGAGAGCAGCTGAAAAAAAGAAGAATTAGAAAAACGAAGTTGACAGCTTTCATGCCATCGAATGTAAATATTCTTTCTTTAAAAGAGGACAAATTTTATACCGTTCTTCTTTGGTATCCTCGTAAAGAGCTTCGAGTACTTCATATACATTAATAATTCCCCATTTGTCGGCCCATTCGAAAGGGCCCATAGGGTAATTGGTTCCCAACTTCATCCCAAGGTCTATGTCCTTACGATTGGCGGTTCCTTCCATTACGGTATAATACGCTTCATTTATGATCATGGCTACAATTCTTGGGGACACCATACCTACCCTGTCGTCTACTATTTGGTATTCCAGCTCCAGTTCTTTCATCACCTTTTCAAGTTGGGGTCTGTCCTCTGGCCGATACATAGATACTTCCCAAAGCGCCCTCTCAATAAAAGTTGGGTGCCCATTAAAACCGAACAGGTTGCACTGCACTTCATCTTGATAAATGGCTTGCTCGGCTAAACTAAAGTTAACTGCATTTAAAAAAACAGACATGCCCGGGTAATCCACATATTGCTCAAGATTATCAGGGCTGGCATCCATGTTAAAATCAAAAACCACATGGGCTTTTTCAAGATGAGATTCTGAAAGAAATCCTGCAAACAGGACTTTGTGTTCACCGGAAACCTTTTCTTTGATAAGGTTTGCCTGTTCTTTTGAGCCTACCACAAGTATGTTCATAGCATTGACTAATTTTGCCAAAATTACAATAAACACAATGGATAAGAGAATCATAAATACACCAAATGCCCCGGCTCCTATTGGGCCTTACAGCCAGGCAGTTGTTTCAAATGGAATGCTTTACATTTCCGGTCAAATTCCCATCAATCCTGCCACAGGTGAGTTGATATCTGGCGGTATTAAAGATGAAACACACCAGGTAATGAAAAACCTGAAAGCCATTTTGGAAGAAGCAGGTGTAAACTTTGATCATGTGGTAAAGTCAAGCATCTTTGTGGCCGATATGGGTGATTTTGCCGCTATTAACGAGGCGTATGGAAGCTACTTTGGTGATAACCCTCCTGCACGCGAAACAGTTGAAGTAAGTACATTGCCCAAAAATGTGAATGTGGAAATTTCGTGTATTGCTACACTTAGTTAATAAATAAATTAATGGTTAGAGTTCGATTTGCTCCCAGTCCAACGGGAGGGCTTCATATTGGTGGTGTGCGCACTGCTCTGTACAATTATTTGTTTGCGAGAAAGAACAATGGAACCTTCATTTTACGTATTGAAGATACCGATCAGAACAGGTATGTGGAAGGAGCAGAGCAATACATTATGGATTCTCTGAATTGGTGTGGAATTGCTCCTGATGAAAGTCCGCAGACTGCTGGTGAATTTGGTCCCTACAGGCAATCGGAGCGGTTGGATTTATACAAGCAATACGCACAGCAACTTTTGGATAAAGGGTTGGCCTACTATGCTTTCGATACGCCTGAAGAGCTGGAAGAAATGCGAAAGGAACTTCAGGAAGCAAAAGCTGCCAATCAGCAATACAGCTCATCTAATCGCATGAAGATGCGGAACTCGTTAACACAATCTCCTGTTGAGGTAGATAAATTAATGGCTGGTGGTAGTCCTTATGTGATTCGAATAAAGATTCCTGCCGATGAAACCATTGAAGTAAATGATATTGTACGTGGTAAAGTGAGTGTGCAAACCAACACCATGGATGACAAAATTCTGATGAAATCAGATGGTTATCCAACCTACCATTTGGCTAATATTGTGGACGATCATTTAATGAAAATCACTCATGTGATTCGTGGCGAAGAATGGTTGCCGTCAGCTCCTTTACATGTGTTTTTGTATAAATCATTTGGTTGGGAGGCTCCACAATTTGCCCACTTGCCATTGTTATTGAAACCTGAAGGGAATGGTAAACTGAGCAAACGAGATGCTGACAGGCTGGGCTTTCCTATTTTTCCTTTAAATTGGACGGACCCAACTACGGGAGAGCTTTCAGAAGGCTTTAAAGAAAAAGGCTATTTACCGGAAACCATGGTCAATTTTTTGGCGCTGCTGGGCTGGAATCCTGGGAATGAGAAGGAAATATTCTCGTTGGAAGAGTTGACTCAAATTTTTGAATTGGAGCGCATTAGTAAGGCAGGGGCTAAATTTGATATTCAGAAAGCTAATTGGCTAAACGAACATTACTTGCGTAGCACCCCTGTTAATGTGCTGGCAAAAGATGTTAAGCTACGAGCAGAAGAAGCTGGATTTGATTGCGCAATTCAGAAAGCAGAGTCAATTGTTACCCTTTTAGTTGAGCGAAGCACATTTATCCAGGATATCTGGAACAATGGACAGTTCTTTTTTGTTATACCTAGTGCGTACGATGAAAAAACAGCCAGGAAGAAATGGACAGATGAAGCCGTAGAGGTACTTAAGTTGTTTTCTTCGCTGATCACAGAATTGAGTGTTCCTAAGGCAGAAGCTTTTAAGCAAATACTTGAGAAGGCTACCACAGAATTAGGCACTGGATTGGGAAGAGTAATGCCAGCACTAAGGCTTGCTTTAACCGGACAGGGTGGTGGTCCCGATCTAATGGGAATAATGGAAGTACTTGGGGTGGACGAAACAAAGAAACGTATTGAAATTGCGATTGACCGCTTAACTACGAAATGAAATGGGCAAAATGAAAAAGAAGGGACCCAAAGTTCACAGGGAACTAGATGGGTTCACAGTGGAGATTGACAGGTTTGGTGAGATAAAGGGAAACTTTGATATTGATAAGATAAATGAGTTTCTCAATAGAAACGTGGATGACAAGAAGTTGAAAGGAGAGGCGTAGACACTGCTACCACCTGTAAAACTTAAGAGATTTTCCAGTTAAAAAGCTGACGAACAAGGCAGCAGTATAGGTTGCAATATTGGCCAACATAGGCAAAACACCATATTTGCCTACATGAAGAGCTCTTAGTAAAAAGAAACCTCCAAAGTAGAAGGCTCCAATTATAAGCACATTTAGGAACCTCATCCAAAAGCTTTGATTCAATTGGAACGCGCCCCATTTATTGAAAATAAATAGCGCAGCAAGGTTAAAGCCTATCAAACCTCCGGCCTGAAAAGCGGGTATTACTTTAAAAAAGGGAACCAATATAAGTGGAGCCAGATAGAAGAACATTTGCTTTTTGTTTAAGGGAGAGTAGCTTGCAAGATCGATTTTTCTAAAAATGAGATTGAAAGATAGCGCCAGCAGTGTACCTATTGCCAGGCCTCCAACCACATCTCCCAAATAATGAACGCCCAGATACATTCTGGATATTGCGGTGGCAACGATCAAAAAACCCGCTAGCCACCATAACCACTTACGCCTGAATAGTAACGCTATTCCCAGCCAGATGGCGCTAATTATAGCCACATGGCCGGAAGGGAAACCATATCTTCCAATTTCCCTTGATCTGGTAATCGCTAGCACTTCACCATCAAATTCATCAAAAAAGCCGGTCGGTTGCAGCTCTGTCAGGTCATGATTTGTTTTAGTGGAGCCAAAGCTTTCAAGTGTGGGGTCAACGGCCAGGGGTCTTGGGTAATCAAAGAATTGTTTTGCTCCAACAATCACCAAAGAGCTCCATCCTAAAATGTTCAATACCAAAATACCTTTTCTAAAGTTTACTGCTCCTATTAATGTAACAACCAGTAAGATGAGCATGTATATGGTACCTAAAAAAGAAATGTATTTCAAAAATTGATATAGGAAAGGAGAATCAAATGATTGAAGGAAATGGTTGATGTCTGTTCTAAACATTTGAGCTTTTATATTGTTTGGAAAGATAGTGAAATGTGCTCATAAAAAAAGCCTGATCATTTAATCAGGCTTTTTTCTATTTCTTTATTTTGAAGTTATCCTCCAAAATCATCAAAAGATACATTCTCAGAAGGAACACCCCAGTCATCACACATCTTTAAAACGGCTGAGTTCATCATTGGAGGTCCACAGAAGTAAAACTCAATATCTTCGGGAGCATCGTGGTGCTTGAGTTGCTGTTCAATTACAGCATTATGAACAAATCCTAGGAAACCGTCCCCTTCCGGATCATCCATCGATTTCTTTTCAACCCAATTATCCTCTGGCAAAGGATCAGAAAGCACAACAAAGAATTTGAAGTTAGGGAATGCCTTCTCTATTTTTCTAAAGTCTTCAATATAAAATAGCTCACGCTTCGATCTACCTCCATACCAGTAAGTAACCTTTCTGTTAGTTTTGAGGGTATGGAACAAATGAAACAAATGCGAACGCATGGGAGCCATACCGGCACCACCACCAATGTAAATCATTTCTGCATCCGTGTCTTTAATAAAGAACTCACCGTAAGGGCCAGAAATCGTAACCTTATCTCCAACTTTTCTTGAGAAAACAAACGAAGAACAAATACCCGGATTCACATCCATCCATTTGTTTTTTGCCCTGTCCCACGGAGGAGTGGCTATACGAATGGTAAGCATAATAATGTTACCTTCAGCAGGGTGGTTTGCCATAGAATATGCTCTGAAGATTTCTTCATCGTTCTTCATTTTCAAATTCCACAAACCAAACTTATCCCAGTCTTCCTTAAATTTATCAGGCCCGGCAGGATCGTTTGGCTCTGGCTCAATATTTATGTCTTTATAATCCACTACAATTGGCGGCACGTCAATCTGAATATACCCGCCTGCTTGAAAATCAAGGGTTTCACCTTCTGGTAATTTTACTGTAAAGGCCTTAATAAAGGTGGCCACATTATAGTTGGAAATAACCTCGCACTCCCATTTCTTGATACCGAAAATTTCTTCAGGTACCTTAATATCCAAGTCTTGTTTAACCTTTACCTGGCATGACAACCGCACATTACTTTTTTGTTCATCCCTGCTTAGGTGACCCACCTCAGTAGGAAGAACGTCTCCACCACCACTTTCAACAGTACATTTACACATACCGCAGGTTCCACCACCTCCACAAGCTGAAGGAAGGAAAATTTTGTTTGCAGAAAGAGTAGTTAAAAGGGTTCCACCAGCAGGAGTTACGATCGCATTATTTGAATCACCATTTATCGTGATCTTAACATCGCCTGACTGTACCAGCTTGGATTGCGCAAATAATAGCACAAGAACCAATAAAATAATAACTACTGAAAAAGCTATTATCGAAGATATGATTACCATGGATAAATTAGAATTGTTTCAAGTGGCACAAATATATTGATTCTAGTAGCAAATAACCTACTTACAAGTGTATTCCTTGCTTCTAAAAAAGCTGTTTCCATGTTTGCTTGTAATAATTGTATTTGAGTGTGCTTGGCAGGGCTTTCCACCAATAGGAATTAAGCTCAACAGCAAAAGAGGGCTGCATATAGCAATTGATAGTGCATCCTTCGCATTCAGGCCATTTGCCTTCCATTTTTATTGCTTCTTGTACAGCTTTTGATTGGTAAAGCTCAACCAGATTGCCATCGATTGGCAAGTTTTCTTTTCCTAAATGATAGCAGGGTAGAACAAGTTCATTTTCAGGTGAAATAACAATGGTTGAACTAGCCGCTTTACAAAGTGGATCTTTAGTGGAATTGCCTCCATTTTTTCTGAGTTCAATAAAAGCGTCATTGAGGTATACTTTGGACTTTTTCCCCCATGCTTTTAACTTTTTAAGTTGTTGGTTGGTAAGCGATTCATTTACACCCAGCCCGTTGTACTCAAAAGCAGGATTAAGAATCAGAAGAAGATCATTCGGGCGCGTAATTTGTTCATAAACAGGCGCTATCTGATAAAAATTATCTGCAAATACTGTAAACAAAATATCAGGACGTTCTCCCAACCCTTTAGCGATCTCAATAGATTGCAGAATATACTCAAAGCAATTTACTCCCCGCATTTGATTGTGTTGCTCAGGAATGGAAGAGTCCAAAGAGAAATGAAGCATATCTACCAGTCCTGCAAGCTGGTTAGCTTTTTTAGGATAGAGCAGACCGTTTGTGGTTACCGTAGTAATAAATTTTTGAGCTTTGGCTTCTTTAAGAATGGAGTGCAATTGTGGGTGAAGAAGGGGTTCTCCTCCGGTAAAATCAATTACCCGCACTCCCAGTTTTTTAATTGCAGCTAAATTGGATTTAACATCTTCCAGATCAATGTATCCGGATGGCCGCTCCCATATATCGCAGAAACCACATTTGGCATTGCACCTGTAAGTAAGGTAGTAATTGCAAAGTACAGGATGATTAACCAGCCTCATAATAGGCGGTTTACTTTCCTAACATTTTTAAAAGCTTGGTAAGCCTTGATTTTAAATCACGCCTGTCAACGATAAAGTCAAGGAACCCATGCTCCAAAACAAACTCAGAACTTTGAAAACCTTTGGGAAGGTCTTTACCAATGGTTTCCCTAATTACGCGTGGGCCGGCAAATCCTATTAAAGCACCTGGTTCTGCAATATTAAAATCGCCAAGCATTGCATAAGATGCCGTTACACCACCAGTAGTAGGGTCGGTTAATAAAGAGATATAGGGTGTTTTAGTTTCTGATAACTGGGCCAGCCTGGCAGAAGTCTTGGCCAACTGCATGAGAGAGAGGCTTGCTTCCATCATTCGGGCTCCTCCCGATTTGGAGATCATTAAAAACGGAACATCATTTTTAATGGAATATTCAATTGCACGAGCAATTTTTTCACCAACTACTGAGCCCATAGAACCACCAATGAATGCAAAGTCCATACAGGCAATGTTAATATCAAGTCCGTTCATTTTGCCGTAGGCAGTACGTACCGCATCGTTGAGTTCGGTCTTTCTCTGGCTTTCTTCCAGTCGTAAAGGGTATGGTTTTGAATCTACAAATTCCAGCGGGTCGGCCGAAACCATATTTTCATTCATTTCTGTGAATTTGTTATTGTCAAAGAGTATTTCAAAATACTCTTTGGAACCGATGCGAACATGGTAGCCATCTTCAGGGCTTACATATGCGTTGTTCTTTAACTCTCGGGTATGAATGATCTTACCTTTGGGGGTTTTGTACCATAACCCATCAGGAGCTTCTTTTTTTGATTCAGTTGGGGTTTGAATACCCTTATCTTTTCTAGTAAACCAGGCCATAATTTTGTTTTTTGGCAGGAAAAAAGATTTCCTACAGCCTTAGGGTGTGTAAAGGTAAAACAAAAAAGACCAATTGATACAATCAATTGGCCTTCTAAAAATCTTTAGAAAAACTCTATTTTCTTTCTTTAATTCTGGCTGCCTTACCTTGACGACCGCGTAGGTAGTACAAACGAGCTCTTCTTACTTTACCTTTTCTAAGAACTTCAATTTTATCAAGGTTAGGAGAAAGTATTGGAAAAATTCTTTCGATGCCTATTCCATTGGAAACTTTACGAACTGTAAAGGTTTCGCCATTTGTTCCAACATTTTTGCGCTGAATTACAGTGCCTTGAAACTGCTGAATACGCTCTTTATCACCTTCCTTGATCTTATAGTGAACGTTGATGGTATCACCTGATCTGAATTCAGGATAATTACCTCTGCTTGCTGCGTTTTCTTCTTCTACTAGTTTGATTAAATCAGTCATTTTATTACAGATTTATTCCGATTCCAAAATCGGACTGCAAATATAAATGAAATAATCTAAAATTACCCTAAACGATTATAAATAAGATTTTTTTATTTGAGAAAGGAAGATATGTTAATTCTTAAATTTCCTTACTTTAGAAAAATGGAGCAACAAAAACATTTAAGCATGACCGTAAAAACAGCTGCTGTTTTTATTTCAATTACAGCTATTGTTACAATTCTCATGTTTTTTAAGAGCTTTCTGCAGCCGCTGGTTGTGGCATTGTTACTATGGTTTGTTATTGTTGAAATGCGGGCTTTTTTGATACGACTCAAATTGCTTAAAAAACCACTCCCCAGACTATTGCTCACTTTTATTAGTACCGCTTTGGTTTTTGTGATCTTTTATGCCTGCATCCAGATCATTATTGTAAATATTGAAAAGTTGACCGAGAACTTTGATCAGTACAGCGCTAACCTGGTGGCCCTATTAAAAAAGCTGGAAAAAGCACTTAATCTTGAGGACCTTGGCCAAAATCTCATGAATCAAAAAAAGGACATCCTGGCCTCTGTAGCTGGCGCTGCTGCCTCACTTGCTTCATTATTAGGTAAAATGTTTTTGGTGTTTTTTTATGTGGTCTTTATACTGCTTGAAGAAGTTAACTTTAAAAATAAGCTGGAGAAGATGTATCATATGAGCGAGGAAAACAGGATGAAGAAAACCTGGGATAAGATTTACGATTTAATGCATGACTACCTGTCGGTAAAGCTACTAACTAGTTTTTTAACTGGAATTCTAAGCTTTTTTATACTTCTTTTTATCGGAATAGATCTGCCAGCATTATGGGCATTTATTATTTTTATTTTAAACTTTATTCCCAGTATTGGGTCCATTATTGCCACTTCATTTCCGGTAATTTTTGCCTATGTTCAAAGCGGTAATCTCAGGCTTGCAGGAGGAGTACTTATTGGTATTTTGGCTGTACAGGTATTTATAGGTAACGTACTGGAGCCCAGATTAATGGGTAACCGGCTTAATTTAAGCCCGCTGGTGGTAATGGTAGGCCTGGTTTTTTGGGGCTTTATTTGGGGTATAATGGGTATGTTGCTTTCGGTACCAATTATGGCTTCACTAATGATCGTATTCAGTCAGTTTCCAAATACAAAACGCTTGGCCATATTTCTTTCGCAGGATGGAAATATTGAATCTTTGCTCGAGGGTAAAAAAGACCAAAAGAAAAAGAAAGACTAGCGTAAAAGCTTATTCTCTAACACTTCGATCTTTTCAATAATCGCATTAAAAAAATTATTTCTTTGCTTTTCAGAGGCAACACTTATCAGATTTGATTTCTTGATTATGTTAAGCAACATCCTATGCGTTTCGTTACAAAATTCAAGATTGGCAGTGGTTAGCAGATTAAGAACATTATGTGTAATAAAGGCCATTTTTCTATCACCCATATCAAAAAATATGGTGTTGTCTCCAAGGGTCACTTCATTGTAATAAAGCCTAAAATTGCTGCTGTTCTCAGTTGAAGGATAAGTCAATGAGGTTTTATATCCATTAGCCGCATCCGTTTTTACCTGGTGTACCATTTCTTTGAGTTCCGCAAAAACAAGTTGTAGCAGGTCTTTATCGTCAAGAAAACCATTGTCGTAATAGAACTCTAATTGATTGAGCGTACTATTGATAGTTTCCTTATTCCAAACTTCACTTGATGGAATTTTAATATAGGAGCCAATTATTTTTTTTCCGGTGTCAAAAACAGCGTTTGGAATAAGAGTAGGATCAAATTTGCTTTGCTGGAGCTCAGGTTTGTTAAGTATGGTTTTTTGCCAGAAGAACAGCTTAAAAGCAGCAACGTTTCTATAGTCGAAATACTTAAACAATGGCAAATCCTTTGCAATGTAGATGAGCTCCTTTTGCTCAAATCCTGAGATTAGTCGAAGGTTGGCAAGAATGGAATCGAAATATTCTTCAAAACTTACATTGCCATTTATTGACCTGTAGTTGAAGGTTATATTATTCAACTCACTTTGAAGCATGGCATCAAAAGAAATATGGTATGCCCTACTCAGCTTAATAAGCTCTTCAAGGGTAAGCATTTTTTCGCCACGAATCCTACGATAAGCGCTATCGTTGCTAATGTCTAAACGGAAAGCGAGTTCATCTACAAAAGAAGTGGATGAAGGGAGCAGCTGTTTAATACGCTCGAAGATATTGTTTTGAATGTCAAGGGGCTCCACAAGCACAACATTTGATGTTTGAAATTACGCATTTTCTGGCATTTGCAAAAATTGCAAAAATTGGTTTCGCAGGTTGCAGAGTGTGCCAAAGTTGATAACTACTCTACAGCTAACTTTATTTCATAAATATTGAATTATGAAAGCAATAATTAAATCCTCGAAACACATAGCATGGCTTTTAACTTCCATCATATTTTTCCAAAGCTGTCATGTTTACTACCATGCCTCAGTTCCTGTAGATGAAGCCACTAAAACCAATGCGACCCAATTTAAAAAGTTAAAAACCAGAAATGGAAAAATCTACAAACTCAATTCTATCGAAGTAGTTAACGGAACCATTTATGGTCAGCGAAAAACGTACGGAAGGGTATACGATTGGTGTTTTAAGGAAGAGGATATTAAGAGTATCCAGCTTCAAAATGTTGCCAAAAGCAATGTTGAATATAGTGCAACCAGAGTTGAACCTTTTAAATCATACATTACTCTCTTGTACTACCTGCATTGGCGAATGGGAGGTTGTTGAATTTGAATTTTAAGCCATCCCTGGCCTTCGCTTCTTGGTACGCTCAACCGCTTGCTCGTGACGCCACTCTTCAATATTTTTCGTATGGCCCGAAAGTAGCACATCTGGTACCTGCAGGCCTTTGTAGTCGGCCGGACGGGTATAAACCGGTGGAGCTACCAGCCCGTCCTGGAAGGAGTCTGTAAGGGCAGAGGTTTCATCAGAAAGCACGCCTGGCAACAGGCGTATTATGCTGTCGGCTATCACGGCTGCGGCTAACTCGCCTCCAGTGAGCACAAAATTGCCAATGCTAATCTCACGGGTAATCAAATGTTCGCGAACACGCTCGTCCACTCCTTTATAATGTCCGCATAAAATAATCAGGTTGCCTTTTAGGGATAGTTCGTTGGCTAGAGGTTGGTCCAATAACTGGCCATCGGGACTGGTGTAAATAATTTCATCGTACTCCCGCTCCGATTTGAGCTTCGAAATGCATTTATCAATGGGTTCGATCATCAGCACCATTCCGGCACCGCCACCAAAGGCATAGTCATCTACCTGGTGGTATTTGTTGCTGGCGTAGTCGCGTAAATTATGTACAACAATTTCAGCCAGGCCCTTTTCTTGTGCCCGTTTAATAATGGAGTGGTCAAAAGGGCTTTGGAGTAATTCAGGTAGTACGGTGATAATATCAATTCGCATCGTCAGACAAATATATGTCCAGCAATCCATCGGGCAAGGTAGTTTCAACGGTTTTGGTCTTTTTGTCTACCTTGGCTACAACTTCCTTGGTTAAAGGAATTAGCACCTCTTTCTCTTTATAGTCCATGGCGAGAAGGTCCTGATTCCCCGAAGAGTAAAAGCCCGAAATTGTTCCCAGGTTACCAAGATTTTTGTCCTTTACAGAAAAACCGATGAGTTCATGATAGTAGTATCCCTGATCCTTAAGGTCAGGTAGAACCTCAAGGGGCAGGTATATTCCAGCACCTTTCATTTTATTTGCCTGGGCCAGCTCATCTATGTCTTCAAACTTAATAATGGCCTTTGAGCCATTTAGTACAATGCGTTCAATAAAAAATGGAACCAGTTTCTTGTTGATTTCAACAAAAACCGATTCCATTTCAACATATTCTTCAGGATAGTCGGCATCAATCTCGATGACTACATCTCCCTTTAGTCCGTGGGTTTTGAGTAAATACCCTAATTGGTAGCAGGACTCAAAATCCATTACAGAATTTATTCAGCTTTTTTATTCTCCGAAGCCTCTGGCGCAGGAGAATTTTCTTCTTCCTCAGCAGGTGCTTCTTCACTTGCTTCAGCAGCTGGAACTTCTTCCTTTACTTCTGCTTTTGGTTCAGCTTCTTCTACAGGAGTCTCTTCAGCTGTTTCAGCTACAGGGGTTTCTTCAACAGCTACTTCGGTTGAATCTGCAACTTCTGCTTCTGCTACCTCAGCACTTGCTTCAGTCTCAGCTACGACTGTTTCTTCCTCAACAACTTGTTGTTTCTTTTGGATCTCAGCTGCACGTGCTTCTTTCACTTTAGTCTCAGCTTCAAATCTCGCCTTAGCTGCAGCAGCTTCTGCTTTAGATAAGCCTTCAACTTTCTTCTGAATTTTGTTTTCTTTGGCTTTCAACCACTCAGCGTAACGCTTGTCAGCTTCTTCCTGAGAAATTGCTCCTTTGTTTACACCTACTTGTAAGTGTTTTTTCATCATTACACCACGGTAAGATAAAATTGCGCGAGCGGTATCAGTTGGTTGTGCACCTTTCATAACCCAATCAAAAGCACTTTCTTCATTAAGTACTATGGTTGCCGGGTTCGTGTTTGGGTTGTAGTTACCCAATTTCTCAATAAAACGGCCATCACGTGGCGATCTTGAATCAGCAACAACGATATCATACATCGCCCTTGCTTTGCGCCCTCTTCGGGCTAATCTAATTTTAACTGCCATAACTTTGTTATACTCGTGCGGAACACGTCCGCAATTTTTGTTAAATGAGGTGCAAAAGTAACTGATTATGAACGAAAAACAAGGGCATCTCTTTAAATATCAATAAAATATGTGATTGTTAAAGATGTAAAGATATTTGGAAAACCGTTTAAGCGGTTATTTATTGCCAAACATCTTATTTATATTTGCCAAGTTATTAGGCAACAAACCGTTATGGATAAGTATTCATATATTGCCAATGCACATGGCAATTACCTTGATGAAGTATATGCTTCATACAAAAAGGATCCCACCTCCGTAGATGAAAGCTGGCAACGTTTTTTTGAAGGCTTTGAATTTTCACTTCAGAAATATGCCCGCCTGCCGGACGAGCAGGGTGAAAATGGACAATCCACAGAAGTAGATTCTAAAGAACTTAACGTTAGAAACTTAATTCATGCCTACCGTACCCGGGGGCACCTTGAAGCAAACACAAACCCGGTAAGGAAACGATTGGATCGAAAAGCCAGACTTTCCCTAGAGGACCATGGTTTGTCAGAGGCTGATCTGGACACTGAGTTTGAAGTAGGTAATGTAATCGGGATTGGCAGGGCTACGCTAAGAAAAATTGTTGAAGCATTAAGAGCTACCTATGCTGGCACTATTGGGTTTGAGTATATGTACATCAGGGACCCTGAAATGCTGGATTGGTTCAAGCAAAAAATTGAGCACGATGCGCTTAATTTTAATCCAACACATAAGGAAAAGGAGAGAATTTTAAGCAAGCTTAATGAGGCAGTTGTTTTTGAAAATTTTCTGCACACCAAGTACATAGGTCAGAAACGTTTTTCGCTCGAAGGAGGAGAAAGTACTATTCCTGCCCTGGATGCACTAATTAACAGAAGCGCTGATCTGGGCGTTGAAGAAATAGTGATTGGGATGGCACACCGTGGCCGTTTAAATGTGCTTGTAAACATTATGGGCAAAACCTATGAGCAGGTATTTAACGAATTTGAGGGGTCGTCATTACCTGATATGACCATGGGTGATGGAGATGTGAAATACCATATGGGGTACTCCAGCCAGATTGTATCTGAGGGAGGGAAAAAGGTTGACCTTAAGCTGGCTCCTAACCCATCGCACCTTGAAGCTGTAAACCCGGTAGTAGAGGGGTTTGCCAGATCAAAAATCGAAGGCCATTACAACAACGATGTCGATAAAGTACTTCCAGTATTGATACATGGAGATGCTGCCATTGCCGGACAGGGTATTGGGTACGAAGTAACCCAAATGTCGATGCTGGAAGGCTACCATACCGGAGGCACCATACATTTCATTATTAATAACCAGGTTGGTTTTACCACCAATTTTGAAGATGCACGTTCAAGTATCTATAGCTCTGACGTAGCCAAAATAATTGACGCACCAGTATTACATGTGAATGGTGACAACCCCGAAGCAGTTGTGTACTGTGTGCAAACCGCAGCTGAATTTCGCGAGAAATTCAACCGCGATATTTTTATAGATATGGTCTGTTACCGTAGGCATGGCCATAACGAAAGCGATGAGCCTAAATTCACCCAACCTAAACTTTACAACATTATTTCAAAGCATCCCAATCCGCGAGAAATATATAATAAAGCACTGATTAGCAGAGGAGAGGTGGATGCGGAGCTGGCTAAAAGAATGGACAAGGCATTTAGGGCAGAACTTCAGGATAGGTTAAACCTTGTTAAGCAAAAGCCTCTACCATATAAGTTCCAGCCTTTGGAACAGGAGTGGCAAAGTCTTAGAAGGTCGAACCCGGCTGATTTTGACAGGTCACCAGATACCTCCATAAAACAAAGTGTAATTGATAAAGTTGGAAAAGCGCTTACTACCCTACCCAAAGGGTTCAAGCCAATAAAGCAGATAGAAAAACAGTTAAAGCAACGTGAAGAAATGTTCTTCAAGGATAAAATGTTGAACTGGGCGGGTGCAGAACTATTGGCCTATGGATCACTGCTTTTAGACGGACATACGGTGCGGTTTTCTGGCCAGGATGTGCAGAGGGGTACATTTTCACACAGGCACAGTGTGCTACACGATGTAGAAACGAATGAAATGTACAATAGCTTAAACCATATTGACGATAAACAGGCTAAGTTCAATATATACAATTCTCTTTTGGCTGAGTTCTCTGTTTTAGGGTTCGAATTTGGCTATGCAATGGCAAACCCCAATGCCTTGGTAATATGGGAAGCTCAGTTCGGAGACTTTGCGAATGGTGCCCAGGTAATGATCGATCAATTTATTGTGCCTTCCGAATCGAAATGGCAGCGAATGAACGGTTTGGTTATGCTTCTTCCGCATGGATATGAGGGGCAAGGCCCCGAACATTCAAGTGCGCGCCCTGAACGCTATTTACAAATGGCTGCACAGTACAATATTATTGTTGCCAATGTAACAGAGCCCTCGAATTTTTTCCATTTGATAAGAAGGCAGCTGGCGTGGCCTTTTAGAAAGCCACTGATTGTGATGTCTCCGAAGTCACTCCTACGCCATCCCAAAGTGGTATCTCCGGTTTCCGAATTTACAAATGGAAATTTCAGGGAGTTAATATCGGATGATTTCGCTGATCCAAAGAAAGTTAAACGCGTACTCGTTTGCTCTGGCAAGATTTTTTATGATCTCAAGGAAGAGCAGCTTAAGAATAAACGAAAAGATATTGCGATCATCCGTATTGAACAATTGTATCCTTTCCCGGATCTTCAATTGGACGATACTTTGAAGACTTTCAATAACCCGGAAGTTCTTTGGGTGCAGGAAGAGCCATCAAATATGGGATACTGGGCATTTGTGCTGAGAACATATAATACATGCAACATGCGCATTATTGCCAGAAAGCCGAGTGCATCGCCTGCAACGGGCTACGCCAAAATGCACGAAGCCGAACAAAGAGAAATTGTAGAAACCGCTTTTAATAGTTAAGATATACAACCATGAGTCTTGAAATTAAAATACCACAAGTAGGTGAATCCATAAGTGAAGTAACGTTATCGACATGGCTCAAGAACGATGGCGATTATGTGGAAATGGATGAAGTGCTTTGTGAACTGGAATCCGAAAAAGCCACCTTTGAGCTGAACGCGGAAGCAGCAGGTACCCTTCGCATAAAAGTGCAGGAAGGAGAAACCGTAGAAATTGGTGCTACCGTTTGCGTTATCGAGGAAGGCGAAGCCAAAAGCGCTCCAGCTTCTGAGCCAGCAGCAAAGGAGGAGCCTGCTAATGAAGAAACGCCTGCACCTTCTACGCCAAAACCAACAGGAGAGAAAGTCGAAATGCGCGTGCCTGAAGTAGGAGAATCCATTACAGAAGTAACACTATCTTCCTGGGTTAAAGCCGAGGGTGATTTTGTTGAACTGGATGATGTGATTGCCGAAATAGATTCTGATAAAGCAACCTTTGAGCTACCTGCCGAAGGAACGGGGATTTTACATCCAGCAGCTAAAGAAGGCGATACCCTAAAAATAGGTGACTTGATCTGTACCATTGAAGTGAGTGAAGGGGCTCCTGCAAAAGCAGCTACATCATCAGATGCTCCAGCGCAAAGTGCTTCTTCTGATAGCGGAGATAAGACGTATGCTACAGGACATGCATCACCTGCCGCTTCTAAAATTTTAGTGGAAAAAGGAATTGAAGCTTCTTCGGTTAAAGGTACGGGTGTGGATGGCCGCATTACAAAGGAAGATGCAATGAAGGCTGAAAAATCAGATCAACCTGCAAAACCTGAAAGCGCTCCTGCTTCACCGGAAGCTGCGCCTGCACCGGTTGGTGATCGCAACGAGACACGCAAAAAAATGACCAGTTTGCGCAAGACCGTTTCCAGAAGATTGGTAGCTGTTAAAAACGAAACGGCCATGCTTACCACTTTCAATGAGGTAAACATGAAACCAATTATGGACTTGCGTGCCAAGTACAAAGATCAGTTCAAGGAAAAATATGAAATCGGACTTGGCTTTATGTCGTTCTTTACCAAAGCATGCACAGTGGCATTGCAGGAATGGCCTGCAGTTAATGCCATGATCGATGGGGAAGAAATGGTGTACCACGATTTCTGTGATATTTCAATAGCGGTATCGGCCCCTAAAGGATTGGTGGTTCCGGTAATACGTAATGCGGAGCAACTCAGCTTTGCTGGAATTGAAAAGGAAGTAAGGCGTTTGGCGATAAAAGCGAGGGACAATAAGTTGACTATTCCTGAAATGACAGGCGGAACCTTTACCATTACCAATGGTGGTGTGTTTGGCTCCATGATGTCCACTCCTATTATCAATGCGCCACAATCAGCTATTTTGGGAATGCACAATATTGTAGAGCGAGCGGTTGTTGAAAATGGAGAAATTGTTGTACGTCCAATGATGTATGTGGCGCTTTCGTATGACCACCGTATTATTGACGGTCGTGAGTCCGTTAGCTTCTTAGTTCGAGTGAAAGAGCTGTTGGAAGATCCTTCACGCCTACTGCTTGAAATTTAAAATTTAACTACATCAAATAATAAATCAAATGAATTACGATGTAACAGTTATCGGTTCGGGTCCTGGTGGATATGTCGCTGCCATTCGCAGTGCACAGCTAGGGTTCAAAACCGCTTTGATCGAAAAATACAATACGCTTGGAGGCACCTGCCTGAATGTAGGATGCATTCCATCCAAAGCTTTGCTGGATTCTACCGAGCATTTTCATAATGCAGAAACCAACTTCAAAGAGCACGGCATTAACATAACTGGGGTTAAGCCTGATCTTGCCCAAATGATTAAGCGTAAAGGCGAAGTGGTAGAGCAAACCACGCAAGGCATTGATTTTTTGATGAAGAAAAACAAAATTGATGTGCTCCACGGGGTTGGTTCTTTTGTGGATAAGAACACCATTAAGGTTTCGGGTGGTAAAGAACAAACCATCACTACCGATAAAGTGATTATTGCCACTGGTTCCAAGCCTTCGTCACTACCTTTTATTACTATCGATAAAAAGCGAGTGATAACTTCTACCGAAGCGTTAGAGCTAAAAGAAATTCCTAAGCACTTGGTTGTGATTGGGGGTGGGGTTATCGGCCTGGAACTGGGCTCGGTATATGCGCGTTTAGGGTCGAAAGTTTCTGTTGTGGAATATATGGATAGCATTATCCCAACCATGGATGTAACGCTAAGCCGTGAATTGAAAAAAGTGCTGGGCAAAATCGGCTTTGAGTTTTACCTCAAGCATAAAGTAACGGAAGTAAAAGGCACAGCCAAAACAGTAACGGTAAAAGCAGAATCACCTAAAGGTGAAACTATCGAATTAAAAGGCGATTACTGCCTGGTATCTGTAGGACGTAAACCTTACACCGAAGGTCTTGGTTTGGACAAAGTGGGAATTACTACTGATAAAGCCGGGCGAATTGAAGTGAATGAAAGCCTGCAAACAAACCTTCCTAACATCTATGCCATTGGCGATGTGATCAAGGGTGCCATGCTGGCGCACAAAGCGGAAGAAGAAGGTGTATTTGTGGCGGAGACTATTGCCGGGCAAAAGCCTCATATCCATTACAACTTGATTCCTGGTGTGGTATACACCTGGCCGGAAGTTGCTGCTGTTGGTTACACCGAGCAACAACTAAAAGAGCAAGGGCGTGCCTTTAAAACAGGCTCTTTCCCTTTCCGGGCATTGGGCCGTGCTCGTGCTAGTATGGATATAGACGGGCAAGTGAAGGTGCTTGCCGATAAAGAAACCGATGAAATTCTTGGTGTACATATTATTGGAGCACGCGCAGCGGATATGATAGCTTCTGCGGTTACAGCCATGGAATACAGGGCATCAGCTGAAGATGTTTCGCGTATGAGCCATGCTCACCCTACTTATATGGAAGCAGTTAAAGAGGCTTGTCTGGCAGCTACAGATAATCGTGCGTTGCACATGTAATCAAAATTTCTACGTTCGAAACTTGGATTTAAAAATCTGATTCGGCTCTTTTGCCTGACGTATTTATAAAATGAAAAGAACACAATTACATCATCATCACCATAACTCCGCTCAGGCGAGTAGGTGATAGTGTTGTATAAAAACATATATAAAACCCCGTCTGAGTAGATCAGATGGGGTTTTTCATTTTATTCCCATCGGTTTGCTCAGACAAAAACACTAATTATGAGCACACTAAAAATAGCTATTCAGAAATCAGGGCGATTGCACGATCAATCGCTTAAATTACTTCGAGACTGCGGAATATACATTGACAACGGTAGTGAGCAGTTAAAAGCTTCTGCGGCAAACTTCCCTATCGAAGTATTATATCTCCGCAATTCCGATATTCCACAATATGTGGAAGACGGGGTGGCCGACCTTGCCATTATTGGAGAGAACACATTGGTTGAAAAACAAAAGGAAGTTGTTATTCTTCAAAAATTGGGATTTTCTAAATGCCGCTTGTCTATGGCAGTGCCAAAGAATCAGGAAGACACTTCACTTGAGTGGTTCAATGGTAAGAAAATAGCTACTTCGTACCCGAGCTCACTTTCTACTTTTTTGAATGAGAACAATTTGGAAGCTGAAATTCACCAGATTTCTGGTTCTGTAGAAATAGCTCCAAACATTGGCCTTGCCGATGCCATTTGTGACCTTGTGAGCTCGGGTAGCACATTATTTAAAAATGGGTTGAAAGAAGTGAGTACCATCCTGGAATCTGAGGCTTGCCTGGCTTCGAACAAAAACCTGTCGGAAGAGAAAAAGCAAATTGCCGATCAATTAATCTTTCGAATCAACGCTGTAATTCGTGCCAAGCAATCAAAATATGTATTAATGAACGTGCCAAATAATAAAATTGAAGAGGTAAGCTCTTTGCTTCCTGTTTTGAAAAGCCCCACAGTGCTACCATTAGCAATGGGGGGTTGGAGTTCGTTGCACACCGTAATTGACGAAGAGGAGTTCTGGGATGTAATTGATAAGCTGAAGCAAGCTGGCGCAGAGGGAATTTTGGTTGTACCTATTGAAAAAATGATTGCGTAATGAAATTTTATAAGAATCCACCCAAGTCGGAATGGGCTGAAATATGCAGCCGACCAGCACTTGAGTCTGGCAACCTTACCACAATTATTGAAGACATCTTCAACACGGTCGCAACATCGGGAGATAAAGCGCTTCGCGATTACACCTTAAAATTTGATAATGCGCGCATTAGTGAGCTTTTGGTAAGCCAGGAAGAAATTGAAAATGCGGCCGCACAGATTTCAAATGAATTAAAAGTTTCCATTGCGCTAGCTATTAATAATGTGCGACAGTTTCATTCAGCTCAAAAACTGGAGCGCACCATTATAGAAACTTCTCCAGGAGTAGAGTGCTGGCAGGAAGAACGCCCCATTGAAAAAGTAGGGCTATATATTCCCGGTGGTTCTGCTCCCTTGTTTTCCACCATTATTATGCTGGCAGTGCCAGCGCAAATTGCGGGTTGCAAAGAGTTGGTGCTTTGCACACCACCCGACAAGGACGGAAACATCAATCCTGCTATTTTGTACACGGCTGCCCAAACGGGTGTTACCAGTATTTTTAAGGTGGGAGGGGCACAAGCCATTGCGGCACTTACCTATGGAACAGAAAGCATACCTGCCGTGTATAAACTTTTTGGTCCGGGGAATCAGTACGTAACAGCCGCCAAGCAATTTGCGCAGCAAAAAGGAGTGGCCATCGACATGCCAGCCGGGCCCTCGGAGTTATTGGTGTATGCAGATGAAACCGCAAACCCAGCTTTCGTGGCTTCCGATTTACTTTCACAAGCCGAGCATGGGCCGGATAGCCAGGTGGTTTGTGTGAGTGATAGTGAGAAAGTCCTTAAAATGGTTCAAGCAGAAGTGGATGCACAGTTAGCATTACTTCCACGAAAAGACATCGCTGAAAAGGCACTTGCCAATTCGCTTTTCGTCAACTTCGATGTTCTAAAAGAAGCATCCCAATTCATAAATGAATATGCACCTGAACACTTAATAATTTGCAGCGAGAATGAAAAGTTTCTGGTTAAGAATACGTTGAATGCCGGCTCCGTATTTTTAGGTAACTATAGTCCGGAAAGTGCCGGTGATTATGCTTCGGGCACCAACCATACATTACCAACCTCCGGTTATGCCAAAACCTATAGTGGGCTTTCATTGCAGGCATTTACCAAAAAAATAACGTTTCAGCGATTGACAACCCAAGGCATACGGACTATTGGGCCAGCTATTGAAACCATGGCCGAAGCGGAAGGGCTTCAAGCACACAAGAATGCGGTTACACTTAGACTAAATGAAATTAAGAAATGAAGTCACTAGAGAAACTGATAAGAAAAAATATTCAGTCGCTAAAGCCTTACACTTCTGCACGTGAAGAATTTGCCGGTACGGCAAGTGTGTACCTTGATGCAAATGAAAATCCATACGGAACAGATGGTCTGAATCGATACCCCGACCCTTATCATAGGGAGCTAAAAGCAGTGGTTGCAGAACAAACGAATCTTTCCTTAGATCAAATTGTGATTGGTAACGGAAGCGATGAACTGCTCGACCTAATTATGCGGGTATTCTGTGAGCCGGGCAAAGACAATGTAATCATTACACCTCCAACCTTTGGCATTTACAAGGTGTTGGCCAACACCAATAATGTGGAAGTCAGAGAATCACCTCTTGATGCAACCTGGCAAATTCAACCGGAGGAAATCATTCGTCTGGCAGATGAGCAAACAAAGATTGTATTTCTATGCTCACCCAATAATCCTACGGGTAACCTGATTAATACTTCCAGTATTGAAAGGATATTGACAGAGTTGAATTGCCTGGTGGTGATGGACGAAGCTTACATTGATTTTTCCGGCCAGGAAAGCTGGATCAAAAAACTAAACCAATACCCAAATTTGATAGTCACACAAACGTTATCCAAGGCAAAAGCACTTGCAGGCATTCGTGTTGGGTTTAGTTTTTCTT
>JAGQYI010000005.1 GCA_020436165.1 Cyclobacteriaceae bacterium | reverse complement strand
CTTCCCTGATCCAAACCACATAACCCCTGCCAGATACCAATACTTCTGTACTATCTCCATCGTCCGGTGGAAAATTGATCCACTCATTCCCAACCTGGCTCTCATCATAGGAATACATCGATGGATTATCCGTATATCCTGTGGACGCTCCAGCAAATATGCCTGTTACCGGTATCGACTCCTGCAACTGGTCAACAGTGGCCCCTGCCACTGGGCTTGATATATGCCGCCATAGCTTACCCTCGCCTTCCATATACCGCTGAACGCTAACATCTCCTGTTATCTGAGCTCCTGATGACAGGCTCTTCACATAGGCTGAAGTGGTATCCGATGTAGATAACAAGCGCATATGACCATTTGAATTTACGATCCCCTGGGTTACATTAATGTAATTCTTAACATCCACCCCCCCCTGTATAACAAGAGATGTCGTGGAAGGTGCATCATAATCAATCGATACAACTGCATTCTTTCCTACCATTGGGTATAAATTGGAGTTTACGGATGCTGTTGAAATGAATTCAACAATCGAGTTCTCTAACCCTATCTCACCAGTCTCATTCCCCGAATTGATCGTACCTGATCCCGATACCTTGAGCCTTACGCCCGATAAATCTAATGTGCTGCCACTTGAAACCGTTATTCCGCCCCCTAAGCTAGTTCCCAATGTAACTTCAGTACCGGGAGATGCGGATAACAAGACATCTGTATCATTTTCAGCTTTAAGCTTGTAGAATTTAATATCAGAGTCAGTTATCAAACTTTGAGATGCATTACCATCAAAATCTATCGTGAGTCTATTATCGGTTGAAGCAAATCCAGGACTACTCATAGTTAAATCTCCAGATATCTTGAGAATAGAGCCATTATTTGACGCTCCCTTCAATACAACACCCGTGTTACAAGTTAAGTCTCCCCTAATTTCTGTTTCACCTTCTTGAAAAATCTTGGTGGTTCCATCTCCCATCAAGTTAACATTGCCATAAGATGCCAGAGGAATAGAAGTACTTAAGCTTTCAAAATTTACAGTTGAACTTTGATCCATATTTATAAAAGATGGATCGGATGCAGAATTCAAATTAACTAAAGACCCTGCTTTGCCTTCAATAGTTCCCGAAAAATTGCTTTCAACATCAAATTCTTCACCACTCTCAACGATAACCTTTGAAACCTCTCCTGTAACTGTCCAATCCGAACTTAAAACAGCTGGTGTTTGATTCTTAATTACAAAATACTGGCCATTATTGGTAAAATTCAAGGGTTGTACTCCAGCAGATCCGTCTTCTGCTGTGTCCCATGAACTTAAGTCTGCAATAGACCCAGATGATTTCAAATAGTATGTTGTAGCTCCAGCGGTTGAAACATTAACAACATTGGAATAGTTTGAGAAATTACCCCCCTGATCGTATGCTCGTACTTTAAAATCATAAGTTTGGGTTGGAAGAAGCCCGGTTGCAATATAGCTTTCGGTAAATGCAGAGTCAACCAATACGTTATCCCGATAAATTTCATAACCTGAAACTTTGATATTGTCTGTAGAAGCATCCCATATCAAAGATGCCTGAGTAAAATTAGCAGCAGTATATGTTAAATTAGATGGATCTGTCGGAGGAGTACTATCAGTAACCACAGTAGCTGATGCCTCATTTGAATTTCCAGATACTCCATTTAAATTCACAGTTCTAACAACATAGTAGTAAGTAGAATCAGGAACCAAACCTTCATCTACATACGACTGAGCACCATTTTCGGTATTGCTTATCAATTGGTATGGCCCACCCGAAGTAAATGATCTATATATCTGGAAGTTTGTAAGATGCCTTTTTAAAGCAATAAGAACTGTATTGTATATGTACGTATGCCCCAAATCATTAACATGTATGCCATCTCCTGAATCATAAATTGCTTTTATAATACGATCGTTAGTAAAATCAGTTAGGCTATCATAAATATCGATTACATAATCACCAAAGCTTTCTCTTACAGAGTCTGCTTCTTGCTCCAGCGCAGCTCTTTTACCTGAATCCTGAAAATTACGTGGTTGTGTAGTTGTAATGTATACAGGAACACCAGCAGCATCAGCCAAAGCTTTTATTTCCCTGTAATGCATCATAGTGCTATCAATAGGTATATTAGAAGCTATATTATTAGATGGTAGATTAATTAATATAATATCCGGATCTAATGAAAGTGCTTTTGTAATATTCAATGTATCGTTGGGTACAAATACTGTGTTATTCGGAGGAGGGTAAGTTACCGTATCACTACCCGTAGGTCGAATATCATATGTTGTAAAGCCACCAAGGGCGAGGTTTGTTAAAGTATGATTAGTAGTATTTGCCCCTAACCAGGTATCCAATTGACCTACCCAGCTATTACTGTAGCTGCTGGCTCCAGTACCTTCTGCTGTAGATGAACCCAGAACAACTACATTCAGGTTTTCAGGCTGCTCACCCAAATAATCCCAACTTAAACTAATTGATGGTTCAACAGAATCCGCTGTAGCCACTAAAGAAGAAGGTGTATCAGGAGCCGGATTCGTTATTACTGTACCACTTTTGAGTGCTGAGTCAGGAATTAACTGTTTAGTAATGCCTGGGCCAGCCCATTTTACCTGCAAGCTTTGCCCTCCCGTATACTCAAAGAACAAAACAGTAATCAAATGTGGACCAGCTGTTAGATAGATAGAACCACTTTTTTCAGTGGTTCCGTGTTTGCCATCGTTATCCACAACCAAATTGGTTGATGGGGTATTCTGATCAAAACCACCAATGTACAAACGGCTGCCATCATCAGATGAGGTGTAAAAAGTGTATGTACCATCTGATGGTATAAATATATATCCATCGAATTTAAAGTTAAAATAATCCGCTTGCGTGGTACCTGAAATATTGAAATTGCTTATATCTCCCGAAAATTCCACAAAACTCCAATCAATGTCTGTTAAATAATCCCATGCTCCTGTAGAGTGCTCATAATGCAGTCCAGAAAAAATAGTATTCGCGTAAACAGGTTCACTTTTAACGGAGAATTGTCCTCCACCATCTACAGCCTTTACAGTAAATGTGAAATAAGAATTTATAGTAAGATCGGGCACCGTAAATTCTGTCAATCCACCAGTTGGTATGGAATCCGAACCATAATAAATATAGTAATCCTGTATGTAAGAATTATCGTGTGATGCATCCCAACTTAATGTAACCGAGTTAATTGTTCTGGACAGAACTGTCAAATTATCCGGAGGCAGTGGTGCTTCCAAATCACTAAATGTGGTAGCTGATCTTTCAGGCGAATAGTAATCTGAACGAGCTGAATTACTTATTGCTCTGATCTCATAATAATAAGTTGTATTTGGCACCAGAGAGGAATCCATATAGGATAACTCTTGAGCATCTACCAAAGCAACAAAAGAATAGTCTGTTCCAGAAGTTGTGGTTCTATATATTTCAAAGCCTTGTTCATCTTGCGAATTTACCTGCCAAGATAAACGAACTGAAGTGGATGAAATTGGAGTCGCAATAAAATTCTGTGGAGTATTTATGGTTTGTGGTGCATTACTCAAAACAGTAATTGGTTCAGATTCCAAACTTGGGCAGCCATCAAGCGTTTTAACTATCAGAGTATATTCACCCGCATCATTGGTGCCGCTCAATTTTAGAAATGAAGTATCTATAGCAACAGGATTTGAATCTTTAAACCACTCATACGATCCATATCCTTCAGGAGCAAATAAATAGACACTATCCTGACTATTTATATCCGGCAAAACAGTGGTTCCATTTGCTACGATAGAAGGAGTTTCAGCTGATCTTTCTTTTATCTCAACAGGATCTGACCAACGATTCCATTCGGACTCCGAGGTTGGATTAGCGGAAACCCGAGAAAAACGAACCTCATAAATACCGGGATCATGTACAATGATATCTTCATCAGTTGAATCGGCTAATATTTCACCGTCCTTTCTCCACTGATAGGCCTTAAATCCTTGGGCAACTCCAATTCTCACTCCTTTGTTATCAGTTGAACAAAAAGAGGAATCTCCGTAATACACATGAATATTTGCTTTGTTTTGTTCCAACATCCAGGAGAAGAATTCTTGCTCAGCATAAGCTGTATTCCAGGTTCCGTGGCCTAAATTGGGATATTCAGTATATTTATAGGTTCCCCCATAACTTGCGTATTCCTCCAGTATTCGCTTTGTTTGAGAGGGCAATGGATTCGTATCTTTTCCTCCCTGGAAAACCCAAATTGGATGGTGAACTGCGGTAGAATCAATCGTTGGCACTGGTTCTGCCGACATAGGTAATGCGGCAGCAAACATAAATGGGTACCTCTGGAACATTCTCCACGTGCCATTACCACCATTTGAAAGTCCGTGAACATAAATCCTATTGGGGTCAATGTTCAATGAATCTATCAACTTTCTAACAATCATGTAGGCGCGATCGATAGCATCTGTATCCCAACCATTGTCGTTTTGCGGAAATAATACAAATCCAGGAAAAGCCCGTTGGGGCAATGTTGGGTCCTCGGCTTTAAGTGTACCAGCCAAATTTACAGCTGTAAGATGTGGCTGACCACCATGTAACAAGTTATGATCATTATTACGGTATCGTATTGTGGTAGACGTTGAGTTGTAATAGGTAGTATCAGAACAGTCATCAAGGTATGCAGTGTTTGCATTAGGTAAGTTTCCTTTAGGGATATAGCAACTTGTATTCCAGCAGTTGGCCCTTTCGCCAGCTCCATGCATCATTAAAATCATAGGGTACCCAGGCGCATAATCCTTGTCATAACCGTTTGGAAACAAAAGCCTGAAATTCATGAATGGAGTACCTCCCCGGTCATACGTATCTGTGGCTGGATCAATCCCGGTCATGTTAAAAATCCATTTGAAAAACCCTTCTTTGTACGGGCTGGAATCCCAACTCGTCATATTGTAGAAAGACCAGGTGGGTTCACTACAGTTTGAATCTACGACTCTGTAACTAAAGGTACCTGAATCAAGAGCATACTTGCTTAATTGGCTATCTTGAATTTGACCAAATACGGGATTTAAATGCATTATAAAAAATGCAATCCAAAGAAGAGAAATTGCTTTAAGCTTGTTCATTAAACTCCAACTAATACGATACATGCTTTTATATGTTAAAGCACTGTGAGGTAACCTAAAAACAATCTCAAAATTACAAAATCAATGTCTATAAAAGACAATAATTTATAAGAACAAAATAAATATTATTCATCTATTTCCAAAACCCAGGCTTTAGCAAAATCGAACTGGCTGTTCTTAGAAATTCTATCTCTAATTGTTTGTGCTTCCTGGCTATTTTTAGCTTTATCCACATAAACGTAATAAAGGCCATCTTTATACCTGCCAACATGATTATCAAATCCGGAGGCCTTAATGTTTTGGCTGTAGTTAACTGCATTACTTTCCACTTTGAACGCTCCAACTACAACATAAATGCCAGGGCCCAACTCCCCTGCTTTAGCAGTATCGTCCACTTCTGGAATAATCTCAGGCTCTTCTTTTTCAGCTTCAATTACCACCGGAATATCTGGCTGGTTAACTTCTTCTTTCACGGGTTCAATCTCTGGTTGATTCGTAATTGTATCTTTTGAGATTTCGACAACTTCAGGAACTACATTCACTATCTCAGGTTCTACTTTAGGAGCCTCTTCAGCAGGTTGTTCTTCAACAACAGGAGTTGGCTCCTGTTCTATTTCATCAGACTTGGTTTCTTTTTGTGGCGACTCAAAGGCTCTTTTCTTTTTGCCCAATCTAATTTTAACCTGGAACTCATGCGTTCCTTGGCCTAACTGTGCTGTCTGTTCAGAAGCCATCTCATATGCATATCCAAAATCTACCATTTCCTTGAATGATAATCCAAAAAAGAAAGAAGGACCATAATCAAGTCGGTATGAACCGCCTAGGTAGACTATTTTTCTATAATCGATAATAGCGGTTGCTTCAACCTGCTCTTGCGTAGTATTTCCAGAACGATACAATGCATAAGGTGTAATTGACAACATGCTATTTGGAATATTAAATTCATAGCTCAATGTATAAATCATATCTTCAAATGCAGAAAACTTAAATTCCTGAAATTGTTCAGTTGAAACTGTTTTAGTTCCGAATAACTTAGGAAGTGACACTCCAATACTAAGTTTCTTGAATGTATAATATGCTCCAAACTGTCCATCCAAATAATAACTGGAAGAATACGCATTCAGCAAAGCCGGATCACTCAAATCAAGGGCATCAACATCAATATTACTAACCCCGGCTCCAGCAGAAAGTCCAAAACTAATGAAATGCTCTTCGCTAAAAGGTACACGATATCCGAAGGTAGCCAGTGCTACCGAATTCCTGAGAAAAACTGCTTTTTCAGAGTAACCACTTATGGCATAAGAAACATTACCTTTAGTTGGTATTTGCAAACTAAATGAGGAAGTTACAGGTGCATCTTCAACTCCAACCCATTGCTGACGATAATTCAGATTAAGTTCAGTGTAATCATTCAATCCAATTGCTCCAGCATTATAAAGGAACGGATTGGAGAAATATTGGCTGTAAACAGGATAGTTTTGCGCCCATGACGACACACTAAATGTTACACCTATAAAAAAGAATAAAACTCGTTTCATGCAGTTGATTAAGCCTATCTGATTATTCTGATTCCACCTGATTTTGAAGAACCATCTGCGCAATTTAGCACATAATAATATGCATCTTCACGTAGAGTCTTACCGTTATAAACACCATCCCAGTCATTCTGATATGGATTAGCTTCATAAACCTTTTGTCCAAATTTGTCATAAATAGTCAGACTACATTCAGAAATACTCTGTGTGTCTTCCGTAAGAATCCAGTAATCATTGATTCCGTCTCCATTGGGAGTGAAAACCTTGGATACCGGAAACGATTCTCCAGGACTCGTTTCTCCATCGGTAACAACTATAGTCACTTTATCTACTGCACTTAGACCATCGTTGTCAGTAACTTCTAATTCAAACTCAAGTGATCCAACACTTAGATTCGTAATAGTAAGAGAATCTGTGTCACTGAATTCAAGAGTTACTGGAGTGCCGCTTGTTTGGCGCCAATGATACCCAACAACTATACCGTCTGCATCAGTCCCTGTACCAACAATCAATGCAGAGCTTTCAACAACATCAACGGTTTTATCTTCTCCGGCATCAGCAACAGGGTTTACCAAGTCTTCGGCAACAACTTTTACATCGCTAAAATCAAAGGCAGAAGCTCCTTTATCATCAGTAACTGTTAGTTTAAAACTATAATTACCCAATTGAATATTAGAAACAACCAAATCCTTCGTTTGAAGGTTACCTACACTCCCACCGGGCATTCCCAGAACCTCCCACTCATAGGTCAAGTCACCGCCCTCAGGATCTGAACCTCCCCCATTTACAACAAATGATCCTGAAGAAACAGAAACAGTTCTGTCACCACCAGCATCTGCCGTTGGATCCTGATTAACAGATTCTGGTAAAACAGTAACTTTAGCCTGGTCAGTTCCAGTTGCTCCATCATCATCAGTAACCGTTAACTGAAAAGTATATTGTCCCTCAAGTAAATCTTCGAGATCAACATTGGCTGCGGTTTCATCAACTATAGTAACTGATGGCCCAACGACTTTTTCCCATAAATAGGAAACAATTGTTCCATCCTGATCTTGTCCGGTTCCTGTGAGTGTAATGGTTTGATTTGGTAAGCTTATTGTTTGATCGAAACCAGCATCGGCACTAGGTGCTAAATTGGCGCTTTGATTAAGAACTGTTACTTTAACATCATCAGATCCAACCGCACCATCATCATCAGTAACAGTTATTCTAAATACATATTGTCCTTCAAGCATGTCATTTACTTTCAACTCCGCCTTATCCTGATTTGTTAGAGTTGCTGAAGGACCACTTATTTTACTCCATAGAAAAGCAGCAATAGTTCCATCCGTATCACTTGCCGAACTTGTTATAGTCGTTGAATCTTTGGGGAGTTGAATCGTAATGTCCAACCCAGCATTTACTGTTGGAGCCTTATTAGTACTTTCTGCAACTACTGTTAGTGTCATTTCGTCCGAATCAGAATCTCCATCATCATCTGTAACGGTAAGCCTAAGTGTATAAATGCCTTCTACACAATCCGATATTGTCAGAGTACTTGTTGTTTCATTCACAAATGTTGCAGAAGAAGGGCCGCTTAATTGCTCCCATAAGTAGCTTTGGATTGTTCCATCACTATCTGAACCAGATCCATTAACATTAGTTGAATTGGTAGGTAAGTTTATTGATAAATCGCTTCCGGCATTTGCAACTGGTGCCAAATTAACGCTACTATTCAAAACAGTAACTTGTATATCATCACTTGCAGTTGCCCCATCGTCATCTGTAACAACCAACTCAAATAAATATACTCCTTCAAGCATATTACTCACACCCAAAGTTGGTGAAGTCGTATTTGAAAGAGTAGCTGTCGGGCCACTTATTTGCGACCACAAATAACTAACTACGCTTCCATCAGTATCCGATCCGCTTCCAAATAATGATATGGAATTTGTTGGCAGCTGAATTGATTGATCAGCACCAGCGCTGGAAGTTGGAGGTTGATTCACTATTTCAGGTTGAACAGTAACAGATACGTCACTGGTTCCTGTAGCACCATCATCATCAGAAACCGTTAATCGAAATGAATAACTTCCTTCCAATAAATTTGACAGAGATAAATTAGGTGTTGAGGTATTGCTCATTGTAACGGAAGGGCCATTAATCTTCGTCCATAAATAACTTGCAATTGTTCCATCTGCATCAGTACCTGACCCCATTAAAACCAATGAATTCAAGGGAAGAGTGATGGTTTTATTTGGACCTGCATTGGCTACTGGAGCCTGATTGACACTATTTACAGTTACGATAACATCATCAAAATTTGTGGCTCCTTCATTATCAGTTACAGTTAATCTAAAAGTAAAAACACCTGCAGAAAGGTTTGTTACAGTAAGAGTTGCAGTAGTCTGGTTTTGAAGGGTAATTCCAGCTGGTCCACTTATTTTTGCCCATGAGTAAGTTGCAATTGTTCCATCAGAATCTGAAGCCGTACCGGAAATATTTGTTGAATTCGTTGGTAAATTAATAATCTGATCTGCTCCAGCATCTACTGTAGGTTGCTGGTTAGAAGCTGCAGCGTTTACTGTTATTTTAATCTCATCGAATGCCGTAGCTCCAAGATCATCCGTAACGGTAAGCCTAAATATATAAATGCCCTGCACCAAACTAATCAAATTCAGTTGATTGGTACTTTGAGAAAAAGTAGCTGATGGGCCAGATTGCTGGGTCCATAATGTATTTACTATTGTACCATCCGGGTCACTTGAGGTAGCAATAACACTAAATGGTGTTGAGGTTGTTGTTACAACCATATCTGCTCCTACATCTACTGTTGGCGGTAAATTGGCACTTGTCACATCTACTTTAACTTCGTCAGAGCCTGAAGCTCCTCCATCATCCACAACGGTAAGTTTAAAAGTGTAACTTCCCTCTACCAAATTACTTAAATTTAATGTTTGAGTGGCCGCTCCTGAAAGAGTTGCCGAAGGGCCTGATTCCTTAGTCCAGGCATATGAAGTTATCGTTCCATCGTCAGTTACTGTGGCTGCGATCGAAGTACTATTCGTTGGCAAAATGAGACTCTTGTCAGGTCCGGCATCAACAATAGGGGTTTGATTTACCGAAGCTGGAAAAACGGTAACTGCCACCTGATCGGTTCCTGGTGCACCATCCTCATCTCTTACCAATAATTGAAAAACATAGTTTCCTTCAACCATATTTGAAACAACAAGTTGAGAGGTTTGGTCGCCAGATAAGGTAGCAGATGGGCCACTTATTTTAGACCAAACATATTTAACAATTACACCATCAGCATCGGTTGCAGAACCATTAATTGTTACCCCTGACTGCGGTAATGAAAAACTAATATCGGGACCAGCGTTTGCCACAGGATTCTGATTTAACGGTGCACTGCTTACAGTTAATGTCATCTCATCAAATGCAGTTGCTCCATCATCATCGGTTACAAGAAGCCGAAAAACATAAGTACCTTCCAGTAAATCCGCAGCTGTTAAAGTTGCTTGAGTTGTATTAGTAAGAGTAGCTGTAGGCCCGGAGGTTTTCGACCATAAATAGGAAATAATCGAACCATCAGAATCTGTACCACTACCTGCAATGTTGATCTGATTTGTTGGTAAAGTAAGGGATTTATCGACACCCGCATTTGAAGTTGGTGGCACATTAGCCGCAACCACTGTCACCTGAACCGCATCAGATGCAGTTGCACCTCCATTATCTGTCACCATAAGTTGGAAAACATAAGTGCCAGCAACAAGATTATTGACTGTAACCGTAGCTTTATCCGCATTAACAAATGTACTTGTTGGACCGGAAACTTTGGTCCATGCATATGTAACAATGGTTCCATCAGGATCACTTGCCACTCCTGTCAAATTTATGGTATTGGTAGGCAGATTCACTGTTTGATCCGATCCCGTATTGACAGAAGGTGATTGATTTGTGGATACAGGGTTTACTGTCACATTTACTTCATCGTAATTAGTAGCTCCATCATCGTCTGTTACTGTCAATCGAAAAACATAACTGCCTTCAACCAAATTTGATAAGGATAAAGTCGCTAGTCCGGTATTTGTAAGTGTAGCCGCAGGCCCAGATTGTTTGGTCCATAAATAGGTAGCAATTGAACCATCACTATCTGTACCGGAACCACTTAAGTTTAAAGAGTTTGTTGGCAATGTAATTGTCTTGTCGGGCCCGGCATTTGCAACAGGAGGTTGATTAACTACAGCAGGTAGTACAGTTAAACTAACCTGATCAGTGGCAACATTGCCATCATTATCTGTTACCTGCAATTGAAATTCATATGTTCCTTCAACCAAACCATTAACTGTTAAAGTTGATGATGTTGCATTAACTAATGTGGCTGAAGGTCCTGTCAACTTCGTCCAAAGATAGCTTGCTATTGTTCCGTCAGGATCGGACCCGCTTCCAATAAAGGAGGTAGTATTGGTTGGTAACGTAATTGTCTGATCAGCCCCGGCATTTGCAGATGGGTTTCCACCCAATGATTGTAAAAGAAGCCATTCGTACATATTAGGATTATGTAATGAATGATCTGTTCTGAAGGCATTGTCCCAGGCATTATGTCCAACTCCGGGATAAATGGTAAAAAGAGCTGGCTGAGCCGGTGCTGGAGAGCAATTATTGTAGGCATCAATCATCTTTTGACCACGTACCAATAAGATAGTATTATCATTCTCACCATGAAAACCCCAAACTGCATATGTAGGAGTCCCCAAATCGCATAAAAGCCAATCAGAGCCCCAGGCGGCAATTGGAACAATAGCTGCAACCCTATTTGGATTGTTATGATTCGGATTCATAATAAAATCCCAAACTCCATTACCTCCGAGACTTAAACCCACAACATAAATTCTGGTTTCATCAACCCTGTAGGTATTGATAGCATGATTTATTAACTCTTTAACAATTGGAGAGTTCCAAGAACCACTAGGCAATTGCGGGGACATAACAATAAAACTGCTTTCAGGTCCTGTCCCTCCTGCTTTAAAGGTCATATTATGGCCATTCTCAATATGCTTTGAAATACCAAAATATCTTACCTGATCAATATTTGTACCTCGCTCACCTGTACCATGCAACCATATCAAAAGTGGATATGACTTTCCACTGGTACTGTAATCAGCAGGTAAATGCTCTAAATACTTCGTACCTTTTGCAGGCTCAGTCCTTACAGGCTGAATTTGTGCGATGGATTGATAAAACAGAATCGAAAAAATAATTACAAGCCAACTTTTTCTAAAATTTATTATTCCGATCAGATTCATTTCTTATCTCATATTTTAATGTAAAGGTTAGTTAGGAAAACTAATTTTTTTACCTGAAAGCCAATTGTTTACAATTTATAAAGCTAAGTAATAATAAATCAACTAGCAAGCAAACAAAATCAGATTATCTAATGTTTATTATCTATACATTTCGTAAATGGATAGTAACTTCCTGGCACTTTCCTTCCAGCTAAATTTTAAAGAATGTTTATATCCAAGTTCTACTTTGTCTTTAACAATATTGTCTTTATTTTCTAACATGATGCGTATGCCATCTGCTATTTCGAAAGGATTATGAGGGTCAACTAAAGTGGCAGATTCACCAGCAATTTCTGGCATCGAGGTTACATTTGATGTTATGACCGGGGTGCCTGATGCCATTGCCTCCAGTATGGGCATTCCAAAGCTTTCCCTTAAGGATGGATAAACAAACAGTCTTGAATTACCATAAAGCAAAATCATGTCAGAATAAGGAATGTAACCGCAGATATAGATCTTACTTTCCAATTCTCTGGCCCCTAACTTTTCCAAAAGCTGTTTGATGTAGCTTCTGCTTACATCAGTTATAACAAGAGTTGGTGCGTTTTCAATCTCACTTAAAAGAATTTGATAAGCTTTTAAGAGACCAATAGTATTTTTTTTATGAGCCGTGTTACCTAAAAATAAGATATAGTCATCAGGAAAATCTTTCAAGTTAATCTTATCTAAACTTTTGGTTGATTGCTTTTTTCTGAACAGATCGCTAACTCCATTATAGACCACTGTAACCGGTGCCTTTATTGTTTTAAAGTAATTGGTAATATTACCTTTTTCAAAGTTAGAAACAGTAATTATATGTGTGCTGATTTTAACAACCCTGGGAACTATAAATCTTCGGTACAAATTCCCAAAATTTTGATAAGCGCTTCTCGAAAAAGTAATTTTTTCCAGATAAATGATGTCGTGTAAAGTAAGTATGATTTTGCCTTTATAAAAAACTGGGCCTGTATTACTTGTGCAGTGCAAAATATTTACCCTATCTCCCATTGCTGCTCTGGGCAAGACTACCTGTTCCCAATAGGCGTAATTGTGTCTTGGCAACAGGCGTATTTTAAAATTTGTGGTTTCGTTTATACACCTGTCTAAATCATCTTTAATATAAATGAAGTATTCGTTGGATTTATCAATTAATTGCAACTCCTTAATAAGCTCAAGAATTACAACATCCATTCCATGCTTTTCCTTTCGAAATAATCGCTGTGCTTCAATTCCTATTCTCACTTGACTATTTTTTTATTTTAAAATTCCAAAATACTCCATCAAGAAATGGCTTAATATGGGAAAAATCACCCTTAAGAATATAACGGATAAGGTTTACGGGAATAACAATACCAGCCATGTATAAGAAGAAAACAATAACAAGTGCTTTAGGTTGATTTCTTCGCATAAATAAAATCCTGTTTCTAATGTAGTAATATGTCTTTAATGGATTGCTTTTACCAATCGTCAAAGAATCCTTATGGTAGATTACAGCCCTGGGGTTATACTTTATAGTATAGCCGGCTTTGGTCATCCGTGCTGACCAATCCAATTCTTCATAATACATAAAGTAATCCTCGCAAAAATTCCCAACTTCCTCCACAACCGAGCGTTTGACAAGCATTGCAGCTCCATGAGCATAACTTGAATAGACGACTTCATCATGCTGCCCATTATCCTCTTCTAAATTACCAAGCATCTTATTCCTTCCCGTAATTGGATTAACCTTGGTAAAACCTGCAAACTGGATAATAGCAGGATTATCAAAATACATTATTTTGGGGCTAACCGCTGCCAAAACACTGTCTGCCCCAAATGGCTCAATGAGGTTATTCAGCAAATCCGGAGTTACAATAGTGTCATTATTCACAATAAAAAAATAGTCTCCCTTAGCATGAGACATACCAAGATTATTTGCTCCTGCAAAGCCTAAGTTTATTTCGCTTCTTATGTATTGTACATCTGGAAACGTTTTATTGACTAAAAGTGACTGATCTTCCTCTGCCCCATTGTCAACTAAAATAATCTCGTAGTTTGGATAATTTAATAATCTGGTGGACTCCAAAAATTCGAGGGTGACGTCCATTTTAAGATAATTAATTGTAATGATTGATATTTGGGGAGTCGACATCCTTCTCGATAAATAAATTATTAAATGTGTATTATTCTTAAAACATTGGTAAAACTAAATTCAATTAATTGAACAAACACCATATAAAAAAAAATGCTTAAAAAATAATTGATAGAAAGATGCAAGTTTTTACAGATTCATCGACAAACGATTAAATTACTTAAAATTAGTTATACTTTTTTGCTCTCTTATTCTATTTCAAATGTTCAAATTATTATTGTTGCATGAAATAATACCTACATTTAATTTTTAGTTTGGTGAAGCCTTACTTTAAACCTATATTTTAAGTAGCCTGTGCTTTTTAATTCAATAGATTTTGCCATATTCTTACCCCTGGTCTTTATCCTTTATTGGCTTTTAGCCAATAAAGATATTAAGTACCAAAACCTGCTAATAGTTGTAGCAAGCTATATATTCTACGGATGGTGGGACTGGCGATTTTTGGCCTTAATCCTATTTAGTACAGTAGTAGACTTTACTGTAGGATTTTATCTTGACAAAACAAACACACAAACTAAACGAAGAGCGCTTTTATGGGTAAGCATTTTAGTAAACCTAGGTTTACTGGGCTTTTTTAAATACTATAACTTCTTTGTAGACAATTTTGTGACTGCGTTCAGCTTCTTTGGCAAACACATTGAGGTCAACTCGTTAAAAATTATTTTACCAGTTGGAATAAGCTTTTACACGTTTCAAACATTGAGCTATACAATTGATGTTTACAAACGTCAAATGAAGGCGACTAAAAATTTTGTGGCCTTCACGGCTTTTGTAAGCTTTTTTCCTCAACTGGTTGCAGGCCCCATCGAAAGAGCCTCTAACCTATTGCCTCAGTTTTTTGAAAAAAGAAAATTTGATTACAATAAATCAATAGATGGTCTCCGGCAAATGCTTTGGGGCTTATTTAAAAAAGTTGTTATTGCTGACAATTGCGCCTATTACAGTGATATGATTTTTAGTAATTATCACAGCTATTCCGGCAGTACCTTGTTATTAGGAGTTGTTTTCTTTGCCTTTCAAATTTACGGTGATTTTTCAGGCTATTCCGATATAGCTATTGGCACATCTCGTCTCTTTGGCTTCCATCTTACCAGAAACTTTGCTTTCCCCTATTTTTCCAGAGACATTGCAGAATTTTGGAGAAGATGGCACATCTCTCTTTCCACTTGGTTTAGGGATTACCTTTACATACCCCTGGGAGGAAGCAGAGGAGGCACTTGGATGAAAATAAGAAATACCTTTATAATTTTTATAGTAAGTGGTTTCTGGCATGGAGCCAATTGGACCTTTGTTATTTGGGGTGCTTTAAATGCACTTTACTTTTTACCGGTAATGTTATTGAACAGGAATAGGAATAACCTAAACATTGTTGCAAGTGGCAGTTTATTTCCTAGTTTTAAAGAATTCATCAGCATTATAATAACTTTTGGTCTCACACTCTTGGCTTGGGTGTTCTTCAGAGCTAATAATTTACATGATGCTTTGAGCTACATTGGTGTAATAATGAGCCGATCGTTGTTTACCATTCCATCAGTATTCCCTCTTTCGGTAATAATTCTAATAGGTATATTATTAGTTGTCGAATGGTTCCAACGAGAGCAGGAACATGCTCTTTGTTTCAATAAATATAAACCACACGTGATCATCAGGTGGGGTTCCTATTTAACCCTTGCAACAATAATAATTGCCTTTTTGGGTAAGGAAAATACTTTTATATACTTTCAGTTTTAAGGATGAAGAAACTCGGATATAAGGTATTATTATACGCAGTTATTGTACTACTAATAGCACAATTAAGTAAACTCATTTTTTCCCTTCCATACTATTGGGGTAACCCTTGGTACGGATCTAAGATTGAATTCCTAAAATCAAAGAATACGAAGGATCTTCCAAATACCTTCTTTTTTGGATCAAGCAGGGTTCACAGACAAATAGACCCAGCTAAGTTTGATCAAACTCTCGATACTATTTCAACCCTTTCTGTCAATTCATTCAATCTGGGGGCACCGGCCACATTTTGTCCTCAAACATATTACCTGTACGAAAACTTTATCCAATCAGATATCGCTTCTAATACCAAATATGTATTTATGGAGCTTATGAACATTGAATTGATCAACGAAAATGTAATGCATCAGTCACGAACTATTTATTGGCAGAACTTTTCAACTTTCAAATTCGTGATGAAAGCAATTTTTAGCGATGATCAAGTAGATTGGAAACACAAATTTGGCTACTTGGTAAGGTACGGCATATCATTTATTGAAAGTCAATACAGAATAGGGTTCTTAGGACAACTGATTGTTAAAAAAACAGATTTTAACCGAGAATTTGTAGGTCCTGAAACTAATGGCTATTACCCTTTAGAAAGTGAATTAAAAGTAACTACTAACAGAATAATAAAAAATGATCTGGTTAAGCGGAAAAGCTCCCTAGACGGAGATACAACTTCGTTAAGTATGATCGCCTTATCTTCAATTAAAAATTTTGAAGACCAAACATCCACTCCAGACAGCATTCATCTTGAAAAAATCAACGATCTTATCAAGATATCTAAGGATAAACACATTAAGTTAATCTTTGTTTTATCTCCCAGAAATTCATCTTCCAGGTTAGTTAGTCTGTACAAGTCAATTCCTGCTTCAAATAAAATTGATCTATCCAACGCTGCAGAATTTCCAGAGCTTTATACGAAAGAAAACACATTTGATATTGATCACTTAAATACGAAAGGCAGCGAAATATACTCTACCTTACTTGCTGAAAAATTTAAGGATTTGATAGTAGATAAGTAGGAGCCTTAGCCTTCTTTTACGCGAGTTACCAGCAAAGTAATGGAAACTAATAATTGCGTGGCCAACATAGTTGAAACTCCAGCAACCAGATTAAACTCCATAAAGTATCCTATCACATTAGGAATATATAATACCAAAACACTGAACAATTGCGCCTTATATAAAGCATTGATAAAATTAAATTCTCTGTTTTCGGTTTTATAAACATTAAGTAGATGAGCCAAATTGAAGGTTAGAATAGGCATTGATATAGATAAGGATACAATGGTCAGCCTAAAAAAGTCCCATGAGAAAAAATACTGCTTTTGAAAAAGAAAAATAAATAAGTAACCAGGTACAAAAAGCGTTAATACCAAAAGTAAGGAAACAATAAAATAACCTGATACTATTCTCGGATTGGAAGACACTGTTAACTTAAAGTAAATTCAACCGATCAAATGTAAGAAAGATTTATCAAAGAGATAACATTAAACATCATCTTCCTGAAAGATAACAGGGATAGTACTTATCAATATCCACAGATCATACCAAAACGAATGCTTTTTTGAATATTCAACATCCAATTGCACTCTTTCCTCCTCTGACATTTCTGCCTTTCCACGTTTTGAAATTTGCCACAAACCAGTTATTCCGGCAGGAGCATTAAACCTGGCAACCCAGTTATCACGCGTTAATTGTTGAGCTTCGTAAAGTGGCAATGGTCTATTACCAACAAGAGACATATCTCCTTTCAAAACGTTTATCAATTGAGGTAATTCATCAATACTCGTCTTTCTTAAAAAAGCTCCAACTTTAGTAACCCGTGGATCTCCTTTTATCTTGTAAAAGACACTATTGCTTTCAGATTTTCCTTCACTATACTGATTAAGATGAAGAACCTTGCTCATTTCTTGATCAGCATCCTGAGCCATTGATCTAAACTTGTAAAAATCAAAAATTTTATAACCGGCACCGGCCCTTTTAGAGGTATAAAAAATTGGTCCCCTGGATTCAATTTTGATTAATATTGCTACTATTAAAAACAGAGGGAATAATGCAAGAAGTAGAAAAAATGAAATTAGAAAATCACCTGTACGCTTAAAAATATTGATGTTGATATCAATATTCACCATACTTAGAATTAATCTGTCATCAGGATCTTCAAACAATCTTTGCTTTGTCTTTCTAAGAAGTTCTATCCTCTCATAAAACAAATCAAGAGCTATTGATTCATCAATAATATCATCAAGTCCGAGGTCTAATATCTCCTTTTTAGATTTAATATTGGCATGTCTCATGCACAAAACAACAGGAATGGCCAATAGTGCTTCAGTGCCATGAATGTAAGACACAAGCTTCTGAATGTCATTGTCGCTTAAACTTTGGCTACAAAGAACAGCATCAATGTGATTTTTATAATTTGCTTCTGATGAAGAAATAATAAAGCTTTCTGTATCAGAATAGCTTATTTCAACGTAGCTTCCATCTCCGAGTAAATCCTGAAGACACGTATCATTAAAGCCAATAGTGACCAGATTTTTTTTAGCTACAACACCATCCATATTCTCAGGAATATTATTGTAATCTACACTCATAAATGCATTGGCACTATCCATAATTAAGGTAAATTATTTGGACTAAGCAGAGTTCAAAGACTTTGTATAAATACTATCTTCTACCTGTTTGAGAAGATAGATTGGGTCGAAAGGCTTTTCGATAAACTTACGAACATTCAAATGTTCGAGGTCCTTTTCATATTGACGATCAAGCCAGCTGGACAACACCATCACCGGAATATCTCTAAACAAACCACTTCCTCTCAAGGCCCTTAAAAACCTGTCACCTCCCAAATTAGGCATTTCACGATCCAACAAAATCAGATCAGGATGGTTACCCTTGGAAAGCCATAACATAGCTTCAAAGCCATCAGGTTTAATAACAACTTCAAAATCTTTTAAAATTTTTGAGATCAACCAAAGCATCGGTTCATCATCGTCAATGGCCAGAATAACAGGTTTCATAGTTAATGCTTTAAACAGCGGCCATTAACCCCTTCAAATACAGGAAGTAGTACATAACAGCCAACTTTAGATATGCAAGTTAGAAAATAGTTGAGAATTTTTTCTAATTTATGCTTATTATTTTTTGGTTAAGTCTCAAAAATTATTTAATAGTCCATTCATATTTGCGTTAGAAAAGAATCACTTCAAGCCAAACAAGAAGTCAAATACAACAAAATTAGTTTTCAAATAAATATTTGTAAATCAATTACTTATTACTTTTTATATAAACATTCAATGAAAGCAGTTCTTTATTCAAATGTCGTGCAGCCAGCTCTGCCACCTGTGTGGCGCCCATCACCGACAAGTGCGTATCGTCTTCCTTGCCATTGGGGTAATAGGGGTGCTCCCCCGGCAAATAATGCAAATGCAGCTTTTTAGAACCCTCGGGGCCGTACGACTCTTCCAGAACCTCTGTGTAATACTGGAGGTCGATGAAAGGCACATCCATTTCTTCAGCTACCAGTCGTGCTTCCAGCGGGTAATCACCATGAGTATCCACCAGTGTTCCATATTCATTAAAATTTCGCCTTACAATGGAACTGAAAATAACCGGAATGGCCTTCTTTTCGCGGGCTTCCTGCACAAAGCGCATTAAATTATGCCGGTAGGCTGTATGCGGATTGGTAAAACGGGAACTGTCGTTGGACTTTGAATCGTTATGCCCAAATTGTATGAATACGTAATTACCCGGTTTCAGGGAATCATAAATGGCTTTCCAGCGCCCCTGATTGATAAAACTTCGGGTGCTTCTTCCGTTTACTGCCCTATTGTCAATCGTCACATGATCGGTAAAAAACAGGGGAAGCATTTGCCCCCAGCCCCGTTCCGGATTCTGGTCAGGGTTCGGCTTGTTGGCCATGGTGGAGTCCCCGATCATGTAAATGATGATGGGTTCCGGAGCCTTTTGGGCGCATCCGGCAAACACCAGCATTAAAATGAGAAAAAAGCTACTTCTTTTCATTGTAATTATCAATTAGGTACCATGCTTTACCACTTTTATCTCCCAGCACACGATCAATGGTATAGTCTTTTGCTTCCTTTTTTGTAAGCTGATGCGCCCAATTCGCCCGTTTATCGGTGGCAGCCCCTTTACCGTAGCAATTGTATTCGGCATAATAGGCATCTTTCTCCGCTTCCGGCTTCGACCAGTTGTGCCATCCGGCAGGCACAATATGCGTATCTTCCTCGCAGTTCAGAAAAACTGTTTTGGCATAAAAGCGCCACGGCCGCCCCAAATACACCTTGTTTACTCCCGCATCGGCTGTTAGATGACAATGGTCAAAAACATAGCCATAAGCAGCTCCCTTAGGTGTGGAAGCAGCCGTAATGTACGAATCGCCTTTGCTGTGAATGGTACAGCCTTCAAAAAAGGCAGTGGCATTGCCAAAAATAAAATCAGTCGTGCCCTCGATATAGCACTCTTTGTAGTATTGTTTGCCTTCACCGGAAGCATATAAGGTATCCTGGTTGCCCAAGATACGGCAATTATAGATCACCGCATGAGTACCTGTAACTGCCAGGGCCACCGCCTGCCCTACAGCACCCGAAGTGTTTTGAATGGTTAGGTTGGCCGCATAAAAATTATCTCCTTCTACCAATACCGTATAAGTGTAAAAGGTGCTGTTTCTACCCAAATTCAGCTTTTTAAAGTTGTCATCATAGGTAATAATGGTCTTTTCTTTGCTCTCTCCAATGAGCGATATGTTCGGATTCCATTCGTGCACCTTCACTTTCTCGTAATACACCCCGTTTTTGATGTAAATAACCACCCGCTGATAGGGAAATGCTTTCGCATTGTCTATGGCCTCCTGAATGGAGGTATAATCACCCGATCCGTCTTTAGCCACCACCATATAATACTGATCCGCTTTTTTAGTGGTCTTGGTCTGTGCACTAACTCTGGCTTTCCACTCCGGATATTTCTTCAGCACCTCGGCAGGTTCATCGGTGTACCATCGATAGCCGTTTCTACGCTCGGAGCCAATTTCGGCCAGCGTGGCTTTCTTTATGCCATCCCGATCGCAAAAGAAGGGGGTATTATCGTCAAGGTTCATAAAACGCGCCCACAAGGGGGGGGCACTCGCATCTTTGATCACTACCTTGTTCGTAACTTTCCCATTGGCCCCATAGGTTCGATCCACCCGAATGCCTTCTATCTTCGATTTCTCGAACCAGGCTACCGCGTGCTCTACCGCATTGATCACTGCCTGAGACGGATGCTGAATAGACATGAGCAATAGCACGATCTGAGCCGACTCCTTACCGCTAAGCGATGGGAGTTCGTAGGCTCTCGCTTTGGCCGGCTCAAAGGTGTTTTCATCGTGCTGGGCACACCAGGCAGTAAGTACTCCATTTTGTTTGTATTGCGTCTTCAGAATGCATTCTACTCCTTTGTCGAAGGCAATTTTTGCCTTCTCAATTGTTTGCTGATCGGGAGTGATGGAATAATACCCTGTTTGATTCATAATGGCCTCCAGCAACCGCATAATATTCACCATGGAGTCGTCATTATAGGTAATGTGCGAATAATAGCCCTTGGGCGGAACCGGGTAAAATTGCGGCCAGCCACCATTGTTGTATTGCGCTTCCAGCAAATAATTTAAGCCCTTAAGAAAAGCCTCTTTGTAGCGTTCGTCTGGAACATGTTTATAGACCTTGGATAAGTACAGCATTTCCTGCACCGTAGCGCCATTATCTGTTGTGCAGCCCTTTGGGTCATTCTTTAGTTGAAGAAGTTTTTCCTTTTCATCTTTTGAAAGCGGCTTCTGCATTTGAATATTCTTAGGCCACCCCCCTATGTCGCGTTGATACAAAAGAACATTATCGGCAATGCGTTGGGCTTCGTCACTCCCATACCATTCGTCCGGTTCTGATGTAATAATTCCCTGCCAGGAATGATCGAGTTTTTGTGCTTGGGAACCAGTAGTTAAGCTTATAATTAATGTAATTAATAGTAAAATTCTCTTAGACATAATTATTCGTTTTCCTTTAGTACAAGTGGGGCAGTTAAGTATATAAATAGCTCATTTTTTAATAAAAAAGCAAAGAGGCTGTTGGTATAAATCGATAAAATCGGATTCAATACATCATGTCATAATTTTACTTTTGATATTTTTTGATCACCAGGTATTTAAGCTCCGTATCCCCCACATTGCTGATGCCATGTTCATAATTGGAAGGGCAATACAAGCTTGTGTAGGCTTGAACAGTATCTACCTTACCCTCCAGGTAAAAAGCCGCTGTACCTTCCAGTATAAAGAAGAACTCATCTTCAACGTGCCGGTGAGGCGGATGGGTGGCTTTATGCGGAGCTACAACACTCATTTTTAACGTGCGGCCATCCAAAAACTGTTTGTCAGCAAACCAATACTGATACCCCACTTTGGTTTCCACCGTTTTATCCTTGTTAAACTCGTTCACGCAGTTTTCAATGGTATATTTCTTTTCCTCTTTGGCATCACTTTGCTGAGCGTAAGTAAAGGAGGTACCAAGCAAAACCAGCAGGGCTGCCAGGGCAATGTGTTTCTGTGTTTTTAGCTTCATAACAAATCCATATTTAATAATTCTTATTTATTCAACTGAAGTGCCGCCAGGATAAAAGGCCCTAAGCCGTGCGCATTATCGGATACAATGGGCTCATTTACATAATACTCAAAGGAGCCGTCTCTGTATGGATTGCCGCCCAGGCCTGCACTTTTGCATATTTGGTTCAGGTGCAGCTCTCCATCCGGTTCTACCACAATCAATTGGGTGATCAAACCATTAAATGCGTCCTCTGCCGCTTTTTGGTAAGATTCGGGCAAATAGCCTTTATTCACTCCTTTAGCCAATGAATAAGCCAGCATGGCAGAACCGGAAGCTTCCAGATAATTACCCTCCTTGTCCTGCATATTGGGCACCTGGTACCATAAACCCGATTTGTCCTGGTATTTCACAATTGCTTCGGAAAGTTCATTCAAATAACCAATCAATTGGGAACGTTTGGGATGGTCTTGCGGAAAATAGTCCAGTGCATCTACCAGGGCCATGCTGTACCAGCCTAAGGCGCGCAGCCAGATATTAGGTGCCGCCCCGGTTTCCTTATTGGCCCACTCCATTTTTTTGCTTTCGTCCCAGGCATGAAAATAAAGCCCGGTTTTGGGGTCATAGGTATGATCGTGCACCAATTGAAACTGCAGCGCTACATCATCCAGGTTTTTACCCTCTTCATATTTTACGGTGTAATACGCATAAAAAGGCTCTCCCATGTAGAGGCCGTCCAGCCACATTTGATCGGGGTAGATCTTCTTGTGCCAGAATCCACCGGAGGGAGTTCTGGGCTGGCCTTCCAACTGCTTTCGCAAGGTTTGCAAAGCCGTCAGGTAACGCTCATCCTTTGTATTGTAATAGAGTTCAAACAGAATTTTGCCTGAATTGATATTGTCAATGTTATAGTTCGTCAATTTGTAGGTAGCAATAGTACCCGCACTGTCGATAAACTTATCGGTATACCCCTTTTCATAGTTGAAGTACTTTTCATTGTTGGTGGCGTTATAGAGCTTTTCAAAAGCAAACATTACCAACCCTGTTTTATAGTTCCATTTGGGTTTTGCACTATCATCTACCTGCCAGGCTTCGGGGTTGCGCTTCATAATGGATAAAGCCATGCGCTCCGACCATTTGAGCGTATCGGGAATGGACATGCCCGTTTTTGCAGCCTTTTCTTCACTCCCCTCCTTCTGCTTCTGTCCGCAGCTCACGAAAATGATGACCACGAGCTCAACCAAAACCACACGCCACCCCATTGAGGCTATTGAATTACGTATTTTCATAATGTATTATTACTGTTCAACTCGCTTAGCTTTTCGTTCAGGTACTTCACAAATTCTTCCTGTGTTTTGATACCATCTTTTTCCTGCTCCCAGGCACCCAAAAAATAAAAAGAAATGGGCTCTGTAGTTGGTTTGAAAACGATCAAATGGTCGAATTCCCCATCCACCAGGCTTTCCGTTTCATCCATCGGATAAAAAATCGCCATCCCAAGTTTATCAGGAATCAAGGTTTGCACCCCGTAGGTGGCAATGTAGCCCCACTTCTTATTTTCGCTTTCTTTTTGAATCAAAGGGAGGTCGTTGTGCTTGACTATACCGGTGCATATACCGCTAATGGCTTCCGATGACTGAATTGTGTTTTTGGTGTATCGATCGTTTGGTTTAATGGTCAGGATTGAACTGAAATCAATTTTGTCATCCCCTGTTTTCCAGCCATAATAATCAATCACTACAGAAGAAGCTTTATCCGAGTTTTCAACCTTGGCAAAGGTTGAATCTACCTGGTTGAAATGAGCCACGGTATCGTTCAGGTAGCGGCCGATAGAACCAATACCCAGACCTTTCCCAACTTTGAGAATATCGGCTCCCCAACCGCTCATTTCATGGTAGGAGTCGAATCCATCCAGACCAACCTGAGACAGCACCAGGGTATCCACCTTCTTACCAAAAATATCAATTGCATTTCTCCAGTCGAGGTATAACCTATACCCAACTTTATCACTCTCCCAACCCGGGCCTTCATAGCGAATATCAAACGAATGGTCAGTGTGGTGAGGCGAAAGCCACAGACTATCCACATTTTTAAACGTTCCACCTTCGTATTTTCTTCCATTCCACTGTCCACCTTCTTTTGCAGCTATTTCTGCATACGTTTTAGGCATAACCATTTCCTGAGATTGGTCAGCCTCAGTAGTTTCTAAAGTTTTAGTTTCTTTCTTGCTACATGCAAACAAGCTAAGCACTAATAAGCCGGGGAGTATTTTATATATTTTCATAACTAAGGTTTTACATATTATTTAAAAACTGTGTTTAGGAAACTGATTATATAATTAAGGGTTGTATCATACCAGGGGTTGAACAGCCAAAAGGTATGAGGTGAATCCTCAATGGTCTCAACTTTATAATAAATGCCATGAGAAGACAGAATATCGATCATCTCTTCTCTTCCCGCATGAAACCGGGGATATTGACTATTAATAAATAAGATTGGAGGCATATTTTCATCTGTATGGGTCAAGGCGGATGCATCATCCCACGCATTCGGAATTTCGTTGTAGGTACCACCTAACCATTGAGCCGCTGCCGTGCCTTCTTTCGATTGCGGATGATGGAAAGCTAAAATGCCATCCAAATCGATAACGGCCTGTACACTGGAGGAAGTGGTAAATTCACCTGTTTCACTTTCAAACCGTTTCGTATTATTGGTGGCGCCAATAAGTGCAGCCATTTGCCCACCTGAAGAACAGCCCAAAACAGCTACACGGGATGAATCGGCATTATATTCTTGCGCATGTGCTTTCACAAACTGTATCGCTTGTTTTACATCATTGACAGCTGCAGGATATTGAGCTTCGGGAGATAGCCGGTATTCAACGGTAAAGCAGGCATAACCTTTGGCAGCAATGTCTTCTGCCAGGGGTATCATGAGCGATTTATTGCCCGATTTCCAGCCTCCGCCATGCACCAAAACAACAATAGGGTTGTGCTTCTTCTTGTTATAATAGAATGCATCCAAATGCAGGGCGTGGTTTTGAGTTTGTTTGTAAACCACATTGCTGATTTCGGAAACGCTCTTATGTTGAACCGGTTTTTTGATTTCTATAAAAGGGTACTTTTTTATCCTTTTGGCATACTCGCTGTTAACGGTATAAGAAGTATCCATTGCTACCCCATTCTGTGCATGCAAAGGCAGAAACCGGATGAGCAGTAATAGTAATAAGTACTTCTTCATAATAGAATTAAAAAAGACGGGAGCAAGAAAAGGATATCTCGCCCCCATCAATCAACCAAGTTCAATTAATCATGTTCGTTTGTTTGTATTTTCTGTTGCATAAAATCGGTTTTGTCAGCTAATAGGCAACCATCATTCTTTTATTGATTTGCTGCTTTATTTTCAGGATATTGAACCAATTCTCCATTCATATACGTGTTGATAAATTCAATTTTCGATACATTTTCAATTGAATACAGATGCTTCACTTTTTCGATCGTTACATTCTTCAACACTACATCTTCAACAGGAGCATTGGCATCACCATCAATTAAAATACCATATTTCCCACCATTTTTAACCGTAACGTTTTCAAGGGTTACGTTCTTCACTTGTGGAACAAAGGCTCCTTCCTGATTGCCATAAGCGCCATAATGCATATTGATTTTAAGCACCGCTTCTTTCACCTGCCCTACTTCAATATTGCGCACGAAAACGTTTTCTACCAGTCCTCCTCTTTTTGAGTTCGATTTAATACGAATGGCTCTGTCCAGATTGGGGCTGTCCATGGTGCAATCTTCGGCATACACGTTGCGAACACCAGCTGAAATCTCGCTTCCCATCACCACACCTCCGTGACCATCGATCATATTGCAATGTTGTACCACAATATTCTCGCTGGGTATGGCCACTCTTCGCCCATCCCCATTTCGACCGGATTTAATGGCAATGCAATCATCCCCGGTGTTGAAGGTGCAGTTCTTAATCCATACATTTTTAGAATACTCCGGATCGCAACCATCGTTATTAGGGCCATGCGACTCCACCGTAACACCATCAACAATTACATTGGTGCATTTAATGGGGTGCATTACCCAAAAGGGAGAATTAATTATTTTAATCCCTTTGATCAAAACGTTTTCACATTCAAAGGGCTCTACAAAATTGGGGCGAAAATAATAGCCATCGCCAAAGACCCTTTCCTCCACAGGTTTACCTTCTTCGGCCATGGAAACAAGGCTTTCCCTGCTTTCAGGATTATTCTGACTAGGTTCTCCTTCTTTCCAACCGTATTCTATACTACCCTTCCAGGGCCACCATGTTTCATTATTGGCCTGACCATTTAGTACTCCCTCTCCTGTAACCGCCACATTGCTTTGCTTGTAGGCATAAATTAAAGGAGAATAATTCATCAACTCTGTTCCCTCAAACGAAGTGTGCACCAAAGGGTAGTAGTCTTTGGGGTTGGTGCTAAACAGAATTTCAGCCCCCTTGTCCAAATGCAGATTTACATTCGATTTTAGATGAATTGGCCCGGTAAAGTATTGTCCTTCCGGTACTAAAACCATACCTCCTCCATTTGCTGAACAAGCATCAATTGCTTTGGCAAAAACCTGCGTATTATCGAATTTACCATCCGCAACCGCTTCAAAATCCATTATGTTAAAAACGGTATCGGGGAAAACAGGCTCTTTTATTTGGCTCAGAATACTGCTCAAATGATCCCATGGCCCTGCTTCTTCTTTCTGCTCCGTGCTTTTGTTAGCACAAGAGGCAAAGAGGAAAGCGACTAATAATATGGCAAATACTGTCTTCATTTTCAATTTCGTTTTGTGTCTATTCTAATTCGAATGCACCCAAATCAGGGGCTGAACCTAAGAATGGTAAACCAACATCTACTCCTTTGTTTATCAGGTCGCTACCGGATACCAGGTGCAGATAATTAATATCGGGCAAGCTGCCATCTTCTTTTCGTGGGCTTAAAAGTTCATCGATATCAACACTCACAAAATCTGCTGATGTTGCGCTGAGGCCATCCTGCCAACTATTATTGGTTATATCCGTAACATCCGCATTCAACTGATCGGTACTCTTGCTCTCAAAAGAAATGGAGTTTTTAATGGTAAGCGAAGCAGCAATATTGGTTGTCCCGAAGCTAATATTTCTTCCGTTATCATGGGCGGCCCCGTTATAAATTAATACGCTACCCCTGTTACTATTATGATCAAATCCATCAAATAGATTTCCTGCCGCTATGCAATTTCTATATTCGCCATTATGTTTCAGGTCTTTGCCATCGCTACCACCAGTTTTAAAGCCGTTTCCATCGCCTGCTCCCACAGCTCCGTTTTTTAAATACCCGTTTCTAAACGCCCAACAATTTTCGTAGTAGGTGGTTACATTATCGGCTCCACGCAAATAACCATCCCATCCGTCATCCAGATTGTTCCATGCCCTGCAGCCAATAAATTTGTTTCCGGAACCAACATCCAGTTTGGCCGCAAAACCATCCGCATTTTCAAGGCTTGAATCAGCATTAAAATACGAGTCGCAATTTAATACTGTGTTGTTTGAAGCACCATTACCTATTTGCAAACCAGTGTCTGCATTCTCTGAGAATGTACAAAATTCAATGAGATTATTGCTTCCGGAAATAAACATGCCATTGTCACCAGCTTTATAAACGTCTATTCCCTTTATGTACCAGTAACTGCCTGAAAGATTAATTCCCCGATTTGAGCTGTTTTCTGACATCGCGGAGAAATCAAAAAGTGGTCTTTCAGTATCATTGGGATGTACCAATAAGCTAATTGGGTTTCCGCTTTGGCCATTCTTGTTTATGTTAATTGAGCTTGTGAACTCGTACGTGCCTGCCCTAACATAAATAACATCGCCAGCCTTAGCATTGTTAAGGGCGTTTAAAATTTGGGTAACACTACTAACAACCAGTCCTTCGATACCGGAAATAGTTACCTCCAGCTGCCCTTGAACACCCGATGCGTCTTGCGCAGTTGCAGTTACGGTTACGCTACCATTTTGAATGGGCGTAAGTAATCCATCTGAGCTAATAGTAGCAATGGATTCATTTGATACTGCCCAGGTTACCGTTTTATTGGTGGCATTCACCGGAAGCACATCCACGGATAGTTGTTGCTCATTACCATCCGTAATATCGGACCCCACAATAGTTATAGACTCCACCAAAAACGTGGGAGCTGTTACCCCACTGATGGCTATCAGTTTAGTACCTTTTACTTCTGAACCATCGGTAGCTAAGGCGGTTACGATTACGTTGCCATTTGAAACGGCCGTAACTAAACCGTTCTGATCGATGGTGGCAATATCCTCGTTAGAGACAGACCAGGTGACCACTTTGTTAACCGCTTCCTCAGGAAGAACAACGGCAATCATTTGAGTGCTATTGCCATCCGTAATATTGTTACCCTCAATAGATATTGATGTCACTAATCCATTGGATGGATTGGGTTCGTTTGGCTTCTTACAAGAAATAAATACGAGCTGAAGTACCAAGATGGTAAAAACCAAATGTTTGAGTTTATTGCGCATAAAAATCTATTTATATCTCCTTTAAAATATCAACCAAAAACTACTTTACAACAATTTCATTTAAGTAAACTTCAATATTAGCATAGTTTTGATCCAGTGTATTTTCTGAAGCATCATCTGCATTATGATCATCCAGACCATGCTTATCCTCCCATTTTTCGGGTAGTCCATCATGGTCTTCGTCTTTTTTTACTTTGCCAGCATCAAGCATCGGGTACCCTCCCACCTGTGTCTGAGAATCAATAATTCCAGTGCCAAAAGAGGGAGACCCACTTCTAAAATCATTTACAATTCTTTTGTCAACCGCATCGCGAGCAAAAGATGCTCCCGAGTTGTTTAATACATTTTCCAATGCCTCCCAGGCTGTTTCCGTTTTCACAGATTCTACCTTCAGGGGCTCGCTACGTTTTATCCAGGGAATGCTGTCAAAATGAAAGACACCTTTCCAATTATCTTCTGTAACCTCTGAATTGCCAACCAAAACATTACCTGACAGGTAAAATTTACCATACGGTTTATAGGGGTCCAGTATTTTATTTTTTTTAGCGATGGTAGCCGGTCCCGCTTTATACAGGTTATTAACAATGTTATGATTCCCTTCCTCACCGCCATAGGTATTATTCTCCATCCAATTGTAGATTACATTATTTCTAAAATCCACTATCTCTTTTTCAGGCTCTTTATGGTACCTTGCCCCGTTGAACCGCGGGTTGCGACTCTTATGGTCGGCTAATAAATTATGATGAAACGTTGCCTTTTTACCTCCCCAAATTCCTCCATATCCATGTTCTCCCTTTCTATGAACCGAATTATTTAAACTCTCAGAAATAATGCAATATTGAACGGTTATATTTTCATTATCATACATTGACGCACACTCATCGGTTGACCAACTGAAAGAACAATGATCTACGATCGCGTTTTTACATTTTTTCATTGTAAAAGCATCGCCTTCATATTTTTTTTCATCACCCATCCGAGACCGGATATACCTGATAATCACGTTTTCAACTTCGGTTGCTTTAAAAGTGTAATTTTTAAGGGTAATGCCTTGGCCCGGAGCAGATTGACCTAAAATGGAAACATCTCCGTGTTTAATATCTAATGGAGATTCAAGTTCAATATACCCCGCAACAGAAAATATGATGATTCGGGGGTATTTCTGTGCCAATGCTTCTCTGAAGCTTCCCGGGCCGGAATCATTTAAATTGTCAATAATGATAATTTCACCGCCACGGCCACCGGTAGCATACTTTCCAAAGCCTTCTGCTCCAGGAAAAGCAATTTGCTGACACTTAGCAAAAGATGAACCTAAAAATATTGTAACCAAAGATATAACGGCCCTAATTTTCATGTTAACTTGTATTAACCGAACTTCTATAATCCTATCTCGGCTATTTTAATAATCTCTCCAAAAACTATAAGATAGATTACCAATAATTATCATTTTTATTTTCGTATACAGAAAATAAAAAGGCATCTGAAACTTGGTTTCAGACACCTTTTAAATTCCATTAATTATTGCAGCCACCTGGGGTCCCCAATAGCATCATCCAAGATATCCTGATTAGTGACTGTAAAATCGCCATTTTCTGCATCAATAAATCCAGGATCCACCGTAGTGTACTCTCCCTCATCCAAAACGGTTCCATCGGTATAAAAACCCGGAGCATTAAAATAATTATTGTGAGATAAACTTGGTATTGAAGTGGCACTCTGATTCGAGTAATAAGCAGTGGTTTCAGCAAACAAGCAGTTGGTGACTTCAGATGCGTTTGCATCAAAACGCACATAAAGTAACCTTCTTGTAGCATCAGATACTCCATACAACGTGCAATGATCAATCAGAATATTTGTTGTGAGACCTGTTCCTGTATATCCTGAAGCAGCATCTGTTCTGATAAAATCGCGTTCTGCCGGAGTATTAACAAACGTGCTGTTAGTTAGTGAAATGTTAGAAACAAAGGCTTTTCTAAAATCAATAAAATCTCCTCCTCCTGCTTTAAAATCCTTAATAATGGTATTGTCAACATTAAAAGAACCCAGTGTTGCAGCCACGTTACCGTACACCAACTGACGTCCATAGTTGTGAATATAACAACCACTAATGTTAATAGAGGTATGGTCTACACCAGCAGTTGCCAGGTCAAACAAAGTTGTTAAATTCACTCCGTCATCACCAATCATTTCAAGGTCAATAATAGAGGTTTCAAAGGCCCCATCCGCAACGTCAAACTGAACATGAAGCATGGGTCTGTCGTATGGCAGTTGGCCACGAATAATCAGGTTCTTGTCAAGCACAAGTGTTTCTCCATCATTAACCAGATAGTCCCCGGGGCCTAAAACTAAAGTTTGTCCGTCCGGAGCTGCGGCAATTACAGCATTTAGGTCGTCCGTAGACTGAACAAATGTTGTGTTAGGGCCTGCAGGATCTACAAGGGTTTTAAATTCGGTAGTTCCTCTAACGGTACTTTCGCCACCAATAATTTGAACTGTATATTCCGTCAAAGCCGATAAACCTGTTATAGTTGCTACTCCGGCTGTTTTTTCACCTGCGGTAATTACGTGTTCAATATTCCCCGGATTTACTACCAGTTTACTAACATCGCTGTTGGCTGGCCATCTAACGGTTGCCTGAAAAGTAGATATATCACCATCCTCAATAGGTAGGAAGATGTTTTCCGATTCTGTCAATACCGTTACTGCGGCCCAGTTGGAATCGCCAATAGATGAGTCTTCATTTACTCCTTTTACACGCGCAGAATAACGGGTGTCACCAAAAAAACCTTCTTGAAGAGGAAGCTCTTCAGGCAATACAACTACTTCCCTAATGATAGTGTTGAATTCCAGGCTGTCTTGGCTAAACTCAACTACATAATAGTCAGCATCATCCCTTACACCCCATTCTAATTCAATAGTTGTTCTGTTACGGATGTGAACCTCCAATCTATCAGGTGTTAATACTCTTCCAAGTTTAAGTTCCTCGATAACAGGGTCTAGATTGTCTTTACACCCTATTGTAACAATAGGCAATACCAATCCAAGTACAAGTACCTTATATATAGTTGTATGATTTATAAATTTCATAACTTTCAATAATTTAATATCCATAATCATTTATAAGTGTTCCGTTACTTGCGTCTAAGAATACCTGCCAAATGGGCCAATATTGTTTTGTATTGGGATCATTCGTATAAATTGACTCGATCTTGGTATCTTCAAGCTCTTCAGGAGCCACATATGTAACTGAGGTAAAACCGGCCCCCGGGTCAGTTGTCTCTCCTCGATTTAACCCATATATAACAAGCGATTCTCCATCGGTATCGTATTTATAATAAACCGCTGCAGGCACATCCGCATACTCGCCTGTTCTATCCCGTAAAGCATACAATTTTGTTTTTGCTTCGTCTATTTTGGTTTTCAATAAATTCCAACGTATCAGCGCTTGTTTTCTTTCCATTTCACCCACAAATTCAAATCCGTGTTCTTTAACAATAGCATTGAACATTTCTTCTTTTGAACCTAGGGCAGCAATGTAAGCGTCAACTTTGGTTGACCAATCAGCAGGGTCAAACGCTCTTTGCCGAATTTGAGTCAGGTATGGCGCTGCTGCTGATGGGCCATTGAGTTCGTTCTCGATTTCAGCTGCCATCAATAAAACTTCAGCATAACGCATATACATTTTATTAATACCGTCATCGTTGGTGGATGTCACTAATCGTGTCATCCATTCGTACCTGTACTTACCAAAGTACCAGGTGTCTAATCCAACAAGCTCTTGCCTGGCAATGCCACTTAGATCAACGGGTCCATACTTATACGGTACACATGAAACATCTCTTCTTAAATCCTTTACGTCATAGTCATAGAACACATTTGGTAAGGGTCCTGAGGCTCCTCCTCGACTATTACCATTCTGTTGGTACTGATCATTATTATCGTGCCGAACGGCAAACGTAAATAACATACGGCCACGACCTTCAGAAAAAGGTATCTCCCAAAGCGACTCACCTCCAGCTGCTAAAACTTCTTCGTTGTAACTTCTCCAAAGTGTTTCAAATGAAGATTCTAAATGAACAGTTCCGCTATTAATTACATCAAGACATTCCTGCAACGCAATTGGGTACATGTTAGCAACACTTAAGTCCGGATCTGTACTTCTTCTAACCCCGTCAGGATATTGTGAATAACCACTGGCTGCTAAGCAAAGTCTTGCTCTTAAACCTTTTACAAAAGCTTTGTTAATATTTTCCACTGTAGCTGTTAAACCACTTTCATTTGGCCAAGGCACTAAGGTTGCCGCTTCTTCCAAATCGGCAATCAATTGCTTGTAAATTACATCGCGACTTGCTTTTGGCACGTAGATAGTTTCAGTGGTCAAAGGTTCAAAACGTGCAGGCACATCTCCCCAAGTTTTAAGAAGATCGGCATAGTAAATTGTTCTCAACGTCAATGCTTCACCTAATAAATAGCCCATCTCATTTCCGGGTTGTGGATCCCCGTATGTCCTTATTCCGGATATACAAAGGTTAGCACGTTCAATACCTTGATACATCATAGCCCAGGCATTGTTTGTAGTGTTCATTTCTCCATTAATTGTTTTGGCATCATATACTGCCAAATCAGATTTGTCACCAGTGTTTTCAGAAGCATTATACCATTCAATATCTGTATTTGTTCCATAATAAGGCAATAGTCTACCTCTGTACGAATTGGTTTCACCAAAAGAAACCTTAATTCCATCTACGGCTCCCCTGGCAAGGTCAACTGAAGAAAATATAACAGAGTCATCTAAGGCTGATTTTGTGGGTGCATCCAGGAACTTATCTTTACACGAACCCAACAACACTACAATAATTGTTAAAACTATATATTTTGACTTTTTCATAACTAAACTCATCTTTTAATTAAAAAGAAAGATTTAAACCAACAACAACCATTCTGCTTCTTGGATAAGCAGAGTAATCAACACCTGGTGTTAATGGTGTTTTTCTCCTGGTAGAAACTTCCGGATCGAATCCAGAGTACTTGGTAAGCACAAAAACGTTGTATCCGGTTGCATAAAACCTCAATCTTTGAATTTTAACTTTAGATAATAAGGAATTAGGTAGAGAATAACCAAGAGTCAGTGTGTTCAACCGTAGAAAAGAACCATCTTCCACTGCCCAATCGCTAAATACATAGCGTGCCATATACGGTGACCACATTGTGGTGGTTGCATTTAATGCAGCTAATGCGGTAGGATCTGTTACCATTTCACCAGTTTGTGGGTCAATGTTCGTCCAACGAGTGCCGGTTTCCTGCATAGAAATTAGGTTCCTGTATTGATTTCTGGGAGTTGAAGTAGTGAATTCTATTTTATTAGCATTGTAAATATCATTTCCATAACTATAATTAAAGGCGGCAGAAAGATCAAATCCAAAGGCATATCCATTGATAACAAACCCTCCTACAAGTTTAGGATTTGCGTTTCCTATAACTTTTTGATCCGCAAGTGTAACTTCACCATCTCCGTCCAGATCTTTAAGTTTCATCATTCCGGGAGCTACATCTCCAACAATAAGGGAAGCATCGGTAACTCCTTCCTTTAGGGTGTATGTTTCAGTTGAAGCATCATAATCAAAGTCAGAAACTTCATACCTGCCGTCAGACACATACCCTTGCATTATTCCAACGGGGCTTCCCACTGAAATAAGATAATCGTCACCAATTTGAGTAGAAGCCCATCCGGATGCCTGTCCAAAATTTTCCAAACTCCCTAATGAAACGATCTCACCATTATTAAAACTCATGTTGAGATTGAAACCTAATCCATAATTTGTTTTTTCAATAGGATAATACTCTAAGGAAACTTCAACCCCTTGATTTTTTGTTTCTCCTAGATTTTGAAACTGGTCCTTATATCCAACACCTGATATGGGAAACAGTAATAATAAATCTGAGATATTGTTCAGATAGGCATCAAAACTGGCAACGAGTTTACCCTTTAATACCGCAATATCTAAACCCACATTTCTGGTAGTTGTGGTCTCCCATTTTAAATTAGGATTAGCAAGTGTTGTTAATGGAGCCCAATAGCTTGTAAATCCGTTGATCCAAGTTGTTGTACTGGAAAGAAAAGTTTGAGCCGTTTGGCCATCATCAATATTGTTATTACCAGCAGTTCCATAACTCGCTCTTAATTTTAGGCTGTTTAACCAATTCGAGGTTCCGCTCATAAAACCTTCTTCCGAAATCTTCCATGCAGCAGCAAAAGAAGGGAAATATCCGAACCTGTTTTGTTTACCTAAAAACTTGCTGGAGCCATCTGCCCTGAAAGTTGCTGTTAATAAGTATCTATCCAGATAACTATAATTTAACCTACCAAAGTAAGAAAGCAGATTATTGTCAGGGCTATAATAATTATTCACTGAAAATATACTTTTCCCTTGGGTAGTAAGCTTAAATGCCTCCTGAGCATCAAACCCTGTTGGAAATCCGTGTATTTCTGAGGTCAGCGTTTGAGATTGGGTTTTAATCAGCTCTACACCTGCTAAAAGGTTTATGCTATGATCGGAAGGTAGTAAATCTTTAAAATCATAATTCAACGTGTTCGCATTACGTATTGTAGTGGTTTTTCTATCCCGTAAAACCACTGCTGGTTGATTTTGATAATCAGCAGCAGGTTTATTTCGAACCAAATAGGTAGTCAATCCATAAAAACGATGGTCAACATAATTGTTGTTATCAAGTCCAAAATCTACTTTTAACTTAAGATTATCTATTATTTTCCATCCTACAGAACCTGCAAGGTTAAGATTCCTTTTCATTTGCTCCCTCTGGTTGTCATCAACCGCAACTAAAGGATTTACCAAATCTCCGGCTGTTGCCTCATTTGTATCATCTGCTGCCGTAGTCGTTAAACCAGGTACAGGAATAGGTGAATAGCCCACACTATGTTTTAGTCTTGAATCGGCAGATGAAACTTCATTTTGTTCATTTGCACCTCCACCATTTATCTTGGTGTCTGAATACCTCATTGAAAACGCGATATCAACTACTTTGTTGGGCTTATTATTTAATTTGAAGGTAAAGTTATTTCGTAGATAGTCAGATCCTACCATTATAGCCTTTTCATCATAGCGAGCGTAGTTGGCTGAATAATTAAATTCATCTGTTCCCCCTCGGATACTTATATCATTGCTAAGTACATTACCGGTTCTGCCATACACCTGCCGTTGCCAATCGTTGCCTTTTAAACCTGCATATAAGTCAAGATCAGAAAAAGAGCCAAAATAGTCTTCAAACGATGATAGATCATTGGGATCGTCCAGTACTGCATATTCATATTGCCATCTTACATAATCTTGAGGCGAAAGCACATCCAACGTTTTAGCTATTTTACGTACCCCGTAAAATGTATTAAAATCAACAGACATTTTCCCATTGGTGGTACCTGATTTCGTAGTAATGATAATAACCCCATTGGCTCCTCTGGAACCATAAATTGCAGAAGATGCGCCATCTTTAAGTACATCAATTGATTTAATATCTGACGGTGTAATATCAGATATACTCGATACAGGAAATCCATCGACTATATATAATGGAGCACTACTTTGAGTAATAGAGCCTCCTCCACGTACGCGGATATTTATTTCAGCGTCTGGTGAACCTTCAGTTGATGTAACATTAACACCCGCCAGCCGACCTGTTAGACTTTCTGTCACAGAAGAAACAGGAATATTCTTTAAATCATCACTGGACACCGAAGCAACCGACCCGGTTAATTCGGACCTTTTGGCTGTTCCATATCCAATTACAACAATTTCATCCAGGGCTTTAACATCAGGAACAAGTGAAAAATTAATTTCGGTCTTTGCTCCCACCGAAATCGTTTGTGTTAAAAAGCCTACAAAACTAACTGATAATGATGCGTTGGAAGAAACCATAATAGTATACTTTCCATCAATATCAGTAACAGTTCCATTCGAAGTACCAACTTCAACTATGGTCACACCAATGAGTGATTCTCCCGTTTCGCTGTCAACAACAGTACCTGAAACCCTCTGCCCCTGGGCCCTTGCCGACATTGCAAATGAGATAAACAGTACTGTTATTATTGATAGTCTCCATAGCGAATAATTAAAATGCTTAGCTATCATAATTCATGAAGTATTTAAGTTAGAAGTTTTACAAATGCAGCACCGCTCTCTCTACATATTGATGCCACACAATTATTCAATAAGTCAAAACTAAATTATTTTTTATTAATGCGCAATCGATTACACATTTTTAAAAAAAATATCTATATTGCAATCAATTAAAGTAGATAATCGAGACATTTTGGGTCAAATAAATAGAATTTTCACTCAAAAAAGATACAAAAAGGTCTCATTCTTTACAAAATGTAATCGATTATTCTATTTCAAATAATAGATTTTTAAAGCGAATTAATCAAACATTCACAAACAACCTGACAAAATGAAAACAAAACTACTTTTCTTGTTTTTAGCTCTTAATGTTAGCTTTCTTACATTAGGGCAAGGTCTCACTGAAGTTAGTTATGACTTTAGAGATGACGGTGTAATCTTTACTGCAGGGCAATCCGCTGATGGAAAACTAATTTTAACTCCATCCGTAGGTTCGTCACAGCACGGAAATACTTATGGTCTTGACCTAAAAGTTGGCTCTGTAATTACAATTGATGTAGATGGTACCTCAATTGTTAAATTTTTGGGCTCCCAGTATTCTAGTCTTGATATGGAAGGGACTGCTCTAACCACCGGAGATCTTGGTACGGTAAGCACACAAGTTACAACAGATCTTGTTGATACTTATGAGTTTATTTACACCGGAGGTGCAGCCACATTAACTTTTACTGCAGTAGGTAGTGGAAGCGATATCTACCTCCCATTAATAACGGTAACAACCATAACCTCAAATGGAAAAACTGATGTTTGGGACTTTGGTGCGGAGCAAATTGCAGATACCGGGGAAGAATCATTTAATAATTGGCTTACAGTAGATGCCATTAACGCCTGGTACGATGGTGGTATCGTAGTTGGCTCAAGCGGCAATGTTATGCCGGAGACTTTTACTTCAGGCCATTTTACATGGACTGGTGGAACCAATGATCGCTTACGAACTACCAACGAAAGCTTGACACGCTATGATGGCAACACTAAAGGTGACTTTACTGGGCGTTTATATGTTAATAGTACTGGAAATGTGGATAGAAAATTTACAGTAACCCTGGCCGAAGATGATGAATTAACTATGTGGATGTATGCCGAGAACGCAGATGGGCAATTACACTTTAAGTATGATCAGGATCCACTTTATCAGGACGATATAGCAACTGTACCAATTAGCACCATAACTGAAGTACATTTTGTAGCTAAGGCAACGGGGACCTATAGCATATTTGATGAAGCTGCAAAACCAAGTTATTTTAGAATTTACAGAAGAGATGCTCAATACGCAACCGTAACAGGAACAGTTGATGAATCAGGAGCTCCTGGAATACCTGGTGGTTATTCAATCGTTTTCACCAATGAAGCTGGAAAAGCTAAATCAGTTGTTGTTAGTGGGCAAGCCTATAGCATTGACTTACCAATAGGCTATACCTACAACCTTAGCTTAGCCGATGCCAATGGATATTTAATTACTACAGGTAAAACACTTGATGTAACTGCAAGTACTACAACTCATGATATTTCTATTCTGCAATTAGTTCTATATTCTGTAACAGGAAATGTAACAGGATTGGGTTCGGACATTGCTAATCTTGAGCTTATGTATACCCCAGATCCAGCTGCTAATAAACTATTTGTTCCGGAACCGGTTGTAGATGCCGGAATGGGCACCTATTCTGTAGAACTTGAACCCGATGTTGAATATACAATCTCCGGTTTAGGTGTAAATGATTACGAAATTCCTTCCAATACAATAACAGTTACAGGAAATCAAACTGCTGATGTAGTATTTGAAGCAAAGCCCACTTACGATATAACAGTAACTCAGGATGGGCTTTCAACTGAACAACTTGCAGCCCTTACTTTAACGTTTACTAATCTTGATGAACCAGATTACTCGTATGACTTTACTTCATTGGATGGAATAAAACTAAGAGACGGAACATACAAGATATCTTACTCCGGCCTTGACAACTGGCCTGTTGAACTTGCACTAACATCCAATTTGAAGGTTGAGGGTGCTGCTACATCAAAGGCTCTTTCCTTTGTACCTGTAACCAATTGGACATTCGATGATCGGGACATCACTGGTTTACCTTCATACAAGGGGCTTATGTTCACAGGTGATATTTCAAACCAACCACAGAAAAGCCATCTTACCGCAAAACCAGCAGCCACCATTCAGGTTCCTGTTGAGGTGGGTGACAAAATAACTGTTTACTATTATTATGCAGCTAATTTCACAATAGAAAGTGAAGGCCCATACGAAACAACATCGGGCACTACATCGCTACTTGAATCGGCAGACTATGTTTACACAGGAACAACAGCCGGTTTTGTTACGATAACATTTGGAGGTGCAGCAACTTCATATATTACTGATATTTTCAGAGCGTCCGTTGTTGACTTTGCCGCTGAAATAACTGTTGGAGACGGTAAAGATTATGCAACAATTAACGAGGCACTGGAAGCTGTCAGAAATATGGTCAGACCAAGTAATGAGCGCGTAACTATTACTATTGATCCGGGTAATTATGAAGAAATGTTAGTTGTTGATGCTCCTAATATCACTTTTAAGAATGCTGCCACTACTCCTAGCATAGAACTGCTAAATAAAGGAGTGGATATTGCTGACGGAGCCGTTAGAATTACCGGATACTATGGACATGGCTACAATTACTATAGTATGAGATCTGATCAAATGTGGGATGCCAGTGTACTTGAAGTAAATAAAGAGAATGGTTATCAACCTTATGAAAACACTGGAGCCGGAACTACCAATGGCTCTTATTGGAACGCCACAGTTAAAGTATTTGCCAGTGGATTCGAGGCCGAAAATATCATCTTTGAAAACTCCTTCAACCAATACATCTCTCAGAAAGAATCTGAAGACGTTGTGGTAGAAAAATCAGACGGAAAAGGTCTGCGCCCTACCGATGTTGGCAACACAAGTGTTCAGGACAGAAGTTTTGTAGAACGAGCCGCTGCTCTATCTATTGGCAATGATGTAGATAAAGTGATACTTAAAAATTGCCGTGTAGTTGGTCGTCAGGATTCCTTCTATGGTGGCAGAGGTTCCAGAGTTGCTATTTACAGAGGAGCTTACATGGGTGCAGTTGACTATATTTTTGGAGGTATGATCGCAGTATTTTACAAATCAGATTTGGTTATGAACGTGTCTGATGTTGATACTGATGCCGCCTATCTTACTGCAGCCCAACAAGATGCAGGAAGAGGTTACCTAATGTATGAGTGTACGGTTACTTCAACTGAACCCGGAGTAGAAACTGCCTCAACCTTGAGAGCTAAACCTGGTTATTTCGGACGCCCATGGCAACCAGTTACCAGCGAAGTTGTTTTCTACAAAACAACTGTTGAAACCTCGGATTATACCGGTTTTGATGGCGCATCTCTTATCGATCCTTTAGGATGGCAAAACACATTGGGTGGTGAATCGGCAAAAATGTACGAATTTGGAACCATTGAGGAGTCCGGAGTTGATAATTCGGCTAACAGAGCCTCGTGGTCTACTGTACTTTCTGCTCCTCAACTCACAGATGGAACAGATATTACCCTCTTTAATTTCACCAAAGGAGACGATGACTGGGATCCATTTGCAGATTTAATTGATACAGACAATACACTTTCCAGTCTTTCTGTAGAAGAAAGTGTAGTAAGTATTAATTTTGATCCTGAAGTAACTTCATATAGTATTGAAATTCCATTTGGTACAACAGATGTAACCATAACTGCTACTGCAACAAGTCCTTATGCAACAGTGGATATTCAAACTCCAAGCTCACTTCCGGGAGCTGCAACGGTTACAGTAACTGCAGAAGACGGCAGCACTAATACTTACACCATCAATGTTAGTTTAGCACTTCCTCTATCTGTCGAAGACCAGTTTAAAAACTCTTACAGTTTAAGCTTATATCCTAACCCAGGTGAAATAAATACCTCCTTGAGATTTTCCATTACGGCTACCGAATTTGTTAACATATCAATTTTCGATTTTTCCGGGAAAGTGGTTAGAAATGTATTGAACTCGCAGCTTACAACCGGAGATTATGAGGTAAATCTGGGTACCAAACAGCTAAATCCAGGAATTTACTTCTGCACCTTCAGTACACAACGTACTAAGCAAAGTGTTAAATTCATGGTTAGATAAACAGCGCATCACTTAATTTAAACTTGAAAAAAATGAATAATATAAATAAAGTACTTGTAAGAACAGCCTTTCTGATGGCTGTTGCGGGCTTATTACTTGTTGCAAATGGTTGCAAAAAAGACGATGGACCAACTCAGACCCAGGGAGACAAAATACTTGAAGCAATTGTTGGAACATGGTCATTTGGCACATCGGGTATTCCAAACGAAGCCGCAGCCTTAATTTCCAATCCAAGCATTACAGTAACAACCAGCGGATCCACAGCAACGTTTATTTCTGACTCCTCCAGTGGTTTGAATGCTTTTATAACTGGTGGTATTTTCACTGTTAACCCAGATGGAAGCATCACAAGCGTTGCAGTAAATTCTGCTTCAGACTCAGGTTTAAGCATTTCTGACCCAACCGTAACAGCTTCTGAAAATGAGCTTAAAATTAGCTTTTCAGCAACTGCAACAGGTGGAAGAATGAACGGCATAGGAACCTGGACAATAGATATTTCTCTTAATTAATAAGAGGAAAAAAGATGTATTTAAAAAAAGCCGTCATTATTTTTAGGCGGCTTTTTTTGACCAACTTAGTTTATAACTTATTATTTATCTGATTTTAACTCTTTAGCACAGCTAATTTGATGCAATCGAAAACTTTAAACAACACAATTTAATTTGTATATTGTTACAATTTAGACTGCATGAAAAAAACAACTATTTACGATATAGCCAAAAAGTTAAATATAACTGCAGCTACTGTTTCCAGAGCACTGAATGACAGCCCAAGAATAAGCGAAAAAACTCGCGAACTTGTGAAAAAAACAGCTTTTGAGATGGCCTACCAGCAGAACAAATTGGCTCTGGCTTTAAAAAGCGGAAGAAGTAATAATGTGGGTGTTATTGTCCCTCATATCAACCGTAACTTCTTCGCATCCGTTATTCAAGGTATCGAAGAAGAACTTTCTGCTCATAATTTTCATGTAATCATTACTCAAACGCACAACGACAGTAAAAAAGAAATTGAAAACCTGGATGCACTATTAAACGCTCAAATTGATGGAGTTTTAATGTCCGTTTCGGGTGCCATGGAAAATGAAGAGCACTTAAAAGCCCTATTAAAGAAGAATGTGCCCATCATTTTCTTCGATAAAAAAAGAGATATTGAAGGAATAAGTTCTGTCACTATTGATGATTTTCAAGGTGGCTATGATGCAACTCAGCATCTTATTGAAGAAGGCTGTACCCGGATTGCCCATTTTATCGTCAACAAAACAGAACAAATTTACCAGGAAAGGTTCAGAGGTTACAAGGAAGCCCTTGAAGATAACGGCATTCCCTACGATGAAAACTATGTTATTGAACTTGAAAGTGATATTGAAGAAGGGAAAAAAGGGCTTAAACAACTTCTAAAAATGGAAAATCCACCGGATGCGATTTTTTCTTCCAGTGACTTTGCCGCATTGGGAGCTATTCAGGAACTCAGAGCGCAAAAAATTAAAGTTCCTGAAGAATTTTGCGTAGTGGGCTTTAGTAATGAGCCTTTCACCAAGTTTATGATACTTTCCATTTCTACCGTAGAACAGTTTCCTGTAGAAATGGGGCAAATGGCTGCTAAAGTCTTTTTGGAACAAATAAACGGAGGAAATACCAGGATTGAGAAAAAAGTGGTTCTTTCTCCTAAATTGTATATTCGAAAGTCTTCTTCAAGAAAAGAAGCCTTAAAACTAAAAGAAGAAAAGGTAAGCTATAATGAAACGCCCTGACGCCAGGGAATAAAGTCATCCTGCCCCAGCAACATTGCTTTGGTTTTCTTCTTACCACTGGCAACTTCTATTATCAGCTCCAGCAACTCCTCTCCCATTTCTTCAATGGTTTTGTCTCCTTTAATAATAGAGCCGGAATCAAAGTCAATAATGTCGTTCATTTTCTCGGCAAGTTCGGTGTTGGAAGAAACCTTGATAACCGGTGTTACCGGGTTGCCCGTTGGTGTACCCAAACCTGTAGTAAAAAGTATAATATTGGCTCCTGAACCCGCCATGGCAGTGGTACTTTCCACATCGTTTCCGGGAGTGCATAAAAGGTTCAGGCCCGGTTTGGTAACGTACTCACCATAGTTCAATACGTCTGCTACCGGAGAAGTACCACCCTTTTTAGCGGCTCCTGCCGATTTCATGGCATCGGTTATCAACCCATCTTTTATATTACCAGGCGAAGGGTTCATGTCAAATCCGGAGCCGGCATCTACCACCGACTTCTCATAGGCCTTCATGAGGGCCAAAAACTTAACCGCCTTTTCTTCCTCCACACATCTATTCACCAACTCCTGCTCAACGCCACACAACTCCGGAAATTCGGAAAGTATAGCGGAGCCATTAAGAGCCGCCAGCAGATCAGAAGTATAACCAAGGGTTGGATTAGCCGAAATACCGGAGAAACCATCAGATCCCCCACACTCAAGCCCCACTTTCAGTTTCGATAGAGGAGCTTCCTTTCGCTCTATGTTGTTGGCTTTTTTAATAGCCTCAAACGATTCCTTTATAATGGTAGAGAGCATTTCATCTATGGTGCCCATTTGCTGCTGCTCAAAGATGAGCACCGGTTTTGTGCTTTCCGGGTTGATCGCTTTTAAGGCATTTTTGAAAATCTCGATTTGGAGGTTTTGGCAACCCAGACTCAATACCGTGGCACCGGCCACATTAGGATTATGCACATAACCAGCCAATAATTTGGCCAGGCTCACAGCATCCTGACGAATACCCCCGCAACCGCCCTGGTGGGTTATAAACTTCACCTCAATATTTTCAAATACATTTGATGTACCTGCACCTGCCTTATCCAAAGGCTCCCCCTCCTGACCGTTTACCAGTGATCTTAACAACAGCTGATGGTTATTGACAGGCTGTTTTAGAAGCTCTTTTTCAAAAATATCTTTAAGGGTTTCTATGTTCCGGTTTTCGCAAAATACCAATGGGAAAAAGAGCCAAACATTAGCGGTACCCACCTGGCCATCTTCCCGATGATACCCTAAAAAAGTCCTGTTCTTCCACCTGGAAACATCTGGCGCATCCCAGTGTGCTTCTTCCAGCTTTTGGGTAACCTTTTCGCTCTGATGCTTCACATTTTCAGTAGTAAGCACCTCTCCTTTTGCAATTGGCTTGCTCGCTTTGCCTACCAAAACACCGTACATAAAAATTTTGTCACCAATAGCCAGTGCCTCCAGAGCGATTTTATGCTTTGCTTTGGTGAAGGAGAGAATATCAATTTCTGCTCCCTCAATAGTAGCCTTATCACCTGCTTCTAAGGCAGTTAGGGCTACGGCCACATTATCGGATGGGTGAACTTTTATTAACTTTTTTTGCATGGCAATACTGCTATGGTTCCCTTAATACTTCTTTGTAAAATTATCGAATGCCAATTGAATACCATTCTCGTCAATTTGTTGAAGTGCATACGAAATGGCCTCTGGCAAATTAGCAATTTGGGTCAGGTCCTGATCCCAAAATGACTTATTTTTAAGAACAGCTGTTGATATCTTGTCGTAAGAATCCATTTCCCAAACGTTAGACAATTCATTCACTACCTCCTCACTATCATTTACAGGCAGGGGCTGCCCCTTCCAGTTGCCTTTGTAAAAGCGAATAAGGCAGGCAAATGCAAACGTTAAATTCGTTGGAATTTTATTGTGATTAGATTGATATTCCAATAAACTTGGCAGTACGCGAACCTTAAATTTTGAAATGGAATTTAAGGCAATACTTGCAAGCTGATGCTTGATAAACGGATTGCGAAAACGATCAAAGACCTCTTCCGCAAAATTTACCAGCTCATCTTTATCCATGTCCAGCGTTGGAATAATTTCGTCAAAAACCGCCTTATTGATAAACGTTCCAATAAACTCATCATCTACCGATTCTTTAACCGTGGTGGTACCATAAAGAATTGAAATAGGAACCATGGAGGTATGCGCCCCATTTAAAATGCGCACCTTACGCGTGCGGTAAGGCTGCATGTCCTTCACAATTTTTACATCAAGACTGGTTTTGTGAAACGGCAATTTCTGTTTTAAAGCCTCATCTCCCTCAATCACCCATAAAAAGAATGACTCGGCAGTAACAATCAGGTTGTCTTTGTAGGGCAACTGTTGGTTATAGGCATCAATATCTTCTCTGGGATAACCGGGCACTATCCGATCTACGAGGGTATTATGGAAGGTGGAGTTATTCAACAACCATTCTTTAAACCCGTCACCTAACTTCCATTCTTCAATGTATTGCACCATAATATCACGAAGCGTATCCGCATTGTAGTTAATTAGTTCGCAAGGAATAATGGTGAGACCTTTCTGTTTATCTCCTTTAAAGAATTGGAAACGTTCGTACAAGAGCAGCGTAAGCTTGGCAGGAAATGAGCCTGGCGGCTTCATTTCAGGTGTATCAGCAGCCTCATAAGCAATACCTGCCTCTGTAGTATTGGAAATTATGAACTGCAATTCCTCTTCTCTGGCCAACTCCAAATACGCATCGAAATCTGAATATGGATTAATTCCTTTAACGATGGAAGAGACGAGTTCTGCCTCTTGTATTTCTTTTCCTTTACTAAACCCTTTTAAGAATAAGTTATAGAGGCCGTCCTGCTTGTTGAGCATGTCAACCATGCCATGTTCAATGGGCTGCACAACGGCCACTCCGGCATTGAAACCGGCCGCCTTATTCAATTGCTGAATAGCAAAATCCACAAAGGCCCTCAGAAAATTACCTTCTCCAAACTGAACAACTTTAATGGGTTGCTTTTTTTCGAGACCGACCAGCTTTCTACTTAATTCACTCATGGTTGTATGTATTTTTACCAACAGGTAGGTTATCCAGCTAATTGCAAATTCTCATCCAACGGAGTCATTTTAGGCATCAGCAAATGAACAATTCCTAAAATGATCAGGTAACATGAACCGGCTATCAGAAAAGCCCAGAAGAAGCCGGTATTGCTGGCTTGGTCGAGGACTGCTCCCAACACATAATTGCTTATGATGCCCGCAACGGCACCCACCATACCACCTATACCTACTACAGAAGCGGTAGCTTTCTTAGGAAATACATCCGATGCCAGTGTAAATATGTTGGCCGACCAGGCCTGATGGCCGGCAGCTCCCAGTGCAATTAATGCTACAGCTATCCACTGATTGTCTGTTACCGCCACAAAAGCAACCGGCAAGATAATAAGGGCACAAATAAGCAATGCGGTTTTTCGAGCTCTGTTGATAGACCAACCCTTTCTCATAAAATAGCCCGATAACCAGCCTCCGAAAATGCTTCCCATATCGGCAACTAAATAGATGACCAGAAAGGGAATACCCATTTCTTTGATCTTAACATCGAACTTATCGGCAAGAAAAATAGCACCCCAGAACAAGTAGAACCACCAAACAGCATCCGTGATTTTTGCCGTTGCAAAGGCCCATGTCTGACGTTTGGGAAGAACTTTGCCCCAGGATACCTTTTCATCCGTTTCTACTTCCGAATCGGATTGAATGTAGGCCAACTCTTCTTTCGATACTTTGGGATGTTTTTCGGGCTTTTTATACGTTTTATACCAAAGAAAAACCCAGAATCCACTTAATGCACCCGTTATCAAAAAAGGTAATTGCCAGTTTTTCAAATCCCCCACACCTCGTTCTCCTCCTGTCCAAAATACCAGGGCTCCAATTACAAAAGGTGCGGCAATAGCCCCAATGCTCGTAGCGGCATTGAACAACCCTGTAGCAAACGCTCTGTCCTTTTTAGGAAACCATTCGGCTGTGGTCTTAATAGCTGCAGGAAAGTTGCCCGATTCTCCAAAACCCAACCCAAAGCGGGCCAAAGCAAACCCGATTAAACTAAATCCGCGCCCGATAGCAGCATGAAGCATTCCAAAAATACTCCAGATACCGATGGATAGAATGTAGCCCTTTTTGGTTCCTAACCTATCAATAATGCCCCCCATGGTAAGCATACCAATAGCATAAGCCGTTTGGAAAGAAATCAGGATCCAGGAATAATCTTCTTTGGTCCATCCAAACCACTCAATTAATTCAGGCGACATAACCCCCATCAAACTCCTGTCAAAGTAGTTGATAGTGGTGGCAAACATTAAAAGCGCCAGAATTCGGTATCGGTAGGTTCCGGCTTTTTGTATCATATCCATAATTTGCGTTGTTTTTTGGTTGCCACTCTTTACAGGGCTATTCTATTTTCTCACTTCTTTAATTATTGCCAGTGCTTCTTTTACTTTTTGAGTCAACCCATCAAAATCCTTGTTGGCCAGCACTTCTTTGGAAATAAGCTGCGAACCCATACCTACACAGGTAACACCTGCATTGAACCAGGCCGACAGGTTTTCTTTTGTAGGAGAAACACCGCCCGTTGGCATTATGCTTGTCCATGGCTGGGGCCCCTTTATGCCTTTCACAAATTGCGGCCCATAAATATCGCCCGGAAACAGTTTTACAATTTCACAGCCCAGCTCTTCTGCACGGGCTATTTCGGTTAATGTACCGCAACCTGGCGACCACAAAACTTTGCGTCTGTTACAAACCACAGCAATGTCCTCTCGAAGCACAGGAGTAACAATAAAGTTAGCGCCAAGTTGCATGTACAAAGAGGCCTGAGCGGCATCTGTAACAGAACCAACGCCCAGAATCATTCCGGGCAAATCGCTCACCGCATGTTTTGACAACTCCCTGAAAACTTCATGAGCGAAATCGCCTCTGGCCGTAAATTCTAACAAACGTGCTCCTCCATCGTAACATGCCTTGAGCACCTTCTTGCTTAATTCTATATTATTATTGAAAAACAAAGGAATCATGCCAATGTCTTTCATTGCCTGGGCTACTTCTAATCTGGTATATCGTGCCATCGTTCTTTCTGTTTTATCGTGCTACCCTTCCGGAGGCATCGCCCCCCATTAATTTTTCTACTTCAGCTACTGTTACCAGGTTGGCATCTCCCTTAATGGTATGTTTGAGGCAAGAAGCAGCCACTGCAAAATCCAGTGCGTTTTGATCATCTTCCGGGTATTTCAGTAATCCGTAAATTAAACCACCCATAAAAGAATCGCCACCTCCCACTCTGTCAACAATATCTGTGATTTGGTACTGGCGCGTTTCATACATTTTAGTGCCATCGTATAAAACACCGGCCCAGGTATTATGCGAGGCAGAAATGGAACCTCTGAGTGTAGTAATTACCTTTTTGGCTTTGGGAAACTTCTCCATCATTTGTTTGCAAACGGATAAAAAAGCTTCTGCTTTTACATTGTGTCCTTCTGTCTGCACGCTGATTCCTTCCGGTTTGATGCCAAAGTGCATTTCGGCATCTTCTTCATTTCCAAGTACAATATCGCAATGAGAAGTGAGTTCGCTCATAATCTCTTCACGTTTTTGGGAATCACAGTATTTCCACAGCTTGGCGCGGTAGTTTAAATCTGTTGAAATGGTTATTCCTTTTGCACTGGCCACCTTTACTGCTTCCAGGCAGGCATCTGCTGCGCCTTGCGAAATAGCAGGTGTAATGCCCGTCCAATGGAACCATTCGGCACCTTCAAACACTTCCTCCCAATCGATCATACCCGGTTTAATCTCCGACATGGCCGAGTGTGCCCTGTCGTACACTACTTTGCTGCCCCTGCTAACGGCACCCGTTTCAAGAAAGTAAATGCCCAAACGGTCGCCTCCGTAGATAATCTTATCTACTCCCACTCCACGCTTCCGCATTTCCATCATGGCACATTCGCCAATATCGTTCTTAGGCAACCGGGTTACAAAATCCACCGAAACCCCATAATTGGCCAGCGATACGGCCACATTTGATTCACCTCCCCCATAAACAACATCGAAATTGGTTGCCTGTGAAAACCTTAGAAAACCCTGTGGCGCTAACCTTAACATGATCTCGCCAAATGTTACTACTTTGCCCATTTATTATTTTGATTAATTCGTTTTCAATAATTAAAGTACTCCTTAGCATTGTTATAGCTGATGTTCTCTACCATTTTACCTATCCATTCCACATCGTTAGGTAATTCTCCACGCTCAATTTCATCTCCCAACAAATTGCACAATACCCTTCTAAAATATTCGTGGCGCGGATACGACAGAAAACTTCTCGAATCTGTGAGCATTCCTATAAAAGTACTGACCAAACCCATGTTAGACAAGGCATTGAGCTGCTTGATAATTCCATCTTTTTGATCCAGGAACCACCAACCGGAACCGTACTGCACCTTACCTTTTACCGAACCGTCATTGAAATTGCCAATCATGGAAGCCATTACCTCATTATCGGCCGGGTTCAGATTGTACAAAATGGTTTTGGTGAGTTTATCCTTACGATCCAGTGCATTTAAAAATCGGCTTAAACGCTCGGCCTGAGAAAAGTCGCCAATAGAATCCCAGCCTGTATCGGGGCCCAATTTGGCATTCATACGGCTGTTATTGTTTCGCAAGGCACCTAAGTGGAACTGTTGTACCCAACCAAATTCATGGTAGTTTTCGGATAAAAATAGTAGGATGGCACTTTGAAATTTGGCAACTTCCGTTTCAGAAAGTTCCTTGCCTTCCCGCTTTTTAGCAAAAATCGATTTCACTTCTGCCTGGGTGAAATCTTCAAACAAAATCTGATTGAGCCCGTGATCGGATAATTTACATCCGTTTTCGTTAAAATAAACAATTCGGATGCGCAACGCCTCCCGCAAATTGTCATAGTTCGCAATAGAAACGCCAGCCGCTTCTCCCAAACTGTCAATATACTCATTGTAGCCCGGTGCGTCAATCAATATGGCTTTGTCGGGCCTAAAGGCCGTACTAACCTTGGTTGTAAAGTCGCTTTTGGCCAATTGTTGATGGTATTCCAGCGTATCGGTTGGGTCTTCTGTTGTACAAACCACCTCAACGTTCATTTTTTTAATCAGATTCTGAACACTATAGCCTGGCGAGTTGAGTTTGGCAGACGTTTCCTCAAATATTTTCTCTCCCGACTGCTCGTTCAACAAGTCATAAATATCAAAATACCGGGCCAGCTCCAGGTGCGTCCAGTGGTAGAGCGGATTGCGCATGGTATGGGGTACCACTTTCGCCCATTGCAAAAACTTATCCTTGTCAGAGGCATCCCTGGTTATGTACTTTTCATTTACTCCCAACGTTCGCATGGCTCTCCATTTGTAGTGGTCTCCATTAATCCATACGTTAGAGATATTATTAAAAATGGTATTCTCTGCTATGTCTTTGGGCGGTAAATGGCAGTGATAGTCAATGATGGGCATCTTGCTGGCGTACTCATGGTATAGCTGCTCAGAATATTTGTTTTTAAGCAAAAAATTATCGTGGATAAAAGATTTTGTACTCATTGTTACCAATTTAGATATTAAGATTCATTGCTGGGCTTGCCAATGGTGGCTAAAATACCGCCATCTACATAAACAATCTGCCCATTCACAAAGTTACTTGCCTGAGAGGCTAAAAAGATTGCCGTTCCGGCAAGATCTTCAGGATCACCCCATCTTCCTGCCGGAGTTCGGTTGATTATAAATTCATTAAACGGGTGGCCATCAAGACGTATTGGCGCTGTTTGCTCGGTAGCAAAATAACCCGGGCCAATTCCGTTGATTTGAATGTTATGTTTTGCCCATTCGGTGGCCATGTTTCTGGTCAGCATTTTTAGGCCGCCTTTGGCAGCCGCATAAGCACCAACCGTGTTTCGGCCCAATTCGGTCATCATGGAGCAAATATTTATAATCTTGCCGCTTTTGCGTTCGATCATCCCCTTTACCACATGCTTGGAAACGATAAAAGGGCTCACCAGATCCACCTTAATTACCTGCTCGAAATCGGCCACTTCCATTTCTTCCAGGGGTATTCTTTTAATGATGCCGGCATTGTTCACCAGAATATCAATTGAACCGACCTCTTTTTGAATGCGCTCCACATTGACTTTAACAGCTGCTTCGTCTGTAACATCAAATAAATAGCCGTGAGCCGCCAATCCCAAAGCCTTGTAATGTGCAACCGCTTTATCAAGTTTTTCCTGAGAGGAAGCTCCGTTTATAACCAGGGTTGCACCGGCCTTACCAAGTCCTTCGGCCATAGCCATACCCAAGCCATGGGTAGCACCCGTGACCAACGCGATTTTACCCGATAAATTGAATAAATTCATACTATCTTAATTCATTCGGTGCACAAATATCCATATCTCCGTAATCCAGGTTTTCTCCGGCCATTCCCCAAATAAACGTATAATTCGAGGTTCCAGCGCCTGCATGTATCGACCACTCGGGCGAAATAACCGCCTGGTGGTTTTCCAAAAAGATGTGACGTGTGTTTTGTGGTTCTCCCATAAAGTGAGAAATGGTTTGCCCTTCTTCCAAATCAAAATAGAAATAAACCTCCATCCTTCTGGTATGGGTATGCGGGGGCATGGTATTCCATATGTTACCGGGAAGCAGTTCCGTCATACCCATTTGCAGCTGACATGTTTCAACAATGCTGTTTACAATAAGCTTATTGAGTATCCTTTTATTGGCGTATTTCTCATCGCCCAGTTCAATAATCTCCGCATCCTGTTTTCCTACCTTTTTATTGGGAAACTTTTTATGGGCAGGAGCCGAATTAAAGTAAAACAAAGGTTGGTCATTACCACTTGAAGCAAAAACCACTTCTTTGCATCCCTGGCCAACATAAAGTGCCTCCTTCCTATTTAGTTCGTAGGCTTCACCATCCACTTTAACAATACCTTTATCCCCAATATTTATAATTCCTAACTCCCTGCGATCAAGGAAATTTTCAGACTTAAGATACGGAATAGTTTCCAATTTTAGGTCTTTTTTGGAAGGCATTGCACCTCCGGTAATAAATCGGTCATACATAGAATACACAAGATTTATTTCGTCAGCAGTAAACAGGTTTTCGATTAAAAAATCTTCACGTAACTCCTCAGTTCCATACTTTTTAACATCCTTGGGATTTGCCGCGTATCGTAAGCTATAGTTTATCATATTGAAAGGTTTGTGTAATCGATTACACAAATGTATCACATTTTTTCTTACATCCTAATTATAACCTCAATAAAGGAATTTATCTCTCCAAAATAGGCGAAAAAGTATTGTTTGGGAAACAAAAAAAGCAGCTACTAAAAATGTAGCTGCTTTAAAGAGCCCCCTACCGGGATCGAACCAGTGACCTACTGATTACAAGTCAGT
>JAGQYI010000041.1 GCA_020436165.1 Cyclobacteriaceae bacterium | reverse complement strand
TTTACCTGATCGAAAATGTTTCGGTGATTATGCAGGTAAGCTACTTCAAGTACACAAAGAAAAAATATGGTGAGGGAAGAAGGATATTTCTAATGTCTCCACTCCACCATCATTACCAAAAGAAAAATATTCCGGAACCTAAGATTGTAACGCGGTTCTGGATTGTAGGAATACTGTTGGCCATTTTAACATTAGCAACGCTAAAAATCAGATAATGCAAGAGCGAATTGTCATATTGGGTGCCGGAGAAAGTGGAGTTGGTGCAGCCTTGCTTGCCAAAAGCAAGGGGTATGATGTATTTGTGTCTGATTTTGGCCAGATCAAGGAAAGCTATAAAAAGGATTTGATCGATGCTGAAATACTCTTTGAAGAAAGGGGACATTCAGACGATTTGATGGAAGGCGCTTCTCTTGTGATCAAAAGCCCGGGCATTCCTGAAATTGCCCCTGTGGTCCGAAAGGCTATAGATGCAGACATTGAAGTAATTGACGAACTCGAATTTGCCTACAGATTTACCAGTAAACCGATTATTGCTATTACAGGGAGCAATGGCAAAACCACAACCACTCTGCTTACGCATCATTTATTAAAAGAAAGTGGCGTTAATGTGGCTTTAACAGGTAATGTGGGTTTCAGTATGGCGCGTCAGGTGATAGAGGACAAAGCAGAAGTTTATGTAGTTGAGATGAGCAGCTTCCAGCTGGATGCCATTCAGACCTTCAAACCCAATATTGGTATTTTACTCAATATTACTCCTGACCACTTGGACAGGTATGGGTACAGCCTTGAAAAGTACGCAGATTCCAAAATGCGTATTGCTAAAAATATGGGTGTGGAGGAAACCTTGATTTACAATTCGGATGATCCTGTAACACACAGAAAAGTAGGCGGTCTTGAAAAGGGAATATCGAAAGCTTCTATTTCAGTTCTGTTTGGAGAGACAGCCGTAGGCTATAAAAAGGACAATTCACTGGTAGTGGTTTCTGGAAATGAAAGCTTTGAAATACCTGAAAATCACTGGCCTCTACGTGGTGAGCACAACGTAATCAATATGCTGGCAGCTATTGTTGCCGCCACCAAATTAGGAATCTCAAAAGAAGATGTTCTGAAGAACCTGCCCACCTTCAAAAATGCACCCAATCGTATGGAGTACATCACCACCATCAACGGAGTTGATTTTGTAAATGACTCTAAGGCCACCAACGTGGAAGCGGTCTTTTATGCATTAGGTAGCTATGAAAACGATATTGTATGGATAGCAGGTGGTCTGGATAAAGGAAACGATTATAACCAGATCAAACAATTGGTGGAACGCAAGGTGAAGGTCTTGATCTGCCTGGGAGCAGACAATAAGAAACTTTTTGATTTTTTCGGACCGATTGTTTCCAATATATCAGAAACACGGGATGTGAAAATGGCGGCTAAAATGGCTTTGGAATACGCCAATAACCACGATGTGGTACTACTGTCACCTGCATGTGCAAGTTTCGATCTGTTTGAGAACTACGCGCGTAGAGGTGAGCTATTTAAGGAAGCAGTTTTAGAACTTAAAAAGGAAGTGGATGGATAAGGTAAGAGCATGGGTGAGTGAAAATGTAAAGGGTGACCCGGTTATCTGGGCCATCGCTTTGCTACTGGGTATCATCAGTATTTTCGTGGTGTACAGCTCTACAGGTGCACTTGCGTACCGCAATATGGAAAGCACCGAGCATTACCTTATTAAACATTTATCGTTGATTCTGCTAAGCCTGGGTGCTATGTGGGTAGCGCATAATATCGACTACCGCTATTACTCCAAACTGGCCAAGGCTGGAATGATTATTTCGGTTCCTTTGCTTATCTATGCATGGCAGGCAGGAACCAATCTGAACGAGGCCTCCCGCTGGATTACCGTTCCGGTAATTAACCAGGTATTTCAGCCTTCCGATTTAGCGAAGCTATCGCTTATTGCAGGTATTGCAGCCATGCTTGCCAAGCGACAACAAAATATAGAAGACTTTAAAAATACACTTATCCCCATGTTGGTGTGGAGCGGCATCATATGTGGTTTAATTGCCA
>JAGQYI010000040.1 GCA_020436165.1 Cyclobacteriaceae bacterium | reverse complement strand
CCATACGCAGTAAAATCTTCATTAAATTGCATAGGTTCCTTTTCAATCTGTTCTAAGGTTTTATCCAGGCGTTTAGAGTTTAAGTAAAATTTCAATGCAATAATTAAACTCTCCGTGATGTTTTTACCTCCTGAAACTTTCTTTACTTCTTTTACTAATTCGTCTGGTATTAAAGCTGTAACTTTCATTATCGTATCGCTAATACGACAAATATACGATTTATAATACGATAAGCAATTACTATTGATAGTTGGGTTTAATTTGTTTGCAAGGCATAAATAGCAAAGGTGCCTAACCAATGGCCTCCTTCATAGCCGTCACCCACCAAATTGGGCAATGAGTACTGTACATGTTCATTTGCAATGCTAACCAAGCGCTTGTACTCAGGGTATTGTTTAGCCAGGCCATACAGTACCCAGGCACGACTGAAATTAAGCCCGTCCAGGTGAACCAGCTTGCCATCACTTCGGTCGGCCACCTTGCCCACTTCAATTGTAAAATCTTTTGATTTTAATTGCGGAGCGAACTTGTCCATCCACTCACTAAACTCCTTTTTGGCCAGAATCCTTCGCATCAGGTCTATTTCTTCAAAGCAGGGAGACAAGAAGTCATATCCGCTTGGTTCCCAACTCAAAGGGCAGTTAGCATCGTTTTGGTAAAAGAAAAGTGCCCTGTTCTTAATGGCTTTTTTTAATTCATCATTGTTCAATGCATTGGCATAATCCCAGGCAAAAGATAGCCCAAATGCCGTGTTGGTATGCTCCCCAACCCTTATAGGATAATTTAACTTGGGAAGAAAATCAATAAATCGCAGAACAATAAGATTAGTTAATGGCTGAAGATTTTGCTCTAACTCTCTCGCAAGTGGGTCGTTCCATGTATGTAGCTCTTCTGCCAATTTGAGAAGCCAGGCCCATCCATAGGTTCGTTCGTAAGACTTATTGTGCTCCCCTTTAAAGTATTCAACTTCTGCAGCTATATTTTCTGTTGTAAGGTTAGCTTCCAATTTTTCACGAATTACATCCGCATTATCCAGCATAGGAAATTCTTTGAGCAGCTTAACCAACGACCAATGCCCATGTACCGATGAATGCCAATCGAAACAACCGTAAAATGCAGGATGTAACACATGAGGTTCGGCAATATCTTCATTGCTTCCTAACGTTTGGCCTAATTTATTCGGGTATTCGGTTTGCAAACAAACCATGGGTAGCTTGGACAATGTATTTGCCTGCTGCAATGTGAGTTCAAGCGGTTTTTCAGGTGCAAAGGTCATTATCTTATGCTCATTCGTTAAACTTGAAAGCAAAAGCAAAGGCACTATAAATAGATAGACTATTTTCATAATGGAAAATTATAACTGCTCATGTAAATGTAAGGAAAACCGTTATAGGATACCGGTTGGGAACCCATCTATACTTATGCTGTTTTTCTCCTTCCAATACACTTTTGTCATTTCTTGCCCCTTCTTTTCAGAAGACTCAACCAACTGAGTTCGCTCACCTGCAAATTCCATAAATGGCACCGCCCAACCACATGAGGTTTGAACGGATTCAATTTTCATATCGAATAGTT
>JAGQYI010000039.1 GCA_020436165.1 Cyclobacteriaceae bacterium | reverse complement strand
TCAGGATAGCAGGTATTTAGTAGAAGCCAGTTATAAGATTATCTATGAATATCACCCTGTCAAAAAAATGGTGATAATAACTGATGTTTTTCATACGAGTCAAAACCCTCTAAAAATAGAAAGGTCTGCTGAAAGGAAACAGAAGGGTGATTAATGCAGGGTAGAAAGTGACTGTTTTATGGGCCGCAGCCTGGATGTCTTTATCTCTCGCTTACGTAAGTACCTGGCCAATGCCAACGGCCTCGAAATTCGTAACCACCACGGGGTGGGTTTTCAATTGGTGGTAAGGTAATCATGATCGTTTGATTTATACAAAACATAAATGGGATAATCAATAAACTAAAGATATTACAAGTGCTATAGCCAATAGCAGAGAAGCAACACCCAACACATAAAAGGGTAGTGTATCCGATTGAATTCTGATTTTCATAACGTTTTGTTTGTGTGTATGTATTGAACGTTAAAAGGAGGTAAACAAATGAGATTGGATTGCGCTTAGCGATAAACGAATACTTTGTTGCGAAGAACGCTTGTGTTTTAACTACCGTAGGCTTTTTGGAACGCAGAGCGATAAGTGGCTCCAATGGGTATTTGAGTTCCGGACAAGGTTATTTTTTTGTTGCGTACACCTTCCACCCGGCTAAGTGGTATTATGAATGAACGGTGCACACGCATAAAATCATTAGGGAGCTGCTCCAACATGTCTTTCATTGTCATGCGGGTAATAATAGGTTTGCCGGTGGTGGTAAATATTCTTAGATAATCGGCCAGCCCTTCAATGTAAAGTATATTGGCCGTTTCAACTTTTAACAAACTATAGTCCGACCGAACAAAGATTTGCCCTTTCGTTTCAGTAGTTGCCGAATGCAGAAAGTGGAAAAAGTCGTTTGCCTTGAGCGCTGCCTGCTTAAACCGTTCAAACGAAAACGGTTTCAGGAGATAATCAATGGCACTTAAATTAAACCCTTCAATGGCATACTGACTATGTGCTGTGGTAAACACCACCATAGTATCCTGGTCCAGGCCTTTGTAGAAATCAATTCCCGAAATGGCAGGCATATGAATATCCAGGAAAAGCAGGTCAACAGGGAAATTCTCAAGGTGCCGCTTTGCTTCTGTTGTTTGCGTAAAGGTTTTTTCCAATGAAATGAAATCAACCTGGCCGCAATACTCCTTTAGTATCTCCAGAGCAAGGGGTTCATCGTCTATGGCAATGGCTTTTATCACGTAAAGTAAACGGTTAGTTGCACACTGTAGTGCTTCTCATCTTCACTTAAAAGTAAGTTATGTTGAGAAGGGTACAATAACCGAAGTCGTGATTTTGTGTTTTCAATGCCTATTCCCCCTATTTCGTGAGGGTCTAGTTGAACATTTACCTTATTGTTTTCTACTGTAAGCGTAAGGTGATTATCTTCTATTTTTATCTGAATGTTAATGTGGGAATCCTCATCGGGGTTAACTCCATGCTTAAAGGCATTTTCGATAAAAGGCATTAAGGTGAGTGGAGCTATCTGCTTATTTGTGGTAGAACCCGTAACCTTATACTCTAGCAAAACTTTTTTGTCGAGTCGCAACTTCTGCAGTTCGATGTAATCGTTGATGCTTCCAATTTCTTTGTCAAGTGTAACGAATTCGTTTCCTGCATCGGTAAACATGTAGCGCATCAAACCGGATAGCTTGAGTAAGGTATTGGCAGTGGCGTTCGATTTGTCCTTAACAGCCAGGGCATAAATGCTGTTTAGCGTATTGAAAAGAAAGTGCGGATTGATCTGCGCTTTTAACGAATCAAGCTCGGCTGTATGCCTTTCCTTTTCAGCGTTTAGCAGTCGGTTGCGAATACTAATAAGTATGGAAAGAAGTACAACAGAAGTAAAAAGAAGGATATTATGGCTTATGGTAGGAAGGAAGTTATAATCTGTTATTTGAAACCGTGGCCTGTGACCTTCAAAACCGTGAGGAGGGGGCGGGTTAATAGCCCAGGGCATATAGCCTGTAAGTATAGAGGGCAGAAACATAATAACTAAAAAGGCAGCTGCTATCGACAAGCCATAGACTAAATGCTTTTTATTAAAATACAGTTTGGGAATCAGGTAATAATAATTCAGGTAAAAGAAAAACAGCATAAATATGTTGGCTATGAAGTCGCGCTGGGTCGGCTTGGAAAGCAAAAAATTGGGATCTCCCGGTGGGTGAGGCGAAAGCACGGTGGGAAGCGCCAGGAAAACTATGGCTCCAAGTACATGCCAAACAATATATTTTCTATTGGGTTTGTCCATATCAAGCCACTAAAAATAAAACTATTTGTTAACCGAAAATAGGCCATGCAGGAAATAAGGCATGCTAGCTTTATATGTGGTTTGTTGTGACCCCCTGTTCAATAATAAGTAAGATGGCATTGTTTGATAAAGCCTCAAAATCAAAAGTGTTTGCTTCATAAAGTGCCAGGCCATCACGTTGTTCCATTAATCGGTTTTGTACTTCAAATGCTCCTTCAATTACAAAAACAAAAATATTGGTAGCAGCATGTTTGGAGGTAAATACACCTTTTTCTCTTCCATCAAAGTTTCCTATCAGGATATCCTGGCTAGAGGGAGGAGGTGTATCGTTTTTATCAGCCAGCAGCGAGAACAGTTTGTTTTTATATTGGTGCGCTTTAAAACTGATTTTTCCGTTTTGATACGGACCTGCTGGACACAGCCCAATGTGCAAAAACTTCACCCAGTCGTTCTCAAATGGATTGGATACAGAGTACATGGCACCTTGCGGCAAAGCAAACAGGTAGGCTTCTTCTGCTTCCACAAAATAAGTGCCTTCAGCGGTTTTGCCTTGTTTGGCACTATTGGCTTTATAGGTAAGTCCACCTACAACAGGCAGTAGCAGTACCAGTGAGTCGTATGCAACCTTTTGCCACAAGGTATGGCCTGCTTTTAGCGTGGTGTCATTTAGCAGGTGAAGATTCCCGAAAGGAGTCCTGCTTTCATGAAAATAAGCACCCTCATTGAATGTATGGTAGCAGCTCAACCAATCATTCTGAGAATGGCTCCGTTGATCTGCCAGATAAATGCGTGCTTCCTTTTGTTTGGTTAACATTGTTTTAATACGTTACTGTGGAGTGAATGTGTTTTACGGAGGAGATGCTCAGGTTCGGAACTATTTCCAAAAGTTCGGTTTCCACCTCTTCGCTTGCTTCCAGAGCCTCTGTTTGATTGCTATTGGCAAGGAGCATAAATCGGTCAATAGTATCAAGCCATACCATGTGATCGCTGTAAAAGTAGATGACTACTTTATGCTGGCTCTTATCCTTAATATGCGACTGCAACAGCTCAAAACGGAAATTAGAAAAAGGGAGAAAAAGTTTACCTGAAGTGTTTGTCACCTCTGGGATAAGCCCGTTTAATTGACGCAGATAGCCAATAGCAGCAGTACTTACAAGGTTATGCATGCGGTCCGCTTTTGGCTCTTTTTCCAATAGTTCACGAAAAGTGTTGTACTGTTTTAGCTGATCAAATTGTTGGGCTTGCATAAAGTACTCTTTATAGGTGTCTTCAAACACCATTTTGTCCCAGGCGCTACTGGCATTTCTATCAATTATTTTTCGGTAGCAGAATTTTACTAATCCCTTCACTTCGTTGAATTATCCGTTTACTACAATAGAATGTGTAAGACTAAAGCCGTCTGATAAGCTACCGGAAATGGTAGAAAGCTCTGTTGCTACACCATCTGAGAACACATTGTCTTTAGAGTTGTAAGTATAACCGCTCATGCCCTTGGTATAACCATACGCGGTGGCTGCATTTACTACAGCAACGGCACTATCGCTACCTTCAGGAAAAGCAATTTGAGTTACCAGCAAGGAGTTGCCATTCTTATCGTAAATATGTACATGTATGTGGGTAGCACGTCCGTTATACCAACCCGGAAATATGGTAGTAAAACCGACTTTGCCGTTACTATCAGTAACCTGTCGGCCCCTTAAAAAGTGAACAGAAGTAAAATTAATACTTTGCATACCTGTTCCACCATACTCTGAGTAGTAACCATCCTTATCGCAATGCCATATATCTACAATGGCGCCTTCCAATGGTGAGCAGCTATCATTTCCATTTAGGATGGTAATTTCTACATCCAGGTCAACCCCTGTTCTGTCGCTTCTAATATCAACATGTTCCAGAGAAGAGGGGTTTTTCGTTGGGAAGGGCCCCGCTGTTTCCGTATTGGTAATGGTGCAGGAATCTTCAGTTGCTGAACCACTTGAATCGGTTGTATCAGTAGAAGTTTCTTCCGTAATTGGTGTTGGGCCATCCTTAATATTGCATGATGCCAACACGGGTATAATTACACTGCTCATGCCCAACCTTTTAATAAAATCATTTCTTTTCATAAGTAATACGGTTTGCCTTTTGCCTTATAAACGTAAATATTGAGAGAAGTAAGTGACTCAAAATCAGGTTTGCGACAAACGGAGTTTTTGTTGCGAAGAATGAAACCTTAGTCAAATTGAAAACAAGTAAGATTCGTATTATAATCTTCATTCTTTTGGTTATAATCAACGAAATTTGAAGACACAGGCAATCTATTTTTTACCTAAAACAGTTTAAGATGAACTATAGGAAATTAGGAAACTCGGAACTTGAACTTTCAGAAATAACATTTGGCGCCTGGGCTGCCGGAGGTTGGATGTGGGGTGGAACCGAACGTAAAGGAGCAATAGAAGCGATCGGGGCTTCTTATGAGCTGGGGGTAACCTCTATTGATACGGCTCCTGTGTATGGGCAAGGCACTAGTGAAGAAATTGTGGGCGAAGCCATAAAAGACCTACCCCGTGATAAGGTGCAGATACTTACCAAATACGGCATGCGCTGGGACCTCGCCAAAGGCGAGTTTGGGTTTAACAGCATGGACAACCAGGGCAATCCTCTTGAAATCTACAAGTATGCTGCTAAAGAAAGCATCATCAAGGAATGTGAAGATAGCCTGAAAAGGCTGGGTACCGACTACATCGATCTATATCAAATCCACTGGCCGGATTCAACCACACCCATTAGCGAAACCATGGAAGCGGTGGCTCAATTGATCGAACAGGGAAAGGTGCGCTATGCAGGGGTTTGCAATTACACGGCAGAGCAAATGAAAGAGGCTGAGAAATACATTAAACTGGCTTCTAATCAGGTGCCGTACAGCATGGTAAAAAGGGATATTGAAGCGGAGGTGGTGCCTTACTGCCTTGAAAAAAACAAGGGCATACTTGCTTACAGTCCCCTGGAAAGGGGATTGCTAACCGGTAAAATGAAACCCGGTTATTCCTTTAAGGAAGGAGACCACCGTGCCGGACTTTACTTTTTTAAGGATGAGAACCTGGCGGCTACCGATGCCTTCCTACATAAGATAAAGCCACTGGCAGACGAAAAGAATGTAACGCTTGGCCAGATCGTGCTTCGCTGGACGTTGGAACAGCCGGGTATTACCATTGCTCTGGTCGGTGCCCGTAATGCAGAGCAGTCAGTACAAAATGCAAAAGCTTCTGATTTGGTACTGAATAAAGAGGAGCTTGCGTTTATTTCTGAAGAGTTGGGTAAGTTGCAGTTGATAAGGGAGTAAAGGGTAATTTAGCCAGATTGAAACCCAAATATGCCTAATGCTGTATAATTACTCATGCAGGCATCTTTGGACACGTGGACTTCATTATTTCTTGTAGGGTCTTCATTTGGAGTATTTCTTAGCGTAATAATCTTTACCGGGAGATCTTACCGTAATACGATGTTGGGATTAACGGTTTTGTCCTTTTCACTGGCAACACTTTATTATACGGCATTTTGGACAGGATACTCCAGGCACATAAACCATTTTTTTGCGTGGTTTTCAAGATTAAGCCTGTTAACAGGACCAGCGTTCTATTTTTACATTAATTCAGAAAAGGCTAAACTAAAAACAATATTGGTTCACCTTGTTCCTGTTTTTCTGGCATTTGTGCATAACAGGATTATACAATACTATTCAAAGGACATAATTCCCAAAATTTCTTTTTCCTGGACTTTGATCCAAAATGTACAAATTGTTTTATATGCTATTCTGGTACTGTATATTTTTTACGAACAACCCAAGAGCAGCAGAACAAGACTGAAAAAAAGACTTGTTTATTTTTTTGTCGGCTACGTGTTATGCTTTGTCAGTTACTACATAATTTATTTTAGCGGTTATTTAATAATTCAAATTGATTATGCAATATCATTTTTGTCAATACTATTCATTTATTATATAGGTATTGCTGGATTTAAACACCCGGACAAACTTTTTGACAGGGACTCTTTGAATGGGAAGTATATAAAATCTGCTATAACAAAAGGATATGCTGCAGAAATATGTAAAAAGATTGATGCTTATTTTCAAAATGAAAAACCTTATTTGGATGGTGGGCTAAGAATTTCGAGCGTGTCCGATGCGCTTAATATTAGTCAGCATCATATCTCACAAGCTCTCAATATGTATCTGAATAAGAGCTTTAATGAATATATTAATGAAAAGAGGTTTGAATTCGCCCGGAAAATGATCGAGGACGATTCAAACGATATGCGCATTAATGAAATAGCGTTCAATTCAGGATTCAATAATAAAACAACCTTTAATTCGGTTTTCAAAAAATATTTAGGGAAAACGCCAAAAACCTATAGGCAGGAAATAAAAGAGTTAGATAATTAGATTAACATACTTTTCTGTCATAAAGACCTCTCAAATAACCATACTTTATTTTGGGTAAAATATTAAGTCAATAATTATTGGTTTTGCCTTTATTGCCTAACTCATGTGTAACACTCGCGTAATTTGGTAAGAGTCTATCTGGAGTAAATTGTCATGTGAAACGATTTCTTGACGTCCTTCGATAGTTTAAAAACAGAATGTAACCAAATACTAGAAACATGAAAAAAACAACTACAAAACAATTATTGACTTTACTCATTATTGCCCTGACTATGATAACGCAGATATCCTGTAGTAAGGATAATCCGGAACCACCCACACAAGTTCAATCAGAACTCAGAAAGATCACTATAGAGGCTTCCAATAGTGAAAGGCTCGATATTATTGGATCTGAAACAACTATTCTTACTGCCAATGGTTTTAACCTTTATAACAAACCAATTGATATAATGGGGTCAGTAGAATGGTCGGTAGATAATAATAATGTGAGCATTGACCAAAATGGGCTTGTTACAGCTTTAAAAGCAGGGAAATCAATAGTTACAGCAACTTCCAATGATATATCGGCCAGTTATACAGTAACTGTGTGGGATAGCTCGGCTCCAAGAACAGAAATATTCATAAGCGATGCCGGGAACTTTAATCAACCGCCCTGGCAAATTTTGAGAACAGATGACAAAGGTGAATACGTTGAAGTTTTTACAAAAGAAAACCTTGATTGGCCCCAGGATATTATAGTCCTGGAAGATCAGGGGATAGCAATTGTTTCCAATTTAAATAGTGGAAAAATCACCAAATACGACTTGAAAAGTGGGGAATATGTTGGGGATTTTGCTTCGGGTATTGGAGGGCCGACCAGAATGAAGATTGGAAACGATGATCTAATATACGTGTTACAATGGAATGCAGGCCTTGTTTTAAGGTATCAGCAGGATGGAACATTCGTAGATACATTTACGGATGTGCCCGTTGCCAGGAGCATTGGTATTGCCTGGGACACCGATAACAATCTTTACGTTTCCTCTTTTATGAATGCAGAAGTAAGAAAATTTGATACTTCAGGAACTGATTTAGGATTGTTTATAAATACTGATTTGCAAGGGCCAACAAATATTTGGTTCGAAGGTAACGAACTCTATGTTAATGATTATAGCCAGGGAATAGTCAAAAAATTTGATTCAAATGGTGCTTATTTGGGCAATTTTATAACCGGACTTAATCGACCTGAAGGAATTGATCACTTGATGAATGGAAACATATTAATTGGAAATGGTGGTACTAAAACCATTAAAGAGTATAAAAGCGATGGTACGTTTATCAAGGATTTGATTCCAGGCGGAACCCAAAATCTTTTGCTTCCTAATGCTGTAATTGTGAGGGAAGTAAATAGATAATTAATAAGACGAGTATAAACATAACAAAAAGAGGCCATCAAAACGATGGCCTCTTTTTGTTGGGATGACTGGATTCTTCCCTATTTCCTCTCATTTTCGAGTACTCAATTTATTCGATCTTAATTTTCTACAATATCAAATTTCAGTTCAATATGTTTTACAACCTTGACACTGTCATTGGCTATTTCAGAAGCACTTCCTTTTAATATATTTTCACCAGCATGTTTTGGTACGTATTGAACTTTTGCCATTAGATTATCTGATGTAACTGTATATGTAGTATCTATGACATTTCCATAGTTATCGGTTTTGCCTAAGGTAATTCTCAACTTTGAGTTATCATAATACGAGTAAAGTAATTTAACATACACAACTTGCTTTTCTCCCACCTTGTAAGTGTTGTTCGGATCGTATGTCTTCTTAAATTTCAATAGCTGATTGGTTACATATCCATCTTCTAAGTACTCTATTGCATAAACTATTGAATCATTGTGATATATAAGCCTGTAATGCACACTTCCATCTTCATTATAGACAATCCCTTTTCCTTCTTTAACATCATTCTTAAAAGTTTCCTTGTGCTTCACTTGACCAGAACTATAATATTCAATGTTTTCACCATCTACCACCCCATTTTTTGCATTCAATACTTGTCGTAAGTTCCCTAAGCTATCATAGTATTCCATCTTACCATCAGGCTTACCATCAATATAATACTCTTTTGTATCGACCTTCCCATTATGATAATATTGAATTAACTCACCTGTCTTTACACCATTTTTCCAATGGCTTGTTAACATAAGAGTTCCGTCTTCATAGTACTTCTTTAATAGACCTTCTCGTTTGCCATTTATTGTCATAACTTCCCATTTCACTTTGCCGCTCTCATAAATGCCAGTTTCCTTTTCTTTTGTTGAACAGGAAATCAAAATTTCTGATACTATCAGACAAGCTAAGAAAAATTTGATATTTAAAACCTTAGTTACCATTCACCATTAATTTACATTTCCCATTTGTTAGATCAACATATCCTCTGAAATAGCAAATACCACCATCATCTGGCATTTCTAGACCTTGATGGAAGTAGTCAACCCCATCTGGTGACTCAAACAACTCGCATAAACAATTAATCAAGATCATTCGATTTCCATTTTCGTAATAACCTAAATATTGTTTATAAACATGATTTAGAATATCAGAAGACATTGAAATCCCATCAAATTCCTTCGACATACTAATCTCATTACCTAAAAGTTCAAGTCCTTTCGATATATCTTCAGGAGTTGGAGTATATGTTTTATAATGTTTTGAATAATCATCGTCATGAATAATTATAACCGAAAAATCATCCACTTCAGTATAGTTGTTATTGGAGCAACTAAAACCAAATACAGTTAAAAAGAATATTAAGATTGGAGTTTTGGTCATTTTTATCTAGTATGGAATAATTGGACTCATGTTGAAATACCGACTTGCAATAAGAAGTGTCAGTAGAATAAACCCTGTTATAGAAATAAATTGAAGGTTAAAATGAGTCTTTAACATATACAAAAACAATCCAATGATTTGGATAAAAAATAGGACTATATATATCAGGTTCATATGTAAATGATCCGAATGATTGCCTGCTCCAAAGCCAGCTAAAAACAAGACAAAAATTGTTAGCCAACGTAAGCCAATGAAAATTAGAATTTGAACAATTATTCTTTTTAGCATTTCTTATCTACTTATCACAAAGAAATTAAGGGTTAAAAACCACATCATCTTCTTTTATATATTGCTTGCTATTGTAATTAAATAAATCCACCCCTTCACATTGAATACTATATAGAACGTCATTAAAAATATCAAGATTAATATCTGTCGTTTTTTCCACAACATTTTTATAAGTCAAATCATACATACTATCTTTTACTTGAAAAATATAGGAGACTATTTCATATGTATGCTCTTTCTTTTCCTTCATACTTACCTTATAAATAGCAGAATTTTTGAAAGTATATTTTTTAAATTCTTTCGAAAGGACATTTCCATTAGTTTCATTTTCAAAATGCTTATTTATTTCTTTCAAATACTCATTAATTGAACTATTGAGTTCCACTAAATTATATTTGAGTAGAGCAACGTAAGTATACTTATCCCCATCATCAATGTCTCCTTCATAAATAATGGGAAGTTCAATCTTATTTACAGATTTGATATTGGTTGGGATATTAAACTTTACACCATCTTTATCATAAATGCTCCACTTAATTTTAGTCGTGTCAACACCTTGGACATAGAACCATTCACCAACTTTAAACCCACTGTTGTATTCACCAATTTTGGAAATTCCTTTTTGACTCGTTGTGTATTTCCACATTCCAGTTTCTAGAGTATCTCCTTTTTCTGTTATTTCTAGAGTATTAAAATCTCCTTGGTTGTTATTTTCAACATCGTAATTACCCTTATTACAAGAGAAAAATGCTACTAATGTAAGTATTAGAATTTCAAAAAAATTTCTTTTCATAATTAAATCTAAAATACCCTTTTCATTTAACTGAATGAAATATGCTCAAGGTTTTTTAGCTTAATTTATCTGATTTAAAGTGAGGTTTTGTTAAGGATATGGATTACCTACGGTGATCCAGTAGTCCGGAAAATTCCGGGAAGATGTTCTAATTGGATTAGCTCACTTTGTTCGCTGATCCTAGGAAAGGGTTTACAGTGAAATGAGAGCCTTCACTTTGTTTGGACGGATTAATTCGCTTCGCTCATTGATCCTTGTGGGGTAGCGAATCAATAAAGTAAGGTCTCGCTCTGCTCATTTTTTATTTAATTGCCTTTTCTCTGCAAGCAGAACAAGCCAATTGAAATAAAAAAGGTCGTTGACGTATGCCAACGACCTCACTTTATTGGTCGGGATGACTGGATTACAACCTCCCCTTATTATCTGTTGATTATCAGCAAGTTAAAAGAACATCTTTTCAAAGGGACCACGAATTGGACATATACGTTTTGATCACTAATAAATATACTGAAATTATAGTTGTATTTGAAACTAAAACATATAAATATGAACTATTTAATACGTCTGAATTAATTAGATTAATAAGTAAGCACTTAGTACTTAATAGTTATCATATTCAAAATCATCAAATTCAGTATTGTGAAGTCCTAGTATGAAGTCTATTGCTAGTGATTTTTTTAGTGGATTGATAGCATTGGGGTTAAGATAGACGTAGGATTTTACATTCGTTTTATTTGGTTCTTTACTTAGTATGCTAACATCTTCAAGGAAAATTATTCCCGACAAGTTATTTGAAACTTCATAAATTGTTTGAGAGTCGGAAAAACTAGAATTAAATGAATTGAATAACGTATTATCATATTTGTATTGGCAGAAAAATCGCCTTGATAATGCTCTATATAACTTCACATTTCCTCCACCAAAGTCAGAAACAATATTATTGTACCAAGGAAAGGTTACTAAAACGATAAGGGTCGGCTTATCTTTTACGAACTTATTAGCATAATTGAATATCATTTTGTAATAGTTTTCAGCATGACGAAAGGGGTGGTACGTTTTTTCTGTTATTTGTATTCCTGCTCCCCAATGAATTCTAAATACTAAGTGAGAAATAATAGTACTACTTACATACTTGGTTTTATCCGTAGGTGAGATTTTGGTCTTAAGTTCAGCTAAGAGATTATTTCTTTCGGCTTTAATGTCATCATATGAAATGTCTAAAGCATGTTCAGCTTCTATATTGAAATCGTTTCGACTAAAATGAATTTCAAGCTCCTTGTAAATACCGTTTAGAATTTCAGTAACATTATCTTTAAAGCATTTTACATCAAAATATAGAGATATGTCTTCTATATAGCCATCAAGATTTGCTGCCGATTTACCTAGCTCTAAAGCAAATGTTTTTCTTTTGTCGATAGTTACATTTGGTTTTATAGGTTTGTATAAATATGTTTTATGACCTAAAATATCGTGGTTAAAATGATCGAATGTTGCAAGTTCTGCAAATGCCCCTTCCCAATTCTTTTCACTTGCGATTTCATTAACTTGAACAATGATTTCTTTAATCTTTGATGGATGTAATGAGTATATTGTCTTTAGTCTTTTAAGGCGCTCTGTGAAATTAGTTTTGAACTCCCAAAATTCTGATGGATTATTAAGTGCGCCAATTATATGATTATATACATCTTTGGTGCAATCAAAAGATGTTGTTCCATGTCCGAAAATACTATCTATCAAATTGGAATAATTTTCAATAGCTGTCATTTTCATTAATTTATGATTTTAAGAAATTTTACTTGCTGATTTATCAAACAATAACCTCACCTCCTCTATCCTTCCTTTCACCAACCAGGCTATTGCAAAGGCCCATACGGCCACCCATTCAAGAAAGAAAGTATAACCGGGTAAATAGTCATTCAGATCCTTTCCAGTGATCTTTTCAATGCCAAATAAGATACCTATAAGGGCAATACTTCCCCAGATAGTATATCCGCACACTTTATAAAAGTTCTTTTTTCTATCAGATATGTTTCCCATGGGAAACTTGAAAACACACATTATACCTAGAAGTGCTAAAAAAAGACCCGCACTAATTAGATGAACTGTCCCCATCCAATTGGTATGATGACCGAACAAGTATCCACAATCACAAAATCGAATTGGGCCCATGGCTCCATCACAATTTGTAGGAAGTAGAATAGTAAAAAAGATAAAGAAGGATGCTAGGGTGGTTATAGTGTCATCGCTGACCTTTTCGCCTTTTTCCTTCTCAATAGGATATCCTTTATAACTGAACAGAACTAATCCAAAAGCAGATAGTATTCCAATAAAGAATACACTGGCAGATGTATAGTAATAGTGGCTCATTGACGCCAGCAGATGTTGGTGGATAGCTAACAATAGTATAGGCAATGCCAACCCTAAAATGCCAATGGTTTTCCTTAATCGAAGCTGGGAGTTATGAAGTTCTTTCATAGTAGAAGACCTGACTTGAGAAGATTAGTAAATATACAAATTAAAATAGTATAAAATCAAATTAAAATATTCATAGAAAATAGTCTAAAAGACTCCTCCTAACCCAATGTACTCAAGTGATGATACAGCATTCGTTCCTTTTATTGGAGGTGTGTGCTCAGGCCATATCCACCAGATGCCAGCTAAAGCAAACAATCCGATAAATAGTGAGACTACAATTTTAATAAATGACTTCTTCATCCTGCTAACCATTTATTACTCCAATAGATTCAGATATCTAATCAAGTAGTTATTTACCTGAAATAAGTACCAGTATATATGTTGGGACGCCACTCAGCAATCTGTTCAATACTTTTAAAAAAAAGTGAATATGGTACGATACATTATTATATGCTTACTCATAACAGTAGGCGCAGGTTATGCACAAAATAACCAACCATCGGATATTCCGGATTGGTTATTAAAGGAATGGGAAAGTCGAACTCAGGATTCCGGATTATGGATTGCTGATAATTCGAAGTATAAAAGCGAAAATGAACCTTATGATGCCTATGGGATGAAATGGGAATATGGAATAGGCAAAAAAGTAGTTAAAGGCAGATTGTTTGTTATTAAAGAAGGGAAAGACATAGGCACTTTATGGGAGTTTCTCCTCTTTTGGGATCCTGCAGAGAAAAAAGCAATCATTCAGCAATTTGGTAGTGATGGCACTTTCGGTAGTGGTGAAATAAGTTTGGAATCCCAACATATGAGCAAATCACTACAGACGTTTTCGAGCCCTGCAGGCATACAATTTAAGACAGGTCATAAGTCAGATTATAGTAACCAGGAATATATAAAGACAACATCCTACTCAATCCTTGAGGATGGTTCATGGTCAGAGAACAGAGTTTACTATTGGAAATCTAAGACTGATAGCTAATGTTTAGATTCAGTATAATTAACATAGCTTTTTGCCTGTTACTTACAGCTCCTTGCAATAGCCAAAATGTTAATGGATTAAACCTTGAATTATTAGGTGCCAAGATCAAGGTGACTGACATGAAGGAAGCTCTTGATTTCTATGTTGGTGTAATGGGGTATAAAGTGAAAGCTGGCAATATTGATTCCGACTTGGTCATTTTGGAAGATCCTGTTATGACCCTGGCATTATCAAAAACAAATAAGGTCAGAAAGGTAAACTACCCCAATGAGACTCAGACTATTTTGGTTTTTGAAACAAAGAATTTGGATAGTGCAGTCATGGCTTTAAGAAAAAGGGGGGTCGAATTCTATTGTGATGAACCTCAAAAAGTAGGGGTTGGTCTGTCAACTAAATTTTATGATCCCTTTGGTAATATTCATTCATTGCTCCAGGAAACAGTTGGTGAAAAACGAAATTTTAAAGAACCAAGAATCTATAATGTTGGTTATTATATTGATGATATTGAAAAAGGAAGGCAGTTTTACTCCGTAAACTTAGAGCTTCCAATTCGCACATTACGATATTATCCCCCGGCTTTGCCATTAAATGATAACAAGGGTGAATTCTGCACTATTTTGCATTACAGACAAACCGCTTCAAAAGTGGAGATCAACTATGATAAGGAAACTTATGTTGCTCTGATGCTAAAAACCTCTAATATTACTAATGTATTGGAATTGCTTAAAAAGAAAAATATTTCTATTGTAAAACAGCTTAGGCAAAGTGCACTGGGGGAGTACATTGTGTTAGTTGACGCCTTTGGCAATTATTTGGAAATATATCAAGAGTAATTAGCGAGCAATAAAATAAAGTTGATAAAGGAGCAATGTGGAAGCACTCAGTCATCTTGTTTATAATTCTTTTAAGTGGATGTATTGAATTGTATGAATTCGATTTGAAAAATAATGAACCAACTTTAGTTGTTGAAGGATTTATATCTGATAAATCATTTAATCAAACAAAAAACTATCCGTCAGATGGTCGCTATTTTTCGGTCAGATTACGATATACAAGCAGTGTAACGAACCAACAAGATGAAGTAGTAAGTAAAGCTTCGGTTATATTGTCAAATGACCAAGGGTTAGAAATGTCATATACTGAGTCATCTGAAACACCGGGGGTTTATTACTTATTGAACCCTCAATTTTTTGCTTCGGAGAAAAGAAAATATAAACTGATGATAATTCTATCTGATGGGGAAATGTACGAATCTGACTGGGAACAAATGGTTCAAACGAACATTCCCGTCATGGGCAACATTTGTTTTAATGAAGGGGAAGAACGAGTATATAGTTGGCAAAAGGGTGAACAAATTGTAATAACTGAAAAGGGAATCAATATTTGTATCAACTTACCAGTTAATGCTAACGAATCCTCCATCTATTATAGATGGGAATACTCCCCAACTTGGATATACGTTGCCCCTTTAAGCTCAGTAGCAGATTACGATCATACATGCTGGGTAACAAATCAATTATATCTTTCTAAGTATACTTTAAGCCAAGATAAGGAAGGTGGATATACAAACAAGTTGATGTTTATGGGGTTATATAGGAATGAGCGAATATTTGAAAAGCTATCCGTACTAGTTATACAACAAGCATGCACTGAACGGTATTATCGATTTTGGAATGATATGCAAATATTATCAGATAGAGGAGGCCTGTTTGATGCCCCACCCTACAATTTGGATACTAATATTAAACAAGTGGGAGAGGAAGGGAAGCGGGTTTCTGGATATTTTGGTGTTGTAAAAGAACAAGCCACTAGATGGTATTTTAGCAGGAAGGATCTGTCGTACTATGTGGACGATTATTTAAGAGACGACTGTCTGGTGCAGTACGGACCGGCCAATGATCCTCCGGCTGAAGAGTGCTTAAGTTGTTTAGCGTACCCCAAAGGAGACGCCACAACAGTAAAGCCTACTTGGTGGCAGAATTAAGATGTCATACGCTGTTAATCAAAATAATGAAAAAAGTCGAAACAAAAATCAAGGCTAAAACTTCTCCACAAAAAGTTATTAGGGCTTTTTTAGATGATAAAATGCTAAAGGAGTGGTGGGGAGTTGAGAGATCATTAATAGATAGAAGAGTTGGCGGAGCATATGCCCTTGCCTGGGATATCGATGAAGGTGGAATGAAGTATGTTTCTACCGGTACAATAAGACTATATAACCCTAAAGGACTTTTGGTAATAGAAAAATTTGTTTACCTGAACTATGAAAAACCTATTTTAGGCCCAATGAGTCTTACTATAAAAGCCGAACGGCAAAATGACCTCACCAATATTTATATCTGCCAGGATGGGTATAAAGAAGGAGAGCATTGGAATTGGTATTATGAGGCGGTTAAAGAAGCCTGGCCTATTGTAATAAAGAATCTCAAACAATATCTTGAAAGAGAAACAATGTAGTTTGTGTTAGTAAACTCTTGTCACAAGGTCAATTCTTTGGCATTCCCTTCTTAAAAAAATACTGGTTGTCTCATAGACAGGCTTTTGAGGTATGGTCAAAATCAAATCACTTTTCGGATTTAATTTTAAGATACATACTCATTGGCCCTCCAATATATTTCTTAACTACATCGAAGCTTGTTTCCCTGTAGTACATTTTGCTGAAATAAGGAGGTTGCTGCGAAAAATATATGTTCCCTTTATTTTTAGGATAACAGTCAACCAACTCAATCGTAACAATAACATCTTCTTTTGTCTCTATAACATGATCAAGAAGATGACCTACTTGTCCCTCTTTTTTATTGGTGAGTGTAACATATTCTCCCAAACTAATTTTTTGGTCTGGTAGATTATTAGCTATCGTGTAAACATTAATTCTCAATTTGACGGTATCAAAAGAGTTATGATTTATATAAAAGCCCACTTCTTCAATATAAGAATCATGTTTGATATTAAACTTACTTCCAACTTCTCCTCCCAAATCGTCATATGAAAACCCGGAAATCAAAAGCCCTGCCTTACTATGATTACCGAGTTCTTTGCTTTTTAACCCCTTTGTTTCAACTGAAACTTCATTTAGCATGAAATCCATTTGTTTCAAAACAACTATTTTGCTTAGTGTTCTTTCAATAGGAATTTTTGTTGCCTCAAAACCTATATGTGAGATTATGAGCTGATTTGGCTCAAGATCTTTAGGTATTTGTAATGAAAAAAAGCCGCTTGGATCCGAAACCGTTCCTATTCCTTTATTTTCTATGCCAATATTAGCATAAGCAATGGGCTGTCCTTCTTGATCGACTATACGGCCTTTCATTAATACCTGGCTGAAGCACAATTGATATAAGCATAAAAGATGTATAGTAACTAATACCCGGGTGGCCATATTTTTTATCTCTAAATAGACCAATATTCTTCCCAAATGCTATATTGTTTGTCTGAGTGCTGTTATTAAATGTCTGAATTCAGATTTTTCCTGAGAGTTCAATGGTTTAACAACCTATGAAATCCGTATTTTCATGTCTGAAATCTGTAGCCTATGGTCGTTAATTATCAGCTATTTACGAGGCTTAAAACAATTATTCTGACTTCCTTTTTTTCTATCTTGTTAGTACAGGTGGTGGTTTATTTTTCACCTGAAAATCAGGGTTGGTGGAATAGCCCCTATTTTTCATGGGGTAATATGTTACAGTTTGTATTTATCGATCAGATATTAATTGAATGCTTCTCTGTTTTTATTACTTTCATTTGTCTCAGGCAATATGCTCAATTTTTCAAGTTGGAAAATGTAGTGCTTTCCAGAGTTGGAATTATTAAGTATGAATTGACTTTTTTACCCGTGGCACTATTGGCTTTCTTTATTTTTAATCCAATTACGCAGACGTTACGCTTTTTATATGATTATATACCAGAGTTAATTTGGGAAGATTATTGGAAGGGATATTTTTATTCTACCAAATTGTATCTCACATATTTGCCAATCGTGTTTTTACAGGTGTATGCGGTTTTAAACATTAATTTATTTAAAAACTATGCTATTCACCTTAAAATAAATCATTCCACGGAGGACGAAATACAATTCATTAAGGTAAATACACCACATGGTCATAAACTAGTCGATCAGAAAGAAATCATTTATGTCCAGAAGATTGACAGAAAATACCATATAGTCACGGTTAAAGATAGTTACACAACCAATCTTACTATATCCCAGCTTGAAAAATTACTTTCCCAATCAGCTTTTATTAGAGTCAACCGTTCAACATTGATTAAAATAAATAAAATAGACTTTTATGCTTATTGGAAGAACGATAAGTACAATGTTCGCTTAGAATCTGGGGAAGAATTTACTATGTCTCGACAGCGTTTAAATAAGATAAAACATAGGTTAGTGATAAAATGAAACAAGATATAATAACCTCACAATATTTATATCTGACAGCAAGAGCCTAAAGATAAGTGCACATGGGAATTGGTACTATGAAGCAATAATGGAAGCTTGACCAATTGTGTTAAAGAATCTCAAGCAATATCTTGAAAAGGAAGCAATGTTGTTTATGCTGGTAAACTCTTGCTATTAGGTTAACTCTTTGGACACCCCATTCTTTAAGAATTCACTGGGTGTTTTACCTGTATGCTTTTTAAAGGTGCGGTTAAATGCATTTTTACTATTAAATCCAGAGTCCATGGCTATGCCATAAATAGTATAATTTTGATTTTGAGGATCTTTCAGTCTTTTTTTGACTTCCTGAACCCTATAGTCATTTATAAATTCATAGAAATTCTTATTTAGACTTTGATTTAACACCTGGCTTATCTGGTTAGTTGTAAGAGACAATTCACTGGCAAGCTGCCCCATCCTGAGTTCGCTGTTAAGGTAAGGCTTATGCTCTTCCATGTAGTTCAGTATTTTGGATAACAGGTGCTCAACGGCTGATTCAGAAAGGGTTGATTTTTCGTACTTCCCGAACCTTAAATCAAATAGTATTTTCGGATTTAAAATGGCCAGATATCCTAAAGCATAAATCAAAATTGCTTGCAGAGTTGTAGTAGAGTACCTCGTAATGGTACGAATTTCAGGGATGTAGTTACCTATGAAATAAAGCCCGACATCTACTATTGAGAATACAAGATAGACTAAAATTATCCTGAACAACCATTGCATCTCATTTCTATTTCGGTTGGCTGTGCCATTCCTGGAAATCAACTTCAGACTAATAACAGAAAAGAAAATACACACCATCAAGTAAATAAATGCCCAGTATTCGCGAAAAATCAAATATGAATTAGGACTGCTTACTGCCTCTAATTTCATGGGAGCGCTCAAAGTATAAAAAGGCAATCCGGAAATCAAGTAGATAAATGGTAAAGTGAACCATAAATAGTCTGCCCTGTCTATATTCCCTTTTACCCTGGATTTAATGTACATGTACAAAAGGGGCGGAATCGAAAAAAGCAACACGTTAGTGGATGCAATTATATGTGGGAATTGTTGAAAATATCCGCTAGTATATGTTCCGTATTCAGCCAGGCAAAGAGAGAAAAATAAAATAGTTAATCCAAGAAGCCTGTTGGCCAAAGGCCTTCCAACCCGCTTATGAAAGGCGACTAGTAAAGCGAGGATTATACCATGAGCTGCACTTAGGAAATAGATCACAGGGGTCAAAATAATTGATTTTTGCCCAAAATCCATTTGTATCTGAAGAAAATGACGGTACATATATTTGGAGCAATCCTGTTAATTGAAATGAAACTGCATCATATCCATGGCATAATGTATCGGGAAAAACCATAGGAAGTCTTTTGAATAATACAGTAGATAGGCAATTATGAAGGTTAAGCTTGCATCGAATGTGCGGTCAAGAATTATGGTTTGAAGAGGTTCTCCTTGTTGGAGATTGTAGGGAATGTGGCTCAAGGCAAAGAGCACAGCAACAATAGATAATGCCACAATAAAATATTTCTTGCCTAAGGCGGCCACTAAACGAGACAGGAGCAATGCAATTGCAAAATCTTCCATAAATATTTGAACTCCAAAGTCAAGATTTTTCAAATGGAACAAATCTCCTAAAAGGCTAATAGTAATGGATTGTCCTTCCAATACAGTAAAAATGGAGATAGCAAGTAAGCTAAGGGCAAATCCGATACTAAGACGTACATACCAGTTCTTTGGGGTCAGCCAAACGGATGAAAATGATTGCCTTGAAAAAAAAACAAATAAAGGGAAGGGAGCATATATAAGCAGTTGATTTATGCCTTCTGATACATGAATCTGGCCTATTTCAAATTTAGGCAAAAGGTACCCAGCGGTATATAGTTTTCCTATAAGTATTGTAAACAGAGCTGCCAGTATAATTAACCCTGACTGTGCCCATGGTCTTTTGATTAAGTGATTTTTTGTTCCCATTAAATTGCCCGGGAACCTGTACAAGAGCATCCACCAAATCACAAGAACACTTATGTAACTAATGGCGAGAATCTGATAATATGAGAGCATATTTTTATCTGTCAAATTGCAGCATTATAAGCTTCCTTTAGCCACTCCATTACATCATCTGTAATATTATCTTGTGAGCTGATCCTTATCCTGTGTGAACACATCGAATTAAAGCTTCCTGATAGTTCTAATTGCGCAGAAGGCTTTTTGCCTTTTAAGTTCAAACCCAGGTCCAACCGTGTTTTTGTAGAAGGTTGAATAAGGGCAAATTGTTTGTTCCTTCGCAAACTAACATAAGTTTTCTTTGGAGCAAATTCAATATCATTTCCCAATGTAGTTATGAGCGATTTAAGGTGTTCATAGATAGGAATAAGCCCTTCTTTTCCTTTATACTGTTCTTCTATAAGATCGGCCTCACCATTATTATCTTTTGCTAAGTGAGCTATGGTATTGGCAAAACCATGAGATAACTTATAGTCTTCCTTTAGAAATTTAACCGCTTCAGAATGTTTGCCGAAATTTCTGTCTTGCAGTATTTCCAACCATTCTTTTAAAGGCTTACCGGTTTTCTCCGGCATATTGTTAATCATTGTTTCAAGTGCTTTATCCATGGTAATAAGTAGTAAATACATTTAATATCAATATAATCAAAGTTGTTCACATCCCCTTGTTTAAGATCTTGTTCCAATCCAATGGCCCGTTTTCCATTCGCTGATAGAGGCAGTTCAATATTTCCGCATTAGCAGGTCCTGAAATGTCAAATACTTTTTTTCTGTAGTTGGCATCCACAACTTGCATCCAACCTGTAGTTATTGCACTCACCTTTACCCTGTTGTTTCCAAGGTCATCAAATAATAAAGTGCTCCTTAAAGATTTAAGAGCTTCAACATCATAAGGAGCTCTTACGCCCTTTGTAGTAATGGATTTATAAGGAATAATATTTACTATTTCATTTATGAAATTAGCGGAATCGCCAATGTGAGCGCCAAGTTGGTAAGAAGCTTCCCATTTTCCTCCATTCACAAATTCAACCTCCATTACAGGCGCAACATGGGTTTTCATGGCTTTTGCAGAAGAATACATATCCCAAACCTCCTGGATACTTCCATTCACTACGATAGAATATTCTTGAATCCATTCTCCATTTTGAGACGACAGGTCAACAACTTCTCCTACCTTCGAAGGGCTGTTGGTCTCTCTTTCCTGACATGATAGCATAATAAGAGCAATGGTTATATAGTTTAAAAAAGTTTTCATAATAAGTGGTTTTAGGTTGAGCTTAATAACAAATGTTTTGATGCATTTAAAAATATCATTCTGTAACTCCTAAGTATCTCCACCTTATAAGATGGTACACATTATCCTGATTTTCCAATTATCTACTTTGATGAGGGAGTTAGAAACAAAGGCACCTAAATTCTATGATTAAGAGTTAAGGCCTGGTTGGGTTAAGAGGAAATAAAGTCACTTCTTATAAGGAGACCCTTCACTGAATTCCAATCTTCGCATATTGCTTGAAGAATTTTAAAATCTAAAAAATATGGAAATTAGTTATTTGGGAGTTTTGGTAGCCGCGTTTTCAAGCTTCATTATTGGCGGAGTTTGGTACTCACCTTTATTGTTTCACAAGACCTGGGCAAAAGAAAATGGTTTTAAGGATGAGGATTTAAAAGGAGGTAATATGGCAAAGATCTTTGGTTTGTCATTTATTGCTTCTCTTATTATTTCAGTAAATCTGGCCGCTTTTCTTGGGCCGGGTGTTACACTATCATGGGGTACGGCAGCAGGAGCTCTGGCTGGGCTTGGGTGGGTAGCAATGGCATATGGAGTAACCTATTTGTTTGAAAGGAAGTCATTTAAACTTTGGCTGATCAATGCAGGTTATCATGTGATCACTTTTACTCTAATGGGAAGTATCTTGGCTTTGATGAGTTAAATGGGAACAGGAAAGAACCAGGAAGTAGATATTAATATAAATATCATCGTCAAGCAGGAGAGTCCTCAACTAAAGGAGCCAGGTTCTGTACCTAATAATCAGGTTCAAAAAATACAGGTTAGCTTATCGGTAGCTCAGTTGGCATATATGTTTAGGGTTCTCACAGAGTTGGGTATTGTTAAGAACAAGAACCTTAGTGAACTGATGAGATTTCTCACAAATAATGTTAGCACACCTAAAGCCAAAGACATTTCTTTTGATAGTCTTAAAGTTAAGTTTTATAACCCCGACCATTCAACAAAGGTATCTGTACAGGACGTGATTATTAAGCAACTGAATTTCATTCGTAAGGACTTAAACCAGTGATTATTAGAACATAGTCTAAATTCACAAAGGTTACGTTACGAAGAATAGTTTAAAATGAACAATTTTCCAAAACCATTGATTTTCAATAAGGAAGGTTGGGATTAAGGGTTACAAACTTGTTGTAACCCTTTTTTGCTTTGTTCCAAATCTGGAACAAATACTTCCATCTACTATTTTATTACTTATCACATAGCATCAAATCAAAACAAAGCTGTTTGACACAGAAATATTTTTATGTTATAACCAATTGACTATCAAACGTTCCAAAGGGGTTTTGTAACTGTAGTAACGTTTATCAATTTCTCAAAATCTTCAAATTTGGCAAAATGATATAATAATAACCCTAAACCATATTTTTTATGTCGGTACAAATAATAACGAAAGATGATTTGGAGAATTTTAAACAAGAACTGCTTTCACATATGCAAGATCTTCTTAAAACGGATTCCTCTATGCAAAAGAAATGGCTCAAATCTCATGAGGTAAGAAAGCTTCTTAAAATATCCCCTGGTACCCTTCAAAACTTAAGAGTAAATGGCCACCTGCCCTATACCAAAATAGGGGGTACCATGTTCTATGCCTATGAAGATATATTGGCCATGTTAGAAGAAAACAAAAGAGGTTGAAATTTCCTTTGATCAGGTGTAATGAATTACATCCGCCACCTAAATGCTGTGATGGAGAAATTCGCAGAAGATGATTGTTTAAACCCAACCCATGTAAGCATGTACTTGGCCTTATTTCAAATGTGGAACCTGAATAGGTTCAACAATCCTATCTCAATTGCACGTACAGAAATGATGCGAATAAGCAAGATCGGTTCTAGGACAACATATTTGAAATGTCTGAAAGATTTGTCAACATACGGTTACATTGAGTATCACCCATCCAGAAATCCATTGAAAGGTAGTAAGGTGCACATGTTCAATTTTTATACAAGCACTGAACAAGAGCAGGGTCAGGAGATGTCCAATAAACCAACAAGTCCAGGACAAGTAGTAGGCCCTTCTATAAACAGTAGTAAACAAACAAAACAAAACAGGTTAAACAGTTCAGTTTCTCAAAATAAAAATTATGATGAACCCCTTTAAAAAAAGGACCGTCACCCCGGACTTGTTCCGGGGTCCTCTCAAATGAACAACAATGCCCATGGCCACTGATCAACCCAAGTACGAATCAAAAGTGTTCAACTTCCCCGAACTCCTCTCCGCACTCGAGCGTTCCGGGAAAAGCGTTTATGGCTCCCACTTCAAAATCTATGAGGAGGACCACTCAATCATATTCAAACTATTGGTTTACTTCTTACGTGATGAGGAGAACGCAACCAGGTTAGGCATCAACCTCAAAAAAGGGATCCTCCTAACAGGTCCGGTAGGTTGTGGCAAAACCTCCCTCATGAACCTGGTACGTTTCATAACTCCGGTTGAGTACCAGCATGTAATGATCTCAACCAGGAAGATATCATTTGAGTTCAACAGAGAAGGCTACAGCATTATTGAAAAGTACAGTACCGGTTCATTTAAAATGATCTCTAGTGAGTGGGTTCCCCGACACTACTGTTTTGATGATTTAGGAATAGAAAACAACATCAAGTACTTTGGTAATGAATGCAATGTCATGGCTGAGATCCTCCTCTCCCGGTATGATCTTTTCATCACTCATGGCATGTTCACTCACATCACTACAAACCTCAACAGTTCAGAGTTAGAAGGGCTTTACGGCAATCGTGTAAGATCAAGGATGAGATCAATGCTTAATCTGATAAGTTTTGGGTCGGAGGTAAGTGATAAAAGAAACTAAGTTAGATAGAATTTTTACTTTACCTTTCATTAAACAATATGTGGCAATTTTTACCACATATCATATGTCAAAAGGTAATGTGAAAGCTGCAGGTGGTAGTAATGATTAGCTCTTTCATTTTTAATTTTTTTGTCGCAAATATTTACTATTTTTGCGACAAGAATCTCTCTAAAATGAATGGTACAATTGAAAATAAGGTTATTTATAAGATAAAGAAAGCCAAGAGGGGTTCGCTATTCTTTACCGAAGATTTTCTACGATTTGGTAGCGCGAAAGCAATTGCCAAAGCACTGGAACGATTATGTGATAAAAAGGAGATTATTCGTGTAGCAAGAGGGATCTATACCCGACCACAAATAGATACCCTTATAGGAGAAGTAAAACCCGGTACGGAGGCTATAGCCCAGGCTATAGCCAAAAGGGATAAGGCTAGAGTTATTCCTACCGGAGTTTGGGCACTAAATGCATTAGGGCTTTCTACTCAAGTTCCTATGAATGTAGTGTACTTAACGGATGGTGCTGCCAGAAAAATAGACCTTGGAAAAAGGAAGATAACCTTCAAAAAAACAACTCCTAAAAACTTAGCACACCTAGGTAAAGTAAGCGGCTTAGCTATTCAGGCACTTAAAGAAATTGGCAAGGACAATGCAACAGAGGAGGAAAAGCAAAAGATAATAGAGCTTCTTAAAACTAAAGAAGATCCATACCGGCTTGAACACGATATTCGATTAGCCCCGGAATGGATAAGGGTAATTATGCGCCAGGCGCTTAACGCTAGTAATTAAAAATATGAAAAAATGGCATCAGGTTCCTAAAGGAACTAAAATCGGAGCTTATACCACAATAGCGGAAGCTACCGGCATGGCTTCTTATGCGGTTGAAAAGGATTGGTGGGTAGTACGTACACTCGAAATCATTTTCAATATGGAAATTGGCCAGCACCTGGTATTTAAAGGAGGAACATCATTAAGTAAAGCCTGGGGACTAATTGAACGATTTTCTGAAGATATTGATTTAGCAGTTGATCGAAATTTCCTTGGTTTTGAAGGTGAACTAAGCAAAAGGCAAATAACAAAATTGCGAAAAGCAGCTAGTTCCTATATAGCAGAAACATTCTATCCTGAGTTACGGGAGAGTTTTGTAGCCAATGGCTTGGAAGGAGTTGAAATAAAATTGATCGAGGCTGAGGATAGTGATCAGGACCCAAGGATCATTGAAGTGTATTATCCCTATACCATTGAATCTCCAGGATACGTTCAACCACGAGTTCAAATAGAAATTGGCTGTCGTTCATTAAGGGAACCTTATACCATTAGAACATTCAACTCATTGGTTGATGAACATTATCCAGACGCAGATTTTGTTCAACCTTCAATAAATATACCAACTGTCAATCCAGAAAGGACATTTTTAGAAAAGATATTCTTGTTACATGAAGAATTCCAAAGACCCAAAGAAAAAATGAGAGTGGATAGATTGAGCCGTCATTTGTACGATATATCCCAACTTTCAGGAACCAATGTTTTTAACAAATCAATAAAAGATAAAGAACTCTATGAGACTATAACAAATCATCGTTTTCATTTTACTAAAGTTGGTGGAGTTGACTATAAGTTACACCAACCAAAATCTATCAATCCAATTCCACCAGAGAGCGTAATAGCTGATTGGGAAAAGGACTATAAAACAATGCAGGAACAGATGATCTATGGCAGATCACCATCCTTCAAAGAAATAATAGACACTATTGGCAAACTGAAATCAGAAATTAATTCTCTTGGTTGGGAAATAGATGGCCCATTTAATAAATCAAATTAATATTTGTTAGCTAAAGGATGATTAATATTTCAAATACTGTTTGAAATTCTTAATACAAGCTTGATTCAAGAAACACATTTATTAAAGGAGTTAAAGGAAGAATTTATTTCAAATCTTCGACCCTATATTTTGATGGTATTCTATTTCTTACAGGTTCTTTAAATCTTTGGAGGTTAGAGTATGAAACAACATCGTTAAAAGCTAATATTCCAACTACAATTGCAGGGTGCAACTTATACGTGTTGGAAAAATCAATTACTTTATCTTCTGTTATATAGTTCAAGAAGTCATTAAAGTATTCGAATATTTCTCTCTGCAACAGAATTTTTTCTGCCAGCTTATTTGCTTCTTCTTCTGCCTCTGAGTTCCCCTTTTTTGTAGTATCATCAACAAAAATAAATTTACTTTTCCCATTTGTAAGATGCAAAACAACATGGCTCAATTCGTGAGCCAACGTGAACCAAAAATTATCAATTCTATCATATCTACCAGTTAAAGCTACAACAGGGCCATCTTCTGAAAGAAAAGCTGCCCCATCAAGATATGTCTTTGACAAGTGAGAGAGAAAAACAAATTTTACACCTACACTACTAAGGTCTCCAATAAATCTTTTTATCCCGTTAGGAGATTTTGTATAAGTATGCATTGAGTCCATTAACTCAATCAATCCTTGTTTATTGAAAGGGGAAACTTGCATTCGTTGGGCATAATTATGTGCCATTTGAGCCCAAATAATTGCATGATAAGAATTGAACCTATCATTATAAGCTTCTGAAGTCTTATACCTGAGGTTATTGACCTTTTGGCCTAGAAAAGATAGGTCTATTTCTTCATTTGTTGGTATACCCCAAAACTTACGTATTTGTTTTTCAAGCTGCTCTTTGGTTTCGTACTTGTTAAGCCAGCCCTTTTTTATAAGTTCGTTGAGTGGCATGTATTGTGCAAACTCAGCTCTCTTTTTAACCAATTCACTTTTTTCATTATCAAACCCTGAGCGCAATTGATATGTGGTTGATAGACTCATCCATTCTTGAGCGCTCCATGAAAACACATTCTCTAATAACCTAGCAATTTCGATAGAAATAGACTTTTTGTCTTTTACCATTTCATTTGTATGCTTCAAAGAAATAGAAAGAATATAAGACAAGTCTTCTTGTGTCCAGTTTTTTTCTTCTAAGAAATATTTCAGAGCCTGGCCAGGACTTTGGAATTTATTCCCTTTTTTTTTCATAAATGACAGTTAGTTTATGCCAACATTTTTAAGAGTTGGTATAATGCATTTAAAATCAAAGAATTATAAAATATATCGCAAGCAAAACTATAATCTATAATGTGAATATAACCATTTTAGTTATATAATCAAAATGAATTTATACATTAACTTATTTGGTAAATACCGGATTTTATTTTTAATTTTACAAAAGGAAAATGAAGGCAGAATCTACCCTCATTTTTGGTTTATCAGAAGTCATGGACTAATGGATCCATGAGGTTCTTTTAATTTGCACTTCAAAGATACCCAAACTTCTGATTATCTCCAAAAAGTGGACTCTGCTCCTCATTTTCAATGTGGTATCTTTTAATGAATATGTCCATTGAGCTTTGCTCAACTACTTACAATTAATACAGCTCTATAAAGTCGAATTGACATAGTATGTCCATTAGAGTAGCCAATTGATGGGAGGTCAATAGAGGAGGGCATTTCATCTTTTAATTAAAGGAAAAATGAAATTATTTATTCATATTAATAGCAATTTGAAGTATCAAGTTGCTGATCTTAAGCCGAACCAGAGAGTTGGTTTATTGGTCAAAGAATTTGCATCGGAACTGGTTTCTAACCAGGATTTTGTTGAGGATTGTGAAGTTTACCTCAAAAATGAAGAGGACGACCTTGATAAGGGAAAGACTCTTGAAGAGTCTGGAATTAAGCAAGGCGATCATGTATTTGTTGGACGCTGTAAAAAGGTTGATGTATCTATCAATTATGCAGGTAAGGAATATACGTTAAGTGTCTCTCCTTCAACAAATGCAAGAAAGCTAAGACATCTCGCATTGAAGCACTTTGGAATTGGAGATGACGATGGTGCTGATTTGCTTTTGTGGATTGATAAGAATACTTATTTGGAAGATAAAAATATGATCGGCTCAACAACCGATTATCCTAAATGTTCTGTCAGTCTACTTCTTGCAAGCAAAGAAGACATTCAGGGTGCTCCTGAAGAAGAAGTCCTGAATGACCATCTTAATTCTGCCGAGTACCAATCTGGTGCTATGGAAGAATCATGGGGAATGATTGAAAATGACAAAAGGCCTCAATGGCCTTTTGTCATTTTTTGGGTCGTTGCTAAGTCTGGCGACAAATATTTCTTCAGGTTTGATTTAACCGGTTACAATGAATTTGCCCCAACGGCTATTTTATGGGATCCAAGTACGAACACTCCTTTAGGTCAATCAAAATGGCCGAACTGGAATAAAAGGACAAAGCAAGTCTTTAGATTGTGGGGGAAACAATGCCTTTATCTGCCATGTGATAGATTGGCTTTAGAGGGTCATACTGATTGGCCACAAAAGCACAATTACTTGATATGGAAAGCTTTTGAAGATACAATTACCAAGTACTTAATTGAATTGTACCAAACCCTTAATTACTGAATTATGAGGCTTTTAAAAATATCAGCTTTAAAATGGTACCAATTGATTTCAGGGTTACGAAAAAGAGGTGGTGGTGTTCGAGAAAGTGGTGCATTTCTATTAAGTAAAATTGGAAGTGATCGAATATGTAAAATTATCTTTTATGATGAACTTGATCCGGAGGTTTCTGCCTCCGGCATCATAAGATTCAATGGTAGTGGTTACATTAAATTGTGGCCCTTACTTAGGAATTGGGGAATGGAAGTTGTAGCCGACATCCATACACACCCAGATTCAAATACGAATCAGAGCTTTGCCGATAAATCCCATCCTATGATAAGGTTAAAGGGCCATATAGCGCTCATTGCCCCTTTTTATGCAATGTATAGATGGATAAACCCGAATGTTTGCTCAGCATATTTATATGAGGGTAGCTTTCAATGGAGATCACTGGATCAAAATTTTCCAATTAAGACAACATGGTTATGAAAATAGAAGAAATTAAACATGTAAATCGTACTTCAATTGCAATTGCCGAAAAACATGATATCGGACTTGAAGAATCGATTGAAAAAATGAAATCAGCAAAAATAGCTTTAGTTGCAGGAGAGGAATTGAAAAACTCTATTCCTCTTCAAGCAGCCTTTCTTTCTACGTTGAATGCTGGTAAAAGAACATTTTTAAAAGGTGTTAAATGTTACATTGATGATTCTGTACCCAATCTACTACCAGTAGCAGGAAACAATTTTTCTGAAGTTATAGCTAATTACGGAGGGTTGATAACGGAGGATGAACCAAATAGTAGAGAACAAAAATTGCTTTTTGGGATTGCACCAACTGATGAGAATTCAATCGAAGTTGTTTGCTCAGCTTGGCAAGCGGGTTTAAATTTTTATGGTGATATCAGAAAAGTGTGTCCTAGATCGAATACAAAAGTGGTGGTTGGGGGAATAGCGGGTGCTGCGCTAGGATTATTTCATTTGTTCAATAGACAGTTCTCTATTATTGATAATTTGACTGGTCTGTCAACAGGCATTTCATTGTGGACAATGAATACATCTGAGAATTGGAATGCTCCGGAAAATGAAGGCCCCTTAAATATCAACTTTCCTAAATACATCTGGTCAGTTGGTTTGGGCCATTTAGGCCAAGCATATTTGTGGATTTTAGGATTAATGAATTCGGATACGAAAGAAACTAAAATATTACTCCAAGACCATGATATAATAGAGAGAGAGAATATAGGATCACAAGTACTTTGCCAACTTAGTGATGAAGGTAAACAAAAGACTCGAGTATGTGCAGCATTTTTAGAAAGTTTAGGCCTAAAAACCAGAATAATTGAAAAGCCTTTTTTAAAAGAAGATCAATATCAAGAATGGGCAAAAAAATACAAAATCTTGTTAAATGGGGTTGATAATATAGAAACTAGAAAGAGCATTGACCCTAACCATTTTAAATTGTTCTTAGATGGAGGAACAAATGGTAGGTTAGAGTTATTGGACTCATTTACACTTAGAAATTTTGCTGTAAGTAATAGAAATCCAGAGGAGATTTGGAAAACTAATAAAAATGATGATAAAGCTCTTCATAGGAATTTATTTAAACGAATTGATAAAGAAAACGGATGTGGTCAGCTGATTAACCTTGGAATTTCAACACCTTTCGTAGGTCTTTTTGGAGGCACTATTCTAATTTCTGAATTATTTAGAAGTCTAAACAAGGGTATAGCTCATTCATCTATTTCTATTCAAATGAGAGATTTGGATTCAATAAGAGCTATTTCAAATCTCAATTATGATAATGGATTGTTGAACTTGGCCTCTTAGTAAGATTTTTCTATTTATCAGCAGTTTTGACTTTTATTTGTTTTTTTGAATTAAACGCAGGTAAATAGGTGTTCGTCATCAGTTGCCTGCATAGGTCTCACCAGGCCTCACCATAAGCTTCACCCGATTACTATCGGGTTCAGCACATGGTTCGCTTAGGTACCGCCAGCGGGCGGTAGCCTGGCATGCCCTCTGCTTTGGCTGCCTTCTTCCTCACGGCAGTTCTCCTGTCCTTAGGGTAGCCTCATTCATTGCGCTGCAGGTTTTCGCTTTATTCATTTCAGCAACCCTTCGGCCAGCCACTGCCTGTGTTAATGCTCGCCTGCGTCCTCACTCGGGCTGCGGGCTGTCACTATTTTTGTCCGGTTCTTGGCACCCAGTCCTATACCCAATTCTAGTGCCGTCCCATGCTCAAATCAAAAATACCGCCAGCCCTTGTGATAGTCGCACTGTAGCTTCTTATCAATACGTAAGCTTATTGGTTAGCTACATTGCATACTACATAGGTCGCAGCGCCTTTCAGGCTCCTCTGCTCTCACCCTCGTTCGACTCGCAGTCGGCTCGCGTCTGACGTCTCCGCCTTTAGTTTACCTGCTCAAATGGCGAGTTAGGACCTAAAAAATTCTTGTCCTTTCATGTTATAAATCGGCTCTTTACCTTACCCCAATAATTAAAAAAATATGAAAAATTATTTTAGAGTTAGTAAGTATCGCAATATGATGATGCGTGCTTATCGTAAAAGAGAGCCCCAAAAGGATATGTGGGGCATAGGGTCATATTCTGCGCTTTGCGAAAAGGAGGATGGTCAAACATATATTCCTGGTTCAATTGAAAAGCATTTGACTAGAGTAAAGAAATGTTTATCAAAAGGTATCGATCAGTTCTTAAAAAGGAAATCAGTATCTAAAGAACATAAGCTTCAATTGGAACATTTTAAAAGGGAACTAATGTACGTGGGTGGCAGCAATGGTATAAGCAAGATAGTAGAATTTATACTAGATGCAACACAGCTCTATAAGGAGTATTAAATTAAAAAACAAATCAAAGTTAAGCGGTTCCCCTCCACCTTCGCTCAAATTAAAAAGCAAGGCTATACGAAGCTTCGTTGCACTCCGGCCTTGCTTTTTACCTCCACCACTTAGGTGTCTGCTTTCTTTTTTCTCTTTTTTTCTTTTGAAAATTATGGTGCTTGCTTTGCTTGAAGGCGCTCTTTAGCGGAAGCTCTTATTTCTTCCTGAATTTGCACCTCACCTTCATCGACAGTGACCTGGCTTACTGCGGTAACAACACTTCCCGCTAGGGTGAGGTACCCTCCAATTTGAACGGCCAGAGCTGGTAATGCTACTGGTGATGCCAAAATTGTTGCTCCGACAGCTGCCAGAATAAGGCCAATGGTCCTTAATCTTTTAAAGAATTTTGGAGTTGGTGCATCTGCACGCTCCGATACTGATAAGTTAGTTTTCATGATCTTGAATTTTAAATATTAGTTTTTCGATTCGTGAAACCCTGTTATCCATGAATTCCACTTTTTGATTTAAGAGTTCCTGGTTACCCTTGAACTCTGCCTTTATTAAGGCTGTGATGCTTTTCACTTCGGCAAGGTCCCTTTCAACTTTTTTAAAATCCGAAAGCAGCTGCTTAAGAAAATAGGCGCTCGTACCAATAAGTATGGAAAGGATCCCACCGATAATGATTTCCGGGCTCATCACTAAGCTTTATCTACCTTAATGATTGTAAGCGGATTGTATGCCCCATTCTTCAATGGATACATATCACCGTTGACTTCCTGCATGAAATCAATCCCTAACACAAGAAAGACTTCGTCCTGGCTTCCTGCAGTAAATCCAGGGGCCAGGCTTAATCCAGCTACTACATTTTGATCAATGGGCATCTCAGCACTTTCTTCCTGGGTAAACTTGAATCTTTCATTCACAAAGTCTATCTCTGCCACTCCCGCTAATAGCTTCATGTGAGTTGCACCGGATGGGAAAGCAATTGTGTTTGCAGGAATAAAATCAGCAAAATCGATACTTGTAGTCCCAGCTGCTCTATCAAATGTTATCCCATACTGAGAATAAAGCGTAGCGCTTAGTTTGCCATTCACATTGAAGTCAAAGCCTTCAAGTAAGCTAAGGTCTCCTTCATTTACTTTTCGGGCACCTCGAACATTCGTCTCATCGGACTTTACTACTTTGAGCATTTCCTTAGTTAGCCTGCTGGCTACCTTACTGTCAGATGCATTTTGCACCATCAATCGCAGTGCAGTTCGGAGCATCCTGCCGGCCTTACCGGCCCTGCCGAATTCGGATCCGTTTTCACGTGTTCTTTGGAAGGCAGGATCATTCTTAATACGCTCCTTGTCAACCCCTCCCTTTTGCCTGGCCAGGAAGCCGTCCTGACTCTTGTAGAAGGAAACATCCCCGATGGTTCCTTGCAATTTGATAATACCTTTTTGTCTTGCCATATTGTTAAAATGTTTGATTTATGGCTTAAAAAACGCATATTTAAGAAGGTACGGCAAAGGCCAGGTTCCGGCTTCAGTAGCTTTTAACCGTTATTGCCGAAGATGCCGAATAGATAAAGCAGGGACAAAGTATTAGTAGTACCAAATGAAGCTAAAACGTATCATTATTTATCCTAAGGATATACAGCTCATCACGGGCAAAAGTGAGCGTTATGGGAGAACTATTATCCAAAAAATAAAAGATCACTACAATAAAGAGCCTCACCAACTAGTGAGTGTAAAAGAATTCTGCAATTACATGGGTTTGGAGGAGGAGGAAATAATGTCAAGAATCATTTGATGCCTCCTTCTTTGCTTCATTTGCTGACAGTTTCATCCTTAACTTGGCCATATCCCTACTAACCTTTTTCCGTATCACCTTGGCATAAATTTGAGTAGTAGTCAATTTAGTATGGCCAAGCATCTCACTTACTGTTTCAATGGGGATATCGTTGGCCAGGGTAATCGTTGTGGCAAATGTATGTCTCGCTAGATAAAAGGTAAGGTGTTTTGTTATGCCACAGATTGCTGCAATCTTCTTTAAGTTTTCATTGATCTTTTGGTTTGCATATACATATAAGCATTTGTTCTTATTTATAGCGCGAGGGTCATTCTTGTACTTATCAAGAATTTCCTGAGCCTTCGGCAATATGGGAATGCCGAAGAACTCTTTTGATTTCTGCCTTTGGCCGGTAATCCAATTCTCCCCATCAATTCCCTTTGAAATATCTTGATAAGACAAGTTGTATGTTTCGATATATGCTAACCCGGTATAACAGGCAAATACAAAGACGTCTCGGGTTAGCTCCAGGCCTTTAGTGGGCATTGGAGTAGTTTCAATCCTGAAAAGCTCATCTTCATCCAAATAGCCCCGTTCTGTCTTTTCGAATTTAAGCTTGTACTTGATGAAAGGGTCCTTCTCCAACCACTCCTCCTTAACTGCCATGGTTACCATTTTAGATAGCCTTTCCATATGCTTCATGATTCCATTTTGGTTACAGGGAGAATTCTCCTGTAAGGGGTTGTTTCGAATATAGCGTTCAAATGATTTAATGAAATTGTAATTCAACTCCTGAAGATAAATGTCAGTTGTCTTGAGCTTATCTTTTAAAAACTTCTTGAGATACCTCTCTGTGCTCCTATAGTTTTTAAGGGTACCTTCAGTAAGCTCCGATTTCATTTCTGTATTGTGGTAATTAACCAGATGAAGTAGGGTAATGGATTGCTGATCCTCCCCGGTATATCTGCTTTTGATTGCCTTGGCTGTAACAAACTTGCGTTCCCTTTCCAGCTGAGTCTTGCAATCATATAACTGGGTTTGAACAGCAGCCAGGTAATCATTAATTTGACTGGATTCGAACCTATTTCCAATAACCTGTGATTTCCCTGAACTCCAATTTTCTACCTCAATACTTCGTTTAATTGATATATCAGTAGATTTTCCGTTAACAGTTATCCTGGCATAGATAGGGGCTTTACCCTTGGAAGCTTTGTGCTTCTTAATAAAAAATGAAATTCCGAATGTCGTTTGAGCTCTCATTTTAAGCTTTTTTAAAGGTTTTGAACTTTTTTAGCCAGAGCTCCATGAAAAGGGGCACTGAAATCTGATCAAAACGCACTAAATCAATTCAAAATGAATTAATTCAATCAACTGAAAATCAGTCAATTAACTTACTTCAAGCTCAATAATAACCAATAAAAAAGGGACCACGAATAGGGCACATTTTTACTGGTTTTGTATGAATAAATTGGGGTGAGAAAAAACAAAAAACCCCTTAAAACATACATTTTAAGGGGTTTTGCATTTTATTGTAGCAAAAAAGTCGGGATGACTGGATTCGAACCAGCGACCCCCACGTCCCTAACGTGGTGCGCTAACCGGACTGCGCTACATCCCGATACCTCATGGTATGTTATTTCAAATGATCGAAGCAGAACCATATGTTCTACTTGTAGCTTCGTCCGACAAGCCGGACTGCGTAGTATCTTCCGAAGCTTTAGCGTAGGAAGACTACATCCCGATGGAAAAATCTCCAATTTCAAAGCTCAAATTCTAATCACCTTGATGATAGAAAAAGCTTTGTGCTCCAAAACTTTTGCAGAGGAGTGCAAAAATCATCAAAAAATAATCTACCTGCAAACTCCTGTTCAAAATCTATTGTGCATAGGTAATTTACCTATTTAAGTAAATAGGCGATGTTACCAATGGTGGCAAAAAGGCCGCTAGATAGCTTTGCATTATAATGAAACGCTTGAATTATACGAGTAGCGGTACGGTGAATATGGGAAGCATGGGAGCAATTCAAACGAAACCTATTTATATGACATCAGAAATACTGATAAATTCGGATGGAAGAATCTTACATGCAGATAAGGCTTTCTGTGATATTTTCAGTTGTAAAAATCCTGATGCTACGCGTAACTCCATTGTTCTCGATTTTTTTGCCGAAGATTTCAAACACATTGTTGTTAATGCCTTTATCGATACCTTTTATGGCAGGCAGGAAGGCAAGCGCTATGAAGTAAAAATGCTCGATGTAAGTGGTACCCCTCTTGAAGTCACCATTAATTTCCTACCTGTAAAAGCGGCTCAAGGAGAAAAAGCTACTCTTCTCATCAGAAGAAGGGTTGCATGATCCTCTCCAGGGAGCCAAGTCTTCCTCTTCAATCATCAGAAAATTAAAAAAAATCGTTACTTTTAACGAAACACTCCTTACTTTCGCAAATTGTATGGTATTCTTTTTAAGAGACTTAAATACGCGATACCAACGGCTGGAATAATCAAATGAGGCACAAAACAACTAGTTTGAACAACACAGAAAATTACAATTTAAAGGCGCGTATTTGCTCACAGAATCCTTCATTTCTGACGTCAGTCAACAATAAATAACCTTAGTAATTTGAAGTAAACTTTAACATCCAAAGAATGAGACAACTTAAGATCACTCAAAACATTACTAACCGTGAAAACCAATCTTTAGAGAAATATTTTCAGGACGTTAACAAAATAGAGATGATCACTTCCGAAGAGGAAGTGGAGTTGGCACAACGGATACAGGACGGTGATGAAGCTGCCCTGGAAAAACTGGTAAAAGCCAATTTACGTTTTGTGGTTTCTGTAGCAAAGCAGTACCAAAACAAAAGCCTTACCCTGAACGACCTTATCAATGAAGGAAATCTTGGCCTTATAAAAGCGGCTCAGAAGTTTGACCATACTCGTGGTTTTAAATTTATTTCATACGCAGTTTGGTGGATCCGTCAGTCGATCATGCAGGCGCTTGCCGAGCATTCGCGTTTGGTGCGTATTCCTTTGAACAAGGTAGGTAGCCTGAACAAGATCAACAAAGCTATGGCCGAGCTGGAGCAGAAATACAATCGTGCTCCAACCGATCAGGAATTGGCAGAAATCCTTGAAATGGATGACAAAGAATTGAAAGGTACCTTAAGTGCAAGAACACGTCATGTATCGGTGGATGCACCCTTTGCAGAAGGCGAGAGCAACTCTCTGCTGGATGTATTGGAAGACGATACCATTGTAAGTACAGATGGCGACCTGGAATATACCAACTCACTGCAAATTGAAACAGAGCGCTCACTGGCAACACTTGATCCTCGCGAACAACAAGTGCTACGTATGTACTTTGGTATTGGAGAGCAAACCGCTATTTCTTTAGAGCAAATTGCTGAAACGCTAAACATCACCCGCGAGCGTGTTCGTCAGATCAAAGAAAAAGCAATCAAGAAATTACAACACGATTCAAGAAACCGATTATTGATCGATTATCTTGGGTAGTTAATAAGGAGACCAAGCAAAAAGGCAACCAGATCGGTTGCCTTTTTTGTTTCAGAAAGTTCAATGAGAAACTTGGTTGAATAGTCATAGGTTGAACCTAATGAAATTTTTTTATTCACTCACGTGAATTTCTGCCTTACCTTTTAATTTGAATAACAGGTTCCTGTAACGTCTCCTTAAACAGATCAAGCAGTTTTTGTTCTTCAGGCACAATGCCATCGTGTGCCATGGCAATTTTTTCTAAAAGATCAAGAAAGAAAGGGTAGTGCGGAGTGGCCTTGCTACCATTTTCCCTAAATATCCGCATTGCCTTTGGGAATATTTTATTCGGGTCCTCATCAAGTTCGGTCTCTTTATCAAAAGAGCTCAAAACCTCTTTGGCCCATTCATTTTCTGCTATTACCTGGTGCAGAACATCAATTTCAACTTGCTGTACTTTTCCATCAATTTTAGCAAGGGCATATACTACTTTCCCAAATGCTTCCTGTAGTTCTTTATTGGGTAACTCCATATTGTTTCGTTTGAACAGCTCAAGTTAGTTAATAAAGAGAAAAAACGTATATGAAATGATTAAATTCACTTCGGATTGAATGCAAAGGAATTCCTTTCTAAGTTACCTGGTTTTGTCTTTTACCGAAAGGCCTAAGGTAAACTCAGCGGCAACCTGTGGGTTTTCAGGGTAGCCGGTAATGGCATTGATACGAATCGGCTTCGTTACACGTTCCCCTGTCTTAACAGACTCTTCTACCATTTCCCGAATTTGCTTGCCTGCCTCAGAAACAAAATACACATCACTTTCAGGTCGCTGAATAAAATCGGCTTTAAAGTCTTTAAAAACAATAGAAAGTTTCCGTTTCATCTCATCGGCAATTTGAAATGCCTGAAAGCCTCCCGCAAGATCGGCTCCGATGGAGAGCGCTCCAAAATACATCGAACCCAGATGGTTGCGTGTGCGTCTTCTTAACCGGATTCGAACCACAATTTTTTCGTTGGTAATCTCAACAATTTTCGGACGAACAAAACCTATCAACGGAATTTTGAATGCTCCAAAAAGCCAGAGCATCCGTTTTGCCTTTTTTAGTTCGTTCATACGTTTAGCTATTCTGAGTAAACTACGTAAAGCAATGTTTCGCCCACCGCCTTTAGCGTGCTTTTGTCAATAATCGACATGTTGTCCTTGGTAGTATGATGGTAGTTGCCAAAGCTTCCATTGTTAGGGTTGTAGTCTAACACATCGATCATCGGTATTTTGGCCACCACATTTACATAGTAATGGTCGTCAGTGATGGCGCCCTGCTTTTTGGCAACAAAGTACTGACCATAGCCTATTTTGGATGCACTGCTCCACACTTTCTCAAGTACTTTTTTAGCCATTTGATACGAATAACCTTCCAATGGAAACTGAGCTCCTTTGGCTCCAACCATATCCAACAGAATACCGTAATATGCATTGTAGTTTCCTTTGTTTTTAGACCAATATTGGGAGCCCAGGCACCAGCTATCTACATCTCCTCCATTCTCTTCTCCCCAGTCTTCTCCATCAAAGAACAGCAAGTCAATACCTACTTCAGGTTTATCCTTGCTACTTAGATTGCGGGCTATTTCCAGCAGTACACCTACACCACTGGCTCCATCATTGGCTCCGTCAAATTCAGCAGTAGGGTCTTGTGGGTCTTTAGAAGCCCAGGGGCGGGTATCCCAATGTGTAGCCAACAGAATTCGTTTTTTGGCGGTTGGATTAAAGCTGCCCATGATGTTTCGGAGTTGCAGAGTCACATTATCGTAGGTGGTTGCCTCAAACGATTGAACCTTAACTTCTGCTCCATAGGCTTTCAATTGCTCAATTATTTGGTCTCCGGCTTTTTCATGCGCTTCCGTATTGGGTATGCGCGGCCCAAAATCTACTTGTTTCTGTACGAAGGCATAGGCGGAATCTGCATTGAAAGTAGGAAATACTACCTTTTTTTCAGAAGCTACTAATTCCTGGTTTTCATTTTTTCCTGAATCGGAACAGGAAGTGAAAAACACCAATCCTATAAAAACAAGCCCTTTATACGTTAAAAATCTTCTCATTTTACTATTCTTCATAGGCCCATTCAATGCCTGTTTTCATGTCTTTTACAATAATGCCGTTAGCCTTCAAACCAGCTCTTAATTTATCAACCTGTTCAAAATCTTTTCGGAATTTAGCTTCACGATAAATTTCGACCATTGCCTCAACCAACTTCTTAAAATCAGCAGGGTCTTCCTCTTTCAGGGCCAGAATATTTTCAACAAAATCAATGTAGGTCGATTTCAACTTTTCAAATACTTCTTTGCCAATCGCATCAAAGCCAAGCTGGCCTGTGTGCAGTGAGTTTATTTTCTTTAGTAAATTGAACAATTGCCCAATGGTAAGTGCAGTATTGAAATCGTCATTCATGGAAGAATGGCACATGCGTATGATCTGCTCGATTTGTTCAATGCTCTTTTCATCTTTTGCTGTTCCATCTTCAACAAACTCCATTTCTTTTAGCAAGCGTAGTCCGTTGATCATTCGTTTGTAGCCTTTACGGGCTGCTTTCAGTGCATCGTTAGAGAAATCGAGCGTACTTGAATAATGTGACTGAAGCATGAAGAACTTGGTGGTCATAGGGCTGTAGGCTTCGTCCAGTAATGGGTGGCTACCGGTAAACAGTTCATGTGGTAAAAATGAGTTGCCCAATGATTTGCTCATTTTTTGACCATTAACGGTTAGCATGTTGGTATGCATCCAGTAATGTACGGGGTCTTTGCCGTATGCTCCCACCGATTGGGCAATTTCACACTCATGGTGGGGGAACTGAAGATCCAATCCACCGCCATGAATATCAAAGGTTTCACCCAGGTACTTAGTGCCCATAACGGAGCACTCAAGGTGCCATCCCGGGAAGCCATCGCTCCAGGGAGAAGGCCATCTCATAATGTGTTCAGGACTCGCTTTTTTCCATAAGGCAAAGTCAATGGTGTTGTGTTTTTCGTCCTGGCTTGCCAGGTCACGGCCGCTTTCCATCATCTCCTCAATCTTTCGACCCGAAAGCTTACCATAGTTATGATCCTTATTGTACTTAGACACATCAAAATAGATAGATCCATTTACCTCGTAGGCAAATCCATTGTCAAGCAATTGATTGATCATTCCAATTTGCTCTACGATGTGGCCGGTTGCTGCCGGCTCAATGCTGGGTGGCAGCATATTAAATATTTCCGTAAGCCTGTGGAAATCCATAGTGTAGCGCTGCACAATTTCCATGGGTTCCAGATTCTCAAGACGCGCCTTTTTACTGATCTTATCTTCCCCTTCATCGGCATCGCTTTCCAGGTGGCCCACATCGGTAATGTTGCGTACATACCGCACCTTATACCCAAGGTAGCTAAGGTACCTGTAGATCACATCAAAGCTCATGAAGGTACGCATGTTGCCCAAATGAACATCGCTGTAAACGGTAGGGCCGCAAACGTACATTCCTACGTAAGGAGGTTCAATCGGCTCAAATGTTTCTTTCTTTCCCGAAAGACTATTGTAGATGCGTAATTTCTCAATCATGGCGCAAAAGTAACGGCAATTGACTAATTAAACAGTGATTGTTTACAAAGGCTTAACTACTTGACCCCAATAATGTTAAAATAATTTTTCTGTTACCTCCATGGTTTCTATGTTCCCCCAGGTAAATTCCCTGCCAGGTGCCCATTAAAAGCCGGCCATCATTTACAGGAATTGTTACCGAGGAGCCCAAAAGCGAAGCTTTTAAATGGGCGGGCATGTCGTCCGGTCCCTCACTGGTATGCGTATAATAAGGCTCTCGTTCAGGCACCAGTTTTTGAAAGAACTTTTCGAAATCACTGCGCACAGATGGGTCGGCATCTTCGTTGATGGAAAGGCTGGCGGATGTATGTTTGATGTACACATGCAGGGTGCCTACATTTACATGTTTCAGCTCAGGAAGCTCTTTAATAACCAGGTTGGTAATAAGATGAAATCCTTTGGGGAAAGCGGGAAGCGAAACCTCCTTTTGTACGCTTATTAGTTTTGTTTCCATTCGTAAGCACCCAGGTCAGGCTTGTTGTCTCTCTGCAAGCTATCCAAATCAATAGAAATACCCAAATCAACCCCCTTGTCAATAGCTGGAGAAAGTGTATCGATCCGGTAATTGAATTCATAGGGTGCAATGAATATAGGATCCTGATTCACTATATTTTGGTTACTTATGTTGCTATCGCTGGTCCGAATAAGATTATTGCTAATGGATATATTGAATGATTTGTCACCTGAATCATTAAAAGCCAGTTCATCGGTTTGTGTACCCCAAACAATGCTGTTTTCCATTTCAACGGACAAATCGCCCAAAAGCACAGAACCATCGTTTAACTGGAGGTTGTTTGTAAAAACTGCAATGGGTTGTGTTCTGAAAAATCCCAAACCATAGTTGGTTAATGTAGAGTGAACAATTTGAATGTTTCCACCGGCCAGGCAGGCCAAAACAAATTCTCCGCAGTTATCAACCAAACAATTGGTCATGGAGAGGTCGGAAGTAAAGGTCAAGATACCTGAACCAGTATTATTTTCAATAATAGTATTGGCAAGTGTAAGATTAGGTAGGGTGTCATTATCGGGCGTGCCCAGCCAAATGGCGTTATGCGCATTTTTAATGGTTGCAAATGTAATTTGGTTGCTTTTACTTCCTTCCAGAAAAACAATACCATTCCATTGACCGGGAGCCGTATCAAAACCGGAATCGAACCGATCATTGGTAAACTCAATAGGGGATTGTGCTGTTCCATTGGCCAGCAAAGTGCCTTGCACATAGATGGTGGAGCCAAAGTGTGAGTATACTCGTGTACCTGGCTCGATCGTCAGGCTGCACAAAGAATCGACCAATATGTCATCATAAATAACATAGGGTTTTCCGGCCGTCCAAACAGAATTACACACCAGAACCGAATCTCGAAGAAAGTGGGCATCCTGCCCCCAGGCAATTACAGGTACCGTTTGCTCTGCGCCATTGGTGGTAAAAGAAAGTGTTTCTTCTACTACATAAGGCAAGTTCTCGTTCTGATCCTCCAGCGTGGCATTTAGTAAGATAAGCAGACTGTCTCCAGCCAAAAGATCGGTATTTTCAAAGGCATTGCCCTCAATGCCATTTACGGTTAATGAAAACGCATTTGATGTATTGGTGATTCCAATAGTTGAAATGGAAACGGCCTTGGATGCATCGTTGTAAACACGGAGGCGTTTGGTGGTGCTTTTAACAGTTGATAACAAGGTATCGAAATATACGGTGTCTTCCGAAAAGCGAAGCTGCACACTGCCCTCTGTAAATTCAGGATCGGTACGCTTGCAGGAAGAAAACATCCCTAGTAAAAGAGATAACCCCAGAAAGTAAATAAATGATGGATACTTTTTCATGTATGCAAGGGAGAGCTTATTCCATTGCTCCCTCTTTGAGCTTTTCGGCATTTTCTGCCATTCGAAGCTCATCGATAAAGTTCATAATTTCACCATCCATAACGGTAGGTAAATTGTGTACCGACATACCTATTCGGTGATCGGTTACACGCCCTTGCGGATAGTTGTAGGTACGTATCTTATCCGAACGATCGCCACTGCCTATCATCGATCTGCGTTCCGCACCTACTTCTTCGTTATGGCGTTGAAGCTCCATAGCATACAAACGCGACTTTAGTTCTTTTAGTGCTTTGTCGTAGTTTTTCAACTTCGATTTTTGATCCTGGCACTGCACCACCACCCCTGTAGGAATGTGTGTCAAACGGATAGCAGAGTAGGTGGTGTTTACCGATTGTCCACCGGGTCCTGATGAGCAGAACTCGTCCCTGCGTACATCGTTCAGGTCAAGGTCAATTTCCACATCGTCCATTTCGGGGAGCACCACCACAGAGGCTGCTGAGGTGTGCACCCGGCCCTGGGTTTCGGTAGCAGGCACTCGTTGCACACGATGTACACCACTTTCGTATTTTAACGTACCATATACATCTGCTCCGATTACATTGGCAACCACTTTACTAAAACCGCCTGCAGTGCCATCTACAAAATCGGTAATTGAAAGTGACCATCCCTGTTTCTCAGCAAATTTTTGGTACATACGCAATAAATCGCCCGCAAAAATAGCGGCTTCATCACCTCCGGCCCCGGCTCTGATTTCCAGAATAGCATTTTTGCTGTCGGCAGGATCTTTGGGAATAAGCATATGTTTTATCTGTTCTTCCAGCTCTTCCTGCTGCGGTTCAAGATCTTCCAACTCGAGTTTTGCCAGCTCTCTGAATTCCTGGTCCTTTTCGGTTTTGAGAACTTCTTTGGCAGATTTTATATTGGAGAGAATGTTGGAATATTCTTTATAGATAACAACAATCTTTTCAAGGTCCTTGTATTCTTTGCTAAGCTTGGTGTAATTGCTCATATCCGATACCACATCGGGTTGAACAAGCAGTTGGCCTACCTCTTCGAAACGCTTTTTGATTTCCTCTAATTTATCGATCATCACTTAACAAATTGAACTGCAAAGTTAACATAGTTCGACTATTTCGAATGAAACACTAAGAAAGAAAAAGAAGTTCTCTAACTAGTTGATTATAAGTTTACTTGCAATCACCTTCTTTCCAATAGAGTAATCCTGCATTTTCTGCCTGGCAGGCATTGCCATAGGTTTTACCATTGCAACCGCATACAGGCTTGTATTCCATAGTGCAGGGTGCCCCTTTATTGATTTTTGATTCATCGATGCACTGGTTTTGTCCGGTTTGTTCTTTGCATGTAGATGCCAGGACTACAAGAGATACCAAAAGAATCAAGAGAATACGTGATTTTTTGTTCTTAAGCATGGTGGAGCAACATTGTTTCTAAACTAGTACTTCTTTGTACCGAAAGCAGTCCACGGTATGGTCGTTTACCAGGCCACAGGCCTGCATATGCGCATACATAATGGTGGTGCCAACGAATTTAAACCCACGCTTTTTAAGGTCTTTGCTCAATGCATCCGATTCTTTGGTTGAAGCTGGCACCGCATCGTTGGCTTTCCATTTGTTAACAATGGGTTTGCCGTTTACAAACTGCCAGATATAGGCATCGAAGCTACCGAACTCCTTTTGTACCTCCAGAAAGCGCTGTGCATTGGTTACAGCACTATTAACTTTTAACCGGTTGCGAATGATTCCAGAGTCCTGCAAGAGCTCTTCAATTTTGGTGTCATCGTATTTTGCTACTTTTTTGTAGTCGAAGTTGGCAAAGGCCTTTCGGTAGCCTTCACGTTTTTTAATGATGGTGGACCAACTTAGCCCAGCCTGAGCGCCTTCCAGCACCAGGAATTCATAGTGTTTTTGGTCGTCATGTACGGGAACGCCCCACTCATCATCATGATACTTTACATAGTCGTCAAAAGAATTTTCACACCATTTGCATCGTATAAGATCAGCCATTTTATTGCTTTGTTTAAATTCTAAAATACAATACTTGTTTGAATAGGTGAATACTTTACCTTTCTGTAATATTTAATTGAATGCTATCGTTTCAAATAAACAGTATCTTTATACGATAAATCAAAAGCTATGAACAAACCGCTGGCACTTCTATTACTAGGCTTGGTATTTTCAATTAACTCCTTTGCGCAAGATGATGAAATCAACACTGCGGGGCTGGTATTCCTGGATTATACAGGCAATATGCCTGAAACAATTCGTTCGGGTAAAACCATAGTGCTTGTAAATACCACCAAAGTACTGCCTGACCAGGAATTTGGTAAATCTGCAGAACCAATGATAAACGAAGCGCACAAGGTTTTTGTGGAGGCAGGAATTGATGTGGTTGGTTATTATAATTCGAAAGAGGTTCTTGCAGGCAGAGATAGCCAATATGGCTTTTCGGAAGCATGGAAGAAAAGGGAAATTGAGAACATCATATTAATCACTAAAGCTGATTTTGAACAAAAGAAAAAGGACGTTACCCGCTACGTGATATTGGTAACCACCTTTAATGGAAAGCCTTCTTTGTTTACAAATGGCCAGGTGGCATGGAAAGTACAGAACAAGGATTTTTCAAAAGCGCTGGAAAAAGTGGCAGGTGCTGCCAATCGGTATGAAAAGAAGAATTTGCTGATAAATGATGCCCCTGAGTATTTTGATGATGTGAAAATGGTTTGGGGTGAGCATGTGGAAGGCTATCTAACGGACCTTGATTTTGGTAAACTGGCGGTGCCAAAGTTTGAAATTGTTGATATTCCCAATCCTAAGCCAACAGGTTTAATAAACAACCTGGTAGAGAAACAGGTTGAGGAATCGAATGCACTGAATAAAAAGAATAATCTGGTGCTGGCAGATAAAATGAAAGCAGGCTATGATTATGAATACGAATTGGTGGACCCCTCTCTTACGGATGAAGAGTTAGAGAAGCAAGGCTTTAGCTATGTGCTGCTTCGTTTGTACGCTCCGGGCATAGATATAAAACGACTGTTGAATTACAAGGAAAGCAGCCAGCAGAGTTATACCACCCAGATATTCAATAACGGTAGGGTAACGCTTCGCACCATCCCTGCAAATGGCCTGGTTTATAAATACTATATCAAGCATTTACGTTCAGGAAATGTGTACCTGGGCCCTAAATGGGATGCAGACGAGACCTGGGGCGAAGCCCTGGATCATATGCTTTACAACGTTCGGGAAGAGATGAAGAAATAGAACCAAATAAATACTCCTCTTCAGACGAACTGTCTGTGAGTATTCTTCCAAATGTTATAAACGAGCACGTATAAATTTTGCCTCGTTTGGGTCTAACTAATGAACATGTTCTTCCACCCGATCCCAGATAACCAATACGGTAGCTCCTTCGGGCGACATAAATGATCCATGCTCTTCGTTAGGTGGGATGCGCTGGTAAGAACCCGGGCCGAAAGTGATGTTGTTGATCATATAAGACCCATCGATCACAAAATGTTGTTCTGAATTTAGGTGTGTATGGGCATCCATATGAAAATGAGGAGGTAGCTTAAGCAAAGCAGTTCTGCAACCATTTTCATCTCTGAGTACCTTGATAAGCGTACCTTCAGCGTAACCTTCGGCCTTTTCCCAGCCTCTGTCTTCCAGTGAGTGCATTGAAAAAATCATGGTAGTATTATTTGGTGAAACAATAATTCCCAACAATTTATGGAAGGCGGATAAGAGTTGGTTTTCTGCTGTTAAAAATAATTTTTGACGATCATCCTAATTGCAAATCGCCAACTATACTAATTAAAAAATTCCGGACGAATTTATTCCTTTCCGGATACGTCTTTCACGGTACTAAATTTACTTAATTATTGAGCAAATAGCAAGTAGAAAGGCCCATATAAGGCACTTGCAAATAACTGGTTATCAATTAGAAAACACCAAACAGCAAGCGAACGCCAAATCCAATAAGAATTACACCAACTGTTTTGTTAATAATTGAAACCGCACGTATGGTTAAAAAGTGTTTTAATTTTTGGGCAAGGTAAGATTTGAGCAGGTCAGTAGAAAGAATGGTACACAAAATTCCGGTAAAAAAATACACCTTCTCATTGCCGGTGTAACCAAGGTTTATGTGAACAATAGAAACGATACTAAGCCAAAAAATGATGGTTGAGGGATTGAATAAATTGAAGAAAAAGCCTGTTAAAAAAATCCGTTTTGTTCCTTTGGGCGAATGCTGCTCATGCCGGGGCATTATTCTGGGAGGCTTAAAAAAAGTAAAGAGCCCAAAAATGATCAATAAACCAACGCCAATAATGCTTGCCCAGAAGCGAACCCTGGGTTCTTCCAGTAATTCGGTGACACCTTTCAAAATCATGTAAACAAAGAGGATATCGCTTGCAGAAATGCCGAAAGCCATTAAAGCGGCCTTCTTAAAGCCTTTTTCAATGCTGGTTTGAATGAGAAGAAAGAAAGCCGGGCCAATAGAAAAAATGAATATCAGCCCAAAAGCAAGTCCGTTGAAAAAAGGAACCATTTTATTGGGTTAGTGAGCTCAAATATAGCTTCCAGCTTTCAAATTTTTCATTTTTTAACACTCTAGGAAATTTATTTTGGCCACCTATTTTCCCATTTGATGCCATCCAACCATAAAAAATGGAAGTAGGATACGCTTCTAGTTCCAGGTATTTAAGAACAGAAGTGCGTTCTGTGGTGTAATCATCATTCAAGGTTTTTAAATGCTCATCAAGCATTTTTTTGACCTTTTCCGTATCTACAACTGCATCTGTACCCAGATACCAATGGTGTACGAAATAAGCCCCCTTTGGGTAGGCAGCAACGGTAAATTCAGGTATCTCAATTCCCAGCTCCCTGGCTGTAGTTACTATGGCCTGGTTCATATTATCTACCGAAAGGTGCTCACCGCAAATGCTCAGAAACTGCTTGGTGCGCCCAACGATTTTGATCTCTGATTCCCTCACATTTATGAATTGAATAACATCCCCAATCAGGTATCTCCAGGAGCCCGCATTGGTACTTATTAAGATGGCGTAATCAGTGTTTTCCTTTATCTCTGCAATAGAAAGAACTTCAGGATTTGATTTAAGTCGCCCGTCTTCATCAAAATTAGCTCCTGTAAAAGGTATAAATTCAAAGAATATTCCACCATTAAGGATTAACCGCATTCCTCCATGATTATTATATGCCTGGAAGGCAAGATACCCTTCGGAGGCAAGGTAGGTTTCCATATTTATAAGTGGCCTTGCCAACAGCTTTTCAAAACTGGCCTTGTAAGGAGTATACGCTACCCCACCATGTACAAAAACATATAGGTTTGGCCAGATATCGTGTATGGTTTTCAGGTTATAATGAGCGATGATTTTTTCAAAAAGCAGCTGAATCCAGGAAGGAACCCCTACAATAATGCCAATATCCCAGTCTTTGGCTTTCTGGGTCATATGCTCCAGTTTGTTATTCCAGTCAACCTCAGCCGCTATCTTTTTGCCTGGTTTATAATGAAACTGCATCCAGAAAGGCATTTGAGAAGCGGTAATGCCGCTTAGATCTCCCTGAAAGAACTGACCACTCTTGGTAAGGGAGGTGCTTCCTCCCAGCATCAGAATTTTCTTCGAAAAGAATTCCGGTGGTAAGTCGTAATTGGCAAGCGAAAGAATCTGGCGAACCGAAGTTTTCTTGATAGACTTAAAAATGTCTTTTGTAATAGGTATGTACTTGCTGGTGGCGCCAGATGTTCCTGAGCTTAGCGCAAAGTATTTAATCCTTCCGGGCCAGCAAACGTCCTCTTCACCTTCACGGGCGTGTACCCACCAATTATCGTACATGCTGTCGTAGTCATGAATGGGCACATTGGCTTTAAATTGCTCATAATAGCCATTGCCCGGCTCGGTTCGGAACGATTTAAGTATATCTATAAAGTTATACGTTTTACCAAAACGTGTATTCCGGGCTTTGATTAGCAGCTTTTGAAGTTCCTGTTTTTGCAGATCAATGGCCGAAGAAAACTGCTGTTCAAGACTCTCTCTTAGCGTAATGCCTCTTTTAAGCAGCGAACCGATTATTGCCATCCTTGAGTGAATAAATGTTTAACAAAATTAATTCAATAGTATGGATGTTGAGTAATGTAACATTATCAAAACTTTACCATTAATTTATTTTGCCTTGCTTTCTATTTAGGGCCCACCACGTTATCAGGATTATGTAAAATATGATCTCAAGTACTGTTGCTCTCATGCCAATAGCACCTGAAAACCATAAAAGAACAAATGAAACCAGGGCGAAAAGTCCGAATAGTATGCTTAATCTGCACAAAACTTTTATAAGATTCAAGAACCAGTTCTTCTCGTAAAGGGTTGTTTCTTCAAATTCATTTCTGGCATTGGGCGCCAGAGCCACTCCCTGAATAATAAACAACATACCTTCAGAGAGAATGAAAACTGATAACAGAAGAACGCCATAATGAAGTATTCCAATGCTTTGAAGTACCAATTCAAAACTTAAACCTGCAAGGAGCATACCCACATCAATCAGGCCTATGCTTAACACAATGGAAACCATTAATAAAAAGGTGGTTTGAGCTGAGGTCTCAAGAAACAGGTTCCAGCTGGAGGTTCCCAAAGTCTTTCTTAGTCCCAGTTTTTCAGACCGTTTGACGGCCGATTTGGACAAGTAAATGGAAAATGTGGAAATAGAGAAGAGTACAATAAATAGTTCTGTAAGCAAGAGTAGCGTAAGTTCAAGTGTAGAACCCTGTGAATGGTACGTGCTGAATATTGTAACCCCAAGGGCCATCGAAATGGCCATACCAACCACTTGTAGCCAAAGGGAGGCATTTAAACCAAGCAATTGGTCAAAGGTTTCTTTAAGCGCTTTTTTAATCACGATAAAATAAATTCAAGAACTATACCGCAATCCTGGAATTGTGGCATCTGAATCCTAAATCAAACAATAGTTGAAATGAAAGTGGTTTTTGACTTTAGAGCAGAAGTTAGGTTAAATAATTTTATGCGTTCGTTATCGAACAAAACGCATCAGGACTGGTCGGGTTTTAACCACTTTGGAACCGGAGGTGCGGTGTACTTCAGCATTTGATCGAAGAGCTCATCAGGCTTGCTACTTACGAGTAACATTTTGCGGTTTTCCGGTTTCATAAAACCGTTTTCAACCATCTTGTCAAACATGGAAAGCAAGGTATCAAAGTACCCATTAATATTATAAAGCCCAATAGGCTTTTGGTGCAGGCCTAATTGTGTCCAGGTGAGTATCTCGGCAAGCTCATCAAGGGTACCCAGGCCGCCCGGCATAGCAATAAAGCCATCGGAAAGTCTTTCCATGGTTTGTTTACGTTCATGCATGGAATCCACCAAAATGAGCTTTCCGTTTGCCAGATTCCCTACCTCCCTTTTGCGAAGAAAATGGGGCAACACGCCAGTAACTTCACTTCCTGATTCGATTGCCGCATTTGCAATTGCGCCCATCAAACCAATATTACCTCCACCATATACAAGGTCGTAATCATTTTGACCCAGATAAATTCCTAATTCTTTGGCTTTTTCAACATAAAGAGGGTGATTTCCAGTGCTTGAGCCACAGAAAACGGCTATGCTTTTCAGCTTATTCATAAAGCATTTCTTTTTTCAGCTTCATAATCCGCTGATACGATTGATCGATACGCTCTCTTTTAATTTTTCCTTCCAGAACCAGACGTCTTATGAGCTGGTGCAGGTAATTAGGGTCTCTGTCTTTGGAAGCGCGAATGTTATTGGAGAAAATAACAACATCCAAACCTGCGTTTATTCCAAGTTCAAGCGCCTTTTCAATTCCATAATATTTGGTGATGGCATGCATTTGCATGTCGTCTGAAAATACCACTCCGTCATATCCTAATCGCTGCCTCAAAATACCTTGTAAAATTGACTCAGAAAGTGTTCCGGGCAGGCCAAGGCTATCTAAGTTTCGGTTGACAATATGGGCGGACATTACGCCTTTCAATAGCCCTTCATCGTTCAACTCCTGATAGGGTATCAGTTCCTTTTCATTCCAGGTATCCGTTACATCTGCCATGCCCTTGTGGGTATCCGATTTAGAGCTACCGTGGCCCGGAAAATGCTTTCCTACAGTTATTATGTGAAGTCTGGTGTGTTCTTTAATGAAAATGGCTGCAAGCCGGGCCACTACTTCAGGATCAGCTGAGTAGGAGCGTCCAAGTTTGGCAATTATGGGGTTATCCGGGTTAGAAGCTAAGTCGAGAACGGGAGCAAAGTTTACATTGAAACCAAGCCCCGCCAGTGTGGCTGCAGTTGTTTGTGCATAGTATCTGGAGCTATCTGCATTATTCAACTTTCCGAGGTAAGCTTCTGAAACCGATTCCGGAAAACCGTATTTTGTTTTCAAACGATTCACCCTTCCGCCTTCCTGATCAATAGCCATAAACAAAGGGACCTTTGCATAGGATTGCATTGTAAAGGTCAGATTCTTCAGATTGTAGTAAGAATTAACAGAGTCAATATTTTTTTCAAAGAGTATAACTCCACCAACATGGCCTCCTTTGATCAATTGAATTAACGGATCGCTGCTTTCAATGCTGGTTCCCGGAAAGCCCACCATAATCATTTGGCCAATTTTTATATCGAGGCTATCGGTCTGGGCATTTGCCGACAACCCTGCAGATAAAACAATGACTGTTAAAAAAACACTAATATTTTTCATATACTTTTCTTAAAACCACTTCCATTTCTTTTTTTATGTCGGAAGCGCGTACGGGATAATTATTATTCATGTAGGCAAAAATCAATCGCTTACCTGATTTGGTTATCAGAAACCCACTGAGATTGAAAACATTACTTAGTGTACCTGTTTTGCCATAAATGTAAGGTGGGTCTGCCTTAAACCAATCCTTAATAGTCCCATGCTCTCCTCCTACAGAAATAAGGCCAAAAAGCCTTTCCTGACCAATGGTATTATAAATTTCATTCCAAAGAAAAACCATGTCCATGGGAGTAAACTGGTTATAGCGCGATAAACCGGAACCGTCTTTCCAGATAATTGTGTCGGGTAAAAATGCATTTATTTTATTTGATAAATGCGCAATGGCAACTTCTGTAGAAAGAGAATCTGTTAGCTGGGCGGCACAGCTCAGGAGTAAACTTTCTGCCATGAAATTATCGCTTTCCCGCATCATTACTTTAAGCAACGAATCTTTAGGTATGCTGTAGAAAGTAAGGGCTGAATCAGGCAAGGGTAGTGGATTTATAACTACAGGTACTTTCAGCGTGTCCTCAAGCAGAGCTATTAAGGTTTGATTGCTAAAATGAATGGGACGTAGCCTTTCGCAATCTTTGCAAGCCGTAGTATCCCACTCAAACCTATTACTAAATTCGGTTCTCCCAATGCGATATTTTTCGGCCGGTTTTACTATAGTAGAGTCACGAAAAAGAGAAGGCACAATTTGCAATGCATGGCTTGACGAGTCAATATCAAAAACAACAGAATTCCCATAAACGGGGAAAGCGGTGCGTTCCTGGGAGAAGCTGGTGGGGTAATCGTCCCAGGCCCATCCGGCCCCAAAACGCTCATCAAAAAAGTTAGCCTCTGAAAAAGAAATCTTGTTGGCCCCACTTAAAAAATCATAGGTTTTGCCCTGGGGCAAAAGTGGATTTAGAAAACCAGGGTCTGCAAGGCCCCAAACGTAAAGTACAGAATCGGTGGATGTATATCTGAAAGCCGGGATGCTGTCGGGCAATGTTGTTAAAGAACTATAAAAGGTATAAACTTTGGTGTTGGAGGCAGGTGTAAAATACTTGTCACCATTAATATTGAGCAACTCCTTTTGGTTAGCAGGGTCGTACAAGTAAAAACCGGCATGGTACTGGTATTTATCCGATACATTGTCAACTGCCTTTTTAATCGGAGCGCAACTTGCCATAAAAATGGCAGTTGCCAGAACGATCAACTGTTTAGATGCCATTTTACAATAGTAGGATATTTGATGGGATTATGGTAAAAGAGTGATTGTAAAGTGGGCTACTCTTCGATTATTGCGTCAGGGTTTTCCAATAGGTCTCTTTCTTTTTGACTCAGCTCAAGTTCTGTGATTATTTTAAGTGTAGTAGGCCTGTTCATAAACAAGAGCAAAACAAGAATGGCCGCAATTGCCATATATACTGTGCTTTCTGTTTGTAAATATGAAGCCAAGGCAAGGAAGGCTGAGCCTTCTAATAATGCGCATTTGATGATCAGTGTTGTTTGATACCCGGAGAGCTTTTCCCTTAGGCTTTCCTTTTTTTTAACCGCTTCAAGCTGTTGTTTAGCCAGAAAGATTCCTCCTACAATAGCTCCTATTGCAAATAGTGGAACAATAACCAAAAACATTTGATCCGTTTCGGATGAGGAAGGAATCTGAGTGCCTGAACTAACCAAATAATAGGCAGCAATGGCAAAAAATACAGGCCCCCCAACTAATGCAAAGTGAATAATGGTCATTGTTTGCAGAATGGAACGAACTTTGGCTGGCCCTGAAGGTGAAGTTGTCATGTTGAAAAATGCATTGTTTCTCTAATTTACAAAACACTTTTAAAACTTGAACGAAATCCTGCCTCTTATAAATCTTGGTGTTCCGGGCGTGTAATGTATTTCAGAAACAGGTGCCGTTTCTCCCATTAATCTTGATTCCGTATCAAATTGTGCTTCGCGCCATTCGGTATCGAATATATTTTCTACAGTAATACCAATTCCCCAATGGTTTCTATCATAGTTTAACACCAGATCAGAAACAAAGTACCCCTGAGCCACAACCGTATTGTCTTCGTTTGCAGGTCTGTCTGCCATGTATCGGTAGCGCATACTCCCTGAAATACCAGAGTAATTAAATGAAAGCCCTCCTACGCTTGTAACCCTTGGGGCGAGAGGGATATTATTGGCTCCTTCGGGATCTTCAATGGAAATAGGTTGCGCCAGGTTAACATTTACATCAGCAAAAAGCCATTTGTTTAGCTGGTAAGTAAGGCCAAAGTCAACACCTTTTCGGGTGGTTTTACCACTGGGTTCTACCACTCCCTCATCTCCAACATATACAAACTCCTGCTCAAGGTATAAATACCAGAGGGCCGCATTTATATACAATCGGGTAAATGGCTTATAAATGGTTCCTAAATCTGCACCGTAGGCAGCTGGTAAAATATTTTTGCCCTTTTCTGCTACTACCACTCGTGCATCGTTGCTGTGAAAACCCCTACCTGATTTTACGTACCACTGCCATTTTTCATTTGGACTATAAATAATATTTAATTTAGGCCCAATGAATGCTTTGGCTTCTGATTGAGCTACATAGGTTGGTGCTAGTTTGTTCACCACATCAAACTTTAGATAATCTATCCTAAGGCCGGGATTAATCATCCACTTGCCTAAAGTCCATTCGGCATTTCCATATAAAAAGCCATTGAGTTGGTCAATATCATCTAGTTTAGATGTGCTTAAGGTTTCCCTTCTTTGTTTGGTATGTGAAAGCTCAATATTGTTTATGTCATCATATCTGAATCCGACACCCGCTTCAATGTTCAATTCACCGGTTACTAGTTGATGGGCAGCATTGTAGCTTGTATTGAACCCGTAAATATTCCTGTTTTCTTTTTGGCGTATTTGATCACCATTTACAGGGTCATTTAGAAAAAAAGTAAAATTGGAGTATAGCTCAAATGCATAATTGGAATAAAAGACATTGGACTCTAAAAAGCTGTTTTCATCTATAACCGACTTATACTTAACCGTTAAGTTATTCCGTGAGGTTTCGCCACCTTCGGTGTCATCAATAGAGCCAAAACGAGAGATTATCCCCGATTGCACCGCCCTGTCTGGCACTTGTCCTGAAGCATTCCATTTGCTTTGCAAAGCGGAAGCCTGAACAGTTATAAAATTTTGGTTTACATGTGTTGTGTATTTACCAAAAATATTCAGGCGGTTAAAATCCTGCGGAGACTCGAAAGGGCCATCTGTAATGTAATACTCTGTTGCAATATAAGCATCTGTTTTTTCAGCATCGTTTACCAGATCAACAAGACCAACCAGCCTAAGCGTGTTAAAATCTCCGGCTTCTAATTTTACAGAACTTTTTTCAATTCGGTCTAGTGTTTGAAAATCCACGTAACCTGCGGTAGCAAAATCGCCTTTCTCGGCATAATAAGGGCCTTTGCCAAAATCAATGTTTTTAATGGTTTCGGGTATCACAAAATGGAGGTCGGCATAACCCTGCCCATGTGCATGCGATACCATGTTTACGGGTAGTCCATCAGCAGTAATTTGTACATCCGTACCATGATCTATGTCAAAACCTCGTAAAAATATTTGCTCCGCCTTGCCACCCCCTGCATGCTGAGCAATGAAGAGTCCCGGAACCTTTCTTAGTACTTCTTGTGAAGAATTCAGCGGACTCAATTTTAAATTAATATTTGCAACACTTGTTAAAGCTGAAATATCCGGGGTTATCGTTACCTGATTCAACTCAAAATTGGCTGGTACCAATTTAATTTCAATACTGGCGGAGCCATCAAAAATATAGGTGGTATTTTCATAGCCAATATAATATACCTTTATGGTATCTCCTTTGGCAGAGCTCTTAAGCTGAAAATTTCCAAGAGCATCTGAATGTGAATGGGCGCCCGTGTTTTGGTTATAAATGGTGGCTCCTTCCAGGGGTTCCTTGGTGAGGGAATCCGAAACCTTACCGTAGAAAACGGTTTGTGCCTTAGCGCAAAAAAATACGAGGGCTGCAAAAAAAGTAAATAGAGCTTTCATGCTCAATGCAGTGTTGGATGTAGACTAACCAAATGTATCTTTAAAAGATTTATTTCTTGATGATAAATGTCAGAATAGCAATGAAATATGTTTCTTTGGATTTGAGGAGAATATTCACGTTAAGCAAATAAACTATGCAAACCCTGGATCAACTTTTAGGTATAAAATACCCGGTAATTGTGGCACCCATGTTTTTGATATCCAATACCAAAATGGTAAAGGAAGCCCTGGATGCAGGAGTTACGGCTGCGTTCCCGGCTTTAAATTACCGAACAGACAAAGAACTTCGTGAAGCCATAGCCGATATAAAAGCGCATAGCGACAAGCCTTTTGGTGTCAACCTGATTGTGAATAAATCCAACACCAAATACAAGGCACAATTAAAAACTTTACTTGAGTTAAAAGTTGGATTTATCATTACTTCACTGGGTAGTCCTAAAGAGGTTATAGAGCATGCACACCAGGCGGGAGTTAAAGTTTTTTGTGATGTGGTTGATCTTAAGTACGCTCAAAAGGTAGAATCGCTTGGTGCCGATGGAATTATTGCTGTGAATAATAGGGCAGGCGGACACTTGGGGTCAATCAGTCCGCAAGAATTGATAAAGCAACTAAAGGAAAACTGCTCCATTCCTATTATTTCAGCCGGAGGTATTTCTTCGGGTGCACAAATAAAGGAAGCAATGGAATGGGGCGCAGCCGGAGTGCAGGTTGGTACTATTTTTATTGCCTGTGAAGAGGCGGAGATATCTGAGGATTACAAGCAGGCAATGGTAGATTATGGAGAAAAGGACATTATTCTCTCAACTAAATTATCAGGCTCGGCATTAACGGTTATTAACACACCATATGTTCAGGAAATAGGTACAAAGAAGAACTTGCTGGAATGGTTACTTCGGAAAAATAAATGGCTCAAGAAGTACATTAAAATGTTGATAATGGTTAAAGGCATGAAGAAAATTGAGAAAGCTGCTTTTAGCGCTACCTACAAAAACGTGTGGGTTGCGGGGCCGTCAATAGAAAATGTACACTCTATTCGACCAATACGGGCAATTATAGAAGAACTGGTCAGGGATTTGTAAGGAATATTTTCTATAGTATTGCATAATATTTTGTATTAATATAAAAATAATTATTTTTATATATCTATAAACAAAGTTTCATATGCCAGGTTAGAATATTTACCCTGACATAAATTGCAATGAACCGCTGGCTTGTAATATGTATAGGGCTTTACGCCTGTTGGAGTACTTCCGTGAATGCACAATTCATAACTCCACAAAGTTCAGGAAAAGACATCAAGTTGTTTCTTAAGAATAAAGGTGCGGACAAGGTGGAATTTTGTCCCACTCATAAGGATGTTTATTTTGTAAGAGATAAGAAGACCAAGAAATGGGGCATGTTCGATTGGTATGGTCAGCTTGTGCCAATGGAATACGATACCATACAGCGTTTTGAACAGTTTCAGCCATATACAATTGCCAAAAAAGATGGAAGTTTTGTCATCATTCAGTGGCCTTATGATACCGAAAGCGATGGGGTGAGAAAGCTGGAGGGTTATGATGAATTACGAATAGAACGTCCCGGAAATTCAGAGGTCTCGTCTTCAAACTATTTTTTAGTTGCCCGCAAAAAAGGCAAGTGGGGGTGCCTGGATTGGCGCACTTTAAAAGAGATAATCCCATGCAAGTATGCTTCTCCTCAGGCAATACCCATAAGCTCTCTTAAATGATTTTTCTTAAATGTTATCCGCTCCGATAGCAGCGGCTATCTAAAAATTTAGTATCTTAATTTTTAGACAACCAATATGGAATGGAAAGTTACTGGGATATTATTATAGCCATTGCTGGTTTCGGAATAGTGGCCATTGCAGCCGCTCAAATTGCTGGTTATTTCCGTAAAATCAAATTGCCGCTAATAACAGGCCTGTTGATAACAGGTATTGCTGCAGGTCCTTTTTTTATTGGTTTGATCCCATCGTCTGCTGGTAAGCATCTTAATTTTATAAACGATTTTGCATTGGCCTACATTGCTTTTGCCGCCAGTGCAGAGCTGTACCTGCGCGAAATGAAGAGCCGCATCCAAAGTATTAAGTGGATGACGATAAGCCAGTTGGTTGTAACCTTTGTTTTAAGTGGAGTGGTGGTTTACTTCATTTCGGGAATGGTTCCTTTTATGAAGGATATGTCCGTAGGATACAGGGCAGCGGTGGCGTCTCTTTTTGCCGTAATTTTTGTTGCCAGGTCACCGGCATCTGCCATTGCCATTGTTAATGAAATGCGGGCAAAAGGGCCATTTGTGCAAACGGCCATTGGGGTTACGGTTCTCAAAGATGTTTTTGTTATTCTGCTCTTTTCAATTTGCCTGGAAGTGGCAGTTGCCATATTCGAAGGAACAGGCTTTACACTCACTTTTCTGGCCATTATTGCTGTTGAAATCATTTCAAGTGTTGTAATGGGTTTTCTGTTGGGGATGCTCCTTGTCAGAATACTTAAAGCCAATTGGAGGCAATGGGCAAAAACTATCCTCATTCTTTTGTCGGGATATTTAATGTACGTGCTGCACCATGAACTGGATGCCTACACCATACACTATTTTAAACATAGTGTAAGTATTGAGCCCTTATTGGTGTGCATTATCGCAAGTTTTAGAGTAACCAATTACAGTAAGTTCAGGGCAGAGTTTTTGCGCATAATTGAGCGGTCGGCAAGATACATATACATCCCGTTTTTTCTACTTGCCGGGGCAACCCTGCAGGTTGATATGCTGGCAGAAGTAGCAGGTATTGCCTTGGTTCTGTTTCTTGTTCGCCTGCTTTCTCTTGTTGCAGGAGGATTTGTTGGAGGAACGCTAGCCGGTGATCCTCCACTTTATAACCGACTTGCCTGGATGCCGTATGTTACCCAGGCAGGCGTTGGCTTGGGATTGGCAACAGTAGTTGCCAAAACATTTCCGGAGTGGGGACTAGAGTTTTCTACCATTGTTATTTCGGTTATTGTAGTAAACCAAATTGTGGGGCCTCCGCTTTTCAAATGGGCTATTAACAAGGTAAAAGAGGGCCATACCCGAGCCGATACTCCTGCATTTGATGGTATTAAAGACGCCATCATATTTGGGTTCGAGAGCCAGTCGGTGGCGTTGGCGAGGCAGTTACAGGAAGCAGGATGGGAAGTAAAGATTGCCACCCTGTTGCATGATATCAAAGACGATGAGTATGAGGATCTGGATATCAGGCATGTTAAGGACCTGTCACTCGAAACCCTGAATGAACTGGATGCCAAGCTTTCCGAAGCTATTGTGCTCATGCTTACAGATGAAGAGAATCTTGAGCTTTGCAACCTTATTTATGAAAAAGTCGGGACCAAAGATGTAATCGTTCGTTTAAACAGCCGGTACAATCTGGCCAAATTCCACGAGCTGGGAGCACTTATTGTGGATCCTTCTACCGCAATTGTTTCTCTGATGGACCACTTTGTTCGTTCACCACAGGCGGCTTCTCTCTTGTTGGGCATGCAGGCCAACCAGGATTCCATGGATATTCAGGTGCTCAACCCAGACCTTCAGGGAATCTCTCTGCGCAACCTGCGCTTGCCTTCAGACATAATTGTTCTTTCAGTTAAAAGGAGAGGCAACCTCATTATTTCTCACGGCTATACGCGCTTACGTTTGGGCGATACATTGACCATGGTAGGCTCGAAAAAAAGTCTTTCCGAAGTATCGCTCAAATTTGGCTACTAATAAGGTTAACAATACAGGCCAACCCTTCCTAAAAAACCTCTAATACCCCTACCTTTGCGCCCATGGCAACTATTGATGACAATCTTTTGAAAAAAATCATCTCGCATGCAAAAGAGTATGGTTTTATTTTTCCTTCAAGTGAAATATACGATGGCCTTGGCGCCACCTACGATTACGGGCAGAATGGAGTAGAGCTTAAAAACAACATTAAGCAATACTGGTGGAAAGCCATGGTGCAAATGAATGAGAATATTGTGGGTATAGATGCTGCCATTTTTATGCATCCCACTAC
>JAGQYI010000038.1 GCA_020436165.1 Cyclobacteriaceae bacterium | reverse complement strand
CTCCTTGAAGTTAATGCTTCTCAAAACGATAAGGATTTTATTGCTGCAATCAACTGGAAAAAGGCTCAGGAATATATTAAGGAAGGAAAGTTCAAAGAAGTACCAACAAATTATGCACATAACGTGTACGATGAAGGCACTCAATCAGCTTCAACTGAAATGGTAAAAACCGTGAAAGTACTTGATCCATCAGAGCTCCCTGGCTTAGTGTACTTCCTACCTACACCAAAATCACCTCATGGTTGTGATGTGGACCCCACAGGTCAATATATTGTTGGTGCCGGTAAATTAGCTGCTGCAATAACAGTACACTCCTTCAACAAAATGTTAGATGCCATAAATGGTGAGAAATTCGATGGAGAAGCTTATGGTATTCCTATTCTTAAATACGAAGACGTAGTTGCAGGTGTTGTTGAAAACCCCGGTTTGGGCCCATTACATACTGAATTTGACGGAAGAGGTAATGCCTATACCACCTTCTTTATTTCGTCAGAGGTAGTAAAATGGAAATTAGGAACATGGGAAGTTGTTGACCGTAAACCTACCTACTACTCTGTAGGTCACTTAATGATACCAGGCGGAAACTCCAGAAAACCATGGGGCAAGTACCTTGTAGCCATGAATAAAATTACTAAAGACAGGTACCTGCCAACTGGTCCTGAAATGTGTCAGTCAGCTCAGTTGTATGACATATCAGGAGAAAAAATGGAGTTGCTACTAGATTTTCCTACTGTTGGAGAACCACATTATGCTGCAGGTGCGCCAGCTGATGTAATTGCACCTGAGTCACAGAAATTTTATAAACTGGAAGACAATCATCACCCCTATGCAACCAAAAGTGAAAAGGACGCAAAAGTTGTTCGTGATGGGAATACGGTGCATGTGTATATGACAATGATTCGCAGCCACTTTGCTCCTGATAACATTGAAGGTATTAAAGTGGGCGACAGGGTGTACTTCCATGTAACTAATCTGGAACAGGATTTTGATGTTCCTCATGGCATTAGTATGATAGGTGCCAATACCTCTGAGCTTTTAATTATGCCCGGCCAAACCGAAACGTTTGCCTGGGAACCCAAAGGCGAAGGTGTGTGGCCATTTTATTGTACTGATTTCTGCTCTGCATTACATCAGGAAATGCAAGGCTATGTTCGAGTTTCAGCTAAGGGTTCCGAGGTTCCGTTAAAATGGTCCCTCGATGGTGAATAGTTGAGACAGGATGTTAGAAGAGGTTTAAGGCACTAGATTCTTAGTGCCTTTACCTTTCCACATTAACTAAACATTTTTTAAAATGACAAAATCAAAAATAATAATGCTAGTAGGGGCATTTTTTATTCTTGCCCTATTTGTTTTCCCATTATGGAACATAACCCTTGAAGCTCCACAATATCCCGATCCAATCGGAATGGATATCTGGATTAACAAAATAACGGACCATGAGCCAAATGATATTCAGAACATTAACCTGATGAACCACTATGTAGGTATGAAAAACATTCCTGAAGATATGAAGGAGTTTCATGTCTTCCCTCCGATAGTAATAATTATGAGCGTTATAGGAATGGTTCTCGCATTTGTAGGAAACCGTAAATTATACCTTACTTGGTTTATAGTTATGGTGTTACTTGGCACAGCAGGTATGTACGACTTTTATTTGTGGGAGTACGACTACGGGCATAATTTAAGTGAGCATGCCGCCATTAAGTTTACTTCACCTAATGGTGAACCCATGGCTTATCAGCCTCCCTTAATTGGAAATAAAACCATTTTGAATTTTGTTGCCAAGTCATGGCCAACTACCGGTGCTTACTTTTTATTCACTGGAATAATGCTTTCACTTATTGCATTCTTTGCTTCCAAAAAAGAAAAACAAATTACATCATGAAACAGCTAACCGTACTGGTACCTCTTGTACTATTATTTTTCACATCATCTTGCCAGGTTAAACTCGAACAAATTAACTATGGCAAAGATGGTTGTCATTTCTGTAAGATGACCATAGTAGACAACCAGCATGCGGCTGAGTTAGTAACGAATAAAGGAAAGGTTTATAAATATGACGCTATAGAATGTATGGTCAATGACCTGGAACAAAAAAATAAGGGCTCCATTGCTTTGTTGTACGTGAATGATTATAGTAATCCTGGTGAATTTGTTAAAGCTGAAGAGGCTACCTATCTGATAAGTCAAAAAATACCTAGCCCAATGGGCGCATTCCTTTCTGCATTTTCTTTGAGTGAAAATGCAGAAAAAACGCAGGCAGAAATGACAGGCGATTTGCTTACCTGGGAAGAGCTTTTAAACAGAAATTAATGGCATATGGCGATCAGACTAATAACTGATGTTAAGTCTTCAGACCTGAATATAAAAAAGATATTTAAGTCAGACTCCTGTGAAACCCTTCTTTTTAAACTAAAAAAGGGAGAAGAAATACCCAATCACGTTACCCAGAAGAAAGCATTACTTATAATGCATAAGGGAAAGGTCGTATTTCATATCAATACGACAGATATTGAACTTATTTCTGGAAATACCTATGAAATACCCAAAGACGAAGTACATAATGTAAAAGCCAGGGCTGATGCTATATTTTTTATTGTTAGGTAAATAGCAGAATAGTTGTTTTACAATATATTGCCAGAAAAATGAGCAATTGTAGGGTTATTTTAATGTTATTTTTTACCAGTACATATTCCTTTCATGTACTAGGCAACAGTATTGAAGTGTGTAAATCTTGTCAGTTCACCACAATCAAGCAGGCTCTCGGCCATGCAAATGCGCACGATACCATTAGGGTTTACAAAGGTATTTACGAAGAGTACAACCTTGAAGTAAATAAACCGATGGTAATGCTCGGCATAAACGTTCCTACTATTGATGGCAAAGAACAGGGTACTATCATTAATATAACAGCCGATAGTGTTGTTATTGATGGCTTTCAGATAGAAAATGTGGGACTTAGCTACACAAAGGACTATGCTGCCATTCACGTATATAAAAGCAGGCACTTTAATATTAAAAACAATATACTAAAAAAGGTTTTCTTTGGCTTACTTATAGAGAAATCTCACGATGGACAAGTGAGAAACAACGAAGTTTCAAGCGATGCAAAAGAGGAATTCAATTCGGGAAACGGAATTCATTTATGGCATTGCAGCAATATTGAAGTAACTGGCAATACCTTGTTTAGACTTAGGGACGGTATTTATTTTGAATTCGTGAGTGAAAGCACCATTAGCCATAATGTAAGCTATAATAACGTTCGGTATGGACTTCACTTTATGTTCTCGAACAATGACAATTATTACGACAACGAATTCCACGATAATGGAGCAGGTGTGGCAGTCATGTTTTCAAAATTCATTAATATGAAGCGTAATAAGTTCTACCAAAACTGGGGTACGGCTTCTTTCGGATTATTGCTTAAAGAAATATATGATGCTGAAATTGAAAACAACATATTTGAAGAAAACACTATTGGAATACACATTGAAGGCTCTACCAGGATTAATTACGTGCACAATCAGTTTAATCAAAATGGGTGGGCTGTAAAGTTTGCCGGTGGTTGTTATGCTAATGTGTTTTATCAAAATAACTTTATTAGCAACTCTTTTGATGTGTCGTACAATAGCAAGCTAAACGATAACCGATTTGAAGAAAATTACTGGAGTTCGTACACTGGTTACGACCTTAATAAAGACGACATCGGGGATGTCCCTTACCGGCCTGTAAAGCTTTTTTCGTATGTAGTAAACCGTACGCCTGAATCTATTGTTTTGCTTCGCAGTTTGTTTATAGATATTCTTAATTTTTCAGAAAAGGTTTCTCCTGTTTTCACACCCGACAACCTGATTGACGATTCACCTAAAATGAAAGCATTTAATGATTGAAATTAGCAGCCTGAATAAGAGTTTTGGCAAAGTATGCGTGCTTGAAGGGATATCCCTAAGCATCGACAAAAGTGGTGTTTTTGCTATTTTAGGACCAAATGGCTCTGGAAAAACTACGCTCATTAAATGTATTTTAGGTATGGTAATACCTCAGGGAGGCACAATAAAAATTAATGAGCAGCCGGTTAGGAAGCAATGGTATTACCGTAAACACATTAACTATCTTCCTCAAATTGCCCGCTTCCCCGATAACCTGAAAGTAGCTGAACTCATACGTATGATAACCAATCTGAGAAATCAAAAAGCTAACGACAAAGAACTTATTCGCTTATTTAAACTGGAGCCGTTTTTAGATAAAAAACTTGGAAACTTATCAGGTGGCACCAAACAAAAAGTAAATTTAGTGCTCACGTTTATGTTTGATAATCCCATATTGATTTTAGACGAACCAACCACCGGGCTTGACCCTGTTTCGCTCATTCACCTCAAAGAGCTGATTAAGAAAGAAAAAGAATCAGGCAAAACCATTCTTATCACAACTCACATAATGGATTTTGTTGAAGCTATGGCCGATGAAGTCGTATTTTTACTCGAAGGCAATATTTACTTTGAAGGCACGGTAAAAAGTTTAAAAGAGCATGGAGGTAAATCCAATCTTGAGGAAGCCATTGCCACTATTTTAACCCAACAAAATGTTTAAAATACTACAATACAGCTTTTACGACCTGATTCGCAGCCGATGGAGCTACGTTTACTTTTTGTTTTATCTGGTGCTTGGCCTGGCATTGCTCTTTTTAAACAATAGTGTTTCAAAGTCGGTCATTACGTTAATGAATATCATTATTGTTTTAACACCCATGATAGGAACCATTTTCGGAGTGATGTATTTTTACAGCTCCCGTGAATTTACTGAACTCTTGCTGGCCCAACCTATCAAGCGTACCACCATTTTTATTGGGCAATATCTGGGAGTTTCTTTATCTCTTTCGCTAAGCCTGGTTCTTGGTTTGGGCATTCCCTTTACAATTTATGGACTATGGCAGTCGTCTGAGCTAGCCAATTTCGGTCTGTTACTTGCCTCAGGAACGTTTCTTACGTTTATTTTTGTGGCCATTTCGGCCAATATTGCTCTGTTAAACGAAAACAGGATTAAAGGATTTGGTTACGCTATACTAATTTGGCTGTTTCTGGCAGTAATTTACGATGGGCTTTTTCTTATTTCGCTCGTTGTATTCGAAGATTATCCGTTGGATAAACTGGCCCTTGTGGCAACTGCGCTCAACCCCATAGACCTCTCAAGAATACTAATATTGTTAAAGCTGGATATTTCCGCGTTGCTGGGGTACACAGGTGCTGTTTTTCAAAAGTTCTTTGGTACCAATGCCGGTATGATTGTATCTTTTTTCATATTGCTGGTTTGGACCCTGATACCCACTCTATTTATCAGACGAATAGCTGTAAAAAAAGACTTCTAAGCATTTGAAAACATATTGGCTTTGGCAAATAGGGCAACAAGAACAGCATTATTACTAATAAGCATAATATGAAGCTGATGCTTCGTAGGATTAGCATAAGGAAACAATTCGTTCGGAACTTACTTCAAATTTATAGAACTCAACTCAAAACAAAATTTATAAAAAAAACCTCCGATAAATCGGAGGTTTTACTTTTGTGATTCGACTGGGATTCGAACCCAGGACCCTCTCCTTAAAAGGGAGATGCTCTACCGGCTGAGCTATCGAATCAGCCATTTATACAGGAAATCTTGCATTTTAAGTGCCCACTTTCCTTATTTGCGGTTGCAAAACTAGTAGTTTACCATTGAATTACAAATGCAATGCTTAAAAAACTTGAACTAATTTTTATCCTCCTATTTTTAGGTTCTGTACCTGTCTTTTCTCAATCTCAAAGTAATTTGCTTTATCAGGCCGATTCGCTTTTTCAGCGTCAGAGATTTACCCAGTCGTTTGAACTGTATGATTCGCTTTATAAAGAGCAAACGGCTACCCCTGCCATGCTCCTCAAAATGGCGTACATCAAGGAAGGTCTTGGTGATTTTACCATGGCACAATATTATTTGAATGAGTACTATTTGGCTACCCGAAATGAGCAGGCACTAACTAAAATGGATGAATTGGCGAAAGAGAAAAACCTGAAGGGTTATGAAACCAACGATCTTAATTTTTTAATCAGCCTCTATTTTAAACACTTCCAATGGTTGGTTATGGGTTCAATAGGTCTCACGGCCCTGCTTTTCGTTTTCTTTTTAGTGCAGGTTGTTAAATTTAAAATTCTTCCTCCGGTAACCACCTTCTTTTTGTCCTTGGCTACTATTGGACTTTTTGTTTTGATCAACTTTGGCAAGCAGTACAATAAGGGGCTCATCATTAAAAACAATACCTTCGTTATGGCTGGCCCTTCAGCCGGAGCCGATGTTCTGGATGTTATCAATAAAGGGAACAAGATAACTATTGACAAAAAAACCGATGTATGGTTAAAAATCGAATGGGATGGCCGCCAAGGTTATATTAAAGAAAACAATGTGCGCCCCCTTACTATCTGGTAACTAGTATAAAATAGTAATTGTGCCGTTATAGTCTTTGTTACTAAACTTCACAGAGTAATAATAAACCCCGGAAGAGAGGCCTTCGGCATACCATTTAAAGTCGCGGTTGGTGGTGGTGTATACTTCCGTTCCCCACCTGTTGTGCACCTTAAAGCTAAGGAACCTTCCGAGGCAATTATCCAGAGGTAAATTTAAAAGGGAGTAATAATCGTTGGTGCCATCGTTGTTGGGAGTAAATATATTGGCAGGGGTAAATTTCGCAATCAATTGCTCTACATCTTTTGCACTTAAGGTTATTTCAACTGTATCTGATTTGGGGTTGGCACACTTATTATCATACGTTCTGAACATAAGATGATAATCCTTTGGACTAAACGCTTCTGCCAAATCAGAACAAGCGGGATCCCATCTCAGCTCTGATTGGATTGCTCCTTTGCCCTTGGCATTTTCAAATTGAAAACTCTGAAAATCCTCCTCGCCATTTACGCTCAATAGTTCTAACCAAACACTATCTTTCGGGTCATCAGATGCCATTACCTGTAAATCCAGAAATTCGCCTATGGTAATGTCGGCTGCACGATCTGCAAACAGCACAGAAGGGTTAAGATTATCAAAACTGATCTGAGGCGCTGAATTGAAAGGGGGCACCATATGAATTGTTACCTCAAGACTATCTGTATTGGTGAATTTACATTTATCATAATCGTTCAATAAAAAATACAGCTTAAACTCATTTTTACTTTCCAGATCAAATAAATCGCATTGGGTATCCCAGCTAAAGTGCGCCTGCACGTTTGAGATACCGGTTGTTTCTTCCGGAAATGACATTTCATAATCCTGCAGGTTAAATCCATCTCCAACAACGGTCATTACTATTTCATCTCCATCTGTATCTAAACCAAAAACATTGAATTCGAGTGGGGTTTCTAATGTATGAGCTAATTCTGTTTGAGGCAGGTCGGTAGAAATTACAGGGTCGGTATTCGGTGGTAAGATAACCTGTAAATTCAAGGTAAGTGTATCAGGTTCATTGAAATTGCATTCATCTAAATCGTCCAGAAGAACCTTTACCTGAAATTCGGTACGTTCTGTAAAATCGTAAATGTCGCACCCTGTTTGCCATTGAAAAGTTGTTGTAGCAAGACCATTTTCCAATGTTTCATTAACAAAGGACATCCCTACATCTTCCAGATTAAAATCATCGGTAAGCACCTCTAAAGAAAGCTCGTCATTGTCGTTATCTCTACCTTCGATATTCAATAAATAATCTACACCCTCCTTTATGGAAATAGTAACATCGCTGGTAACGAAATAAGGCGGAGTATTGTAGGGAGGCACAATGCTTAGTTCAATGCGCAAAGTATCAGAAAGAGGCAGAGCACAAGCGTCATCGAAGGCTACAACTCCAATTTTAAAAGGTCCGTTTTCAATGTAGGGGCATTTATCAAAACAAACATCGAATATTTCTGTACTTCCATTCTGAAGCGTAACACGAGAAGTCTCGGGCAATAGATCATTTAGGTTTTTATCCGTTTTGAAATTAAGTGGAATAACCCTTAACCAAATCTGTTCAGTAAAATTATCTTCTGCCTTTGATGCATCCGGGTCAGACACACGTACCTGTACACAACGATCTTCATCAGGAACAGTGTTATCAAACGTAAGGTACATATTATCGACATATGAAAAGTCAGCATCCGTTAATTTCTTGCCTTCAATTAGTGGTGGATCGGCCACAGGACAACTTCCAAGCACAAGCATCTGAAAATCCCGTATTACCTCTCCTATCTTTTCTCCATCTCGATATTCCTCGCACTTAACAGCAAAGACATACAGCCCCTGCTGCGATGGAGTGACCGTCAAAAAACCTTCATCCGATACCTGCAAATCGGGATGCCCATTCATTATATTGCTTAGACTAAATGGCGACTGCCAGGTGACAGTTGGAAAAGGCGCTGGTCGTGGCCCTCCTGCTGGAATCGCTTCCCCGGTGTGCGTACTTAATGGAGTTACCAAACTATAAGCAAGCGAATCACCATCTGCATCATACCCGGCAAAATCAACCCAGTAAGGTCGGTTAGGGCATGCATAATCATTTAGAGGCGGAAACAACTGGGGCGAAGAATTTATAAATTCCTCTCCATTTTTAACTACAGGAGGAAATTCGAGGTAAAATGTCTGACCTGCATATTGTCCACCTGTACTGGGATCGTTACTGATAATATTTGTAATGGTGTAGTTTCGGCAACATCTCTCCCATACGATATAGTATCCTGCCGGATCATTGAACACATCACTGTCAAGTGTAATACTCGCACTGTAAATTAATTTATCTGTAATGATTTCTCCATTAGAACAATCTGGCTGAAAATACTCTACCTTGGACTGAGATACGAAAGGTAAGGTAACATCCATTATTCGTGTATTATCAGACTTACTGTAAATACGCACATCGGCTTGTGGGTCTCTTGCGCCCGGGTTTCCATTTATAACATCAAAATATAAATTCATGTTAAGCTGGTAAATATTACCTGCAACATGAAGCAACTCAAACTCCCCTCCTACAATGTGAGAAGCCCACGCAGGGGTACTTATTAAAAGAGCAAGTAACAGTAAACGTTTAAGCATGGGCAGATAGATACATTTCTGATAGGTAACAATAATAAAGGGTTTAAGTCGTAAATAAAACCCCACAATTGGTAGTACGATAAGTAATCTATGCAGGTTTTACAGGGCATTGTTTTAAGCGTAAATCAAAACTTTAACCAACAAAAGTTACTTTTGCAGCCTGATGAGAAAGAAGCCCATTTTGGAACGTGTAACCATTGAAGGAATTGCTGCTGAAGGAAAAGCACTGGCACGTGTTGATGATAAGGTCGTTTTTGTTCCCGGAGTGGCCCCGGGAGATATTGTGGACATACGAGTTACACGAAAGAAAAAGAGTTTTATGGAAGGAGTGGCAACTCATTTTCATGAGTATTCAAAAGACAGGGTTGAGCCCTTTTGCGAGTACTTCGGTACCTGTGGCGGGTGCAAATGGCAACACCTGCCCTATTCCATGCAGTTAAAGTTTAAACAGCAGCAGGTAATTGATAACATGGAACGAATTGCCAAAATTGAATTGCCTGAAACTCAACCTATTCTTGCCTCAGCAAACGAAACGTTTTACCGCAACAAGCTTGAGTTCACTTTCTCAGATACGCGATGGCTTACCAAAGAAGAAATAGAAAATTCTGATGAGTTAAACAGAAACGGGTTAGGCTTTCATATTCCCGGCAGGTTCGATAAAGTACTTGATATTGAAAAGTGCTATTTGCAGGAAGAGCCTTCCAACAAGATCCGTAACTGGCTTAGAACTTACGCTATTGACAACGATCTTCCCTTTTACGACCTTAAAACCCACGAGGGTTACCTTCGTATCGTTATTATCAGAACGGCTTCTTCAGGCCAAAGCATGGTAATTCTTCAGGTTGCAAAAGATAAACCGGAGTGGCTCCACCCCTTGCTGGATGCTATGCTAAAGGAATTCCCTGAAACCACTTCCCTAAACTATGTAATCAACAATAAGCGCAACGAAACCTTTCACGATCTTCCTGTTCATAACTATGCTGGCAAGCCTTTTATCGAAGAGTTTATGACCATTGAGGAGCAAACGCCTGAAAAGCTGACCTTTCAAGTCGGCCCCAAATCATTTTACCAGACCAATAGCCACCAGGCGTACGAACTCTACAAAGTTGCCAGAAGTTATGCGGGCCTTACCGGAAACGAACTGGTTTATGACCTTTATACCGGCACTGGCACCATTGCCAATTTTGTAGCCCACCAGGCCAAAAAAGTGATCGGTCTGGAATACGTGGAAGCAGCTATTGAGGATGCCAAGGTCAACTCATCCATCAATGGAATTACCAATACCGACTTTTATGCCGGTGATATCAAGGACCTGCTTGATGAGGCATTCATTAGCAAGCATGGTAAGCCCGATGTGATCATTTCAGACCCACCGAGAGCCGGTATGCATCCGGATGTGATCAACATGCTTTTGCAGGTGGAAGCCCAGCGCATTGTATATGTAAGCTGCAACCCTGCCACCCAGGCACGCGACCTGGCCTTGCTGGATGAGAAATACAAAGTGCTTAAGCTTCAACCGGTAGATATGTTCCCACAGACACACCATGTGGAAAACATTGCTTTGCTGGAATTACGAAAAGGGCATTAAATTTTATAAATTAATGATACTTTTATAGCCATGAAAGCTATTGATAAGCAATATATTACCAACGAAAAAAATGAGCGAATAGCGGTTCAGGTAGAAATTAAGACATTTGAGAAAATGGAACAATTGCTCGAAGACTATGCGTTGGGAAAGTATCTTGATGAGGATGACTCAGAAAAGCTAACTGCAGAAGAAGCTAAGACCTACTATAATCAACTTAAGAAAGCAGATTAGGTTGGAGATTTTATATTCGAAAAGATTTTTAAAAGACCTGTCGAAAATACCTTCTAAACAAAGGAAACCAATTGAATTGTTTGTATTTGATTTTTTGCCAAATGTTGATAATCTGGAAGGAATCACTAACCTTAAAAAGTTGAAAGGTTATACCGGGTATTTCAGGGTTAGATTAATAATTACAGGATTGGTTTGGAGTATGAAGATGGTAAATTAATACTTAAGCGAGTTTTAAATAGAAAAGATATTTACAAATACTTCCCTTAGGAACCATGTATATGGATCAAACAAAAACAATAATTTTATACCTTTAGTAACATGCAAAACGATCCCGAACTAGACGGAAAATATTTAGGAACCATTTCGCGAGATTTTGTTATCGTGTGCGATACCTTAAAGGAAGCTTCCTATCAAATCAGGGATCGGGGATTTTCAGATTACCCTATTTTCCCCATTGCCCGCTATGAAGTTCCTGCTATAGGCCAGTTACTTGTTGGCAAGGAAGAAGTAGCAGCCGAATGGAACTACAACGCTTCTTACCTGGACGAGTTCGTACAACGGGGTATTATTTCCAAAGACAAGGAACAGGAATTTAAAAGCAACTTCAAGGACCCGGATGAGTTCTGCTGCCTGTTTGTGCTGGATGGTGATTTCACAAGCTTTGTGTACATTCCTTACCCTATCGACTGATGGGAACCTCGCCCATAGAAGCAACTGACCTGACCATTGGCTACAAAGCCAGGAAAACAACCAAAGTAGCCGGACCACTTAATTTTAAGCTGGAAGCAGGGAAGCTCTATGGACTTATGGGTACCAATGGCATTGGTAAATCCACACTGATAAAAACGCTTTGTGGCCTGCTACCTCCTTTGGGTGGAGCAGTTAACGTGAATGGGCAAGACTTTTTTAGCCTGGCGCCCAAACAAAAGGCGCGGCTTATTTCCATTGTACTTACCGACCGCATTAACGGTAACAACATGACGGTTTACGAGCTGGTAAAAATGGGCCGCTACCCTTACACCAACTGGCAATTCGAGATTAGTGAAAATGACCGGAAAATTATTGAAACGGCCATTGCTTCTGTTGGCTTAAAAGAAAAAGCACAACTCCCCGTAAACGAACTTAGCGATGGCAACCGCCAAAAAGCCATGATTGCCCGGGCACTGGCGCAAGACAGCGCAATTATGGTGCTGGACGAACCGACAGCCCACCTCGACATCAAAAACCGTTTTATTGTATTGGAGCTTCTTAAGAAGCTGGCCAAAGAATACGAAAAGACCATTATCTTTTCTGGACACGACCTGGAATACATGCTTACCTTTTGCGACCAGTTGATGCTCATGGCGCCCGATGAACTGCTGATCGATACACCGGAATCACTTACCCAATCCGGGGCCATTGCCCAGGTATTTGAGCTGGATTCGTTTCAAATAAGAAATTCCGGATTATAGTAAAACAGTAGTACTATTATTAATATTTTTTGCATAATTTTAACAGTAAAAGTGAAAGCGTGTCAAAAGAGCTTTCTGAAAAAATTTATAAATAAAATGCACCAAAATTCGTTACAAACTACTTATTATGAGCACCTTACATAAGGTGTGCCATAGTGGGCATAACGGGAAGGTGCGTTTATACACACGTTGGAGGTAATTAGAGGATGACGAAAGAAGATCTATACATAAAACTTGGTATTGGAGAAGAAGACATCCAAAAAGGTGAATCTCAATTTGAGACTTTCTCCACTGAATTAAGAAAAAAGTTTCTTTCTGATATCTATGCTGAATATCAAGGACAATTCTTTAAATCACTTGACTACATTTATGGAGAATACCCTGATTCTAGAAAAGTTATTCTCATCAATTTCGCGATTGAGGGTAGCCAAGAAGAAAAGCAAAGGTTAGCAAACGGTCTTTCAAACCCATATGATAATAAGAAAATTGAGGACTTATTTCATTTAACTTATGAATGGATAAATGAAACAAATGACCTTAGACTTTTTGAGTCTCTCAGCAGAGGATTAATGTTCTATATAGACAGATTTGAAGCTCAAGAATTCCTCGAAAATCATTTAGAGAACAAATTTGAATTTGCCAAAGGAGTATTTAGCTGGTTATATATTCAACCCAATTGGTTTAGAGAAAAGTATAGGAAACAGGAAATTGAAATTTGGAGGAGATTGCAAAATAAATGGTCTTCTAAATTAACTGATGAATTCAAAATCAGAGAAATCAATAAGTCTCTTGGCTTGGACATTGATAAGAATGAAATCTGGCTGCATGAAATCGAAAACCCTTGGAATTATTCAGATAATGTAATTCGGCAACTATCAGATTCTGGATTGGATATCCGAATTGACGGATATATTGGAGAGTTTGCAATGGGGAGTCCACTTATCACAAGTCTTTTTTTGAACGGTAGGACTTTGAATAAATCATTTGGAGGACCATTTGTGGCTGATGACGAAAATGCTTACTTGTGCTGTACTACATTTAGCCGAGAAGAAGGGTTTCAACTGGTTTTGCTTGACCTAGAATCCACGGAAATCATCGACTTGAAAAGAAAAGGAATATGTACACCATACAAATTTGAGAATGGAGAATTCGTAATTATTGTAGGGAATGATAAAATTGACTTTGATAAAAATACGGTCAGGTATAACTTGAAAGAAATTAAAACTACCCACAACAAAATGTAAGAAATCATAGCCGCGCAATACCAACGCACAATCCAAAGTTACGATTCTTACAAAGGCGTAGGAACACATTAGCTCGTACCCACTACCAAACTCATGAACCTTCGGTTTCAACAAAACCCTTTAGCTATCTGGTGAACCAAAATCCTGATAAGAAATACTTAATTAATATACAAAAAGAATATACTTTTGTGATTTAAACATTACTATCATGAAAACGGTATCCTTAAAAATAGACGATTCCATTTTTGGTGAAACTGAAAAAATACTCGCCCGGATTAAAAAACCAAGAAACCGGTACATAAATGAAGCAATTGAGTTTTATAATAAGTTTCAGCGCAAACAAATCCTTGAGAAAAAATTAAAAAAGGAGTCAGGGTTGGTTAAATCGGATTCAATGTCTGTACTTAAAGATTTCGAGGAGATTGATTATGCAGATTAAACAATTTGAAATATGGATTGCAGACTTGAATCCACAGATCGGAACGGAGCCAGGAAAAACACGACCGGTTCTGGCCATACAAACTAATTTACTTAATAAGGTCTCTCACCCATCAACCATTGTTTGCCCAATTACAACAAACGTAAAAAAGGAATCTGAGATATTGAGGGTGCATTTAAAAAAAGGAACGGCAAATATGCATAAGGCTTGTGATATTATGATTGACCAGATTCGTGCGATTGATAATAAACGGCTGACGAAAAGACTTGGCGTTTTACCTGACGAGCTTATTGATTTGGTAAAGGATAATATTCAAATAGTACTTGACCTTGAGTAGTGCTTTAACTTCCTCAGAGTCACCTACGGGAGACTCTGAGCGGGATTAATAAAACCTTCTGGTTTATAGGGTAACTTCCAGCAAATAATTCTGCCTTACCTCCCCACTACGTAACGAAGGACGTAAAAACTGGATGGTAAGCTCCGTAACATGGAAATCATCCATTTGCTTGAGCACCCTGGTTTGGTAACCTTTTTCCCTTAATTGGTTTAGTCCTTCCTCAGTAGTAAATACATAAAAGGTATCCGCAGCAGGTGGGTTTTTCAAATCCAAAATAGGCACAATTCTTCGTGCATAGAAATCCATGGAGTGGTCCTGCATACGAAAAGTGTAAACCGGTACGCTTTTATCAAACCGTGAGGCAACTTCCATACCCATCACGCTGCCTCCCTGGTAGGTGAGCAAGGTCGGGTAAAAGAAGGTATTCAATAAGAAATTAACACCTACCATTAACAAAACCGCTGAAACAAACAGCTTGTACAAAGGGGATTCTCCCATTGCAAGGAAATAAAACGAAGCGCCCAGCAACCCAAACCCAACAACAATAACCACAGGGTTCGATAAATTGAAGGTGCCAAATACCAGCAAACTTACCGCAGTTGTTAACGCTACTACAGTAAACCAGTTAAGGCCAAGGAATACTTTTCGCACTCCTCCCCCTTCAAAAATGCGTGTTAAATGGTCGGCTGTTATTATTGCAACTAACGGGAAAGCGACAAAAATATAATGTGGCAATTTGTAGTGCGACAGCGACATGGCTATAAATGTGAGTACGAACCCGGCCGTGGTTATCACTTCTATTTCGCTGCAATAAGTCAGCTTGTCTTTCACCAAACCAACCAGGTTTTTAATTACTCCATAGTAGGCAATAAACATCCATGGTAAAAAGGCCCACAAAAAGGTGTGCACAAAATAGAAAACGGTGGAGCTATCCTGCCACTCGCTTTGGCCGGTGATGCGCCCGAAACTTTGTATCCAGAAATAGAACTCGAGCCCATGCGTTCCAAATTGCTCGTAGAGTCCATAGCACATGGGAGCCAGCATAACGGCTATTACCACCAAACCAAGCAGCCACTCCCACCGCCAGATGGCTTTCCAGTTGCGGGTGTAGAGCACCTGGGAGCCAAGCGCCAGCACAGGCACCATCAAACCAATGGGGCCTTTTTCCAGCATGGCCAGCGCCACAGCTGCTGCTCCAATAACCATAGAAAGTATCGAGCGGCTCAATATAAACACATACAGTTGCCACACGGCCAGAATAACCACATTAGCCAAAATGGTGTCCGTGCGCACATCGTGAATGATAAGAAAATAAGCCTGGCTACTGTATAAAACCAAAGTAGCTATCAAACCAACCTGTTTGTTGTAAAGCAGCTTGCCCAAATTAAACGTTGACCACAGCCCAATCAGTACAAACAGGAAAGAAGGCAACCGGTAGGTAAAATTGGAAATGCCAAAAATCTTAAAACTTAAGGTGGTCACCCAAAACAGCAAGGGTGGTTTATCCAGGTAATCGAGGTAACGGTTATGTAACTGCAAAAAATTACCTGTTTCCAGCATTTCACGGCTCATAGAGGCATATTGGGCTGCATCCACATCCATGATGTCAATCAGATACATACCTAACAAATGCACGATGGTAATGAGTGCAAAGAGAATCCAAAACCAGCGAGTGCTTAGTTTATTCATTTTTTAGAAAACAGGTTATATTTCAAGATACAATAGATGGCACGCACACCATCTTTCCAATTAATCTTCTTCCCTTCATGGTACGATCGCCCATAATAGGAAATGCCTACCTCGTAAATACGAATATGCGGAATACGGCTAATCTTAGCCGTAACTTCCGGTTCAAAACCAAATCGTTTTTCCTTTAGGTTTAACTGCTTGATGTGTTCTGCCTTAAACACCTTATAGCAGGTTTCCATGTCGGTAAGGTTGAGGTTGGTAAACATATTGGAAGCAAAGGTCAGCACTGCATTGCCAATAGAATGCCAAAAGAATAAAATACGATGCGGCTGGCTGCCTTTGAAACGTGAACCATACACCACATCGGCATGGCCATCGGTTATGGGTTTCAGTAAACGACCGTATTCGTTAGGGTCGTACTCCAGATCTGCATCCTGAATGATCACAAAATTGCCAGAGGCTTTATCAATACCCGTATGCAAAGCGGCTCCCTTGCCCTGGTTCTTTTCATGTACCTGGTATTGAATATTCACGCCAGGGTTGTCTTCAATATACTTCCTGATAACACCATCGGTATTATCACTGGATGCATCGTTTACCAACAAAAGTTCCTTTTCAATGCCATCGTGCAGCTCCACATTTTTAACACTGTCAAGGATTTTGGTAATCGTTTTTTCTTCGTTATAAACTGGTATGACAACCGAAAGTAATTGAGCCATGTAAACGGGTAAAATCAGTGCGTCACAAAGATGTAACATTTTTGCGAAAAGCACCGATTCGTAGCCCGCATTACCCGATTAGCTTATCTTTTGTAATCGTTCAGATTCCAGTCATATTGATAATACGATACTGAATAATCAGCATCAATGAGTTCTTTTAAGTACTTATTCAAATAGGCAATCTGCTGTTCTTTTGAACTTCCAAAATGAAAGTTATACCATTCGAAAATTTGAGATAACTGAACCTCTTTCTTGCTCCTGTCGATACGAATAAAATCAGGGTCATTGATCGAAATAATCGCCTGCTCTTTCAATTGTTCATCAATGCTTTCAGGCATATAAACCGTATTGCTCAAAGGCGGGCAGCCAATAGCCGCGCACGACAAGGCCAGGTGCAATCGCGAGTCCTTAAACTTGCCAAAAAGGATTTTCTTTTCCAGATCGTCTAAACTTAAAACCACCTTTCCAATCGAAAACGACTTGTCTGAAAAGAATCCCTTCTCTTTGATCACACTTTCAATAGGATAACCTTGCACTACATTGTATATAACCAGCATGTTGTAGGCATTTATCACAAATGCTTCGAATTGCTGATCGCTAAGTGTTTTGAGATCCGTTTTCTTAATGATTGCAACTATCTGGTTTAACTCCGTAGGGTTTGCTTTTATGGCACTGTAATCCACCCGACCATGGTGCACATACGTGCTCATAATGTGATCTACCTTTGTATAGAATTCCTTGTCCTGGGCATTGACCACAAGGGAGCTTACAAGAAGAAGGACAATAAAATATGTTTTCATATGATGATTTTTATGTGGTTGTAACAACCCCATGCATATTTAGTTCCAAAAAACTTTCATTTGAGTGGAACGCTTCTATGTATTGCCTTGTTTGTCATTCGTACGACACAACCTTCGGAAGGGAAGGAATTCAATGGATAAGCTTCGTAACTTTATACCGAAATAGATAAAAATGCATATTGTAATTATTGGGAATGGTATTGCAGGAATTACAACAGCTCGTCATGTGCGTAAGCTAAGCGATCATCAGATCACGGTAATTTCTTCCGAGTCGGAGTACTTCTTTTCCAGAACGGCCCTTATGTACATTTACATGGGGCACATGAAATTTGAGCATACCCAACCTTATGAAAACTGGTTTTGGAAGAAGAACAGGATCGACCTGGTCTTTGACAGAGTTACAGAACTTGACACAGATGCCAAAACCCTCCAACTCAAAACCGGAAAATCCATTAATTACGACAAACTGGTGCTAGCCCTTGGCTCCGTTCCAAGGCCTTTGCCAACTCCTGGTGCTAACCTTAAAGGTGTTCAACCCTTGTACAGCAAACAGGATTTGGAACAACTGGAAGAAACAACGAAAGGTGTAAAACAAGCAGTTGTAATTGGTGGCGGACTTATTGGCATTGAGTTGGCAGAAATGCTTCATAGCCGGGGCATTCATGTAACTATGGCTGTGCGTGAAAAGAGCTATTGGGATATTGTATTGCCTAAGGAAGAAGCCGAAATGATAAGCAAGCACATTAAAGCAAGAGGTATCGACCTGCGATTGGACACCTTGGTCGGCTCAATTCATGGAGCTGAAAAAGTAGATGCCGTAACATTAAATACCGGAGAAACGCTGGCATGCCAGTTTGTAGGAGCTACCATTGGGGTAATGCCTAATATCAAATTTGTGGAAGACTCTCCCATTGAAACCAATAGAGGCATTTTAGTAGACGAGCACCTGCAAACCAACATTGAAGATGTATTTGCCATTGGCGATTGTGCCGAAATTCGCACCCCTGATCCTGGCCGGAGACCCATTGAAGCGGTTTGGTACACAGGCCGAATTATGGGCGAAACATTGGCGGAAACTCTTTGTGGCACTCCAACTCCCTACCGCCCGGGCATTTGGTACAACTCAGCCAAATTCATGGACCTTGAATACCAAACCTATGGCCAGGTTCCAACCACCTATGAAGAAGATTTGGATAGCTTGTATTGGGAAGATATTGTAGCTGAACGCTGCCTACGAATAGTGTACGAAAAGGCTACCAAAAAAGTGAAAGGTTTTAATGCCTTAGGCCTGCGGCTAAGACATGAATTGTGCGATGAATGGATTGCAAGGGAGCAATCACTAGCCTATGTGCTCGAACATCTGGAACAGCTGGATTTTGACCCCGAATTCTACACAAACTATTTGAGTAAAGCGAAAGCCAATTTAGAAGCCATTGCCTAAAATTTAAAGGATGCAAAAAGCAGGAATTATAGCAGTACTTATTGGGTTTGGAGTTTTTCTCACCCTCCCATTTATAACCAGGCATACACTAAACGAACAATTGGTTGCAAAGGAGTTTGGACAGGAAGAAACCTCCACTCTTGTCAGCAGAGAGCTGGAACCCTGGTTTGGAAAGCCATTATCCTCATGGAAGCTGATAAGTGAAATTGATAAAACAATTGGCAACGTAAATGCTGAGATTGTCAAGCGTTATGCATTAACCTCCACTGATATTGACCATTTGGTTGAGCTGGCAAAATCCCAGAAACTGGACGAGAAGCATATTGAAGGCTTATGGGGAGCATTCAACTTCAAAACGCAAAGCTTTATGAGCTATGGCAGTTGGTTGATAGGGCGCTCATTTAATTCGGATGAAGAACTTAGGAACAATATTGAGCAGGTTGCCAACAACATAACCCAATATGAAGTCATTCCTAAAAAAGGGATTGATACCTATGTGGCTAAAACCCTAAAATACACGTTAGCCAAACATTCCATTACGGGTTTTGTGGCGGCTAACCCTTTTCTTCTATTGTTCTTAACTTTTGGGTTAAGTGCTCTGGGAGGTTTATTAATGCTCACCACATTTACCAAAGAACCGGCCGGCATCAAAAACAATGGTATTTACTTTCACCCTGCCAAATCGAGAAAATGGTTAGGGATTATCATAGGCACTTTACTTATCGCTTTTTACATTATCCTCTATTTCTACCCCCAATACATGACGGGGTGGATAAGAATGGTGGACCCAATAAGTTATCTGTTAAGCGGTAACGAGGCCGGGCAGTTCTTCCTGTATGGATTAATGTACACTGTTAGCGTGCTGGTTATGGGCGCTCGGATGATGGCCAAGTATCGGCACAACCGCTACCAATTGGTGCGAACAGGTTCGGTAATGTTCTTTCAGACCTTGTTTGCGTTTCTTATCCCTGAAATACTGGTGCGCCTTAATCAACCCTATTTCGATTTTAAGAATGCCTGGCCGCTTAATTATGATTTCTTTTTTGATTTTAATCTGAATAGGCTGATTGCCTCCGGCAACCTTGGGCTGTTTATGCTAGTCTGGGGAATTGCCTTATCGTTTATAGGTGTTCCGCTTTTAACCTACTTCTATGGCAAGCGATGGTATTGTAGCTGGGTATGTGGCTGCGGTGGCCTGGCAGAAACTGTGGGCGATCCGTTCCGCCAGCTTTCGGATAAATCGCTTCGTGCATGGAAGATAGAGCGCGTTAGCATCTATTCAGTGTTGGTGTTTGCTGTGGTTATGACCATAGGTGTGCTCTATACCTATTTTACCGGTTCGGGTGAATTGCTTGGTATCAACACCTATTCCATGCGCCAGGTGTATGGCGCTTTTATTGGGGCCGGTTTTGCAGGAGTTGTGGGTACGGGTTTTTACCCGTTTATGGGCAATAGAGTTTGGTGCCGATTCGGTTGCCCATTGGCAGCTTATATGGGTATTGTGCAACGTTTTAAATCACGATTCAGGATTACCACCAATGGTGGGCAGTGCATTTCGTGCGGTAACTGCTCCACTTATTGCGAGATGGGAATAGATGTGCGTTCGTACGCGCAAAGAGGTGAAAATATTGTGCGGGCATCGTGCGTGGGGTGTGGTGTTTGTGCAGCAGTTTGCCCAAGAGGAGTATTGAAACTGGAAAACGTACCGGTGAATACGCGGGTAAATACCACTAACTTTGTGAAGCGTTAATTTTTTCAATATTCGGAACGTATGCCAGAGATTATCAGGGTGATCATACCCGCTTTGAATGAGGAGAAGTCGATTGCTAAAGTTATTGAGGAAATACCCAAAGAGTTGGTAAGTGAAGTTATTGTTTGCGATAACAATTCGACCGATAAAACAAGTGAACAAGCAAAGAAGGCCGGGGCAACTGTTTTGGTTGAAAAAGAAAAAGGGTACGGAGCTTCCTGCCTGAAAGGTATTGACCATATAAATAACCTGGAAGAGAAAACGGATATCGTTGTGTTCCTGGACGGAGATTATTCGGATTACCCGGAAGAAATGTATCAGGTGGTAGCGCCTATACAAAACAAGGATGCAGATATGGTAATTGGTTCACGAGCATTAGGACAAAAAGAGAAAGGTTCACTAACCCCTCAGCAGGTGTTTGGCAACTGGCTGGCTACCAAAATGCTGTATGCATTTTATAGGGTTCGCTTTACCGACCTTGGCCCCTTTCGTGCCATTCGGTTAGAGACGCTTAATCAGCTCAAAATGAAAGACCGCAACTATGGCTGGACGGTAGAAATGCAGATAAAAGCTGCCAAACAAAAAATCAGAAGCGTGGAAGTACCTGTAAACTACCGCCAGCGAATTGGTTTTTCAAAGGTTTCCGGAACAGTTAAAGGCACCCTTATGGCTGGATATAAGATCATTTTAACACTTTTTAAATACCTGTAAATGGCCTGGTACGAGTACATAGTGGTTGGAATTTATTTACTTACAATGCTCTTGTTGTTCCTCTATAGTATGGGGCAGTTGCATCTTACCCTCGCCTATTTAAAAGCACGAAAGAAAGAGCAGGTTGAGATACCCGAAATCAACTCCTATCCTTTTGTTACTGTTCAATTGCCTGTGTACAATGAAAAGTACGTAGTGGAACGGCTCATCGACACCGTATGCCAATTAGATTATCCAAAGGATCTGTTGGAAATCCAGGTGCTGGATGACTCCACTGATGAGACGGTTGAGCTTATAGCCAACAAAGTTGCCCATCACAGAAAGAACGGAATATTGATCGAACACGTACAAAGAGCAGATCGATCGGGCTTTAAAGCGGGGGCACTTGCTTATGGACTTACCCAGGCAAAAGGAGAATATGTGGCCATTTTTGATGCCGATTTTGTGCCCTCTAAAGACTTTCTATTGAAGACCATCCCCCACTTTGAGAATAAAGAAATCGGGGTTGTGCAAACCCGCTGGGGGCACCTTAACAGAAACTACTCCCTTTTCACTAAAATTCAGGCCTTTGCGCTGAATGCTCATTTTTCAGTGGAGCAAACCGGAAGGAATTATTCGAACAGCTTCATCAATTTTAACGGAACGGCAGGCGTATGGCGCAAGGCCTGTATTGAAGATGCAGGCGGTTGGTCGGCCGATACGCTAACCGAAGACCTGGACTTAAGCTACCGTGCGCAAATGAAAGGCTGGAAATTCAAATTCCTGGAAGAGGTGGAAACGCTCGCTGAGCTTCCTATTCTCATGCCGGCCATTAAATCGCAACAGTACCGCTGGAACAAAGGCGCTGCCGAAACTGCTGTTAAGAACTTAAAGAAAGTTTGGAAAGGTTCTTTCCCATTCAAAACTAAAATACATGCAACGTTCCACCTATTAAACAGTAGCATTTTTGTGCTGTTGCTTTTCGGGGGAATTTTTAGCTTGCCGGTTCTTTACATTAAATACCAGCACCCCGAAATTGATCTTTACTTTCATTTAGCCAGTATCTTACTAATAGGCTTTTTATGCATTGGCCTTTTCTTTTGGGTGGCGAGCAAAAAAGCACCCTATACATTGGCTAAAGAAAAGTTTATCCCTTCCTTCTTCACATTTATGACCATATCCATGGGGCTATCGTTCCACAACGGAATGGCCGTTTTGGAAGGCCTCTTTGGCAAGAAGACACCTTTTATTCGAACTCCAAAGTTTAATTCAACTGGCAATGGAGCTATTTTAAAAGGGAATAAGTACCTAAAGAGTAAGGTAAGTTTAAACTCCTTTCTTGAGTTAGCCTTAGGACTCTATTTTATTGGTGGAGTTATAATGGGAATCCTTTTCAATGACATTGGATTGTTGTTATTTCACGCCATGCTCGCCATTGGTTTGCTAACTGTATCCTATCAATCAATTAAGGGAGCCAGTTATGCCTAGGCCGGTCAATCTCCGGTTGTGGTCAGCCATTGCTTTTTCCATCGTTGGTTACGTTTTGATTGGCTATATCCTCAAACGTTACGAAACCGTTCCCCTGCTCACCGCTTATATGGGTGTTTTCTTGTTCTATCTGTATTTGGTCTATCAAAAGGTAAACCTATCCATCAAACAAATAATTGGCTTAGGAATCTTTTTCAGATTGCTTTTTCTGCTATCCGTTCCTGCGCTTTCAAATGATTTCTATCGTTTTATTTGGGATGGCCGGCTGTGGTTTAACGGGATAAATCCTTTTGCAGAATTGCCTACATTTTATGTAGGCTATCCTGAAAATGCCCCAAATGGTATTACAAAAGAGCTTTTTAGCTTGCTAGGAAATTCTCAAATACACTATACGGTGTATCCGCCCATTCCACAATTTATAAATTGGTTGGCAGCATGGTTAGCAGTAAACTCTATCCATTGGAGTGCGGTTATTATTCGATTATCCCACATTATAGCAGAAGCAGGAACACTTTTCATTTTGCCCAAGCTATTGAAAAGCTTTACACTAGATGAAAAGCAAGTAATCTGGTATGCGCTCAACCCTCTCATAATAATTGAGCTGACCGGCAACCTTCATCATGAGGCTCTGATGATCTTCTTCATGGTACTTTTTATGGCTCAATGGCAGCAAGAGAAATATGCAGGGGCTGGTTTTTCGCTTGCCATGGCCGTAGCCTCAAAGCTTTTGCCACTTATGTTTCTGCCTTATATTTTGCTGAAAGTAAAAGGCATGAAAAGACTTGTTTTCATAGCTGTTTTTAGCATCAGCTTACTAATTGTATTTGCTCCCTTACTAGATGCTTCCTTTTTCAAAGGTATGGAAGACAGCTTGCTATTGTACTATCAAAAGTTTGAGTTCAATGCAGGTATTTACTACTTATTTCGCGAGATAGGATTTTGGGCCAAGGGGTACAATATGATTGCGCTAATTGGTAAAGTATTCGTCTGGCTGGCTACTGTGCTTATACTCGCTATTTCTATAACCGCCTATATTAAGAAATGGAAACCTGCAGAAGCTTTCCTTTGGATAAGTACAATATTTGCCCTATTCTCATTGATTTTGCACCCCTGGTACATAGCCCTGGTTATTTTATTTTCTACACTAACCAACTACCGTTTTAGCATTTTGTGGAGTTTTCTAATTATGGGAACCTATGCAGGTTATTCAGCAACGGGATTTAGTGAAGTATATCCCACAGTAGCAATAGAATTTATATCCGTAATTGGTTTTGCCCTCTTTGAGTGGAAGCGTCAAGCTAATGCCAGGGCTACCTTGAAAGTTGCTCCCTGACCTTTTTCGCTCTCACACCAAACCTGGCCACCCATCAGTTCCACATATTTTTTTACGATAGAAAGCCCCAGCCCTGTTGAACTTTCTCCGCCTGTGGGTTTAGCACTCAGCTTAGCATATTCGGTAAACAAATTTTCATGGTCCTCCTTCGTTAAACCAGGTCCCTGATCCGAAATTGAAACAATGGCTTGGGAATCTTCTGTGGTCATATCAATGGAAATTTGCATTCCCTGGGGCGTAAACTTTATGGCATTGGAAAGAATATTTTCCAAAACCTGCTGTATGTAATGCTTATCCCCTTTAACAACAGGAGCCCCCATCTGCTTGGGTTTAATAATATCAATTTGCTTGCGCTCGGCCAAAGGAGCAAAATTAGTAATCGTCTGAAGCAGCAATGGTTTAAGCTTTACATCTTTTATTTCATGCGTATTGGTTTCGGAATCTATTGCTCTTGCATCCAATATCCTGTTGATCATTTTACTCAGCCTGTTGGAAGAAACAGAAATATTATCCAGGCATTCCAGTTGTGTAGGGCTAAGTGTTCCTTGCTCAAGTTTAATCACTTCAGCCAAACCCTGTATTTGATTCAAAGGGCTCTTTAAATCATGCGCTACCACATTCATGAGATAGTTCTTCTCCTCATTTAGTTTTTCAAGCCGTGCATTTTGCTCCAGCAACGATTCATTCTTTTCAGCAATAGATTTTGCCTGATCATAAATCTTGGATTTCTGATCAAGTATCTGATTACTTTGAAGCTTTATTTTTCGGGCAACTTTTGAGCGTTTGTAGAAGTAAATGGTAGCAACCAGTAAGAGCACTAAAATTGACGAAGAAATAACCCATAAAAGGGAGTTCTTCAGTTTTTCGGACCTAAGCCGCTCTGCATTTATCTGGTTGAGCCTTTCCAATTCACGATTTTGGGCTTCTTCCAGCTGAAGTGTTTGGGTTTCAATTAAAGCTGTCTTTGCTTCCGCATTTAGCAAAGAATCTTCAATTGCCTCCGATTTTCTATACCATTTCAACGCCTGAGAATACTTGCCTTCAGCTTCGTAAATCTCCCCAACGGTGTAGTAGGAACCTGTAAGTAGAGATTGAAATCCCTCCTTTTCAGCCATTGAAACAGCCTTATTAAGGTATTGGTGCGCCTTGTCGTACTCCTTTAAACGAATATAAGTATCACCAATGTTCTGATTATTAATTGCCTGACCGTACGTATGATTAAGCTTTTTGAGAATTCGATTGCTCTTCTCATAATATTCTATGGCCATGCCATACTCTTGCTTGTCGGCATAAACATTACCAATATTTGTATAATTCGTTGAGGCCCCTTCTTCATCTTTTAATTCAATGTAGGTCAAAAGAGATTTGTTATAGAATATAGAAGCGCTATCCAGATCGCCTTCCACATGATAAATAGTACCAATGTTGTTGTTAAGCGCAGCCACAGATTTAGAATCTTTTAACGCCACATAATACCTCATTGCATTCTTATAATACCTGAGCGCTTCATTGTAATTATTGGTAGCCGAATAAGCATTGCCAAGCAACCATTCAACTTTTCCTATACCGGCACTATCTTCAATTTGCCTAAACGTAGTTAACGATTTACCAAGGTCTTTCAGGGCATCTGCATAGTTACCTTCAAGAGTTGCCATGGAGCCACTTATTCTATACGAGTTTGCAATACCGGTTTGGTACCCTATTCTTTCAGATAATTCCTGTGCACTATTCAGGTATATCCTGGCCTCGTCAATAGAGCTATCCATGATCTCATTCGCAAGGTTGACCCAAATATCGACTTTTACAATGTTCTCTTTCGCAGTATCAAGCGATGACTTGAGCTTTGCAACCAATGAATCCTGAGCTTTTGAAACCCCACTTAATAGCGATAGGGCCAGTATCAGAACACTTAGAAAGCTCAATTTAGAATTCATCATTCCATCATTAGAAAAATAATGCACTAATTTAGATTATATCAAAGAGTAAATATAGTGCTGACGTATCTATTTATACGGGGTGTAATCAGATAGAATATCATGAATCTATGCAAAACAGTATAATTGTTTTTGCCCGCAAACCACTTCTGGGTAAGGTAAAAACCAGGCTGGCAGCAGAAATTGGAGATGAAAATGCTTTAAAAGAATATACAAGCCTGCTTACTAATACCATTGCCGTTTCAAGAAAAGCCAATGCAACTCAAAGGATATACTGGTCAGAATCTGAAAATAAAACAGAGTTAGTCCAAAAAGGGAACGATTTGGGAGAACGCATGTTCAATGCGCTTACAGAAGAACTAAAAGTACACAAAAAGGCATGCCTGGTTGGTACGGATGTTCCTTTGTTAACTGCTGAAATCATTAATCAGGCATTTGAAGCACTAAATACCTGCGATATTGTTTTTGGCCCATCCACCGATGGCGGATACTACCTTGTAGCCTTAAAAAACTTTGTTCCAAAAGAGTTATTTCTAAACAAAACCTGGAGCCACCCAAGTGTACTCAAAGAGGCCCTTGCCATTTGTAAAGAATTAGATTTACGTACGTACCTTACCCCCACACTGCTTGATATTGACACGAAAAAAGACCTTGAAAATTGGAAAAACCAAACCTAGCGGTTGCTGATGTTTTACAGATTTGTAAACTCAAACGGCTTATACAAGCTGTTCAACATCCCTGATCAGTATTTGTCTTCTATTGAAGTTGATGATATTTTCTTCCTTGAGCTCATTCAACACTGTAGTAACTGTTTGGCGTGAGGTGCCTGTTAAACTGGCAATATCTTTATGTGTGTAGTGGTTTTTGATCATGGTCTCAAAGCCTACTTTCACACCTTTCTCGTCTGCCAAATCCCTTAAAAACTCAACTATTCTGGTACGGGCATCTTTAAAAACCATTGATTCTATTCTGCGTTCCAGTTTTTTAAGTCTTAACCCAATAAGTTTATAAATTTTTAAATTGAGAGGTTTGTTGTTAAGCATAAGGGTTTGCAAATGCTCAATGTCCATTTGGCAAATGGCTGTTCCTTCATCCAGTGCCTGAGCATAATCTGTTCGTTTTTCTTCACCCGTTAGCGCCAGTTCACCAAAAATATCGCCTTCTCCCAAAATGCTCTTCACAATTTCGTCTCCTTCTTTGGTGTAGCTTCCTATTTTAACCCTACCAGAGGCAATAAGATAAATGGTATCCGACCATTCGTTAGGGAAATAAATAAACTCATTTTTCGCATAGATCTTTTTGTCGTTATGCCGCTGATCTTCCTTTATAAGATGTGGACATAAAATATTATACAGATCTACGTTTTCAAAAAACCATAAATTAGCCGACTCGCCCATTACACTTGCTTTACAAAAAATGAGATAAGAGAAGTTTTATTGCTCATGAAACAACGCCATTCCCTAGTTTTGCTCCTAAAATTAACTGATGTAATTTTAATTTTGCAGCAAGAATGAAGTTAATACTATTTCTATCGGGTGTCACAGCCATTTTTTTTATTTCCTGTTCAGATAGCAAACCAAAAAAACTACCCATCCTCGGCCAAAGTGAATATGTAGAAACAGCTACAGGAACCGACACTATTTATCACGAAATCAAGCCGTTTTCGTTCATTGACCAGGATAGTACAATAATCACAAATGATACCTATAAAGGGAAAATATATGTAACTGATTTTTTCTTTACCACTTGCCCAAGTATTTGTCCATTAATGAAAATTCAGCTTTTGCGCGTGTACGATAAATACAAAGACAACCCTGAAGTAGGTATTTTATCGCATTCCATAGACCCTGAATATGACGATGTAAAAGTGCTCAAAGATTACGCAGAACGATTAGGTGTAGAAAAAGGGATGTGGCATTTTGTAACGGGTGATAAGGACAAAATTTACGACATGGCACAAACCAGCTATTACATTGGCGTGCGCGATGACGGAAGTTTTGAACACAGCGGAAAGTTTGCCCTGGTGGATAAGGAACGCCATATCCGCGGTGTGTATGATGGAACAGACGAAAAGAGTGTAGATAAGCTATTGACAGATATGGAAGCACTTTTGAAGGAATACCACACCAAATGAGATTAGGTTATTTTTTGCTTTTTCTCCTGCTAATATCCTGTGGGCCGGGGTATAAAAACAAAGCATTCGAAAAACTTTCATCGGCCGATAAAATCAAATTTGAAAAATACTTTATTCAGGGGCGCGATCTGTACAAAACAAATTGCCTGAGTTGCCATCAAAAGAACGGACAAGGCTTAAAAAAGCTCATTCCTCCTTTGGCAGGATCAGATTATCTTAAAAACAACCAGGCCAAAGCAGCACAGCTTATAATGGATGGGGCCTGGGAAACCATTCGGGTAAATGGTGTTGACTACAAACCCACGATGCCTGCTCATAAACATCTTACTGCACTTGAAGTGGCAGAGATACTAACATACATAAACAATAGCTGGGGCAACGAGTACGGACTTGTGGATGGGAATAAAGCAGCAGAATATTTAAAACGATTCTAAATTCTATTGCTTAGGAGCTATAAGGTTGCCACACAACCAGATAATAACCTAATTAATTTGTTTTGTCTGGTTACTATCGTTGGTATAAAATGATATATTTATACCTCGAAAAATGTAACCATACCAGATATGAAGAAATTCTACTTTCTTGGCGTTGGCCTGTTGTTTTCCCTGGCCATTGCAAACGCCCAAACTATAAATAATGTTCAGGCAAGTTTAAGCGGTAATACCGTTATAATTTCCTATGATTTAGTGGCATCGGATAATGATCAGGTATTCAATGTCGCCATAAAAAGCTCCAAAGATAACTTTGTGTCATCGCTTATAGAGGTTACAGGCGATGTGGGCCCAAATCAAAAAGCCGGTGTTGGAAAAAAAATAATTTGGGATGCTAAAAAAGAGTTGGGCAAGTTTAACGGAGAAATATCTTTTGAGATAACTGCCGAGGTAACTTTTACTCCTTTAAAATTTGTAAAGCCAACAGCGGGAGCTGGTCTTAAAATTGGGAAGCCCTATTCAATTCAATGGAAGGGAGGCACCTCTGATAATCAGCTTAAGCTGGAACTGTTGAAAAATAATACCTCGGTAATGGACATGGGAACAATTAACAACAACGGAAGATATTCATGGAATGTACCTAAAACCATGGAAAAAGGAGGTAATTATCAATTTAGGTTAATGGATCCCAGCAAACCAAATGATGCGTTACTAAGTGGCTCTTTCAACCTGAAAAAGACATCTATACTTGTTTATGTAATACCCGGAGTTGTTGCCGTTGGAGCACTAACAGCTGTATTGGTTAGTGGAGGCGGAGGTGGAGAAACACCAAGCGGTGATACGGAATTGCCAGATCCACCATCTCCACCAGCAGGAAACTAACATCATTACTAAAAGAAAATCCATATCTACTTATACAGAGTTATGAAAAAACTTTACACATTCTTAATAGCCTTCCTCATTTCAGCCTTTGCTTTTTCAAAAGATGAAGATTTTACCTTGCTTGAAATAGGAGCCGTACCCGGCACTATATGTCTCAACGAAACATTATACATACCTTACACCGCGGCAGGTTTTGTGGGGCCAAATACTTTTAGTGTTCAAATTTCCGATGCAACAGGGCTATTCACCTCTCCTACGGTAATTGGTTCTGTTGATGCAACTGCTTCCGGTTTCATCCAGGTAACAATTCCAGCAAGTTTTGCATATGGCGCAGGATATGTAATGCGAATAACATCTACTGAAGGAACAGGAATAAGTAACAATATTAGTTCTGCTATAAATATCAATTGTACCTCGAACGATTACTATTGGGTGGGTGGTTCCGGAAACTGGACTGATACCAACCACTGGGCAAATACAACCGGAGGAAGCGGAAATGCTTATGCCTCGGAGCCAACCACCAACGATAATGTTTACTTTGATTCAAATTCTTTCCCTAGTGGTGGACAAATTACACTAGATACATATGCCAATTGCAATGACATGATTTGGACAGACGGCAGTACCAATCCTGTATTATGGGGTGATTACGGTTCTGCCCTGAGCGTTCGGGGAGATTTTATATTGGCTAACGGGGTTTACAGGGATATTGCGTATTTATTCCTTAGTTCAAATAAATCCAATAGACAATTAGATCTGGCAGATAACTTATACCAGAGCGATCCTAATACTACGTATTGGATTACAAGAATAGAATGTTATTCCGGTGGTTCCATAAGTTTACAATCAGATGTATATGCCGACTATCTCTATCTTTCTGGAGTTACATTTAATACGAATGATCACCAACTAGATCTACCTATAAATTATCTTTATTCGTCCGGGATTTTCAATGCAGGAACCTCAATTATAAATACAGCAGGTTTATATGGTTACGGTACGTTTAATGCAACCGCTTCTACTATTACATTAAGTAAAAATGAATATGGGAATAACCCTTATTGGAACGGTAATCAAACATATAATAGTATCACCATAGCTTCCGGACTCTGCAATGTTTCTGGTAGCAATACTATTGCAAACCTGACGATTATGCCAGAGGCAGGCTTAAACCTATCCAGTGGAACTACGCAAACAATAACTTCCTCATTAACTGCTGTGGGTACACGTGACCATTTGGTAACTATTAAGTCGCAAAGTACCGGCAATCAGGCAACTTTATTTGCTTCTCCCGGAGCATCCATAACAGCTAATTATGTAAATATTAAAGATAATTTTATTGACAATGGTGCCGCAGGAACATTTAATGCTACAAATGCCGTTAATGGAGGTAACAATACAGGATGGACTTTTGGACTGTTATCTTCATTAAATTATTATTGGGTAGGAGGTGCAGGTAACTGGAATGACACCGGACACTGGGCTACCTCTGATGGGGGTAGTTCATTCCATAGTAGCCCTCCCGGTCTGGTAGATAATGTTTTCTTTACGAGTAGTTCCTTTTCATCTTCAGGTGCAACTGTAACTTTAACCGAAAATGCACATTGCCATAACATAATCTGGCAATCAGGATCTGGCGACAACTCTCCTGTTTTGTTTTCTGAATATCCAAATGAGCTTGTAGTACATGGCTCAATGCAATTGGATGATGGTGTTATGAGAAATTTATACCGTATTAATTTTAATTCCGAAGATATAGGCAATACCATTGATTTGGCAGACAACCAATTTAGTGGAGGGGATATTGATTTTAATGGAAATGGTGAATGGACATTATTGAGCAATTTGGGTATTAACTGGCTAAATATCAGGGGAGGAACATTTAACTCAAATGGAAAAACAGTAAATATTATTAATCAGTTGTATATTGATTATAACAACTCAGGGGTAATTAACTGGGGCTCTTCCGTTGTTAACTTACAGAACATAAATATTGGTTCCTACTCGATTACCTTTAATACATCCTCATCTACTTTCAATTTCAATTCTCCGGATTATTATACTGATTCGTATCTCTATCCTCCGGTTATTTTTAATAATGTAACCATGAATGGCTATATGAATGTATACGGTTCCCTTGAAACAAACAACTTATTGATAAATCCCGGAACAAATATTTCGTTTGCCGATAGTTATACGAACACTATACACAACAACTTTGTTGCGGTAGGTGAACGAGGTCAGTTCATTACACTTCACTCTACTTATGAAGGTTCTCAAACAACTCTGTATGTACTAGGAGCAAATGTAAATGTGGAATTTGCTGATATTCAAGATGTTGTTATTGATAATGGCACCGGGTTTTCTGTCCCTGAGTTAGCAAAGCAATCGATTGACAAGGGAAATAATGTTGGATGGGACTTTTTATCCGTTCCTATTGCAGGAATTGATTTTTATTGGGTAGGTGGTTCCGGATATTGGTCTGATGGCGGACATTGGGCAGGTTCTTCAGGAGGCTCTGACATATACGACTATGCCCCGCTTTCAGTAGATAATGTATTTTTTGATGCCAGTTCCTTCCCTTCCGGTGGAACGCTAAATTTAGACTACCCAGTAACCGTTCATTCCATGGATTGGACAGGCAGTACTTCAACTGTCTCAATTTCGGATGGTGGTGATGATGACATTAGTCTTACCGTTACCGGTAGTTTTAAATTAACGGATGGTGTCTCGCGTAATTTCTACCAGTTGATTTTTGATTCAAATGAACCAGGGCTAACCATTGACATGGCTGACAATTTATATACTAATAATTCAGTTTACTTCTATGGAACAGGAAATTGGTCATTGCTCAACGATTTTGATGCCTACCAAACCCGTATATATGGTGGAACTTTCACTTCAAATAATTTCGATTTTTATTCAACTATTTTAAGACTGTATAACGACAACATCTCTTTTTGGGGAAGCTCCGATGTTTATGTAAGCAGGTTTACTAGTTATAGCTTATATGATCCATTAACCTTTAATGCTCAATCATCAACTTTTACTTTCGATGATACTTACAACTATATTGATGCCGGAGGAGTTACTTTTAATAATATAGTTGCTGATGGAGATTTATCTATTTACGGAATAAATAGTTTTCAAAATGTATCGGTAACTTCCGGAACTCTTTACATTGGTGATGATCAAGTATTTAACAGCTTGAGTCTTGAAGAAGGGACAGAAATATCTATTGGAGCTAACAATACGCAAACAATAAATGCATCTTTATCTCTAAATGGAACTATAGATAACCCGGTGGTAGTTAACTCAACCTCAGACGGGGTTGCCGGTATCTTTTCAGCGCCTGTAAGTGCAACTATTACAGCGAATTTTGTTCACCTGAAAGATAATACTGCTACTGGTGGAGCTTCATTTAAAGCCTTTGACTCTTCTGATTTTGGAAATGTTACTGGTTGGACCAATTTGTTAGCAGGTCAAACCATTGATTTTGCTTCTTTAAATGATGTTTATCAGGATGACGGCACATTTGTAGTATCTGCCTCCTCTGATTCCGGATTAGATGTTTCGTTTGAAGTCGCTTCAGGGCCAGCTACTTCCGGAGGTACCAATGGCTCTGAAATTACACCTACAGGATCTGGCCTGGTAGCAATTAAAGCTACTCAATCTGGCAATGGTATTTTTGGAAGTGCCTATCCTGAAATTCAATATCTACATATTGATGCAACTCATGAACCTAATGAACTAGGTGATTTTAAGCAGGCGTATGTAGTTTTAGGACAACCAGATGAAATCACCGATAATTATGGCTATTCCGATATATCTCTTCCTGAACCCTGGCAAGTTGCAGTAAGCAAAACCGGTAAAATGGCAGTTGCCAATGGTTCCAGGGTATTAATTTGGAATCAGATTCCTTCATCTCCCAATACTCCTGCAGACGTGGTTATTGGGCATAATGACTTCATAACAGAAAGCGAGGGTGTTGTTTCTGCTTCTACTTTTGATAACAACGTTTATTCGTTGGCCTTTTCTCATGACGATAAATTGCTAATTGCTGATGAGTCTCGAGTGCTTATTTGGAATAGTATCCCAACAAGCAATGGAACTTCAGCTGACATTATTATTGGTCAGCCTGATTTTAGTTCTACTATAGTAGGAACTGAACCAAATAGATTTGAATCAGGTCCTAAATCAATTGCTACTTACTATAATTCAGCGAATGATACAGAAAAATTATTGATAAGTGATTTTAACAACTCCAGGGTTTTGATTTATAATTCAATTCCAACATCTAACGATGCTTCAGCAGATAATGTAATTGGGCAATTTGATATGTATTCCTATTCAACCGGTGCAGCAGCTGATAGATTTTATTACCCACTTCAAATTGCAATCTCTAATGAGGGTAAGCTTTTTGTGGCTGATTATGGAAATAGCCGGGTTGTTGTATTTAATAGTATTCCTGATTTTGACGGGGCATCCGCAGATATGGTACTAGGCCAACCTGACTTTGGGCAAAGTGAATTTGGAACAAGTGATATTAAATACGGGTATTCAACAGGAGTTGCAATATCAAGAACCGGAAAGTTGGCAGTTACAGACTATGGAAATAGCAGAGTATTGATCTATAATTCTGTTCCAGCAAATAATACCACGCCTCCAGACTATATTTTGGGGCAACCAGATGACACTTCTAATGAGACAAATTATAATGATAATATTTCAGGAAGGACTTTGAGTAATCCAATAATTTCAAGCTGGGATCTTTCTGAAAATTTGTTTGTTTCAGATAATGGGAATAATAGAGTTTTATTATACGGGGCAGCTGATATGGAATCGCCTGTGGTTGAATCATTTAGTCTTTTGCAACCTCGCTACACAATGGGAGCTACTGATCAAAAAACCACATTTACACTATCAGACAGATCGGGCATTGCAAGCGTAATAGGTTATTATAACGATGTAAATTATTTTGACAATGAGAGCCCTTCTTACGAACAGGTGGAACTAACAGATATTGGCAATAGTACTTTTGAATTTGATTTGAGTGTTATCCAATCACTTAGTTCCAAACCTACAGGTATAGAATATTATATTGAAGCGTATGATAATTATGGTAATGCCATAAGTACTGCAAGTAATAAGCAGGTACTTCCTGTTTACTATCCAGATGGTATTGCAATCAGTGGGTATGGAGTAGGAAGCAATTCTGAAAATTACAAAATTATGGCTATACCGGCTATATTGGATAATCAAGCTGTTGAGCATGTGTTCCAGAATATTACTGGAGGCGGTTACAACAATACAAAAATGAGAATATTCTCTTATTCGGGTGGTACTGCTACCGATTATAGCGAAGCCTCCGGTTCGACAAATCTGCAAGTTGGGAAAGGCTATTTTGCTTTGGCGACTTCAGGGTCGAATTCATCCATTACCTCTCCTGATGGGGCTGTTACCTCTTTCGTGTCAACTGATGACGGAAGTGGAGAAAATATTCACGAATTTGATATTAATCTCGTAAACGGATGGAACCTGATTGGCAATCCGTTTCAGCACGATATTGTCTGGAATGACATAAAAACGTTGTCCGGTATTACAGCAGGCCAGGTAGATAACCTACAAAATTATACTGGTAATTACAATAACATTACTACTATACCCGCTGGCGGTGGAGCGTTTGTTAGTAATAATACGGGCTCTAATTTTACATTGCGTATTCCTGCTAAAATCAATTCAGGTGGAAGAATGGAAGGAATATCTGAAAATGAGAATCCAATTTCAGAATCTTCCTGGGAAGTATGGCTTAGAACATATAATTATCAGGGAGGTGAAGTAGCCCTAGGTGGAGTTGGGATGGAAGCAGACGCAATTCTGGGAAAAGACCAGTACGATTGGTTAAACCCACCTGCATTCTCAAGAATGAAGCAAATAGAGTTTGCAAATGATGAAAGCGGAAACTATTCCTTTAAAAAGGATATACGCGAAACCTCAACTGAAATGACCTGGGATTTTGCCTATAAAGTAGAAGATGTTTCCAGTGATAAGCAAGAATTACATTGGGATAACACGCATCTTGGTTATACGTCCCCTAACCTCTATTTGATAGACAAAACCAACTTTGTAATACTTGACATGAAAAAAGAAAATTCATATGAATTTAATCATAGTGGTAAAACAGAGTTTGAAATTTATTTTGGTGACAAAGCATTAGAAAACATTTTACCTGATGAGTTGATAACTCAAAGCCCATTCCCTAATCCATTCAGCAATGAGGTGAATTTCAGATTAGGTCTCCCTGCAGATGAGAATTATTCTGTAGAAATAAGGATATTCGATTCTCTGGGAAAAACGGTACGGTATCTTTCTAACAATGACCTTGCCCCGGGATATAATTCGATGGTATGGGATGGTTTAAATACAGACGGGAGATTATTACCCTCAGGAATTTATGCGTACAGCATTCACGTAAAGGGTAAAAAAACAGACTCTATTTCGTCCGGTAAACTAATTAAACGCTAAAGCGGTTACTATCAATACCTTAGAACGTATGTATGGTAGAATTAATGAATAAATCTATTGCATTAATTCTATCCAAACTGTAATTTTATAACTTAAAAGTTTATAACATCATGAAACTGCTGAAGCCAATCCTCATTGTTTTACTTGCTAGTAGTGCAACTTTTGCTCAGGTTGTAAGTAAAAAAAGTAACAGTATTACGCTGAATCTGTCTGGTATCACGCCCTCAATTACCTGGATGAGCCCACAAACTTATGAGACCTCATTAACTGAAAAAATGTATTCTGTTAAAGTTGGGGTTAAGAGTGAAGGGAAACTTAAAAGTGCCGACTTATACCTAAACGACCAACTTGTTGGTGAAGCAAGAGGCTTTAGGCCGGTAAATAGTGGGTACGATAAGGTGATTGAAAGAGATATAACCCTACAGCCAGGTGACAATATTCTTAAAGTTGTTGCTGTAAGTATGGACGACATTACCAGTGCGGATACCCGTGTTCTTAAATTAGCAGGAACCACTCCTCTGGCTTCCACACGTACAGATTATGCCTTATTATTTGGAGATGACGAATACGATGAATGGACTGATTTGTTTAATCCTGTAAAAGATGCGCAAACAATTGCAGAGGAATTAGAGCAAAACTATGGTTTTAAAACCGAAGTTGTTACCAATGCAACTACTTCAGAAGTGATGGCAAAGTTGAGAGAATATGCAAAGAAAAGCTATCAACCAAACGATCAATTATTCATTTTCTTTGCCGGACATGGCCAATTTGATGATGTTTTCTCCGAAGGATATCTTGTAGGAAAAGACAGTAAACTAAATGACCCAGGTAAAACCTCATACATCCCCCATTCCATCTTAAGAACTGTTGTAAATAATATTCCGGCAAACCATATATTACTAACATTAGATGCTTGTTTTGGAGGTACTTTTGACCCTATGGTTGCCAGAGCAGGTAGCAGAGGTATGGATGATATGTATTCTGATATTACCCGTTCGGAGTTTATTGAAAGAAGATTGAGATGGAAAACGAGGCAGTATATAACATCAGGTGGTAAGCAATATGTTGCTGATGGTAAACCTGGTGGACACTCTCCATTTGCACGTAAATTTTTACAAGCTTTGAGAGATTACGGAGGACAAGATAAAATTTTAACATTACAGGAATTGCAAGGTTATCTTCTTAACTTAAGAATGGAACCACACGCTGGAGAATTCGGTGATAACGAACCTGGTAGTGATTTTGTATTTGTGGCACGTTAATAAGATTTTATGAATAAATTATTAGGTAGAATAATATTTATTCTACCTTTTTTTTGTTGCTATATCCAGGCTTTCTCTCAAGAAAAGGAGAAAGGTGTGCTCATTAGTGATTTTGAATATAGCAAAGTTGAAAAAAGATATTTTTCCGTTCGGGGTGGAACTAGAGTACTTCCCAGCGAGCACAGCCTTAAAAAATATGCTCCTAAACCATTAAATCAATTTGATTATCCAACCAGCCCGGCCTGGGCTTCTTCCTATGCTGCTTTAACTATAGTGGAAGCACAGCAAAGTGACCGTACAGGTAAAGAGAATACCGAAAAAGCCTTTTCTCCTCTTTTTCCCTATTACTATTCTACTAAAGGCAGCAATAATGCAGATTGTAATCAACTGGTTTCAGTAGCCCAGATCCTTAAGGCAATGAAAGAATATGGTACACCTCGCTATGTTGACTACCCCGTACGGTGTGCAACACGTTCTCCTCAAAAGATGATCAATTTAGCGGCTCGCAATAAAATATCAGAGTATTCAAGGCTGTTTGATACATCTGATAGCGATGCGACAAAATTGGATGCCATTAAAACTACAATTGCGGACGATTTGCCTGTTGTTGTTGTTATGAACGTGGACAAATCATTTAACTACGCAAAAGAATTCTGGAGACCCCGTGAAGCATTCAATACCGATTTGCCGGGGCAAGCGCTTTGTGTAGTAGGTTATGATGATAACAAATATGGTGGTGCTGTTGAAGTAATGAATAGCCGGGGTTCTGAATGGGGAAACAAAGGGTTTATGTGGATACCTTATGAAGATTTCATAACCTATACCAGACAAGCCTTTAGTCTTTATATGATTCCGCCTAAAAACTCCACCTCTGAGCTTTCTGGTGGAATCCAGCTTGAAATTGCAAACGGTGCCGGCAATATGGAACTTCAGCAAATAAGGCCCGGCTATTATAAAATAAAGAACTCCTATCCTTCCGGAACTTTATTTAAAATTAAAGTAATCAACCATAGTTCTGGCTTTCTTTACGTGTTTGCAAGTGATCTTACCGGAGAGATTTTTGATCTTTTCCCTCCCGATTTAACAAGTGCTGCATTTTCTTCCGAAGCAAGTTTCTACGTACCCAATGAAACCACCCAAATAGAAATAGATGATACCATTGGAACCGATTACCTCTGTGTACTTTTCTCTAAAGAAGGCCTCGATGTATCAACCGTTTATAATCAGATTAAAGCTGCTAAAGGAACATTTGAGGAGAAAGTACGCCAGGCCTTAAAAGACAAACTGATACCCACTAATCAAATTAATTTTAAATTTTCTGAAGCAGATTTTCTCGTAAGAGAAACCAATAAGTCAATTGTGGCTTTAATTATTGAGCACGACCATCAGTAGCTCGTTTTATGTATTTTCTTGCGCTAACCAGAGAACTGTCAAAAAGAAGCTTCACGTGCTCAATATCTTTGTACTTCCCTTGAAAATGAGAAAGGGTTAGAGAGTCCGTTTCTCCCTTATAGTTAAGATCAAAACTATGCATCCATTCCCACATTGCTTTGTCCGCAGAATCTAGTTTGCTTATGTAAACCTTTGCCGCTGCATCAACGGAAGAATCTTGAACTATAATCAATTTTAAAGAATCCTTGAGGCTTTTTACTGCTCCCATTTGCTCCATAACTATATCATGCATATCAATTGCCTCCTTTTTGATTTCACCAATTTTATCTTCAAAGGATTTTTCCGAAGAATTATTTTTACATGAAAACGTTAGCAGCAATATAAAAATCAGGTAAATTCTTTTCATAACATTTTTAAACTTTTGCTCAAAAATAGGTAAAGAAGGGCTAAAACAGACATTTAAATCCTTCGTAATTTAATTAATTGTATAAATAATATAACTAATTAAACTTATAGCTTGCAATACTTTAGGTTAAGTAGTAGATTTCCAAAACTTTACAGTTAAATCTTTTCTTGTTGAACAAAGTAATATTCGAATATCAAGTAATTCTGCTATGAAAAAACAATTTCTATTAGTTGTTCTAATGGTAACTTTATTAAATCCATTTTCCAACGCACAGGAAAACAAAATACAGCCATTAGAGAAGGGAATATATATGGTGGTAGGATCATTCCAAAACAAAGGAAATGCACTAAATTTTAGTAGCAAACTTTCCAGGGAAGGAAGAAACACTTCCATTATGTTTTCCAACCTCACTAATTTCTACTATGTGTACATAAAGAAATACGGTTCGGTTGACGAGGCTATTCCTCAGGTAAATATCATAAGAACGACAACGCCTTTTGAAGATGCATGGGTCCTTGCATATTCACCAGATTCAGGCATGACCGCCACAAGCAGCATACCAACCAACGGAGTAACCGAAAATCAATCTGAGAATTCCGAAAAGGGTAGCGAAAAACCATCTGTAGTAGATCCATCTATTGTTAGCCCTGCTATTATTTCATCAGATAAACAGGAAATGCCAAATAATTCATTAAAGATCAATAAAGTTGAAATAGAAAAATATGCACCTGAGCGTTTCTTGACAGATAAAGGACAATATAAAATGTTGTTTAATGCTTACAATTCGGTAACTGAGGCTAAAGTAAACGGGAACATAGATGTTATTGATCCGGATAGACTAAAATTGGTTAGAACTGTTCTGGCAAATGAGGTTACTCTGGTAAATGAACCTCATAATCAATCTAACTCACTTGAGTTTATTGCTGAGATATTTGGATATAAAAAAGCGCAACACAACTTGCCACTAGGTGAAGAAATAGAAGGAGAAACCAAAGCTTTTCTAAATGTTCAGGGAGATACTTTGGTTATGGATTTTCCATTGGTAAGATATGAAAAAGGAGATGTAGCAATAATGTACAATGTCTTTTTTTATAAAGATGCTGCAATAATGAAACCTGAATCTCAATTTGAAATTAATAGCCTTCTTGAAATGCTCAAAGAGAGACCTGATTATAAAATAAGGATTTCAGGACATACCAATGGTAACGCAAGTGGGAAAATTATTGAAATTGACAATGATGTACCTGAGTACTTCTCTTTGAGTCAGGCAACAAAAGAGAAGAATGGATCTGCCAAAAAATTGTCTCTAAAAAGGGCTGAAATTATCAAGAAATACTTAACCAATAACGGAATAGCTGAAAATAGAATGGAAGTTATAGGCTATGGTGGTAAAAAACCACTTTACGAAAAGTACGATAGATTGGCCTATAAAAATGTTCGTGTCGAAGTAGAAATCCTTCAAGACTAACCATTTACGTTTCAAATTTGGGATTTGTGATACAAATTATAAGGTTACTTAACGTATCATTGTAGAATATAGTCTAACAAAAGGCTTGCTTTTATGAAACCAACCATCTATTTAATCCTATTTTGGATAGGGATTCATTTTGCATTTTCTCAACCTGCAAATGACAATTTTGCTAATGCAATAAACATCAACAGTTTAGTTGGAGCTTGCTCATCAGATGCAGCTTACACTACTGTAAATGCAACTGCTGACCTTAATGCTGGCTCATGTTGGGATACTTCCCCAAATTATAATGTTTGGTTTACATTTGATGGCACCGCCACCGGTAATATGAAAATTACTATAAAACGCGGAGGATCTTTTGGAACGATAAGGCGAATTAATGCGGCAATTTGGCAAGCCGATGGTACAACTCAAGTCGCCTGCAAAAGATATATTGGAAATGATGACGATATTATTCTTGAAGTTGTAGGTGGGCTAACTAATGGAACACAATACTATTTATCAGTTGACAACAATTATTCAGGCTATCAAGGCTCATTTACTCTTTGTTTGGATGACAACGATATTTCATATGATTTTTACGAAGGAACTATCGATATTGACGGGCTGGTAGGAACCTGTTCGGCTGATGCCGCCTATACCACGTATGGGGCAACTGCCGATAAAAACCCAGGGTCATGTTGGGATACCTCCCCTAATTACAACCGATGGTTCAAGTTTCACGGTACTTCTACCGGCAATATGAAAATAACCATTGACAGGGGTGGTACTAAAGGTGACATCAGGCG
>JAGQYI010000037.1 GCA_020436165.1 Cyclobacteriaceae bacterium | reverse complement strand
TGAGAAGTGGTTTTATGTACCTCTGTGCCATCATCGACATTTACAGCAGGTACATAGTCGGCTGGAGTATTTCCAATTCGATGGAAGCCTCCTGGGTGGTAAATACGGTACATGATGCTATCAGGGTCCACGGCAAACCGGAGATCATCAATTCAGATCAGGGCAGTCAATTCACCAGTGAGCAATACATTGGCTATCTGAAAAGCCATGAGACAATAAAAATCTCGATGGATGGAAAAGGCAGGGCAACCGATAATGCACATATCGAAAGATGGTTCAGGACGATCAAGCATGACAAAATCTATTTGAATCCGCCCACCGATGGCCTGCATCTGTATCGGCTTTGTGAAGAGTTTATCAACTTTTACAACAACCGACGAACACAACGAAAGATTGGGAAACGACCGCCGGTAAAGGTATTCAGGCAGGCAGCATGAGTAATCAACAAAAACAGCAAGTTATGAGTCTCCCCCGGACCCCCTCAAAAAACAACAAAAACAAACTTAACTTTGATCTAAAGCTGTCCTAAAGAAACCGACCACCTCGCCCAAACCTGTTCCCGCATGTGATTCAAACAAAACATTTATACCTTGCGAGACTAGTTTTTTAACTGTATCGGGCAACATACAAACCCTATTGTCATTATTAGGCTCTTTTAATATCCCTATTGTCTTCATAAAATAATTATTGATTATGGAAAAATTCCTCTTTGTAAGTAAGCTTGCTCAACTCTGGCAATTGCTTCAATAAATGCAGCTGTACGCCAGTCTGTGTTGTATTTACTTGCTGATTCAAGAATTTTTTTAAATGAAACCTTCATTTTAGTCTCTAACTTTTCAAGTACTTCTTCCATTGTCCACATTTCACCATTTCGGTTTTGTAGCCATTCAAAATAGCTCGCAATAACACCTCCTGAGTTACAGTATATATCTGGAATTATGTCTACGTTTTTTGAGATCAAAATGTCATTCGCAGAGGTATCTGTCGGGCCATTAGCTCCTTCAGCGATTACACTTGCTTTTATGGTATCAACATTATCTTCAGTAATTTGATTGCCTAATGCAGCAGGAATAATAATGTCACAATTCAAACCGAAAAACATTTCGTTAGGAAGTGCATTTGCAAGCGCATAATCTTTAATGAATCCTCTATTTTCACTCATATATTGGTGTAAATTTTCAGGGTCTATTCCTTGTTCATTATAGATGCTTCCGCTTGCGTCTTGTACACCTACAAGAATGGCACCATTTTTTTGCATAAACACTGATGCCCAATAGCCAACATTACCAAAACCTTGTAGAATATAAGATTTACCTCTAAGTGATGTGTTTCTGTGTTTGGCCCACTCTTTTAGAGCTATAACTACTCCAAAGCCAGTCGCTCTATCTCTACCTTCTAACCCTCCTGCACTTACAGGTTTTCCAGTAACTACATGGGCGTGTTTGGTTCTTTCATTAGTTGATTTTGTACTCATGTAAGTATCTGCAATCCAAGCCATCATTTGAGGAGTGGTATTTACATCTGGAGCTGGTATATCGTGCTCTGGACCAATATTGTCGCCAAGTGCGTAGGTAAACCGTCTAGTAATTCTCTCTAATTCGGAGTTTGAAAAAAGTTTAGGGTTTATTTGTACGCCACCTTTTCCTCCGCCATATGGTAGTCCAGCCAAAGATGTTTTCCATGTCATCCAGGTTGCTAAAGCTCTTGCGGCATCAATATCAACAGTTTCATGGTATCTTAATCCTCCTTTATAAGGTCCCAAGGCATTATTATGTTGAACTCTATATCCTTTAAAGACTTCAACCGAGCCATTGTCTAACTTTACAGGAAAGTTGACAACGATTTCAGTATTAGGGATTGCAAGTATTTTTCTTACTGATGGGTTTAAATTCATTAAATCGGCTGCACGGTTGAATTGTAACATTACGTTTTCGTACATCCCCATTTTTTTTACTTCTTTTAGTGGTTTCATATTTTTTGTTATTGATATTCCTCACATAATATTGTTTTTAATTCTTGTTGTTTAAATACACAAGATCTGTTGTTAATACATGTGCTACAAAGGCTAGCTTGATCTCCATTAATTTTTATTGTGGAAGAAGTTGATACAATTGATTTAGCTGAGCTAGCTACGTGCTCGTTGCATTGAATTACATGATCGTTTTTCCAATGGCAACCAAGATTATTATCACAGTTTATACATAGAGTCTGCATTAGCTTATTAAGTTTGTTACATTAAATTCTGTAACACTTAAACCAATTTGTGTGCCAATTTCATTAAATTTTTTAAAATGAGTTCTTATGTATTGAACAACATGGTTTTATGTTTTTTTCTTGATATT
>JAGQYI010000036.1 GCA_020436165.1 Cyclobacteriaceae bacterium | reverse complement strand
CCATAGCTTATGGAGGAATGACGATAACTACAAGCCTTCCTTCAGGAGGAGTTGGAACATATTATTGGTAATGCTTGGTTGATTACATGTTACAGGGTGGGGCATTGAGCTTCACCCTTTTTTGTTTACAATTTTCTCTGGTGGACTAAAGGTAAAATAAACACCTGATATTAAAATATGTATATTTGTTAACTATGATTCGAAAGGAAATTAATAAAGCAATAGTAGATTATTTGTATCCCTATAACCCCCAAAGGATTGGTGTTTTTGGCTCATATGCCCGAGAGGAGGATAATGAAGAAAGTGATATTGATATTTTAGTAAATTTCCAGAATACCTTAAGTCTTTTAGATTTAGTAAGAATACGCAGAGAACTTTCCCTGGAATTGGGTAAAAGGGTAGATATTGTTACAGAGCCTGCGCTTAAGAATCAAAAATTGAAAAATTATATTTATAAAGACCTTAAAATCATCTTTGGATGAAAGATGATAAAGTTTATATAGACCATATTCTTCAAAGTATACAAAGAATTCTTTCTTATATTTCTGGTAAGGATTATAGCAAATTTATCGAGGATACATTAACACAAGACGCGGTTATCCGTCAGCTAGAGATAATAGGTGAAGCTCCAAGAGAGTATCCATTGAATTTAGAGATAAGTATCCCGACATTCCTTGGGCAGATATGGCGGGAATGAGAGATATTTTGATCCATGATTACCTGGATGTTGATATTGATGTTGTTTGGAAAACAGCTTTAGAAGATATACCTCACTTAAAAAAACTTCTCGCAAAGATTGATTGAAAATCACTTTCCTAAATATTTGAAATTACCAAAACCATGAAAAAACTAGTTACTACATTTTTCTCTTTCATTTTTGTTGCAGTTGCATGTGCACAGACGCACCCAAACACACTTTCGTACGATAGCCTGGTGGGCTCTCCTAATGCCTCTGTTGATGAAGTAAGCTGGGTAAGCGGCCATTGGCAAGGCGAAGCCTTTGGAGGTATTGCCGAGGAAATTTGGTCGGAACCAATGGGTGGCTCCATGATGTTTGTATTTCGGTTGGTTAGTGAGGGAAAAGTTGGCTTTTACGAAGCAGGAGGAATTCTGGAACAAGATGAAAGTTTGGTTCTCAGGCTAAAGCATTTTGATGATCAGTTTCACGGATGGGAAGAAAAGGACGAAACAGTTGATTTCAGGCTGATAAAATTGGATGGGAACAGAGCATATTTTGATGGGTTTACTATTGAGAAAATAAGTGAAGATGAAATAAATATGTATGTGTTAATTGGTCACGAAGGTGAAGAGGAAGAAGTGAAGTTTAATTACCATAGAGTAAAGTAATATGCAAAGGTTGGGAGAAGCAGAAATAAAGGGAAAGCTACAATCAATACACGCTGACTGGAAGTTGGAAGGCAACTTTATTAAAAGGGAATTCGTGTTTGATGATTTTGTGCGAGCCTTTGGTTTTATGACTTCGGTGGCTATAGTAGCTGAAAAAGCCAACCATCACCCCAATTGGGAGAATGTGTATAACAGGGTAAAAATTGCCCTGAGCACGCATGATTCAGGTGGCCTGACTCAGAAAGATTTTGATTTGGCTGCTAAGATTGACGAAGTGTATAGTAATAAATTCCTTACTTGAGAGAGGTTATGAAGGTGTTAATGAGTACACAACCCTATAGTCCCCTCAAGGGGACATTTTATAATCCCCCTTTGAAGGGGGTGAGGGGGATGTTTTAATATGAAAGACAATTTTTCAACCCATTCAGACAAATACGCACAATACAGGCCTGCCTACCCTAAAGAGGTATATGAGTTTATAATGACTCATATAAAACATACAAATACTGCCTGGGATTGTGGTACCGGCAACGGGCAAGTAGCAAGGCAACTGGCTAATTATTTTGAGCAGGTGTACGCCTCAGATATAAGCGCTCAGCAAATTGAGCATGCACAAAAACATCACAATATTATATATGCAGTTCAACCTGCCGAAAAAACAAACT
>JAGQYI010000035.1 GCA_020436165.1 Cyclobacteriaceae bacterium | reverse complement strand
TAGCAACAAATTAGAAACGAAATATACGAAAATAAGGGAAGATTAGCAACAAATAAAAGAAGTAAAAACCGCTTAAAATGCACTAAAAGAAGGGTTTAGCTAAGTAAAAGAAAAGTAATTACTTTCCAATACAAAACTTCGAAAAGATGTTTTCCAACAGATCATCCGTTGTGATCTGGCCTTGAGCTCTGACATTTATCATAGGAATGTCTCTTAGTATTAAGTAAATTAATGATGCCAAAACGAATGTATGAAAAGGTTTATTTCAACTTTTCTTTTAGCTATTTTACTTCTTCAAAGCTGTATAGCATTTCAGTTAGCTCAAAATGTACAAGTAGAGCCAGGTTTTAAAGAAACCCAAAAGCCAACTTTAATTATTTGTGAGGACAGTATTTTAATAAAAATTTTTGAAACGGTTGATCATTCCGAAATATCAAATTTTGGACCCCAACAAGATGCTTCTTTCATTCATCATTTGGATAATAGACAACGTAATCGATATAACTCGAAAGTACGACAGAATGCAATATTTGGTAACATTGGAGGATTACCAATGCTAGGTACAACTAAGAGCATCTACTATGAACGAATGATCAAGTCAAATTTTCCAAGTGCATTTGTAAGGGCGGGCTATGAGTTTGATCATTATCCGGCTAATGACACCAATTGGCACCGTTGCATACTTCAGTTGGGTGCATTATTTGGGGGAAAAGCATCACACTTTGAGCTAGGAATTGGAGGTATGTACACAGTTGAAACTTCAGAAGGAGATAACCCCTATTTTGTTTCAGGCTCTATTGGATATAGATACCAGAAATCTACTGGCGGGATATTTAGAATTGGTGTAGGCGTTCCGGAATTAGCCTATGTAGGATTCGGATTAAGTTTTTGATAATTTCTTTAGGAGGAACACTTACTTCCCGATACAAAATTTCGAAAAGATGTTTTCCAACAGATCATCCGTTGTGATCTGGCCTGTGATCAATCCAAGGTGGTGAAGAGCATGGCGTATATCTTGCGCCACAAAATCATTGGAAATGCCGGAATCTATGCTTTTGATCACGGTTAGTAATGAATCTTTAGTCAGGATCAGTTCCTGATGGTGGCGCAGGTTCGTCACCACAGTGTCTCCCGTATTCAGTTCCCGGGCATTTACTTTATCTAATATGGCATCTTCCAGTTGCTTTAAGCCTTCACTTGTTTTGGCAACGAGAGGATGAATACGAATGTTTTCTAATTGGCTCTTTGTTGATTCATCAACCAGGTCCATTTTATTACCTATTGCCAGGAAGGGTATGGGCTGCTCTTTTAATGAATTCAATGTCTTTTTAATTTCTTCCACAGGTTCGGTAGAAACATCAAACATATAGAGAATAAGGCTGGCTTTCTCCATTTGCTCTTTGGCACGCTTCACTCCAATGGCTTCAATAGTGTCTACAGTATCGCGCAAGCCTGCCGTATCAATAAATCGAAAGGTTACCCCGCCCAAATTAATTTCATCTTCAATGGTGTCGCGTGTAGTGCCTGCAATTTCGGAAACAATGGCTTTTTCTTCTTTAAGCAACGCATTGAGCAGAGTTGATTTGCCTGCATTGGGTTTACCTGCAATTACTGTTGGTACTCCATTTTTGATCACATTACCCAAATCAAAGCTTCCAATAAGGGCATCTATTTTCATCAGAAGATTTTCGATAAGCGTTTTTAGGGCAGCCCGATCTGCAAACTCAACATCTTCTTCACTAAAATCAAGCTCCAACTCAATCATGGACGCAAAATGGATAAGCTCTTCTCTTAGGTGAGCGATTTCTTTTGAAAAGCCACCGCGCATTTGGTCCATGGCTGTTTTTCGGGCTGCTTCTGAGTCAGCATGGATCAAATCTGCAACTGCCTCTGCCTGGGCAAGATCAAATTTTCCATGAAGAAAAGCCCTTTGTGTAAATTCTCCGGGCTTAGCCAGGCGCGAACCTTTTTCCATTAACAGCTTGATGATCTCCTGTACTATGAGCATAGAGCCATGACACGAAATTTCAATCGAATCCTCCTTGGTAAAGGAATTAGGCGCCTTGAAAACGGATACCAGCACTTCATCAATTACTTTTTCTCCATCCCTGATGGTACCAAAGTGCAAAGTATGCGAATTTGCTTGCGTAAGATCACTTCCTTTGAAGACCGAATTGGCTATAGTAATAGCATTATTTCCACTTAAACGAACAATCGCCAGGGCGCCAACTCCCTGAGGAGTTGCCAATGCAACAATTGTATCATCGAATTCAGTGCCGTGCATGGTGCAAAACTACTGGCTTTATGCACTGATAACCAAAACAGGAACAGATACTTTATGCCGAACGGCTCCTACGGTTGTTCCAAAAACAAGGTCTTTGATAAGCCCATGGCCATGAGCACCCATTACAAGAAGGTCTGCATTTATTTCGTTAACTAATTTTGGAATTACGCGCTTAGGATTACCATGCCCTATTAATGTGCTTACTTTATAGCCTTTGGAAATAAGTTGATCGGCATAGTGTTCCAGGTTCTCCTTGTCCGATTTCGTCTCAAAATCAGATATTTCACTGCCCATCATGTACGCGCCAGCTGTTTCCACAATATGAATGAGTGTATATTCTGCACCTTTACCTCCTTGTTTCAAGGCATTATTAATTGCTTTTTCATCCACATCGGAAAAGTCGATGGTTATAGCAAGTTTTTTGAAAGATGGAACTTCTGTGAATTCTATGAGCTGCTCTGTTAAATGTGGTACCTTACGAACGTGTTTGGCTTTCCTGATTATTGGTTTAAATGTAATATAAAGCAGTAATATTCCACTTGCCCATGCAACAGGTATTACAGTTAGTTGTAAGAGAAGTTTGTGTTCACCTGCTGCTGCAAGCCATCCATTAATTTCGTCAATTACCAATTTTATGTTCAGCGTAACAATAATCAGTGCTATTAGCCAGGCTCCGATTCTTGTCCAGATTCCAATAACAAATTCACCCATTTTTTTCTTGTCGCTTACCAGGTGAATAAGGGGAATTATAGCAAAACCTAATTGAAGGCTGAGAATTACCTGGCTAAGAACCAAAAGAGGACCTGTTTCTTTTTCACCGAAGTAAAGAATAACCAAAAAGGCTGGTATAATGGCAATAAGACGGGTCATCAACCTGCGGAGCCATGGGGCAATACGTAAGTTAAGGTAACCTTCCATTACAATTTGCCCGGCCAATGTTCCTGTAATTGTAGAGCTTTGTCCTGCTGCAATTAAAGCCACTGCAAACAAAACAGCAGCCCACTTGGTACCAAGTAATGGTGCCAGCAATTTGTGGGCATCTTGTATCTCTTCAACATGATGCATTCCAATTTTATAGAATGTGGCTGCAGCCAGCACCAGAATAGCAGCATTTACAAAAAATGCCATATTAAGCGCAAGAAATGAATCAATGATATTGTATTTTATTGCCTGCCAAAGTCCTTTGTTTGAGTTGTCAATTCTTCGCGTTTGCACTAATGAAGAATGCAGGTAAAGATTATGGGGCATTACAGTAGCTCCTATTATTCCAATGGCAATATAAAGCGCCTTGTTATTGGGTAGGGAAGGGATAAATCCGGTAACCAATTCTCCCATATCAGGTTTGGCAAAAAACATTTCTACAAAAAAGGCCCCACCAATTATGGCCACCATACCAAGTATAAATGCTTCCATTTTACGCATTCCGTATCCTTGCAGCACTAGTATTAGCAACGTATCAAGAACCGTTATGCTTACCCCCCAAAGCAAAGGAAGGCCAAAAAGCAACTGGAGACCGATTGCCATTCCCAGAACTTCAGCCAGATCGCAGGCAGCAATGGCAATTTCTGCCAGTATGTACAGGAAGAAATTGACTGCTTTAGGATAGGTAACTCTCGATGCCTGGGCTAGATCCATTTTACGAACCAAACCTAGGCGTGCACTTAAACTTTGCAGTAACAATGCCATGAGGTTCGACATTAGCAGAACCCAAATCAATTTGTATCCAAACTGGCTTCCGCCTGCAATATCTGTTGCCCAGTTACCTGGGTCCATATATCCAACACTAATAAGGTAGGCAGGGCCTAAAAATGCCAATAGCCTTCTCCACCCACTTTTTTGGACAGTGGTATCAATGCTTTCATTTACTTCTGAAAGAGATTTATTCATACTATTCAGTAATTAATATATTCTGTGATGCTTCTTTTGATATAAATTGAGCTGGTTTCCCGTTTATTGAAACTTCCAGCGAATCGTCAAATTCTACTTTGTCAAGTACCTGTAGCTCAGCCCCTATAAAGGCCCCGATTTTTTCCAGGTATTGAAGAAACGCTGTATTGCCGTCTTTAACAGCCGTTATAATACCACTGTTTCCAATGGCTAATTCTGAAAGGAGCAACTGCTTGGTTGCTGCCATTATTCCTTCTCTGTTGGGTATAGGGTCACCGTGTGGATCAAATTTTGGAAACCCAAGATGTTCATCAAGGCGCTCTATAAGCATCGGTGACTTGATGTGTTCCAACTGCTCGGCTATTTCATGAACTTCGTCCCATTTGAAATTAAGCTTCTTTACCAGAAAAACCTCCCACAGCCTATGTTTCCTGACTACCTTGAGAGCCTCCTTTGTGCCCTTATCTGTTAATCGTACCCCTTTGTACTTGTAGTAGGATGCAAACCCCTTTGCAGCCAGTTTCTGGACCATATCTGTAGCCGAGGCTGCTTTGGTTGATAGCTTGTCTGCAATAGCGTTGGTGCTCACAGACTTGTTCGTTTCCTCAGAGAGATGATGGATCGTTTTCAGGTAATTTTCTTCTGAATGCGTTAGCATGCGGTATAAAATTATTTATGCAAATATAAAAATTAATTTAGCTTAATCTAAAAATTAATTTAGTCTAATTGACAAGATTGTCTATTATATTAAAAAGTTTGGGTTCTTCTTCTGTCCAAAAAATTGATCGTGGCAATTCCTTCTCGTAATAGTTTGAATGAAGTTGTGCTTTAAACGATTGGTTAGAATAGTGCATTAGGTTGGTAAAATCAAGAACGAATCCTGCCTGGTGTTCTTCTATAAAGTAATTCCATGTTGAATTGGTCTGCAAAATAATGGGTAGGTGAAAGGCCATATACTCAAAGAGTTTTGTTGGCCATTTTCCATCGGTACTTTTATTGGGCAAATAGGGTAGAAGCCCAAAGTTGGATTGAAGTACAGCTTTTTCGATCGTAACATGAGGTACAGGTTCCTTGGTTATGTTGAGTTGAACTGAACTATTCTTTGAGGCAATGTTTTTTAGCAAATCAAAGGTTTTTGAATTGGCGCAATGGCCAACTATGATAAGGCTGCTTTCAGGATATTCTTTATGAATTAGCTTAAAAAAATCGATACCTTCAAATACTCCATATTCTTTCGCAATCGTTCCGCTTATCAGAAATTGCATCCTCTTTTTCGTGTGTATGCTTCCGGCATGCTTTGTCGTATCAAGACTTTTGTTTTCAATTATTGTATACCTTTTACCAAGGAACTTCAGTTGATCTTTGTATACTTTTTCAGCAAGTAAAAAGTGATTAAAAAATAAGGAACAAATGGTTTCTTTCATTCGTACGGTAGAAGCCAAAACATGTTTTATTACCATTGGGTAGTTAGACTGAAACCTGAGGTTCAACGCGTAATTTTCCCTGATATCATAGATAATTTTGCTGCCAAATAATATTTTGTATAGCATCGTAACTAATAATAAATCAGGCGAATTAACTATTACTACTTCAGGTTTTAGTTTAATATATAAATTAAAAACACTTACTCTACCCACAATTCTTGAAACTCCTCTTCTTTTAAAGGAATGCAGGGGTAACAATGTTATGTTTTTAGTACTTGTGTTAACAGATGAAGGGTATCCGGTTATGTAAACCTCATATCTATTATTTTTGGCAATACTCACTGCCATCTTCTCAAACGCTCGAATGTCGTTTACAGGTTTAAGGAATGAGGCAATGAGTATTTTTCTTTTCACATTTGTAAGATACATACAGAATTATGATTGACAAACAATTAATAGAGGCAGCGTGGGAAAACAGAGAACTTTTAAAAGATTCAGCAACTGTTCAATCGATTGAAGCCGTTATAGAAGAATTGGACAAGGGACGTTTGAGGGTAGCAGAACCAAACGGAGAGGATTGGATAGTGAACGACTGGGTGAAAAAAGCAGTCATCCTTTATTTCCCTCTTCAGCAAATGGAAACCATTGAAGTAGGTCCTTTGGAATTTCATGATAAAATAAAATTGAAATCAGGATATGCTGAGCTGGGAGTACGTGTAGTTCCACATGCAGTAGCACGTTACGGGGCCTTTATAAACAAAGGTGTTGTTATGATGCCTTCGTATGTTAATATTGGTGCTAATGTTGATTCAGGAACCATGGTAGACACCTGGGCCACGGTGGGAAGCTGCGCTCAAGTGGGTAAAAATGTGCATTTGAGTGGAGGAGTTGGTATCGGGGGGGTGTTGGAACCAGTTCAAGCTGCACCGGTTATTATTGAAGATGATGCTTTTATTGGATCAAGATGTATTTTGGTGGAAGGAGTAAGGATAGGTAAAGAAGCTGTTTTAGGGGCGAACGTAACTCTGACAGCAAGTTCTAAAATAATAGATGTTACAGGCAAAGAACCTAAAATATATAACGGGTATGTGCCTCCTCGTTCAGTAGTAATCCCGGGGTCTTATCCCAAGGAGTTTCCAGCAGGCACTTATAATGTGCCTTGTGCGTTAATAATCGGAACCCGAAAGGAAAGCACAAATAAGAAAACATCTTTAAATGATGCCTTGAGGGATCATAATGTATCAGTTTAGGCCTGGCACTAACTTTGTTTACTGAAATTGATATGAAACCGCTAACAAGTAAACTATTTATTCTGTTCTTTTTGAATGCGAGCTGGGTATTTGGTCAGCCAATGGAGGAGGATTCGGTATTCACCTATCTTCCCAAAGACGAGTTTAAAAGGGGAGAATACCTTGATTATAAAGCAACCTTTGGTTTTTTTACGGTCGGAAAAGGCACCTTTCAGGTGCAGAATACATTGCATAGCATAAATGACAGGATTTGCTATAAGGTAGATGCCTACGGTAAAACCAGTGGTATAATCGATTGGCTGGCGAGTGTAGATGACCATTGGGGAGCTTATGTGGATACGAGTTCGTTGGTTACGCATGTCGCTTACCGCACCTTGAGGGAAGGGCGCTATAAAAAGAATGAGGTAGCTTATTTCGACTTTAATCAGGACTCGATACGCGTAAAGGACTTTGATTTTGAAGCAGGCAAATACAAAGAGCCTAAATCATATTCAATGAATGATGTTACCAGAGATATGTTTTCAGGTTTTTTGTGGATGCGTACACTTGATTTTAGCAAATTGAATAAAGGAGATACCATCACAATCAGTTCTTTTCTTGAAGACACTTTTTATAATTTTAAAGTGGTAATGTACGGCAGAGAAGTGCTTAAAACCAAGGCAGGTAAATTCAAGAGCATTAAATTTATACCAGTTATGCCCGACAACTCAATTTTTGAAGGCGAAGATTCTATTGTTGCATGGTTTTCGGATGATGGGAATAAGATACCTTTGAAGGTGGAAGCAAAAATGTTTATTGGCCATGCCGGAATAGAGTTAACCGGTTACCAGAATTTGAGTCGCCCACCCGGATTGGTTTACTAGAATTTAATACATCATGTTTGGATATTTTCTTTTACTCACCCTTAGTACATTATTTACTAAAGATCAAAATGTAAAAACAATTACATTTCCTTCAAAGGATGGACTGATGTTAACTGCAGACGTGTACATGATGCATGACAAAACTGCTCCATTCATCCTTCTTTTTCATCAGGCAAGGTGGAGCAGAGGAGAAGACGAAGAGATAGCCCCACGGCTTAATATGATGGGTTTCAATTGCATGGCGGTTGATCTCCGTTCAGGTGGTGAAGTAAACGGAGTAAAAAACCAGTCGTTTATTCTTGCCCAGGAGGAAATGAAGCCTACGAACTATGTAGATGCTTATCAGGATATTGAAAGTGCAGTTGCCTATGCAAAGAAGTTTTATGCACAGGGTAAGATCATTCTATGGGGTAGTTCTTATTCTTCTGCCCTCGTGCTGAAATATGCAGGTGATAATGTCGAAAATGTAGATGCTATTCTGTCTTTTTCTCCTGGGGAGTATTTTTCAGGCCAGGGTAAATCCAAACAATGGATATCAGAATCAGCGGCCAATATTATACAGCCGGTGTTTATTACCTCTGCCAAAAGCGAAAAGTCGAGTTGGTCAGGTATATTTGCGGCCATTCAGTCGAATAAGAAGGAGTTTTTTATTCCGCCAACAGCAGGGAACCACGGTTCTAAAGCTTTATGGAATAGTTTTGGTGATTCCGTATATTATTGGGAGGCTGTTGAAAATTTTCTAAATAAAGTAAAATAGGCAGTTAAACTGCAAAAGAGTAGATATGAAATATTTTGTGAGTATTAGCCTTCTGCTAGTATTGATTTCTTGTACGGGTGGTAAAACAGTTGAGGGCGATAAATTCTACGATAACGGAGAATACCAAAAAGCACTGGAATCCTATAATGAGTATTTAAATATATATCCCCGAAATATAAAAACACTTTATAACAGGGCAAGAACCTACCAAAAGCTGGATAATGACAGAATGGCCAGACAAGACTTGGAAAAGGTTCTAAAGCTTGATCCTGATCATTTGCAAGGGCGAATAACACTAGGTGAAATGGATTTTCAGGCAGGTAATTATGAAAAGGCATTTTACGAGTTTGACAAAGCGGTGACTGCTCATAAGGAAAGTAGTGTGGCAGCAGCCTACAGGGCTAAGGCCAATCAAAAACTAGGACAGGTAAAACAGGCTTTTGAAGATTATGCATTGGCCATCAGGTTGGATGCCGGCAATGGGATGGCTCACTTTTACAGGGGAACCTTATATCTTTCTCAGAAGAATAAATCTGCAGCTTGTGACGATTTTAAGCGAGCCAAGGAGTTGGGCATTGGCGAAGCAGAGGTGGCTATAAAAAAATACTGCCGCAGATAGCGGGAAACAAACTAACTATTTAATAGGGGTGTTTTAAGAGGTATTCTTAAAATTGATACCATTTATCACAATTTTTGTCTCTTTTATGTAAACAAGTGCAACTATGGGCGTCTGGAGTGCGTCTGATAAGTGTACTCAATTACTAAAAGGATGCAAAAGGTTTACTGGGCTACTACTTATTTCGTGATGGGATATGCAATTATTATTGCAGCTACAGTGGCAACTTACCAGCTACCTGTTTCAATAAGAGCAAGTATAGGCATGGTGGTTGCTTCGGTTGTATTTGTTGATTTTGGCTACCGTTTCTTTAAACGTATTTGTGAACCCGGAAAGTCTTTACATTGGAAATCTGTGGTTAAGTTAATGAGCTACTGGGCTATTCTTAATTTTGCCCTGGATGTATTGTTATTAATAATTCTTATACCTTTTTTGGCTACTGGCGATTTCAACTGGTTGTTCTTTAAACAACAGCCTTATTTATATTGGGCACAGTTTCCTATGTTTTATGTCTTTGGCTTTGTTGCGCAATCTCTTTACAATCGGGTACAGGTCATTGTTTCCTCGCAGGCCAAACAACTTACAGAATAGTTTTTAGCTGCTCTGTAAAGAGTTATTTTTGGGTATGCAGATAATTGAATGCCCACGGGATGCCATGCAAGGCATAAAGGAATTTATCCCAACTAAAACTAAAGTTAAATACCTCAATGCCATACTAAAGATCGGGTTTCATACACTCGATTTTGGGAGCTTTGTTTCCGCCAAAGCCATACCGCAGCTAAGTGACACCAAAGAAGTATTGGCCGGTTTGGAACTGGAAGGTATTAAAACAAAACTACTTGCGATTATTGCCAACCAAAGAGGTGCCAATGAAGCACTGGAGTATCCGCAAATTAGTTACCTGGGCTATCCGTTATCTATTTCAGAAACGTTTCAGCAGCGCAATACCAACCGTTCGATAGCAGATGCCATTACGGATGTCTCCCTAATTCAGGAAATGTGTGTGAAGGCAGGGAGGGAGTTGGTGACCTATATTTCCATGGGTTTTGGCAATCCTTATGGAGATCCCTATTCGGTTGAGATTGTGGACCAGTTTACCGATATTCTTGTGACTTTGGGTGTGAAAATCATTTCGCTTTCAGATACCATTGGAGTCGCACAGCCCAACCAGATCAACTCTTTGTTTTCTACATTAAGTAAGAAGTATCCCGAGGTTCAGTTTGGTGTTCATTTGCACTCAACCTCTGAAACGGCAGGAGAGAAGATAAAAGCAGCTTTAGAAGCTGGCTGCCAGCGTTTTGATGGAGCCATATTGGGCTTTGGCGGTTGTCCTATGGCAGAAGATGCGCTAGTGGGTAACATAAATACCCGCACCATTCTCAGCGAAATTCATGCTAGTGGTGTTGATCTGCCAGTGGATATGAATGCTTTTAAGGAAGCTGAGCGAATAGCTTCTGAAGAGGTGTTTGGGAAGTATCAATAAAACTATACGTCATGCTGAACTTGATTCAGCATCTTTGGATATATCACATTTCTAAGGTGATATATTACAATACTTTTGTACGCGTTGCGCTTTGCCAAACGCGCACTAGAAAGTATCAGTAATTCGTCTATACCGTCTTAAATATCCCCCAGGCCAACGCTGCCCAGCCAAGGATAAGCGCTAAACCTCCTACTGGAGTAATTGCGCCAAATTTAGTAATGCCGGTAAGGGATAATGCATAGAGTGAACCAGAGAAAATAATAATACCCACTATAAATCCGTACCCTGACACATTAAAGGCTTTGTTTTGAAATTGAACCATCAATATCCCTAAAAGAATTAGGGCCAATGAATGATAAAACTGGTATTTAACCGCTGTCTCAAAGGTTTCTAGCCTATTTGTAGCTTCCAACGTGGCTTTTAGGGCATGAGCACCAAAAGCACCAATCATTACGCTTAGCATTCCTGAAATGCTTCCTGCAAGTAAAAATAGTTTATGCATTTATCTGACAACTTCTTAATCCAAAAATAGAACTTCCAATCCGAATCATAGTGCTCCCTTCTTCCAGTGCAATGGTATAATCACCACTCATTCCCATCGAAAGCTCTTCCATTTTAACATTTTCCGGTAACTCACCGGCTTTCAGGTGGTCAAAGAGCCCTTTAAGCCCTCTGAATTCCTTACGAATTTGCTCCTTGTTTTCCGTATTGGTAGCCATTCCCATCAATCCAAGCACACGAATATTTCTCAATTCCGTTATTTCAGGGTCCGTTAAAGCTGCTTTTAATTCTGCTTCGTCAAAGCCGAACTTGGCTTCTTCCTGGGCTATATGCACTTGTAACAGGCAATCAATTACACGATTGTTCTTAGCAGCCTGTTTGTCAATTTCTTTAAGTAATCTCACAGAGTCAACCGCATGGATCAAACGCACGAAAGGGGCAATGTACTTTACCTTATTACGTTGTAAATGGCCAATAAAATGCCATTCTGTATCTTCAGGCATTTCTTCAGCTTTTTCAACTAACTCCTGTACTTTGTTTTCGCCAAAAATCCGGTTGCCTGCATTATAGGCTTCCATTAGGTTACTTACCGGTTTGGTCTTGCTTACAGCAACTAGCTTGGCCTGGTACGGCTCCAGTTCTTCCCAAAAGTTTTTTAATGACTCTACTATCATATCCTAAGCAAAGTTAATCCTGAAGCACGTTGCTAACAAAGGTGGATTTGAGTAATAACCAGATCAGGAAAAATAAAATGGCCCATTTGAGATACACCTGGTAAAAATCGTTGGTGTCTTTGTAGCGATTTTCTTTGATCTCCGCCTTTTCGTACGTATCAATACGTTTGAAAACTTCTTCTAATGCCTGATTATTTGAAACCCTGAAAAACTTACCATGCCCGATTTCAGCGATCTTCCTGAGAGTTGTTTCGTCCAGCGAGTTTTCTATATACTTTGGCTGACCAAAAAAATCTTTGCCAAAGGGCACTCTGCCTTCTTTACCCACAGCAATGGTGTATATCTTTATGTTGTAAGCATCTGCCAGCTCTGCTGCTGTTACAGGGTCGATATTACCAGCGGTGTTCTCTCCATCACTTAGAAGAATAATTACTTTAGAAGGTGCTTCCGATTCGCGCATGCGGTTAGTGGCTACGGCCAGGGCACTCCCAATGGCTGTTCCCCTGTTTTGAATCATGTCAAAATCTATATCTTCCAAATGGGCTTTTAGCAAGTCGTAATCTGTGGTTAAAGGAGAGAGCGAATAGGCATCTCCTGAAAAGACCACAATACCAATTCTGTCCTGAAAACGCCCGCCAATAAAGTTCTCAGCTACTTCTTTAGCTGCTTCTAACCGATTGGGCTTGAAGTCTTCTATTTGCATAGATTCTGAAATATCAATAACCAGCATGATATCAATTCCTTCGGTCCACTGCTCCACCTTTTCATTGGTTTTTTGTGGTCGTGCCAATGCAATAATGATACATCCCAAGGCCAGGAGCATGAATAACCCGGGCAAGTGCCTTAACATAACCAAGGGTGACCACTTTATCTGCTCTTTTGGTAATGCAACTGGCAGTTTTTGCCCCACACTTTTGCTAACGATCCACTTAATAATAAAAACGATTGGTAAGAGGAGTGCCAGTAGCAGCATAATTCTGTTCTCCCAATCAAAAGCCGAAAGGGTAGAGGGCTCAAACCAATGGAGCGAAAACCAGTTTACTGAAGTCTCCAAATTATCCATTTGATATCTCTTCTATTTTTTGATGGTACGAACGAATTGCCATTTCCTTAATTTTCTGATATGCATCAGCCAATAAGGATTCGTCCTTAGGGCCGTAAATATTACGGTCAATATGTATCAGTGCTTCCTCGATCGATTTATCTTTTGTAATCTGAATAATCTCTTTAGAGGTTAATTTCTTGTAGGGAGCATCCGAAACTGTTTCCATGTAGGCTTTCCACAATTTAAGAATGGCCTCACAATTGTTAAATGATTTTTCAACCTTGTAATCAAAATCAGCTGTAAAACGGCTATAGCGTTTTTTAAGCCTGTTTATTTTTACTCTTTTTCTAATGGTCTTTCCAAAAACCAGCCACACAATTACTAGTAAAAGAACCAGAGCGCCTAAACCAATGGAATAATAGGGGTAATTAAATTCCATTGGCACTTCTACATATTTGGTATTGGTTTTCATTGCCAGAGAATCGGGAATAGCCTCAACTACTTGCTTAAGTATTACCGAATCTGTGCCTGTCCATAAAGTTGTGCTGTCAAATTCATTAACTAAATACACCGGCATTTTAAGGTACTGTACGGTATCAATTTCAAACGTACTTAGGTAATAAACAGCGCTGTCCACACTATATGTGCTATCTGAGCGCGTGGGAAAATAGACTTTTTTTGTAAGCTCAAAGGGGGAGAAATTGTAAAGCGAGTCTGGAAATACAACTTCAAGAAATTTTGGGTACCTAACAACTAAAGAATAGGCAACCGGCTCCCCGATTTGAATACTGTCTTTTAAGAATTCTCCTTTTGGAGTAATACTTTGCGCCTGAGCAAATGAGTATAGAAAAATTATGTTAAGAAGTAAAAATACCTTTCTACGCACGTTTCAATGATTTATTTCTTACTTTAAACATTTTTATCAACTGAGGTACATAATCCTCTTCAGTGTCAATTGACAGGTAGTTGATCTGATGCTTTCTACAGAAGTTGGCTAGGTGTGTTTTATTTTCTTTATAAGTTTTGTTGAGGCTATTTCTAAATCCGGCTGAAGAAGTATTGACCCATATTTTCTTGCCATTTTCCTTATCCCAAACGGGAATAATGCCCAAACGTGGAATATGTGTCTCTCTGCGGTCGTTTATTTGAATGGTAATGAGGTCGTGGCGCTTTGCAAGCGCTTTCAGGTTATTTTCATATCCTTCGTCAATAAAATCGGAAATGAAAATGATAATACTTCTTCTTTTTATGGCATTAAGTGCATACATAATGCACTTATTCAGGTCTGTTTTTCTAGATATTCGTTCGTGCTCAAAAATAGAGCTGAGAATCTCACTGGAATGTTTTTCTCCTTTTCCTGCCTTTACAAACTTCTCTTTTACATCCGAAAAAGAAATAAGCCCTACCTGGCTCGACTCCTTTAATCCAACCAGAGCCAGAACGCCACAGATCTCTTTACCAATATCAATTTTCTGTTTTCCTTTAGATCCTATTTCCTGTGAGGCACTTATATCGAGAAGGAAAAATACGGTTTGCTCTTTGGTCTCTTTGTATTTTTTAACAAATGTGTGATCGTATTTGGCCGTAGAACGCCAATCTATGGAGCGTATATCGTCTCCATACTGGTATGGGCGTATGTCGTCAAACTCTAAGCCTGAACCTTTAAACACAGAATGAAAATCACCCTGCATTTGTGAATTAATGGCTTTTCGTATCTGAATTTCGTATTTTCTTAGCTTTTTAACTAAAGCCTTCATGCTGGCAAGTTTATTGCTCAAAAAGTTAACTGCAATAATAGTATTTTTGCCCTGTGAGGAAGACGATTTTTTCTTTAATTATGTTAACGGCAGTTGCTTGCCAGCAAGGAAGCAATGAAACGGTCATGTCCAAGGAAGATATGGCTTCTTATCTAATCAATTTACACATAGCCGAGGCTGAGGTTCAAAACCTGAGATTGAAAAGAGATTCTGCTGAAGTAGTATTCGATATTTATGAGAACTATCTCTCGGAGAAGAACGGTATTTCCGATACTCTTTTCATTAACAGCTACAATTATTATTTGAGGCACCCAAAAGAGCTGGAAGAAATTTATGCTGTTGTAGTGGATAGTATAAGTGTGAGAAGTTCGGTTGATGAAGTAAAGGAATGATCTACCCGGAAAGTATAGAACAGAAATTGGGATTTGATGGAGTGCGTGAACTGCTTTTGTCTAATTGTCACTCCGACTTGGGTAAGAAATTCGTTCTCAGGATGAAACCTTCATTCGGTTTTGATCAGGTACGTCAATGGTTGACGCAAACTTCAGAACTCAAACAAGCAATAGGACAAGGTTTAACCCCTGCTTTAAATTCTTTTTTTGATGTAAATGAAGAACTTAAACAAACAGAGATAGAAGGAGCGGTACTTGAAACTGAAGCACTTTTTGCCATTTATCAAACATTAGATGCGGGTTTTTCATTGTGGCTATTTGCAAGCGGGCTACCTGAAGAAGAATTTCCTGAACTAAGGTCCCTTTACAGCAAAGTAGAGTTTCCCAAACCATTGCTGCTACGATTGGAAAAAGTATTTGAGACGGATGGAACCATAAAGGATTCGGCAAGTAAGGAACTAAAGCAAATTCGCCAGGATTTCAGAATCGAGGAAGGAAGGCTTCGCTCAATTGTTCATAAGGCATTTAAACAGGCTCAGAAAGACGGCTTTGTTCCTGACGGAACTACGATTTCGATACGGGAAGATAGGATGGTTATTCCTATACATGCAGGCAATAAACGCCATTTGAACGGTTTTGTGCACGATGAGTCGGCTTCGGGCAACATTGTGTACATGGAACCGGTGGAGTCGCTGGAAACGAATAATAAACTAAGAGAACTCAAATTAGCTGAGCGCAGAGAAATACATCGGATATTATCTGAACTGACCCAGCTGGTACATGATAACTTACCACAGGTTAAGTCCTCTGTGCTTTTCTTATCCATTTTCGATTTTATATGGGCCAAAGCAAAGCTTGCTGTCAATCTGAATGCATCCATGCCAGACCTGCAAAAGAAAATGGGCATACGTTTGGTTAATGCCAGGCATCCTCAACTGGTTGTAGCCTTTGCAAAGGATAATCGAAAAGTCGTTCCGTTGTCATTACTATTAGATGCTGACGATCGGTTACTTTTAATTTCGGGACCAAATGCCGGAGGCAAGAGCGTTGCTTTGAAAACGATTGGTATTAACCAATATATGATGCAGTGTGGACTGTTGCCTGTGGTGGATCCAGATTCAAAAATGGTCCTTTTTAAGGATATCTTCATCGATATTGGGGATGAACAGTCTATTGAAAATGACCTTAGTACCTACAGCTCGCATTTAAGAAACATGCGAAATATGCTAAAGCATGCCGGCCAGCATTCTTTGATACTGATTGATGAATTTGGAACTGGTACGGACCCAATGTTCGGAGGTGCCATAGCCGAAGCCATGCTTGAACAATTTGTTGAAAACAAATGCTACGGTGCTATAACAACCCACTACGGAAACCTGAAAACATTTGCTGAGAAAACCAATGGTGTTATAAATGGTGCTATGCGATTCGATATGCAACATTTAGAGCCTGAGTATGCTTTGGAGCTGGGAAGACCAGGAAGTTCTTTTGCCTTGGAGCTTGCTCAAAAATCAGGGGTTCAGGGTGAGGTAATACGCAGCGCCAAAGAAAAGCTGGGAGCAGGACAGTTGGATATAGAGAAACTCCTGAATAAACTCGAGCGTCAAAAGCAAGAGCTCACAGAAAGGGAGAAAAAGCTCAAGCTGCAAGAAGTTAAGGCAACGCAACTTGAGAAGAAATACAGCGAATTGCTCGATACATTGGAAGGAAAGAAACAGGATATTTTGGAAAAAGCGCGATTAGAGGCTTCCAACCTTTTGAAGGATACGAATAAAAAAATTGAAACAACAATTCGTCATATAAAAGAAAGTAAAGCCGAGAAGAAGGAAACTAAGAAGGTGCGGCAGTCCCTCTCTACCTTTAAAGAAAAGGTCAGTCAACCCATTAGAAAAGAAAAACAAAAGACAATACAAAAAGTTGAGGAAGGTGATATAGTGCCTGGCAGCTTTGCACTGTTGGACGGCTCTACAACTCCGGTTGAGGTACTTGAATTAAAAGGTAAGGAAGCTAAAATATTAGCGGGCGATTTTACTTCGTATGTAAAACTGAACAGACTCCAGAAAATATCTGCTAAAGAGGCAAGAACCACAGAGCGAAAAACCCAATATTCGAAAAAGCATATAAACCTTGTGAATAAGAAAGCTGAGTTCTCATCTGTTCTTGATGTGAGGGGCAAAAGAGGGGAAGAGGTTATCGTTTTGTTGGATGGGTTTTTGGATGATGCGCTTATGTTGAGTCAAACGGAGATAAGGGTTCTGCACGGAAAGGGCAATGGTATTTTAAGGGATTTGGTAAGACAACAGTTGCGACAGTACAATTTTGTAGCGCATTTTGAAGATGAGCATGTGGAAAGAGGAGGTTCCGGAATAACTGTGATTACTTTAGCTTAAAGTGCATAAAAAAAGGGATGAAATCACCCCTTTTAAATATTGTAAGAAACAAGTTCTAATTAGTTACCATACTAAAGAACCAAGCTCCATCAGTTCCATTTGTTCTTCCTCCGGTAGAAGAAAAGTTAAATGTCATTTTTAAAGTAGCCTCATCCACTACAATTCCAATCTCAGTTCCATCGTCTCTAACGATAGTATTCAAATTGTCATCGCTTTTGAATTCCCAGGTACCTGTTTCTGGCCAAACAACATCTCTTCCGCTGGCTACATTAGAAGCACTGTATGTACCTTCCTTAGTAAAAGTAACAGTAAAACTTGGCCAGTTATCAATTTCATCTGTCCCATCTAAAGTTACAGATAAAGCACTACCTTCTACCGTCCAGGCTTTTGCTAATAAATCTGTTTGTTTTTCCTTAGCGGTTGGTTCGGGATTCTTATTTTTCTTACACCCGGTTACAGCCAATGTTCCTGCTAAAAATAATAAAGCGATTACTCGAGAATATTTCATATTTTAATAGTTTGACGTTCTAATTGAATTAATATGTTTTGACCTTTAAAAGTAACTAAAAAATTAAATTACATACAATATTTTTACTCCAAAGTACTATGTTTTGTTTTTGTTAACTCATATAACCTTTCATAATCCCTCTATCGGAGTTTCTAACAAACTTCAAAATCTCATCTCTTTCTTTTGAAGGAGGAAGTTCAAGCTCAACTAAATCAATGGCTTTTGTATTATTTAACCCTTTGAGAAACAGGTATCTGTAAACTTCCTGAATTTCGTTTATTTTCTCCGAGGTAAAGCCTCTTCTTCTTAAACCTATAGAGTTTATTCCACTGTATGATATTGGTTCACGGGCAGCCTTGGTATAAGGAGGCACATCTTTTCTTACCAAAGAACCTCCTGCGATATAAGCATGCGCACCAATTCTTGAAAACTGTTGAACCGCACAGCTACCTCCAAAAATTACGTTGTCTTCTACAATAACATGACCTGCAAACTGAGAGGCATTCCCTAAAATGCAATTGTCTCCAATTATACAATCATGCCCAAGGTGAACATAAGCCATTACCAAACAGTTTTTACCTACCTCGGTTTTATTTTTATCTATTGTGCCCCTGTTAATGGTTGCGCATTCACGAATGGTTGAACCGTCTCCTATAATAGCAAGAGTTTCTTCACCGGCAAATTTCAGATCTTGTGGAATAGCTGAAATGACGGCTCCCGGAAATATGCGGCAATTCTTGCCGATTCTTGCCCCTTCCATAATAGTAACATTGGAGCCTATCCAGGTGCCTTCACCTATTTCTACATTTTTATCTATAGTGGTGAATGGCTCAATAACTACATTTCGAGCAATTTTAGCTTGAGGGTGTATATATGCTAATGGTTGATTCATTCTTTACGTTTTTTGTCAGGCGTCTTTTCTAACGATACTTGCAGTCATTGTTCCTTCGCAAACAAGGGTGTTTCCTACATATGCTTTTCCTGACATCTTAGCAATGCCCCTTTTAATGGGGGCAAGTAAGTCACATTTAATAACCATGGTGTCTCCGGGTAAAACCATTTTTCTAAATCGGAACCCTTCAACTCCTAAGAAATATGTCCAGTAGTTTTCAGGATCAGGAACCGTATTGAGCACCAAGATGCCGCCTATCTGAGCCATAGTCTCAATTTGTAACACCCCTGGATATAAAGGATTATCAGGAAAATGCCCTTGAAAAAAAGGCTCATTCATGCTTACATTTTTTACTCCTGCCACTGTTTTTTCATCCAAATGAATAATCTTATCAATTAGCAAGAAAGGATATCTATGGGGTAAAATGTTAGCAATTTCGTTGATGTCGTAAACAGGAGGTATATTCGGGTCATATTTAGGTATATTGGTTACTCCCTTTAACATTGCCTTTTTTAGTTTTTTAGCAAAGGCTACGTTAGCCGCATGTCCAGGACGGGCAGCTAAAATCTGAGCTTTGATTGGTCTTCCGACCAATGCGAGGTCGCCCACAACATCCAAAAGTTTGTGGCGGGCTGGTTCATTTTTATACCTAAGATCAACATTATTCAGAATCCCTTCTGTTTTAACCTCCACCTTAGGTTTATTGAAAAGTGATGCCAAATGATCCAACTCGTCCTCTTTAACTACTCTATCTACCACAACAATTGCATTGTTGAGGTCGCCCCCTTTAATCAAGTTGTTTTTGTGCAGCATTTCAAGCTCATGGAGAAAACAAAATGTTCGGCAGGAAGCAATTTCATTTTCAAACTGGCTTATATCATTTAATGAGGCATGCTGGCTTCCTAATACCGGAGAATTGTAATCTACCATTACCGTAATTCGGTAGTCATCCAAAGGTAAGGCAGCCATTTCAACATTTCTTTCAGGCTCCTTATAAAATACACTGTCAGTTACTTCCAGAAAGTCTCTAAGTGCATTTTGCTCTTCCAAGCCGGCTTGTTTCAGAATTTCAACATACTCAATTGAGCTTCCGTCCATAATAGGTGGCTCCGGTCCATCCAGCTTAATAAGTACATTATCTATTTGCAAACCAACCAGAGCTGCCAGTGTATGCTCCACTGTATTAATTCGTGCTCCGCTTTGTTCTATACTGGTGCCTCTTGAAACGTCTACCACATTGTCCACATCTGCATCTACAATTGGTTGACCTTCCAGATCTGTTCGCTGAAATTTAATGCCATGGCCAGCAGGAGCAGGGACAAATGTCATATTTGTGTCAACTCCAGTATGCAATCCAACGCCAGATAATGTGACTTCTTTCTTTATAGTATGTTGCTTTATATGCATAGGTTATTAGTATTCAGCCGACAAATTTAGCTTTTTTTCTCAAGTTCCCGGAGCCTGTTGTTAATATCAGGGAGCTTCTTGAATATTGCGTAGCATTTCATGTAATCCTTAATATCAAATGCTATTTCACCGAATAGAACCTCACCTTCTTTCTTGTTCGATTTAGGAATTCCGGCTTTGGCTCCAATCGTAGTTTTATTTGCTATTTTAATGTGACCAACCACACCTACCTGGCCCGCAAAAACACAATTGTCACCCACCTCAGTGGAGCCGGAAATGCCCGTTTGCGCAGCAATTACGGTGTTTTTGCCAATGGTAACATTATGCGCTATCTGGATCAAATTATCCAGTTTAGTTCCATTTTTAATGGTGGTTGCGTCTCCCTGGAAGGTGGCACAATCAATAACTGTATTGGCTCCAATGCTTACATTATCTTCCAGAACCACATGGCCCATTTGCGGAATAGCCTTATAGGTACCGTCTTGTTGAGGGGCAAAACCAAAACCATCGCTACCCAGAACAGCTCCCGAATGGATCGTACAATTGTTGCCAATTATTGTGCCTTCATACAGTTTGGCCCCTGCATAAATGATTGAATTATCACCTACTTTACAATTACTGCCAATGTATGCATTCGGATAGATTTTTACATTTTTACCAATGGTTACATTTTTGCCAATATATGAAAATGCACCCCGGTAAACATCGTCTCCTACAGTGCTGTTTTCACCTAAAAAGCAGGGTTCTTCAACACCTGATTTACTATATGTTACCGCTTTGTGGTATTCTTCAAGAAGTACCGTAAAGCTGGCATAAGGATCTTCTACTTTAATAAGTGTGGTTTCAATTTGGTTTTCAGGTGCAAAATCCTTTCTAACCATAACTGCCCCGGCCTTGGTAGTATAAATAAATTGCTCATACTTTGGGTTGGAAAGAAACGCTAGTTGATGGCTCAAAGCCTCCTGGATTTTACCTAATCCTGATATTTTTCTTTCACCATCGCCTTCAACAATGCCATTCAACAATTGGGCAATCTGATTTACACTAAATTCCATTCTTAAAAGTTAATTAGTTGGCAAATTTAATTCTTTAGGCCAGCATAGGTAATATTTGGTTACAATTTTACTCATGGCCTTAATATTAGGAAGGTCTGCTGTTTCTTCGATATCAACGATTGAACCATTCTTTTTCAATAGCTTTATTTTTTGATTATGGGCCATGTAGGCGGCATTGGAAATAGAACCATCGGATATATAATAGCTAAGTTCTTGTTCAGGTTTACCTTGTTCAAGTAATTTACCCATAAGCTTGTCTTTAAGCTCATTATACGGTTCATTGCCAAGTTTGATCTTGTATAAGTTTCGGTTTAGCAAAGAGTGGGAGAGGTAAGCCAAAACGGTATCTTTTTCATGACTCCAGCTTTTAATAGATGCCCAAATATCGTAATCGTCCAATTGAATAAATGTGCTGAGTACGTCACTTTCTGACTCAAAGGTTGCCAGCGATATATTCTTGGCCAGAAAAGTTTGCAAGGCAGGTGAGGCGTAAAGATCGGTACTGTTTTGAACCAGCCATTTGGCCCTTGTAATAATATTATTGAGCATTGCGTCAGCCGCTACACCTGTTTTATGGAGATATACCTGCCAGTACATTAACCTTCGGGCGCTTAAAAAATTCTCAACACTGTAAATTCCTTTCTCTTCTATTACAATTTGGTCGTCCACAACGTCAAAAAGCTTGATAATACGGTCTGAACCTATGGTGCCTTCGGATACTCCGGTAAAGAAACTATCTCTTTTCAAATAATCCAGGCGATCAATATCCAGCTGGCTGGAAACCAATTGATGAAAAAAGGGACGCTCATAAGTATTGGTAAATATTCTGATTGCCAGCTCAAGTTGATTGTCAAATAGCTGATTGAGCTTTTTCATTACTAAAAGCGAAATCGCCTCATGACTAACATTGTTCAGTAATGAAAATTCGAGTGTATGAGAGAAAGGACCGTGACCCGTATCGTGCAATAAGATAGCAATCAGGGCAGCTTCGTATTCTTCATTGCTTATTCTGTGACCCTTTTCCCTGAGATTGTCTAACGTACGTGACATTAAGTGCATTGCCCCCAATGCATGATGAAAGCGGGTATGCAATGCACCCGGATAAACCAGATCAGCCAATCCGGTTTGCTTAATCCTGCGCAGCCGTTGAAAGTAGGGAGTTTCAATAATATCGTAGATAAGCTCGCTGGGTATGCTAATAAACCCATAAATAGGGTCGTTGAAAATCTTTTTCTTGTTCAACACATAAGTGGTTTAGTATTTGACGTGATAAATTTGATTAAAAAAATACGTGTAACCTACGAGATTGAAGAAGATATACGTTATTCATTAGTAACTTCACACAAAATTTAGTGTATGCAGACCTACAAAATACTTTGGGCAGATGATGAGATTGATTTGCTAAGACCACACATCCTTTTTTTGGAGAATAAAGGATACGAAGTAACTCCTGTTAACAGTGGTTCTGATGCTGTGGAGCATTGCGAAAAAGAGTATTATGATGTAGTTTTTTTAGATGAAAATATGCCTGGAATGACAGGCCTGGAGGCACTTAATTTAATAAAATCGAGGTTGCCCAATCTTCCGGTGGTTATGATTACGAAAAGTGAGGAAGAACGCATAATGGAAGAGGCAATAGGGGCCCAGATATCGGATTACCTGATAAAGCCTTTGAACCCTAACCAGATATTGATGTCAGTAAAAAAGATACTGGACAATAAGCGTTTGGTTTCAGAACATACCAACATGGGATACCAGCAGGAATTCAGGGATATTTCGATGGCATTAAACGATTACCTCGATTTTAACGAGTGGGCAGAAATTTATAAAAAACTGGTGGGTTGGGAACTGGCTCTGGACCAGCAGGAAGAAGGCAATATGATGGAAGTGCTAGAAACTCAGAAAGTGGAAGCAAACAATTACTTTGCCCGCTATATTGCTGACCATTATGAAGGATGGATGAGTGGTAAGGAGGAAAGGCCCATGCTTTCGCATGAACTCATGAAAGAAAAGGTATTTCCTCATATCGGAAAAGGGAAACCCGTCTTCTTTTTGGTTATTGATAACCTGCGATACGATCAATGGCTGATCTTGAAGCCGTTTATTCTGGAGTACTTTAATCTTAACGAGGAGGAGACCTATTATTCAATTTTGCCTACTACAACCGCCTATGCCCGCAATTCCATTTTTTCAGGTATGATGCCCCTTGATATGGCGCGTAAACATCCGAATTTTTGGGTAGGCGAAGATACCGATGATGGTAAAAACAATTTCGAGGACAAGTTCCTGCAGGCTCATTTGGCAAGGGCGGGTTACAACATTAAATGGGATTATCAGAAAGTATCGCATATCAACCAAGGTAAAAATCTGGTTGAGAGCATCAACCGGTTAATGACCAACGACCTGAATGTGGTGGTTTATAATTTTGTGGATATGCTTTCGCATGCGCGAACAGATATGGCAATGATAAAAGAACTGGCACCTGACGAATCGGCTTACAGGTCGCTGACTAGTTCCTGGTTTCAGCATTCACCACTTTTAGAAGCCATACGAAGAATTAGCGCCAAAGATGCTACCCTAATCATAACAACTGATCATGGTACCATGCGTGTTAAGCGCCCTTTTAAAATAATTGGCGACCGAAATACAAATACCAATTTACGTTATAAACAAGGCAAAAATCTGGGATACGATGAAGGCGATGTGCTGGTGGCAACAGATCCTGAAAAATTCATGCTTCCAAAGGTAAATGTATCTTCTTCCTATGTTTTTGCACTAAAAGACCAGTTTTTTGCGTACCCTAACAATTACAATTATTACGTAAAATACTATCGAGATACGTTTCAGCACGGTGGAGTATCCTTGGAAGAAATGATAATTCCGGTTATTTCCGTAACTTCACGTAATGGATAATCTGCAATTGGATTCGCTGCAATTAACGTGTGAGCGTAAAGCTGAACTACCTGATATTGCGCAAAAAATACTGGGGTTTGCAGACAATATTAAAGTACTGATTTTTGCAGGTGAACTTGGTGCCGGAAAAACCACACTTATAAAAGAGTTGTGCATTCAACTAGGTGTAGGAGATGCCATAGCCAGCCCTACCTTTTCTATAGTGAATGAATACAAGGATGTTACGGGTAATTCGGTGTATCATTTTGATTTTTATCGAATTAAAAATGAAGAAGAGGCTGTGGATATCGGAGTTGAGGAGTATTTTTATTCTGGCGATTATTGTTTTATTGAATGGCCTGAAAAAATAGAAAGGCTTTTGCCTGAGGCTTTGTTGCTTGTTCGCATCGAAAGCGGTAAAGGCGAAAAGCGCATATTTAACCTGACCAGGTATGAGTGAAAAAAAACGCACTGGTTTTGAACAATTGGCTCAAAAAACCAGCCTGTATCCCAAAGAGCAGTTGGCAACCGTTTCAAATAAGCCTCATTCTCTATTTATGGGCTTGCCCAAAGAAATATCCTTACAGGAGAATAGGATCAGCCTCACACCCGATGCTGTTTCAGTGATTGTTAGCAATGGTCACAAGGTGTGGATTGAACGTGGTGCAGGTGTAAAAGCCAATTTTTCCGACCAGGAATACAGCGAAGCAGGTGCTACCATCGTACAAAGCAGGGAGGAAGTATATAAGGCGGATGTTATTTTGAAAATTGAACCACCAACGTTTCCTGAAATAGAGTTTTTTAAGCCCAACCAAATCATTTTCTCCGCCTTGCAAATGGCCACTCAAAGCAAAGAGTATTTTAAAAAACTAATGGCCAAGAGAGTAATTGCAGTTGGTTATGAAATGGTGGAGGATAAAGTCGGAGGCAGGCCTATCATTCGGGCAATGAGCGAGATTGCAGGTAATACGGTTATGCAAATAGCCGCAGAATACCTTACCACTACCAATAATGGATTAGGGATTATTGTGGGTGGTATTACTGGTGTGCCACCTACCAAGGTGGTAATTCTCGGAGCGGGAACAGTTGCAGAGTATGCTGCCCGGTCAGCTTCTGGCCTGGGAGCAGAGATCATGATCTTTGATAACCATATTTATAAGCTTCGAAGGATTAAGCATATGCTTAATTTTCAGGTATTTACCAGCACACTCGATTCTTATAATCTGAAAAGCGCTCTGAAAGATGCAGATGTGGTTATTGGTGCCTTACGGCCTGAGCGGGGCAAGAACAAAATAGTAGTTACGGAGGAAATGGTAGAGGAAATGAAGGAAGGCTCCATTATTATAGATTTGAGTATAGATCATGGTGGTTGTGTGGAAACCTCGGAGCTTACCACACACGAACACCCAGTTTTTACCAAACACGGAGTTATCCACTATGGCGTGCCAAATATTACTTCAAGGGTGGCGCGCACTGCTTCTTATGTACTTAGTAATATTTTTACTCCTACATTGCTCCGTGCTGCAGAAGAGGGCATTGAAGATATGATTTTTAACCACGACTGGTTTATGAGTGGGGTATATGCCTACAAGGGGGCAATTACAAGCCGATTTACGGCTGATAAGTATAGTTTGCCTTTTAAAGATTTATCTTTGCTACGCGCAGCAAGGATGTAAGATGACAACAAAAACTGCCATTCGTAAAGTAGCCACATGGCCCATACTTTTTTACCAGTATGCTATTTCTCCTTTGTTTCCTGCCTCTTGCCGCTATACGCCTACTTGCTCAGAATACTCCAAACAAGCGGTAATGAAACATGGGCTATGGAAAGGAGGCAAGCTGGCCATTAAACGTATAAGCAGTTGCCACCCCTGGGGTGGGAGCGGGTATGATCCGGTGCCATGAAATATTTCTTTAGCCTTTACTGCATATTTGGAGCCCTCTTAATCTCCTTTGCATTTTTGGGATCAGTTGCGGGTCTGCCTAAAGCTTTCAATGCCTCATAGTACACCTGAGCGATAGCAGGAGAGACTCCGTCCTCTTTGCACAATTTTTTAAACAGTCTGTCTGCTTTGTCCTTAAATTTAGCGGCAGAAATTGCTTTCTTTCGCATTAACTGGTAGAGCGCATCGTGCACCAGCGAGGCTCTTAGATTTCTATTCGTATCTACCACGGGCCCTGAGGTGCCATCCCATGCGTAACCGCTTTTAACCCTTAGGTTACCTAGTTTGTCTAATGCAATGAATTGATTATCAATATCGTCATCAGGTTTTATTGAAATCTGTATATTAAAATCGCTTGCGAGTTGATACTTATAACCAGAACGGTATTCTATAAATTCTGACGGCATGAGTGGTTATTAATATTTAAAATTGAATACATTTTGCTGATGGCAGGGAAGTCAAGACGAGTCCTTGCTTTTTCTTCTGTCAATTATTGTACCTATTAATCCGCCAATAATGAATGCTACAGGAATTATAGTCATCATATTATTGGAGTTACTAAAAACTATGCTAAACATCGTTCCTATAATGGCACCCATCATAGCCATAACAACTGTTCTCTTCTTTCTTTTTTCCATTGAGCCGCTAGTACCCTTAAACCTGATAAACAACATTTCCATGGAATTTAGTTGCCATCAACTGTGTAATCCAATGTTTATTTAAGTGATTTAATTCTTTTAAATATAGCTTCTTTTTATTTGCCAATGATGAGGCGCAGAAAACTTCTTTGGCCAAATTGGAAATGCTTTCTATTTGGAATAATCTGTTATTGCTAATTTATTACCAAAAGGATCCAGGAATTCAACGAAAAGCCCTGTTGTAATCTTAAATGGTTGAGATAAGAACTGGACACCCAACTCTTTCAGTTCCTGAAAGGAGGTTTTCACATCTTCCACTTTAAGGATAATAGTGGGCTGTACGTTTTTTCCCTCTCGTAGTATTATGGCAGGCTCATTGTTACCGACTTTAAAAGCAACCATACCCTTTTCTGAGAAGTCGAATTTAATGGGAAGCCCAAGCAGATCCCTGTAGAATTTTTTTGCTTTGTTCAAATTATTTGCTGGCAGTATGTAATTGTCGTAGTCTATTTTATTTTTCATGGCCCGTAAATGCGTTTTTTTTGATTTTAGAATATTTAACTGTTTGCCTAAGTTTTAAAGTTGATGAAAAATAGCCATGAGGTTGGCGCTGGCGTGCAAAAAAAATGTAAGAACTACTGATTTGGAGTAGTGCCTTGCAAGCCCATAGAAAATACCATCTATGAATATGGCCATAAGTATTAATATTTCTGAGTATTGAACATGAATTGCAGTGAACACAATGGCAGGTATTAAAATGGCACCAACGGTTCTAAGTTTGGTTTTCAATAATCTGGAGTAGAACAACCCTCTAAAGAGTAATTCTTCAGATAAAGGCGCCAGAATAACAATAGCTATTGCCCGAAATAGAATTTCAAAATGAGTGTACTTTAAGGCCCAGGGCTCGGAATTCTTTGCTTCATTGGCGTAAAACGTATATTCCTCTATTTGAATAAGTATAAAAAACAAAATGGACCAATAGATGGCCTGTTCAAGCCTGGGAAGTTTAATTCCAATGTCAGTTCTGAAAGAAAGCCTTTTCCTACGAACAAAAAACACAACCAGCAATAGGGCTGTTAATTGCATGGCTACTATAAACAAAATATTGTTGAAATTCATCTATGTTTTTTAGTTGTCGCTTAAGCGTGTTGCCTCATATTCCAGAATCGTTATTTTAAATCCACTTTCATAAGTTCTTACGAGTTTAGCCTTATGCGAATTTTTCTCAATATCGTAAAGTCTTAATAGGTCTGTCCAATTGCCATACTGATCTGTTCCGCTGCTTTTTTCCAAAAACTCTTCTCCCTGCCAAACGCCAATTATTTTGGAGGTGTTGCTGGTATTGGCCTGCGCCCAAACTACAAGAAAATTATTGTTTAATGTGTCGTAGGTTCGATAAGTAATGGCCCTATAAACCATTCCGTTTTCCCATTCAAAACGATGGTCATCAATAAGCGCTAAAGAATCGTTCGCATAATAATGATTAGAATATCCAACTCCATTATAAATAGTTGGGTCACCGGCTTTGGCATACCCCCTGATTTTCCACTTCCATTTTCCTACCTTAACATCAGCTAATCGTTCAAAGTCTGACAGGTTGTTATTTTGAGCGGAGAGCTTTCCGGGAAGCAAAATACTAATACTAACCATAAGAAAAAACGCAGATACTTTACATTTCATAAATAGATAGTTGATTTCGTTCCAATGTTACGCTTAACCGCATTGTTTTGGTAAAAAATGAGTGCATAATACGTACAGATTTATAATCCCGAACAAATTGAGACCCGGCAATTTAATGTCACTTTTGTTTGGGGCCTTGTCGTTTATATTCTGTTGGTGTTTTTCCAACAACTTTCTTGAATGCGGAATTGAATACGGATTTGGACTTAAAACCAACCTGGTTGGCGATAGCCTCTATTGTGAAGATTTGTTTTTCAGGAGCTATAATTAGCTCCTTGGCAAGATTTATTCTATAGCCGTTTACATAATCGTTAAAACCTGAGCCATAAAATTCGTTGATGGCTTGAGAGAGGTGGTGCGCGTTTACGTTTATTTCCCGGGCAACTTGTTTAATTGTAATCTCTGGTTCTAAGTATGGTGACTCTGTTTCAAAATACTCTTCAAGTTTTGCAAGGTACTTGTGCATGGTTTCCTGATCCAATGAAGATTTTCGATACTTGATCATACCCATCGGGTTTGTTAACAGTTTTTGGTTGTAAAAACCTATATAGCTTATTCCAAAAACATGAAAGACGAGGAGGGAGGAAAGTAGAGGTATAGTATTAATGGTTGCCCCGGCAAATTGGTTTAAGCTAAAACTTAAAAGACCTAATACCGGAAATACAAGATAGCCAAGTAGTAAGTAGCCAAGCCATCTAAAATGAACCAACCTTATTTTTTTGACGGCTTTTGAGCTTTTAAGTTCATGCGATCTGTTCTTTTTCAAAAGCAAAAGACAGCCCAAAAAATAGGCTACAACATGAACATACCAAATTATCTGATCAAAAATGAGTTGTTTAAAATGGTATTTGGAAAATGAAAGAGGTAAACTTTGTTTTAGATGGGCCAGGCCTGAAAGCGTATATTCTCTGAAGAAGAGCGGGGATAAAAGTAAGTAAACAACAATGGCCGGGATAAAATGGAGAATATTACGTTTAAGGCTTATTGGCCTATTATCATTTAGAATAGAAGAGACGTATAAATAAAGTATAGGACCATAAAGAAAAAGGGTTGATTCTCCTAAACCGACCAACATCCAAAACCTGTTGTTTACATTCGCCCTAAAAAGCCCGTATGTAGCTAAATCGAGTATAAAAACCAGAATCAACAGAAAGGCAAAGAAAGGCGGTCGGTTGTTTTTAATTTGGGGAATTAATAGAGCCAAAATAAATGTAGCCTGTATTACACCAATTAAAGAAATAATACCTGTGCTATCCATATTTGCAAATTAATAAATTTACAAATATAACCTGACGTAAAACTCGTTTCTTGCAACCTGATTTATGTCGTTAGTATTCTTAAATTTTGTTAGCAATAGTTTCATACACTGATCTCCTAATGTTCACCTCTCTATCCATATTAATCATTTGCGAAGACATATTGTTCATAGCGTATGCAATAGTTACTTCTTTGTCAGGGTCGTGAAATACGAAACTGCCTCCAGCACCAAATCCGCCAAAGGCTTTTTGGCTTTGCGAAAAATTGTGATTCTCTGATGGCTTTAAAAAGCCCGCATGAAATCGAAATAAATCCAGTTTAGAAACAATATCTCTAAACCCGTTTGTCGGTTCTTTTGGATACTCCATTATGTAATTAAGGGTATCTCTGCTCAAACATAATTCGTGATTTTTATTGGTCAATGCATCAATGAAAGAGGCCAATCCTCTGGCATTTGCAATTCCACCTCCAGCTCCCATTTCTAGTTGTAATATTTGAGGTTTATTAAAATTTGAATGGTTCTTGACAAAAGAAGGGTTAAGCATAGACTTAAATGTCAGGGACCAAGGTTTGAAAAACTCAACAGCGAACCTAAAAGGCATCATTAAGAGGCCTTTTATCTTTGAGAATGGCTTTAATTGGGCAACGTTGGATATGTCATATTCTTTGTCAATTCTAATTCTTATTTCTCCTTCTATTTTAGGTAGCACTTCCTGCTCTATGAAGCCCTTTAAATATCTGTTTTCAATATCTATTTTGGAGATTAACGAACTTATATACCAGCCAATATTCCACACATGATATCCCTGATAGTCTCCTGGTTTCCAATGTGGCTTCTGAGACTCTATTATTTGTTCCAATAGTGCATGGTTGCCAATTGTATCAATACCAAGCTTTTTATCTATTGCTGATAATCCGGCCCTATGCTGCATTAGCTCTTCAATGGTTATCGCTTCTTTTCCGTTGACTCCGAAATTTTCCCAGTGTTCGCAGACTTTGTCCTTATAATCAAACAATCCTTTACTGTGCAGCAACGAAAGACAAGCGGAGCTAATAGCTTTTGTAGTTGAAAAAACTGGAACAACAGTATCTTTATCCCACCTTACTTTTTTGTTTAGGTCTTTAAACCCACCCCAAACATCTACCACCTTCTTATTTTTATGATAAACGCATAAGGAGGCACCTATTTCTCCATAAGAAATGAAGTTTTCTGAAAATGCATCAGCTATTTTATTGTAGTCATTATGAACTAATCCTTCATATTCCATAGAAGGTACTTTTTATTACGCATTGCTACGGTGTGAACAATCTGCTATTGTCTGGAAAAATCACGAAGCTTCCAAATAAAATTATCCAGTCTTTGATTGTACGGTTTTTGAACTCTATGGTTGACCAAATATGCAGTGTGGCTTATGCCTTACTACCAACAGGAAATGCCTTATTTCCAAAACTAAGCTACCTTGAAAGAAGGGTTAATGATGCAAGATGGCACTGGTAACCTACCCTTCAAATACAGTAGCCGCCTAGCCTTTTAAAGTTTGTAAAAAACCACCCGGTCGTTTGTGCGTAACATCAAAATAATAAATTTGAGGGGTAAGACCCGTGAACACCACAACTCCCTCGCTGTTTGTACGCAATGAAGTGAAGTAGAGGGCTTTATCAAAGTTGTCCTGGCTATCATAAATAAATACTTCAGCGCCCATAATAGGATCACTTCTTTCGTCAAGATAAGTTATGCTAAGATCACCCGTTTTTTCTTTTGCGCAGTTGCTTAAAAAAACAATTACAACAAAATACATTAACAATAAAATTTTTTTTTCATAACGTTGGCCAGTTAGTTTAATATGTGAAGGGTCTATTGCTGTTTTTGAAAATTACCATTTTTTCAAAGTAATGAGATTAGCTTGGCGCTGTCAGCTGGCTTTACTCTTTCTATTAGACCAAACCAAAACAAAAATACCAATCAACACAAACGGAATGCTTAGCCATTGCCCCATATTCAACGCCATTTTGTCTTCAAAGGCTACCTGATTTTCTTTGGTGAATTCGTACACAAACCTGAGTGTAAATAAAATCACCAGGAACAGCCCAATGAGTTGTCCATCAGGGGTTTCTCTTTTCTTTCTACTCCAAAGGTAAAACAGCAATAAAAACAGCAAGAAACTGGAGGCCGATTCATATAGTTGCGAAGGTTGGCGAGCTACTCCATAGGTTTTAATAGAAGCCACATATTGCCCTTGCTTTTGAGTAAGCATGTAATCCAGCGGGTGGTCCAGCGGCTCGTAAATGTGCATTGAGGAACGTGCCAGGGCTCTGTTAACCCCGGAATTGAGGAAGCTTTTGAGTTGAGCTTCATCATAATTTTTCTTTTTAAAGTCAACATCAACAATAATGGGCACATGACCATTTTCCATTTGCCGGCTATCGTCTTTTTCAAAAGATACGTCTTCAATCCATCCGTCACCACTTGGGTCGTAGGTAAGGGCTTCTGTTACTTCATGGCCAAAAACTACCCCCCAGTCAGAGTTGGTTGGCTTACCAATTATTTCAGAGTTCATGAAATTACCAAAACGGATAAGCGCACCGGTAAGCGCAACCACGATCACGATCCTGTCCAATATCTGCATGTAATTGTACCCACGATTGGTTTTGATAAGGAACACGCCTCTTTTTGTCCCTTTTTTGGTATTGATTCTATATTTGGAGAATATCCACAAAGCCAATAAAATGCCAATAGCACCTCCATGGCTGGCAAGGCCACCTTCGCGCAAATTAAGGATACGTAGCGGGTGAGTAAGGTAGTCCATAGGCTGGTAAAAAAGCACGTGTCCTAATCGAGCGCCCACAATACTGGCCACGATCATGTACACCGTAAGGCTTTCTACAAATGCTTCTGCTTGTTTCTTTTTAGCGAGTTCTGTCCCTGCTTCTGTTTTATACACATAAAACATAATTTGCTGGCTTATTAAAAAACCAAGTGCCCAGCACAACCCGTACCAGCGAATAGGATATTCTCCCAAGCCAATACCTGTAAGGTTTATAGTAAAAAAGGTGGGGTCGAAATTCCAGATGATAAAACTAAAAAGATGCATAAGTTGAATTTGGCTCAAATATAAAATTAGTATTGGGATAATGCCCGAAATTATGTGATGCTTTGATTACCTTTTGCTATTTGTTCCAACTCTTTCAGTTCGTCATAAAAGCCCCCGGAAAGAATAGGGAAGCGGAACCAGGACCGCGGGTCCACATTATAATCGTCCAGATGGAAGGATGGAGCAATTCGTTCTCTTTTCCACTGGTTGCGTGTCCAAAGTTTAAAGAACTTTACAATATAACCGGCAATTCGCTGTTTATCGATTTCTGTGTTTAATTTATCGAAAATGGCTTTTGGGCTAAGCCGTTCCCGGATAAACAGCATTTCGATTTGCTGCAAAACAGGGTAGGGCATAAGGTCTTGTTCGTCCGTTTGCAGGTTCTCCTTCGGGCGCAATTCAGCGGTAGGGATCAGCTTATTCACATAGCTTAGTCCTGTGTAGCCAAGCTCCTTTTCAGCCCAACGCAGCCACTCAACCAAAAACGATTTATTTATACCCGCAATGGGAGCAAGGCTGCCGCTTGAGTCACCGTCCATGGTGGTGTAGCCTACACTTCCTTCGCTTCGGTTAGAAGTAGTTAGTAAAATGGAGCTTGTAATGTTGGCCAGCATCCAGATAATAGGCGAACGGCTACGTGCCTGAATGTTCTGTAGGGCAATATCGTCCGTATCCCAGCTTAGTTTGCGTCCAAGTTCCTTTTCAACCACCTGTACAGCCACCTCTACGGGCTGGTCGATGGTCCAGTGGTAGAAGGTTGCTCCAACCGATTCAGCAAGGCTTTTAGCCGACTGAAGCGTAGCTTCAGATGAGTTTTTAGAGCCCTGGTATGCAGCAATCAATAATTTGCTGATAATTTCTTCAGAAGAGGAAACCTGGGTAAGCAGATCTTCTCTATTCACCTGTTTCAAAAAGCCTTCCACTCCAAGCTCATCAACTCCGGACTTTACCATTTCAGCTACCAGAACCAGCAAAGAAGAAGAGTCTGCTCCACCACTTAGTGAGAGCACAAATCCCTTGCTGTAACTTTTTCGTAAATAATCGAATAAACCCAGGGTTACTGCCTTAGTAAATTGCTGAAACAAGCTAAGGCTTCTTCTTTCATCACCAGAGCTATTCTGATGTCCGTTTAAATATACTTCCGTACTTGTTAAACAAAATGATTTTTTACTAAATCGATTACCCAGAGCCAATAGTTGTCCTTTTTGCCCAATAATCACATCGCCATCGTAAATAATTCTTCCAGCCTCATTCCCCAACTGATTGGCATATACATAGGTACAGTTAAAATCTTTGGAGCTACTTATCACCAGATTTTCCCGGCTCTTTTCTTTGTTTAGTGCAAAATGACTTGCACTGGGATTCAGGATCAGGTTTACTTTCTGCTCAACCAGTCTGCATGCTGGCCTATCTTCAATCCAGGCTTCTTCGCAAATTTCAAAGCCAATTACGGCTTCATCGATATTATAGATGTAATCCCCGAACTGGTAGCTGATTCCATTAATTTCTAACTTTTGCTGACCCTGATTCCATGGTGTAAACCAGCGCTGCTCGTAATGCACCCCGTAATTAGGCAATGTTTGCTTGGCCTGAAAACCTAGTATTTGACCATCCTTTACCAGGCATATGGTGTTATAAATTTTGGTTTGGTACCACATGGGCAGACCCAACGTAACTGTAATACCTGAAGTTAGAGGAAGTGCCTTTTTTAGCTCATCTAAGGCCCTTTCAGCCACCCATGGGTACAAGAACATATCTTCACAACCATAGCCTGTAATGCATAACTCGGGCAGACATAGAATAGAAACGTTATCTTTTTTAGCCTGTACAATCGCATTTTTTATATTGGTCAGGTTGTTTGACCAATCCAGGGGGGTCTGATTTAAGGTGGCACCGGCAATTTTCATTCTAAAAAATCTATTCGGGAGATATTTTCTCCAGCGCTTTTCGGGCTGCTGACTGCTCGGCTTTTTTCTTGTTAGGCCCATGCCCGTTTACTACAAACTTACCTTCAATAAACAAGGAAACCTCAAATTCCTTGAAATTACCTTTGGTTTCCACGTTTTCGGTTTCAAAAGTAATTTCCTTGCCATTCTTCTGGCTCCATTCAATTATCTGGCTTTTATAATTGGGGTTTTCGGTTACTATTTTGTTAATATTAAAATTTGGTTCTATCAATCTGTGAAGCACAAAATGCTTGCATACTTTAAACCCATGGTCGAGATAGATGGCTCCTACAAGTGCTTCCAGCACATCACCATAAATAGAACGGTGCATTTTAAGGCCATTCTTTTGCTCAAAGGCAATAAGGTCATCCAATCCAAGTTTCTTACCAAGTTGATTAAGTGATTCTCTGTTAACAAGTCGAGAGCGAATGTCTGTTAAAAAGCCTTCGTCTTTATAGGGGTACTTTTTATACAAATATTCAGCCACCACTGCTCCAAGGTAGGCATCTCCAAGGTATTCTAACCGCTCATACGACTCCTTGCGGCCAAATTTATCGGGTTCAGAAGCCGATGAATGCTTAATGGAAAGCTTATAGAGCTTTAGGGTTATAGGATTTTTGCCGGTTATTGAATTAACAACCGCGCGAAATTTTTTATCTTCTAAAGAATAAGAATGAAAAACATTCAGGACTCGCCTAAAAGCTTTGTGCACTATTCTTTCAGTTTACGAAATACGAGCGAAGCGTTATGACCACCAAAACCGAAGGTGTTGCTTAAAGCCACATTAACTTCCCTGGCCTGAGCCTTGTTAAGGGTGAAATTAATTTTAGGATCGAGACCCTCATCCACGGTTTCGTGATTAATTGTAGGAGGAACCAGCGAGTTCTGTATTGCCTTAATGGCAGCAACTGCCTCAATGGCTCCAGCAGCGCCTAACAAGTGGCCTGTCATGGATTTGGTAGAGCTTACATTCAATTTATAGGCATGCTCTCCAAATACGTTTTGTATGGCTTTTACTTCACTGATATCTCCGAGTGGAGTGGAAGTGCCATGCACGTTGATGTAATCAACTTCTGTAGGGTCAATGCCAGCATCTCTCAAGGCATTGGTCATTACGTTACGAGCTCCCTTGCCTTCCGGGTGTGGAGCAGTAATATGGTGAGCATCAGCAGACATCCCACCACCAATTACTTCTGCATAAATTTTTGCACCTCTTGCCTTGGCGTGTTCGTATTCTTCCAGAATAAGGGCGCCTGATCCCTCACCAAGCACAAAGCCATCTCTGTTCTTGTCGAATGGCCTTGAAGCTGTTTCGGGAGAGTCGTTTCTTTCAGAAAGGGCTTTCATTGAGCTAAAACCACCAACCCCTGCTTCGTTTACAGAAGCTTCGGAACCACCGGTAATAGCAATATCCATGTGACCTAGTCGAATGTAGTTAAGTGCGTCAATGATCGCATTGGTAGCAGATGCGCATGCGGAAACCGTTACAAAATTGGGCCCTCTGAACCCATATCTGATGGAGATATAGCCGGCAGCTATATCTGCGATCATTTTAGGAATAAAGAACGGATTAAACCGTGGTATTCTTCCTCCCTCAATGTAATTCTCAACTTCTGTTTGAAAAGTATTAATACCTCCGATACCGGAACCCCAAATAACACCGGCTCTGTCTCCATCGATTTTCTCGATATCAACCCCCGAATCGTTAATGGCTTCGTCCACCGCAACCATTGCAAGCTGGGTGAAACGGTCCATCTTACGTGCTTCCTTTCTATCCAGGAAATCCTCCGGATTAAAGTTTTTTACTTCGCACGCAAATTGGGTTTTGAATTTTTCCGGGTCAAATAAGGTGATCCGGGCAGCACCGCTTACTCCATTAGACAATCCCTGCCAATACTCATCGACAGTATTACCTATTGGAGTAAGGGCTCCAAGTCCGGTTACTACTACTCTTCGTAATTTCAAAAGTCTTATTTTACGTTTTCCTCAAGATAAGAAATAGCTTGGCCTACAGTGCCAATATTCTCTGCCTGATCATCTGGAATAGAGATGTTGAATTCTTTTTCGAATTCCATGATAAGTTCAACTGTGTCAAGTGAGTCAGCACCCAAGTCGTTAGTGAAGCTAGCTTCATTAGTTACTTCTGATTCCTCAACTCCAAGCTTGTCAATAATGATGCTTTTTACTTTTTGTGCAATTTCAGACATTTTCTTCTATTTGTTTGGTGAAAATTCGATGCAAAGAAATAACATTAACCTATAATCTCAAACAAATAAATTGGGATTTGTGATTTCACTCTCTGGTATTTAGTCCCCAAATCTTTGGTATTTTCTACTGGTATAAACATATCTTTGCGCATTGCATGAGCAAGAAGAAACTAGATGTAGAAATAGGAGTTGAAGCTGCTGTAATAGGGGTGGTTTCTTCTCTTAAGGACTACAAGCTCGCCTGGAAGATTAACCAAGTATTTAAGATAGAACTGATTATGGATGAGGATCTTGTAATCAGCATGGCCAATAATTCTAGAATTGTGGTCAGTAATTATTGTTATCAAACTGATTTTATGCAGATCAATTTGATTAAGAATAAAGGAATGGACAAAGCAAAGGCTACTTACTTGGTCCCCGAACTTCCGCAAATTGATTATTTCATGCTGATAACCGGAGAAGAGTTTTTTGGTAGTGTAAAGGAGACTGTGAGCCGGCTTAAGGAAGTTGAAGGTATTTCCTTTGTTCAGCTGATTGATATAAACAAACTTAAATCGAAGGATAATTTTATATTCTAACTAATGGAAAAAATCATTTTCAATAAGACCAAGGTTATTGCAACTGTTGGCCCTGCTTCAAATTCGAAAGAAACACTTAAAGAACTTATAATAGCCGGTGTAGATGTATTCCGGTTAAATTTTTCTCATGGCTCGCATGATGACCATGCGAAAGTTATTGCCATTATTCGTGAGTTGAATAAGGAAATGGGAACATTTGTCTCTATTCTTCAGGACCTCCAGGGACCCAAAATCCGCCTTAATATGGTTGAGGAGGGTTGTGAAGTAAAAGAAGGTGATAAACTAGTAATATCAACTAACAAGGTTTTAGGAAATTCAAAAAAAGTTAGTACAACTTACCAGGGGTTAACTGCAGATGTTAAGCCGGGCGAGACAATTTTGATTGATGATGGCAAGATTGAGCTTAAGGTAGAATCTGTTAAAGGGTCAGATGTAACAACTAAGGTTGTTCATGGCGGTCCATTGTTATCGAAAAAAGGTATTAATCTGCCATCAAGTAATGTTTCAGCACCGTCACTTACCGAAAAGGATTTGGAGGATTTGAATTTTGGGATTGAAAACGATGTAGACTGGATCGCTCTTTCCTTTGTACGAGATGCACTTGATATTATCGATCTAAAAATTCGAATTGAAGCTGCCGGAAAGGATATTCGCGTTGTTGCCAAAATAGAAAAACCGGAGGCAGTTAAAAAAATTGATGCCATAATTGATGCCACTGATGCAGTAATGGTGGCAAGGGGAGACCTTGGAGTGGAGATAGAAATGGAGGATGTTCCGATAATTCAAAAGAGGATTATTAAAAAATGTAATGCAGCAGCAAAACCAGTAATTGTAGCGACTCAAATGCTCGAAAGTATGATTGAGAATGCGCGCCCAACCCGCGCAGAAACCAATGATGTTGCCAATTCAGTGATAGATGGGGCTGATACTGTTATGCTTTCGGCAGAAACTGCAGCAGGTAAATTTCCTGTATTGGCAGTTAAAAGTATGACCCGCATAATTAAATCTGTTGAAGCTAATTATAGCAGCATTTACTTTAAATATTCAGAACCTAATCCGGAGTCGCCCGATTACTATCCTTCTAGTTTGATACAGAGCTCTGTGCGATTGAGTTTTGAAACCCAGGCAGAGGTTATTGCAGGTATGACATGGTCGGGATTTACTGCATGGAGGCTCTCTGCCAACAGGCCCAAAGCCAATATTTTTATTTTTACTGGTAACAAGAAGCTTTTAACAATTATGAATCTGATTTGGGGTGTGCGTGGCTATTATTTCGAATCAAACGATACCACAGATGGAACTATGGCTGAGGTGGAGAAAATACTTAAGAAGGATGGTTATCTAAAGAAAGGAGATGCCTACATAACTATGGCCAGTATGCCAATTGCGAAGAAGTATCGCACCAACATGATGAAATTGAAAATTACGGAGTAATTAGGGATTAGGAGAGGGTTCAACCAAAAGAACCTTTTCTTTTTCAACTAAAACAGCTCCTGCAGGGGCACCTTTTACTTTACGAACATATTTTTTAGGGGTATACATAACAGGGCAAAGCGAGTCGGTTTTGCGTTTAGAATAATAGGCTGCCAACCGGGCGGCCTTTTCTATTATGTACTTTGGATAGGGAGTTCCCGGTATTTGTCTTACAACCACATGTGAGCCTGATACGTCCTTTGCGTGAAGCCATAAGTCTTCTTTCTTGGCAATTTTCAAAGTTAACTCGTCATTTTGTTTTGCATTCTTTCCGACCAAAATCCGGTATCCGTCAATAACAAATTCTTTGTACGGTAATGGCGCATCTATTTTTGTTGAAACTTCTGTAGCCAGCCACTTTTTTAACTCCTTTATATCTTCCAGCCATTCCAAACTTTCCAAATCCATACGAAGCTTTTCAATAAGCTGTTCTTTGGATTTAATATTACCTTCCAGGATTGCAATTTCCTTTGCTTCGTTCTTTGCCTTTCTGTAATATCTTTCGGCATTTTTTTGAACGCTCAAAAGTGGGTTTAACTTTATGAGTATAGGTTGATCTGTATAAAAGTTATGAAGTTTGGCTTCTTTACTTCCCTTTTCAATAGCATAAATGTTTGCCATAAGTACATCGGCTATTTGCTTATTGGAGGCCCCTGTTAAAAGCTGCTCAAGTTTTTGTTTCGATTTGATTACATAATTACCTGCCTTAACAAGTTGTGCGTTCAAATTAGCTATAGCTTTTTCCCGCAAGCCAGCTATGGTCTGAAAGCTAACTTGCTGATGAAAGAACGTATTAATTGCTTCAATAGGATCCGGGTATTCTTCAAAGTCAACTCCACCAGGGTTTAACAGGCTTAATTCAAATCCTTTTTCGGTCTTTAGAACGAAATATTTGCCGGGTGACTCTACCTTATTTTTGTAGGTATTAAATATGTTCTCCTGTTGATCTGCCGGTTGCCCTGGTAAAGAATTGAGGAGGAGATCGCCTGAGCTTTTGTCCAGTGTCGGCCACACTTTTCGAATGTTCCAATCGTTTGCCAGCAAGTTCTCAAAGGATATATCAAGTGGCCTTTCTAGTATTTTGATGTCTATTGTCAAATCTTTTCTAAGACTGTTTTTAAAAAGATCAACAGGACTGCTTTGTTCCAACAGAATTATATTCGATCTGTTTCCATGCAATTTGAAAAGAATTGAAAATGTACTTTTAAAGTGAATAGTAAAGGACCTTTCGTTTTTGAAAAGATGCAAATGAGAAACCTGCTGCCCAATAATTGGATCGAATATGGAAGCAGAGTTTTTTTTAGCCCTTTTGAAATCAGTAGGAAAAGAAAGGCATGAAAAATGACTTTTGAGATATGCTTTGATAAAAAACTCTGAGGCATCCGGTTTGCGAAAGCTTAAGATCAGTTCGTCCTTGTTTTGGCTGAAACATTCAGCCAAAACAGAGCCTTTAAGCTGGGCTTCCAATTGAGGCACCAATTGTCGTAAGAAATAGTAGTTGTTGTGCATTATACTACCAACTTAAGACCGTCATAGGCCAGATGCACATTTTGGGGAAGAGACAGCTCTACTTCTCTGGCAAATCCCAGGTTGTGACTTATATGTGTTAAGAATGCCTTTTCTGGTTTTAGCTCTTGAATTAGCTCAACGGCTTCTGAAAGCGTAAAATGTGAGATATGTTTTTTAATCTGCAATGCATTAACTACCAATACTTTCAGTTTTTTCAGTTTTTGCTTTTCGGTTTCACTTATAAAATTGGCGTCAGTAATGTAGGCAAAGTCCTTAATCCTAAAACCAAATACCGGTAATTTAAAGTGCATTACCTCAACTGGAGTTATCTCAATTCCTTCAATCGTAAATTTTTTATTGGTGATAACCTTCTTTTCTACATGTGGAGTGCCTGGGTATTTCTTTTCTGAGAAAATGTAAGCAAACTCATTGGTTATTTGATCCAGCACCTTTTTGCGACCATAGACTGGCATATCCTTTTCTTGGGCAAAATTGAACGAACGCACTTCGTCTAGTCCGGCAGTGTGGTCTTTATGCTCATGGGTTAGTAAAATGGCATCCATTTTACTTATGCCATTTGTTAGCATTTGCTGTCTAAAATCGGGACCAACATCTATGTTTAAATGAACGCCCTCCGATTCGATGTGCACCGAGGTGCGCAACCTCTTGTCCTTGTAGTCCATTGATTGGCAAACAGGGCAGGAGCATGCAATAACTGGAATACCCTGAGAGGTGCCGGTGCCCAAGAATGTAATTGTCAAATTTTCAGATCTGTTTGAGAAAGCTCTGTGAACAAGATTTTGTTCTTGGGGCTCAATTTCTCTCTATCAATTTCAATGGATTTAAGAATATCGATCAGTGCATTTATTTTGCCTTCATGGGTAAAGTACTTATTCACAATAGCTACCTTTTTGCTATTGAGTATACAATACCCCGACTGAAAGTTTCCTTTTTCGTAACGAAGAATGTAATCTGTCTCCGCCATTAAATCCTCAAGCTTGTGCAAATATTGTTTAGAATATTTGACGGCCATTTAGTTTGTGTATTGGTTAACCATTGTAACCAATCGGTCGAAATCAAGCGGTTTTTGAAGGTACTCGTTTATGCCCACCGCCTTAAATTCATCAACTGAATAGTTACCGGCATTTCCCGTTATGGCAAATATTGGGATGGAGGATTTTACTTTGTCGGACATTTCCCTAATTCTTTTGGTTGTTTCCATACCATCAAGAACAGGCATGTTTATATCCATAAGAATTAAATCGTACGATTCTTTGTCAAGTTTATCTAAAACAGCCTTGCCATTTTTTACTGTAGTTATATCAAAATGCTGTTGTACAAGAATTTTCTTTGTTAGGTTTAATATAACTGAACTATCTTCTGCTATCAGTATTTTTTTACCCATAGTTAGTTGTTTCGAATTATGCCCCTAAAGTTATCTTGAAATTCAACAAAATTATCTATTAGTTCTGAAAAATCTTTCTCAATTCCCTTGTTGTCATTTTTCTTCAACCTAAATTCAATCTGTTTGGCTTTTTCTGAAATTTTCTCAATCCCCAAGGTGCCTGAAGTTCCTTTTATTGTATGCAGAAGTTTCTGAATATCAATCCAATTGCTATTAGTTAAAGCTTTTTTGCATGCTTCTAATTGTTCCATCGTTTCTACTTCAAACTCATCATAAACACTGTCAATCAGCTCTTTTCCTCCATATTTTTCAAGTTGCTCCAAAACATCTTTATTAATAACCTTTGGTGTATTATTTGCTTTTTTGCCATTTGCCGAACCGTTTTTCTCTATAATTGTTCCACTCCACTTTACCACTTTGTCTATAAGCTCCTGGGCTCTTATTGGCTTAGCCAGGTAATCGTCTAACCCCTTTTTAATAAACTTTTCTTCGTCTTCCTTCATGGCATAGGCAGTCATTGCAATTATTTTTGGAAGCGGTCTTTTATTTAGTTTTTTTATTCTTCTGGTTGTTTGTATTCCATCCATTTCAGGCATTTGGATATCCATAAAAACAATATCAAAATCATTTTCTTCCACTAATTCGATAGCTTCAAGGCCACTTTGGGCTAGCTTTACATTGCATCCTGACTGGGAGAGTATTTCACCGGCAACCTCCCTGTTAATAAGGTTATCATCTACCACAAGAACATTTTGTGACAGTGAATGTACAGGGGTTTCTGTTTCTTTTAACAATGAGATTGTGTTCTCCAGAACTGTTTCTTTATCAGAAATTAAAGCTTCGAATGTAAACCAAAATGTGCTTCCTTTACCCAGGTTAGAGTATACCCCGATTTTACCTCCCATAAGATTTACCAATTGTTTGGAAATAGACAGGCCAAGGCCCGTGCCTGAGTAGGGTTTTGTTGTGGAATTATCTAATTGTGTGAAACTACTAAAAAGCCTTTTTTGATCCTCCCTCGAAATACCAATACCTGAGTCGGTAACTTCTACGCGGATGTATATTTTTTTATCAATCTTTCTTAGCAGATCCAGGCTTATATCAATTGAACCTCCGCTTTCTGTAAACTTCAAGGCATTGGATATCAAATTGGAGAGCACCTGGATCAAGCGGGTTTCATCACCGATTATTTGCTCTGGCACCGATTTATCGATATAATAACTCAGGCTGATATGATTTGTAGCGGCAATGGGGCTAAAGAGCGCCTTTATTTTATTTACCAGCTGAACAGGAAAGAATGTGTGGGGTTTCAATTCCATTCTTCCTGCTTCTATTTTGGAGATATCAAGAATATCGTTGAGTATTTCCATCAATATGGAAGAGGATTTTTTCAGGGTACCAACATAGTTTTTTTGCTTTTTGTCTAAAACCGATTGCTCCAGCAAATCAATCATTCCTATGATGCCATTCATTGGGGTCCTGATCTCGTGACTCATATTGGCCAGGAATTGTTCTTTTATTCTTAAAGAGTTCTCCGTAGTTTCATTTGCTTCTATCAGTTGCTGATTTGTTAGTTTGAGTTGTGTAATGTCGCGCACAACGCCCTCTATTTCAAATGGTTCGCTCTTGTTGGTTTGAACCATTCGTATGTTACATATACATTGTCTTACCTCTCCATTTTGCTTTACGATTGAAACTTCAACGTTTTTAAGGTTTTTCTTTGTTCTTAGTTCTTTTATTATTCGTTTAACACGTGGGTTATAGAGGTAATAATCATCAATGTGTTTACCTATCACTTCTTTAGATCGGTATCCGGTTAGCTCTAGCACAGATGGGCTTACCATTAATAATTTTCCGTGGAGATTGCACCGAAAGTATAAATCCTGGAAGGATTCAAAAATGTTTCTGAATTTTTCTTCACTTTTTAGGAGGGCAAGCTCAGATCGCTTCTTTTGTGTAACGTCATGAGCTATACCAGAAACCTCTTCAATCTTATTGATTCCTGTATAAATCGGATTCAGGTAGATTTCTTTCCATATATCCTTGCCGCTTTCATCTTTAAGTTTGATTTCAAATTGCAGTTTTTCTCCCTTAAAGGCCTTTTTGTATTTATCCTGCCAAAACCTGTCAAGAGAGTATGTTTTATCGGATTTACCCCTCGATTTATTTGAGTCAGCATCATAATTGATAAAGTTGGCTTCAAAATAGTTTTTGTTAAAAGAGGTAACTTCAAGGTCTTTATTAACCGACCAAATCAAAAGTGAGCTGCTTTCAAATATGGAGTTGAGCCTTGCAGTTTGACTTTGAAGTTCTTCTCTGGTTCTGGCCATTTCAATGGCAAGGGCAATTTGAGAAGAGGCAAAATCCAAAAGTTCGAGGTCTTTTTGTGTATATTTTATTTCCGGAGAATAAGATTGAACGGCCAATACCCCAATCACTCTGCCCGAAATCGTTAAAGGAACTCCCATCCAGTACTCAGGTATTTTCCCAATTATGGTAATTTTTCCAATTGAATCGAGTCTTTGGAACTCGTCTCTGTCAATACTTAGTGGAGTCCCGTTTTTTATTGCGTATTCTGTAATTCCGTTGGATAAAGGGCGCTCAATAACTCCTCGGTCAATCCCACCGTCATCTATGTAATATGGAAACTGAATGGTGTTTTCGTTAGCACCAGGATTATAAAGTGCTATGTACAAGTTGGGGCAATCGATTGCCTCCATCAATTCTTTATGAATATTCTTATAAATGGCAGGAAGGTCTGCATTTTCAACAATTTGGCTTGACACATTGTAATAGAGGTTTTTAACTTTTTCAGCCCGAACATCTTCGGTAATGTCATTAAAAATGCATTGATACAGATATTCCTGCCTGTTTTTCTCTTCAGCAATGGCATACCCTCTTAAATGATATACTTTGCCATTTGATTTTGACTTTATAGAAAGTTCAATGTTTGTAAATCTATTTTGAGAATTAAGTTTTTCTAGTGAATTATAAAGTGATAGTGCAGATTGTTTCTCAAAGCAGTTTTCAAAGTTTCTAATGCCTTTTTTGTTGCATCCCTGGCCAAGTTTAGAATCCCAGGAAGGATTTGTATACACAATTTCTTTTCTGGAATTCAGAATAACGATAAGTTCTTCCGTTAAATCAAAGAGTTCAAAAAGCTCGTTTTTTCTTTTATCCAGCGCTTTCTTAATTATACTTCCGAAAATAATGTTGTCACTTACAAAAACAGTTTTGTGTTCATTAAGTAAATTATTCTTTAGTGAAATTAATTGAAGCCTGAGGTCAATCGGTTCATTTTGTTTACTTATCAATGAAGTATTTAAACTGATAATTTGTGATTGTTCAGCCAAAATGAGCTTAGATACGTTCGATTTTTCTTTGTCAGCTATAAGGCAATTCAGTACATTTTGTCCAATTAGTTCTGCTACCTTGTATCCCAGGATTTGAGCCATTGGCTGGGTCACAAAATTAATTACTCCATCCGGGTTAACCATTAAAGCCAATAAGCTTGTATAACTAATCGGTGTAGATACTTCTCTTTCCACTAGTGTTTATATGAAGCCAACAATTAAGGGTTATTTCAAACTTAAAATTAGTGATTTAGTAACTTATTGCGATAATTTTGAATGAAATCTATGCCTAAATGTGTTCAAAGAAAGTACTGGTAATTGTGGGGCCTACTGCAGTGGGAAAAACCAAGCTTACTGTCGACTTAGCGAAAAATTTTGGAGTAAGTGTTCTTAATGCCGATTCAAGGCAGGTATTTAAGGAGCTGAATATAGGAACAGCCAAGCCCACCAAAGAGGAGATGGATGGAATAACGCATTATTTTGTTGATGATAGAAGTATTACTGAAGAGTTCAGTGCAGGACATTTTGAGAAAGAAGGTCTCGAGGTTTTACATAAACTTTTTGAAAAGGATGAAATGGCTATTGTAAGCGGAGGCTCCGGTTTATATATAGATGCCCTTTGCTACGGATTTAGTGATATACCAAAAGTTGATGATAAAGTCAGAACCAAATTGAAGTCACGGGTTCAAACAGATGGATTAAATGCATTGTACCTTGAGCTTAAAGAACTTGATCCTGCTTACGCTGAAAGCATTGACCCGGATAACCAGCAAAGAATTGTTAGAGCGCTTGAGGTATGTTTAGGAACAGGTAAGCCGTTTTCTTCTTTCAGAACCGGAAGTGCTACAGAGCGCGATTTTACATTACATTTTATTGGTCTGGAATTACCCAGAGAAGTTCTTTACGAGCGCATTAATAAAAGAATGGATCGAATGATTGAGAATGGCCTTTTTGAAGAAGCAAGGCAAATGTTGCCATTCAGAGAACACAATGCGTTGCAAACGGTAGGCTATTCCGAAATTTTCGGCTATTTGGATGGAAAGTATGACATGTCGGAAGCGATTCGCTTACTCAAACGTAATTCGAGGCGTTATGCCAAAAGACAGTTAACCTGGTTCAAAAAAAATGAGTCGATTCATTGGTTTGAACCGACTCAGTTCGATGAAATTGTTGAGCTTATTACGTCCTGAGTTGACTACAGACTTAGGATTTTCATTGCGCGTATCAAATCAGGATTCAATGGTTTATCCTTAGAGATGGCATCTTTTAAAGGCGTGTATATCATATCATCATTTACTATTCCAACCATAACGTCTTTTTTTCCATCCAAAAGCCCTTCAACTGCGCCAAGTCCCAAACGGCTTGCCAGAGTTCTATCCGTAGCTGTAGGTGCACCTCCACGTTGTATATGCCCTAAAATGGTAACACGTATATCCTTATCTGTAATTGCCTCTTTAACCGCATTTGCCAGCTCCACTGAATAACCTGGATCGTCTTTTTCTGCTACCACAACAATTGAAAAAGACTTATCTCTTCGTATTCCGTCCTGAAGGTTGCTGACAACATCTTCTGCTGTAACATCTCTTTCGGGCAAAATAACGCTTTCAGCACCACCACCAATAGCCGACTGGATGGCAATATAACCGGAGTCGCGACCCATAACCTCGATAAAGAAAATGCGACCATGGGAATCTGCCGTATCCCTGATTTTGTCAATTGCGTCAAGTGTCGTATTTACAGCTGTATCAAACCCTATGGTTTTATCTGTTCCATAAATATCGTTATCGATGGTTCCTGGTATACCAATAATTGGAATGCCATACTCTTCGTAAAAAATAGTAGCTCCAGTAAATGAACCGTCACCACCAATGGCAATAACTCCTTCAATTCCTTTAGCATTCAGATTGTTGTATGCCAGTTTTCTGCCTGCTTTTGTCTTAAAATCATCACTTCTTGCCGATTTTAATATGGTACCTCCTCTTTGAAGTATATTGCTAACCGAATAGGATTCCATTTTCACCATATCTCCGGCAATCATTCCCTGATAGCCTTGATAAATTCCATATACCTCAACCTCATAATAAATGGCGCCCCTAACTACTGCTCTAATGCATGCATTCATTCCGGGCGCATCTCCTCCTGAGGTAAAAACCGCAATTCGTTTCATTTCTTTCTCTTAAAATTCGCCACAAAAGTGGCATAATCTTTTTAATTGTTGAACCTTAAAAAGCATTATATCTCAATTAATTTTCTTGCAAACGTTTTCGATATGTAATAGAGTAAATATTTGCATAAGAATAATTTATACTCAGAACGGCTGCTAACAATTTTTATATTTGTGGGCGTTTGCTAGTTACCAAATTATGAATAAAAAGAGGGTGCTTATTATCACATACTACTGGCCTCCCAGTGGAGGAGGTGGTGTGCAACGATGGCTTAAAATGGCAAAATATCTTCCTCAATTTGGTTGGTACCCAATCGTTTTTACACCGGAAAATCCAGATTTTGAATTACGTGATGAATCTCTTATAAAGGATATTCCTAAAGAGGCTGAAGTTATAAAATTGCCCATATGGGAGCCATTTGGTTTGTATAAAAAGTTGTTGGGAAAGAAGGCTGTGCAACAACAGGGAGTAGTTGATAAAAAGGATAAATCTTTTTTGGGTAGGTTGGCCCTTTGGATACGAGGTAATTGGTTTATACCTGATGCTCGTGTTTTTTGGGTGAGGCCAGCAGTGAATTATTTGACCAAATATCTCTCTGCTAATCCTGTGGATGTGATTGTAACAACCGGGCCACCTCACAGCATGCATCTTATTGGTATGGAAGTAAAAAGGCGTACAGGTGTTAAATGGGTAGCTGACTTTCGTGACCCCTGGACTGACTGGGACGTGTTGCCACAGCTTAATCTTGGTAAAAGGGCCTGGAAATACCACAAAAAATTGGAACATGAGGTAATGCATACCGCTGATTTGGTTTTAACGGTCACAAATCGCTTATCGATGCAGCTTGCTAAAACAGGAGGTATTCCTGAAGTAAAAGTTGTAACAAATGGCTTTGATTCCGAAGACTTTGAATCTTCTGTTAATGTGAAACCAGATAAATTTAGGATTGCCCATGTAGGGCTATTAAATGAAGGAAGGGACCCAAAAGTGCTCTGGCGCGTATTGGAAAAACTTTGCGTTGAAAAACCTGATCTTGCTGAAATGCTCGAAGTGATTTTAGTGGGCACTGTAGAGCAATCTGTTACAAATGAGATAAGCAGATTTGAGCATTTACGAGAAAAAGTGGTTGTGCCGGATTATATGTCACATACTGACGTTTTAACTCTCTATGCAAACTCTGCAGTTCTGCTTTTACTGGTAAACAATACAACCAATTCATCCTGGATATTGCCAGGTAAACTATTCGAATATCTTTCCACGAGAAGACCGATTTTAGCATTTGGTATTCCAGAAAGTGATGCAAATGATCTATTGCAGCAATGCGGTTATTCTGGTGTATTTTCATTTGCAGCATCCGAAGAAGAAATAGAAAATAGGATCATAGAATTATTTTTAAACTTCAGAAAGAATGAGTTTGAGGTCGATTCGGAAAGAATGGAAGCGTATGAAAGGAAAAAACTAACCGGTGAGTTAGTTGACATGATGGAACAGCTTGTTTCATAGCATATGCAGTCTTTATCTTTACATCTCATTTTTTAGGTATGGATGTTAAGAAATTTGGAATTGTTGGGTGCGGACATATAGGTAGGCGACATGCAGCGGTTTTAGATCATTATGAATTTGCTCAGCCTGTTTCGGTGTGCGATATAGTTGAAGATCGGGCAAGAGAACAGGCTGAGCTTTACGGGGGTATATCCGTTTTTAAAAACTTCGAAGATTTCATAAAAGAAGATTTTGATGTGGTAAGTATTTGTACTCCGCATCATTTGCATAAGCCAATGGCATTGGCTGCGATAAAAACCGGCAAACATGTGGTAGTTGAAAAACCAATGGCTCTTTCTTCCAGAGATGCTTCTGAGATGACCCAAGCGGCTAAGGATGCAGGTTTAAAATTATATGTGGTAAAACAGAACCGCTACAATGTGCCTATTCAATTAGTGGAGGAAGCTTTAAAGAACAATCGTTTAGGGAAAATATACATGGTGCAGTGTAATGTATTGTGGAACAGGCATCAGGAGTATTACGATCAGTCTGATTGGAGAGGAAATAAAGAAAAGGAGCAAGGAGCTTTGTTTACGCAGGCGAGCCATTTTATTGATATTCTGGTTTGGTGGTTTGGCAAAATAACAGATGCAAAAACAGTAATGGACACCCAAGCCCATAACATTGAAATTGAAGATTGCGGACAGACTTCTGTTAAGTTTGACTCCGGAGTTATTGGATCTATTTCCTGGACAACTAATGTGTACAATAAGAATTTTGAGGGGAGTATTACCATTATTGGTGAGAATGGAACAGTTAAGGTTGGAGGGGCTTATTTGAATAAAGTTGAATTTTGGGATGTGAAATCTTACCCATTGCCGGAGAATATATCGTTTGTAGATTTACCTAACAATTATGGTAAATACCAAGGCTCAAGCTCCAATCACCATAAGGTAATTGAGGAGGTTGTTAAAGACCTGAATGGAGAACGTTCGAATATTGTAGAGGGCCTGGAAGGAGCCAAGTCAATAGAAGCAATAGAAACCATTTATAAGGGAGCTAATGCCTAAACCAATGATCATACAGAGCAGTATTCGGGATGTTACTTTTGGCCGGAATGTTACGGTTGTAGAACCTGTAAACCTCTACGAGTGTGAAATTGGAAATGAATGTTTTGTAGGACCTTTTGTAGAAATACAAAAAGGTGTAAAAATTGGAGAAAGGACCAAAGTGCAATCACATTGTTTTATTTGCGAATTGGTAAGTATAGGCTCTGATTGCTTTGTTGGGCATGGGGTAATGTTTATAAATGATATCTTTTCAAAGGGTGGGCCAGCAAGAGGAGACAAAAGTCTTTGGAAAGAAACTACAATTGGGAACCATGTTTCGATTGGCTCTAATGCTACCATTTTGCCTGTGTCAGTTTGTGATAACGTTATAATTGGAGCAGGTGCAGTTGTTACTAAAAACATAACCAAACCGGGAGTTTATGTTGGCAATCCGGCTAAAAAAATTCAATAATATGCACATACCCTTTGTCGATCTTCACGTACAGTATATTTCCATTAAGAAGGAAATCGATGATGCTATATCAACTGTATTGACAAATACTTCTTTTATTGGTGGCAGCGCTGTTGAACAATTTGAAAACAGCTTTGCTGATTATTTGGGAGTTAGCCATTGCGTAAGTTGCGCCAATGGCACAGATGCAATTGAAATAGCCCTTGAAGCACTAGGGATAGGTAATGGTGACGAAGTGCTTGTGCCATCTTATACGTGGGTTTCTACAGCAAGCGCTGTGAGTCGAGTAGGAGCACAGCCTGTTTTTGTGGATGTGCATCCGGATTTTTATACCATGGATGTTTCCAAAATTGAGGAGAAGATCACTTCAAAAACAAGAGCTATTCTGCCTGTGCATTTTTATGGACTACCTGCAGATATGCCTACTATTCTCTCATTGGCTAAAAAGCACGACTTATTGGTTGTAGAAGATTGTGCACAGGCACATGGAGCCACGATTAATGGGCAAAAGGTGGGAACTTTTGGTGATATAGCCACTTTTAGTTTTTACCCGGGTAAAAATCTGGGTGCTTACGGTGATGGTGGTGCAATTGTAACCAACAATCAGGACCTGGCTTTAAAAGTAAGTGTGATTGCCCGTTTAGGGCAACAAGGCAAGCACAACCATGTGGCCATTGGCCGCAATAGTCGTTTAGATACGCTGCAGGCTGCCATTTTACAAGTTAAACTCCAACACTTGGGTGCATGGACAAAAGGCCGTCAGCAGGTTGCAAAATGTTATAATGAAGCCTTAAAGGGTGCATCGGTTAAATTACCTTCCGTTCCGGAAGGATTCTCACATGTGTATCATTTGTATGTAATTCAGTCCGAAGACAGAGATGGATTGAGGGAGCATTTAAAAAAGAATGGTATAGATACCCAGATTCATTACCCCAAGCCCCTAAACCAGTTAGGAATATTTGATGTTCAGGGTACATTTCCAGTTTCAGATGAAATGTCGGGCAAATTGATATCGTTTCCTATGTATGCTGAGTTGACCAGAGGTCAGGTTGATTATGTGGCTAATTTGATAAAAGAGTTTTGCTGATTGGAATTTGTTTTTAAACTCTCCAATTAAATCGTAATCAAGATTATTTACATAAGAGGGAAAGTGGAAGATAATTCAATGACCTTAAATTTATTAAGATTGAGACTTTTTACTAAATCCATCGGGGCAATTGTCAAACATGAGATATAAAATTTTTCTTCGCTTTGAAGTTCTATTATTGAATAGCTATACATCGCATAAGGTATAATATTATTTAGAGGAACTGTTACGAGAGTTAGCTTTTCAATTTTATGATTATCAATAGCTTTTTCAGATCTAAATTTTTTAAATATTATTTTATTGTCGTCTATGATTAGACGAAGTCCTAGGTCGTTTACTAAATAGGAGATATGAATTATCGGAGCAGGAAGTAAAGCTATAAGTACAAAAAATGTTGGAAAACTAAAAAAATCAACAAATTCAAATGTTGGTATTAAGTATTTTAGAAAAGCAAAAGATGATATGAAAAATAAAAGCGAGGGTATAAAATACAGAAAGTTTTTGATTATCGATAATTTGTATGTTTTTCTCATATGTTAATGAATCCCTTTATGCAACAACGAGTTTTTGGTTTAACTATTTTTAAATCTAACCAAAGCCTGTTTTAAAAGCATTTCCACATCTTCACTAGGTTTTAGCCAAATAATCAGTCCGGCAAATACAGTAGTGGCGATGGTTGATCTTACCAGGATATCAATAATTACATTGCCCATGTAAGGTAGTTCTAAGCCTACAAAAGCTGTGATAGCGGCAATGAGCACGACTTTGAGTGTTTGAACAGAGAAAGGCTGAATCTTTTCCTTTAACAGCAAAAAGAGGTACTTGCCAAAATTGAAAAGTAATAAAGCTACTGCCGAGCCAATCGCTGCTCCTTCGAGCCCGTAGAGAGGTATTAGATAGTAATTGGCAGTTATTGTAAAAATGGTCATTAAAACAATCAGATATACGTTGACACGATAATGTTTCGACATCACGATGATTTCTCCATTTATTCCGGCTGCCATATCAATTAGTTTTCCTGCTCCAACAATTAAAACAACATATTTACCCAGGGCGTACACTTCGTTGTTTGGAATAAGCAAAAAGATGTTATCAAGGTTGATCCAAATACCAATGAAAAGCAGGGAGCCTATAATAAGATTGTTAATAGAGCTTTTTGCATAAATGGATTGTACCTCTTCAATATTATTATCTTTAAATGCTTTTGAAACGATTGGCATTCCGATTTGTGCAACCGCCCTTTTGGGCAATTCAATAAGAACAGCAATATAAAAGGCTGTAGTATAAACAGCGTTGGCATCAAGATTTATCATTCCTGCAACCATTATACTATCTACCTTACCAATAATTAGAATTCCTCCTGCACCTAAAAAAGTGAACAAGGAGTAGGTAATCATTTCTTTAACAACTCCCCATTGTATGAATCTCCAATTAAATGAATACTGTAAGGCATTTCTAGAAGTGAGATAAATTGCGAGAATTACCAGGTTGAAGGCATATGCAACAACTAGTACATTAATAAATGTATGAAAGTTGATCACTTTTAACGCAAATAGCAATATGTCAATCAGCGTAAAAGCTCTAAGGGTTACCTCCTTTAAAAAATTGGGTAATACAATATTGTGCAACGATTGCGCGTAGGCTACCAAAACCTGGTGCAATGAAAGTAACAAGGCAAGCCCTAAAATGTAGAAAAGGTAATTGTTTACAAGTTCTGAATTAGTTGAAAAATAACCGGCAATTTCATTTTTAAATAAGAGAAAAAATATAGTGAATATTATGGCGGCTATCAAGAAAAGACCAAAAATGAGAGATACAAACTCACCGTAGAATGTTTTCCCATAATACTTAGGAAAATACTTGATGGTTAGCTGACTCACTCCCAATTGCACAAATGGCACCAGTAACATGGCTGCATCCTGAATGGTACGGGTTAGCCCCACTTCTTCCGGACTCATGTACTTTGGGAAAAGGATTAAGATGTTTACATAGCCTACAACTACACCTAAATAGGTGAAAATAGTTGAGGTTATGCTTTGTCTGATAATGATTCCCATATTAAGGTTTTATCCAGATGGTGGTGTTTGTCAACCCTGTGGTAGTGTTTACCATTGGCCAGTCCTTCAACGCATTACGAAGAGGAGCATATCTTTTTCTTTCCGAATTGTCCAACACAAATATGCCACCTGACTTCAGTTTGTTCATAGCATTTAGTCCACATTTTACACGTGCTCGCCCATCAATCAGCACAAAATCAAAATATCCATTGGAGTATTCGTTTACCTTATTGTAATAGTTTGCAAAGTCATTTCTTAGTTCCGACCCTTCGAGTTTATCAAGTTCAGTGTCGATATCTTCAATAGCATCTGGTGTATCTTGTTTTAGAATGAGAAAGTAGTCTACATTATGAACTCCTTTATTTTCAAGCTCTTTTTTTACCTTTTCATACCAACCCGGATAATGTTCGATGCTAATTAATTTCTTTAATTTCTTTGCAAAAAACATAGTACTTCTACCGCTTCCATATTCAATCCCAATCATATCTTTGGTAAGAGCCCTTTCAAAAAATAAGATTGAAGCCGGAGTTGTCCATGGGCGCCCAGGATAAAACAAGTTAAAAAGCTTGTAATAGCCTTTTAAGACAGGGCGTAATATGCGGTATTTTAAATATGAAAATGAGAAAGATTTAGGTACAACAATATTGCTTTTTATTAAGAAGAAAAATTGTGAGATATTAGAAGCCTGTTTAAGCAACGAATCTTTTGACATATGCTTTAAATAAGGGCTCAAACATAAAACTTTTAAACATTTCAACCTATTCTTTTATGCGGATAGCCATGTTTCTGGATACTGATTTTCCACCTGATTCCAGGGTGGAGAATGAAGCTGTTAGTCTTATTAAAAAGGGACATGAAGTATTTCTGTTTTCGTTGAGCTATAAACCATTTAAGAATAAGGATGAGGTAGTTAATGGAATACATGTCTTTCGGTATAGTGGAAGCAAATTATTGTACAAACTATCTGCCTTAGTTTACACATTTCCGTTTTTCTCTAATTTGGTTAAACCCAAATTAAAAGACTTTATTAGCCTAGTTAAACCGGATACATTGCATGTTCACGATATGCCTTTAGCTGAAAGCGTGATGCATTTGAATAAGCAGTTTGGTTTGCCATTAACATTGGACCTACATGAAGATAGACCTGAGATAATGAAGTTTTATCCGCATCTAAATAAGTTACCAGGAAAACTATTGATTTCACCCAAAAAATGGGCAAAAAAACAGGTAGAGTTGATGAAGAAGGCAGATAAGGTAATTTTAGTAACAAAAGAGGCCAAGGGAAAATTCAGTACCACATACCCTCAGCTAATGAAAAAAATCACTGTGGTTCCGAATACTATCAATCCTCAAATTTTTCTTCAGTATTCTATTGATAATGAATTGGTTGATAGATATACAAAACATTCTGTTATTTTATATTTAGGAGATACTGGCCTTAGGAGAGGTACAGATACAGCAATTAAAGCAATGCCTTATGTCTTAAAAGAGGTTCCTGATGCTAAACTTGTTTTAGTTGGTAAGAATTCAGAAGATAGTATCCTAAAAAAAATAGTTCAAGAATTAAATCTGGAAGACAATGTATTTTTTGAAGGATGGCAGGATGTTTCATTATTCCCATCATATATCAAAGCGTCAAGTGTTTGCATTTCTCCAATAAAACGAAACCCGCATCATGATACCACCTATGCCAATAAAATATTTCAATATATGGCCATGGGTAAACCCCAAGTGGTTAGCGATTGTCCTGCTCAGCAACATGTTATTGAAGCTGAGCATTGTGGATTGGTGCATATAGCAGAAGATGAAAAAGATCTTGCTAATAAATTAATTGAGGTCCTTTCTAATCCTGATTTGGCAAATAGAATGGGAGAGAACGCAAAAGGTGCTTCCCAAGAACGATGGAATTGGGATGTTACCTCAATTGAATTGATCAATCATTACGATTCGTTTGCTCAATTCAAATCTTAAAAGATTATTTTTCATTATACAGAATATTGATTTCTGTTGAATTCAATATTCGATTATAAATTCTGATATCGTCCATTTTTCCTGCAAAGAAAGAGTTTGGATCCCACGCTCTTCCAACGCTACCTTCGTTACCTGAATATTTATATGTTGTTGAACTGCCAGTGTAAGTACCAGTGACTTCAACTCCATCTACAAACAATTGTATTGTATTTAGGTCTCTTATTATTCCTACAATATGGTACCATTTGTTTGTTTCCAATGTAAAATCACTAACAAATGATTTTCTACTTGTTGACATTGGACCACCACCATTGCCATAATTTAAAGCTAACTTATTTAAATACTCTGCGCTTTGGCCTACACTAAACCATACACCGGTTTCTATATTGTCTACAATATCATTTCCAAGTATTACCGAGTTTAATTGATCAAATGATGCCCAGAATGAAAAGCTAACAGGCAAATTGTTGAAATCACTTATTGCAGGGAATTTAATTTGATTACCTGTTCCGTTAAAATTATACGCTTTATCAAAATTGCCATTTCTATCTGAAACTAAGGTGGCACCGTTTATAATTCCATCGTTTCCATTACCACTTATATCATTTGCATTGCCATTGAATGGATAGTGAAGGAGCAATCCTTCGGTGGGAAAGACGGTTACTTGTGTGGTTTTAGAATCAGAACTTAATTGGTTGCTAGCTATTAAGGTAACATTATAATTTCCTGCCTCTTTATATATTATGGTTGGATTTTGCACGTCCGACATATCTGGTATTCCTCCATCAAACTCCCATTCCCAGGCTGTTGGGTTTCCCAATGAAATATCAGAGAATCGTATTGGATCATATTGACCAATTACTCCATCTGAGATTGTGAAATCTGCAGATATTTCACTTAGAATAGTAATATAGTTTTCTTTTATTATTGACCCAGTATGTTGTTCATTAGAAGCAATTAGAGAAACGGTATAATTGCCTGGAGATGAATAGGAGACTTCAGGATTTTGATCTACAGATTCAACAGGATTACCATTTTCAAATGACCATTCCCACTTTGTTGGGTCTCCAACCGAATTATCAGAAAATTGAATTGCTTCATCCACTAAAACAACCTTGCTTGAGGCATTAAAATCAGCGCTTACCTTCGGTAATTCTTCTTCTTTCTTACAGGATAACAGTAATGTAGTTAAGATTGTTGAGACGAGCAAAAAATGCTTTATTGACATTTTATATTATATTTAATCATATACCTTACTGCATATATAATCAAATATTAAAATAATAAGAAAATATTTAATATATTTTTACCCTCCAATACTCGACATAGATTCTGAAACAGATGTCATTCGGGCAGCCTCAGCCTCGCGACCATCCTTGAGCTTTTTGCTATATCCCGCTTTGATGGCTTCGCAAATCATTTGATCGGATGAGCCATCCGAAAGCATTCGCTTGAGATTAAGCACTCCCTGGTCGTAGAGACAGTTTTTCATTTCACCTGTGGCAGTAACTCGTATCCTATTGCATGACCCGCAGAAAGTACGCGTATAAGCAGCTATAATTCCTATTTTACCTTTGTAGCCGTCAATTGTATATTCCTGCGCGGTTGTTCCATCTTTAAAAGGAATTGGAGCCAGTTCAGGAAGATCTTCTTTTAGCGTTTCTAGAATTTTTTTATGATTAAAACCTATTGTGTAACGAGCTCCAATGCCATTGAAGGGCATTTCTTCAATGAATCGAACTGTTACATTATCGTTCTTGGTCAGCATGGCCATTGGCACAATATCCTCAATGTTTTTACCTTCCATTACCACCATGTTAACACTCAACTTAATGCCAGCTGCTAACACAGCATGATAGGTCTCCATGGCCTGGTCAAAGAAATCTCTTCTTGTAATTTGGGTATAACGGTCTTTGTTAAGCGTATCCAGGCTAAGGTTAATGGAAGTAATGCCAATTTCCTTTAAGAAGGGAATATGTTTGCTTGCAACTGCTCCATTGGTGGTGATAGCAATTTTATCCAAGCCTTCAATTTTGGTTAATCGTTTCAGAAAACCATAAAAATTCCTTCGAACAAATGGTTCTCCGCCTGTCAATCGAATTTTATTTACACCAAGCGATACAAAAATGCGTGTAAGACGAAGCATTTCCTCATAGGAAAGCAGATCCTTACGATCGACATAATCAATACCTTCCGCGGGCATGCAATAGAAACAACGCAAGTTGCATCTATCGGTAACGGCTAAACGGAGGTAGTTAAGTGGCCGTCCAAAACTGTCGGTAAAAAAATCACTCATAATTCAAAAGTAAAGACTTCTTTTGGAAAGAAATGTGACTACAACTTCATTTCCTTTAAACGGATCTCTGTTAGCTTTCTTTTGGTGTCTAGGGGGAACTCTGCATTCATCATCCAATCGTAATAGGAGGGTTCTTGTTTAAAAACATCGGACACAAGCTTGTCCTTATGTTTGCCAAATTTGAAGATTACCTCGTCTTTGCTGTTATAGCCCAGTCTACCTGCAAGGTCCACTAGTTTGTTGAATGTTAGTTCATGCAGCTTATCCATGTCATTGGCAATTACTCCGATTTTATTTCCAAGATTATCGGTTACATCCTGGCCATCATAGCGCTCTACCTGGGCCTCAAGTACTTCTAAAGTCGCCAATGTGTCTGCTTCGGCACCATGAGCGCCCACCAGCTCTTTACCACAATAAAACTGGTAAGCTGCCGAGAGGGTACGTTTTTCCATCATATGGAAAATGCGCTGCGCATCAATTAACCTTCGATTGGTAACTTCAAAATCCACATCCGCGCGCAAGAACTCTTCCACCAAGATAGGCACATCAAACTTAATGGCATTAAAGCCTCCTAAGTCGCATCCTTCCAGCCATTTGCCAAGGTTCTTGGCTACAGACTTAAACGTTGGAGCATCTTTCACATCTTCATCATATATGCCATGCACAACACTTGACTCGTAGGGTATAGGCATTTCAGGATTGATGCGCATTGTTTTAACCTCTTTTTCTCCCTTAATTCCAACTTTTACAAAGGATAACTCTATGATTCTGTCGTTGGCTATTGAAGTTCCTGTTGTTTCCAGGTCGAATATGGCAAGCGGGCTTTTAAGCTTTAAAGGCATGATTAAATAAAAAGTGATTTGAGATCGAGTCCACCGAAATTACCGGAACTCATCAATAAAATAGTTGCGTTTGAAGTGTTAGCATTTTTCAATTCATTGGAAAGTGCCTCGGCAGAATTGACTACCTTGATTTTGGAGTTTCCGAAAGCATCTAAAACATCTTTTTCGGAAATAGGTTCCAGTTTTTTCAGCGCAATGGCTTCGGGATCAAAGAAAACAATTGCCTTGCCAGCGCCATCCAGAGAACCTTTGTAATGCGGTAGAAAAGCCTTGTTGAGACTGCTGTAGGTATGTAGTTCAAGTATTGCAGTTACCTCTCTATTATTTTCATGCTCAGTTACTGCATTAACAGTAGCTTTCACTTTTGATGGAGCATGTGCATAGTCTCTGTAAACGGTAAGTCCATCCTTTTTAATGAGGGTTTGTAGGCGCAGAGACGGCAATTCAAAGGATGCAATGGCTTCGTAGAACTCATTGTCGTTTATACTGAATCGTGAAACAACCTCTTTGGCGGCTGCCATATTAATCAAATTATGCTTACCAAACACTTTAAGTGCTATTTCACCGTCAGATGTTTCCAGGTAGGTTGTTCCATTTTTTACTTTAGCTGGCAATGCATTAAATGGCAATCGAACAACATCTTCTCGTTCCTGTGAACCTATTTCGTTGGCAATAGTATCTTCCTGGTTGTAAGCTATGGTACCTGCCTTTGGTGTAGCATTCGCAAATTGCTTAAACTGATCGATGTACTCTTTCTCTGTTTTGAATACATTAATGTGATCCCAGGCAATTCCGCTCACAACCCCTATGTGGTGCTGATAGCGCAGCATTTTGGGCGTTGCATCAATACGCGAAGAAAGGTATTCATCGCCTTCAATTACAATCATTGGTGCATCAGATAAGCGAATACGGCTTTCAAATCCTTTTACATCAGCTCCAACCACGTAGTCGAATGACTTTTTATGGTATTTAAGCACATGCATGATCATGGAGGTAATGGTGGTTTTACCATGGCTTCCGGCAATTACGATCCGCTGCTTATTTTGCGATTGCTGATAGATAAATTCAGGAAATGAATAAACAGGCACATTCAATTCCTGAGCTTTCAAAAGTTCAGGATTGTCCTTTTGAGCATGCATTCCTAAAATAACCATATTGAGGCTGTTGGTAATTTTATCCGGATCCCAACCGGTTTGCTCAGGCAAAATACCCGCATTTTTTAAAGCCGATTTGGAAGGGTCAAAAAACTGATCGTCAGAACCTGTAATGGTGTGCCCCTGAGTTTTAAGGGCTAAGGCAAGTGCATGCATTACGCTGCCACCCATGGCAATTAAATGTATATTCAACTTGTTCTTCTGCATATCGTCAAAAATAGAATTAACAATTGACAATTGGTAATGTGAAATTAACTATGAGCCAAAACTTACTCGTCATCGAAAAGGAGATTATTCAACTCATTCTGTAGCTCACGAAGTGTATTGGAGTTCCCTTGCTTTTGTGCCAGCAGAATTCCAGCTTTCAAAGTTTCCTCGGCTTTGTCTTTTTCATTTATTGCCAGCAAGAGTTCTGCAGCCTGATAATAGGTGGCCAGGTACTCTGGGAACTTTTCCAGCAAATGAATGAAATAACCTAAAGATTTTTGCACATCTATGGGTTTGTATTCCATTCCCAAAGCATACCAATTAAAGGGATCATCGGGGTCAGATTCAATATAGCTTTCAAGCATGGAAAGGCGGTCATTATTCATAGGTAGGAACTTTAAAATCGAACCAAATTAACTAACTTCGCCCTACAAAATAAATTCAAACACTAAGAATAAACACATGAAAATATTGGTATGTATCACCCATGTACCAGACACCACTTCCAGGATCGCGTTTACCGATGGCAATACTAAATTTGATAGCAGCGGTGTGCAGTACATTATTGGCCCATACGATGATTATGCGATAGCAAGGGCTGTTGAGTTGAAAGAATCTAACGGTGCATCTGTAACCGTGCTTAATGTGGGAGGAGCCGAAACCGAGCCTACCATACGAAAAGCATTGGCTATTGGAGCAGATGATGCTGTTCGTGTAAATGCAGCTCCTACGGATGCTCTTTTTGTGGCAAAACAAATTGCAAATGTTGCTAAGAATGGTGGATACGATATGATATTGATGGGACGCGAATCCATTGATTATAACGGAGGGCAAGTACACGCCATGGTGGGTGAGTTGCTTGGAATACCATCGCTTTCGCCTGTTATGAAACTGGAGGTAGATGGCAATGCTGCTAAGATGTCGAGAGAGGTAGAAGGCGGCAAAGAATTTGTTGAAGTAGCCATGCCATTTGTGGCAGGATGCCAGGAGCCAATTGCTGAGTGGAGAATACCTAATATGCGTGGTATTATGACAGCTCGTACCAAACCGCTAAATGTGGTTGAGCCTGTTGCAACAGATGAGGCTGTGGCTTATGTAAAATATGAGCAGCCTGCACCTAAAGCAGGAGTAAAAATGGCACATTCGGTTGAGGAGTTGGTTGACCTGTTAAAAAACGATGCCAAGGTATTATAATTCACTTTAAGAAATTCAAGATATGTCGATACTAGTAGTAGTTGAAAGTTCGGAAGGAAAATTAAAAAAAGCTTCGCGTGAGGCAGTATGTTATGCAGCACAGGTTGGAGGTGATGTAATAGCTCTTTCTTTAGGTGATACACCTGAAGCAGAGCTGGCCACCTTGGGTGCCAATGGAGCAAGCAAAGTGCTGAATGTTGCAGGAAGCTTTTCTTCCAGTGAAGAAGCTGCCGTGGCGGTTTCAGAGGCCATGAATAGCATAGATGCAAACCTTTTGGTAATGGCACAATCAGCCAAAGCTGATATGATTGGTGGCCGCGTGGCGGTAAAGCAGGATGCAGCGTTGGTTTCCAATGTGGTTGGGCTTCCTGATACAACCAATGGGTTCTCTGTTAAGGTTAGTATCTTTTCATCAAAAGCATTTGCGCACGTTGCGCTTAAAAAGGATAAGAAAATTCTTATTGTGAGTAAAAATACTGTAGATGTTAAAGAGGAGGGAGGAAGTGCCAATGTAGAAGCATTTTCTGTTTCGTTGCCTGATTCGAAAGTGAAAGTAACAGGTGAAGAAAAAGCATCGGGCGATATTTTACTTACGGATGCAGAGATCGTGGTTTCTGGAGGAAGAGGCCTTAAAGGCCCTGAAAACTGGGGAATGGTGGAAGACCTGGCTAAAACACTGGGAGCGGCTACCGGTTGCAGCAAGCCGGTTTCAGATATGGATTGGCGACCTCATAGCGAACACGTGGGCCAAACAGGTATAAAAGTGGCGCCAACGTTGTATATTGCCATCGGAATATCAGGAGCTATCCAACATTTAGCCGGGGTTAACTCTTCTAAATACATTGTAGTAATCAATAAAGATGAAGAGGCTCCGTTTTTTAAAGCCGCTGATTATGGCATTGTTGGAGACGCATTTGAAGTTGTTCCGAAATTAACAGAAGCAATAAAGGCGCTTAAGTAAAACCATTTTTTGTGGACAAAATAAAATTAGAAATACTCGGGTTATCGTCTAGCCAATCGCAAAGCGGTTCGTTTGCATTGGTGTTGGGAGAAGAAGGAGGGGTTAGACGATTGCCCATTATTATTGGGATGTTCGAGGCGCAGGCCATTGCCATTGAGATCGAGAAGATCATTCCTAACCGCCCTATGACCCACGATTTGTTCAAATCGTTTGCACATCAGTTTGAATTTATGGTGGAAGAGATCGTGATCTACGATTTGAAGGAGGGCGTATTTTTTGCTCGCATTGTGTGCAAGAGTGGAAACAGAACGGTTGAGATTGACTCACGCCCGTCAGATGCAATAGCCATTGGGTTGCGGTTTGGGTCATCCATTTACACCTATGAGAAAATTCTGAATGAGGCAGGAGTGGTGCTTTCTGAAGATGATGAGGAAGTTGATCTGAAAGAGGCTGCCACACCAAAGAAAGAACCTGCTGTTGAAGCCAGCAAGCCTTCTCCTGAAAAGACATTAAAGGACTTTTCCACTGAAAATCTTAATAAAATGCTCAACGAGGCCCTTGAAAAAGAAGACTACGAGCGTGCCGCTAAGATCAGGGATGAGTTAAGCAGGAGGAATTAGTTATTTTTACTTCACACAAAGACTATCTATTCCTCATCTTTTGGGTTAAAAGCTATTGGGATTACTAATCTTGTTTTCACAGTCTTACCACGTTGTTTACCTGGATTAAAAGTAAAATTAAGGTTTTTAATAGCATCTAACGCTACTTGATCGGCAAGTTTGTTGTAGCTTCTTACAATCTTAAATTCACCGATTCTACCAAGAGTATCAACGGTAAACTCGATAAACACTTTACCTTTTTCTGTGAGTTCAGAAGGATATTTAATTGTTTGAGAAATGGCTTCAAAAAATTTAGGATATCCACCAATAGGTTCTGCTTGAGTTTCAATAATTGTCCCGAAGAATTCACCATCCTCCTCGTGTTCTTCTTCAAGGTGGAGACAAGCATCTGCAATACTGTCTTTCACTATAATATTCTGGCCTTTTAAACTAAGTGAAGTTGCAGTTGCTATGAACGTAGCTGCAGCATATTTAACAAACTTTTGACTTAATTGTGATCGTTTGAAAATTCCACAAACTGGTTCAATGGATTCTGATATTATTCTTTGGAATTCCTTGTCGGACTTATTCGTGAAGTCTATGACCTCCTTCGAACATTTGTCACAACTGTATACTTCCACAGTTTGTTTGAGAGTATTCCTGCTTTCAGGACAACTAAATTCAAGATTAATATTTTTGATTTTACTCATTAATTAATAACTCCAATATTTTGTAAGTAACGAAAAGGATTGGTTTTTATCAAATATTCGATTTAATAAAATCAATAAATTATTGAAAAGTCTCCTCCTGGTTTTACCGTCATCCCTGCGAAGGCAGGGATTCTTTCTTTAGATGAGATTCCCGCCTTCGCGAGAATGACGTTTAACACTGCCGTCATTCCTCGGTCTAACCGGGGAATCTCAATTTAATGTATTCTTTTATAGAATTCACGAATTAACGGGAATGATATCAATGGTTTTCGTTGTTGAAATTAATCCTCATTAACGAACTTGTTCTTTAAATACCTGGAAGCAGCAAGAAGGATAAGTGCACCAATTAAAACAAAATTTCTCGGCATGTACTTCTCTAATTCTGTGTGCCCCAGAATAAAAAATGCACTGGCCAAAAGAATTAAGGCAGTTCCCAGTGTGAGCAGCAAGATGGATAGTGTCTTCATTCTTATGCGTTCAACCCATTAAATTCCACCTGATCAAAATCATTAAATTTATCTACCGGCAGATAGGATTGGCCCTTTTCATCAAACTCGTATGCCAGCCTGAATTTAGCGCCAACTACCAACTCCTCCTCAATATAAGAGTAGTGCGAATGCACCGTTTGTCCAAAGGTTTCATCAAACCCTTTAATCTGAATAATGATCTCAAAATCTTCTTTTTCCAGGTTGTGGAGGTCTATTTTATTGAATGGGCTGTCCGCATCAATTGGGTGCACTAACGTCCAGCTGCCAGGGAAAAACTCGATAGCACTTAATCGTAGCGGCAAACGGTAGTACACGCGCTTTTCATCACCTTTGAGCACATCTCGAATAGAAATGGCTACATTGGCGCTCATCGCGATTAAAAGAGATTTGCGAATATTTGTTACGCGAAACATCATGGCCCAACCATCTTCAAAAGGAGCGATAAGTGCGTTTTTGGAATAGAGCAATCGCATGGAAGGTTTTGAAAAGCGCCCATAAAGCAAACCGGTAATAATGGCAAAAACCATGAGGCCTGTAGCTGATTCCAGGAAGGCCACCAGGTTGGTAACTACCCCTTGGGGTACAATATGTCCGTAGCCAACCGTTGTAAATGTTTGAAAACTGAAATAAAATGCCTGTTGTACATTGCTGAGTGTATCTCCACCCTGGTTACCTTGAAGATGCTTTACTCCAATTACTACATAAACCAGAGCAAACACCACGTTGATCAAAAAGATAATCATTAGCGAGAGAAAGAGGAATTTGGTCCACGACATATTGATCAACTTATGGTAGGTGTCGTGAATGTTGGTGCCAATGCCGGTCTTTTTTACGTTGAACGTGCCATCGGTATTGATGAGGCGTTGGGTACGGCTCGCGTATTTTGTGCCAAAGCCAGGGTCTTTTATCTGTCGTGCCATGGGTTATTGATTAATCTTTAAATCTCAGAAAAAAGGGTGGGTTTATGAAATAACATATTCTTTTTAATCAATTATGAAGTGCAATATGAAATTTAGAAAACTGTCTATGAAGAAAATTTTGAATTATTTATATAATATTTTTTATTTAATTATAAATATTATATAATGAAAAAACTAAATAATAATTTAAGCCTATTTTATATCATGATAATTTTTTTGTTTATGGCATGTAAACAAGAAAAGCTAAATGATATCGACATTATTAAACTAAATTTTGAATCTAACTTTGAATCATCTCTCCAATTTAAATCAGAGGAGTTTGAGATTGACTGGAATGATTTTCAAGTTGAAAAAAATGATTATGGGAGCAAGTTTATTTTTCCTCTTGTATATTCTACCAGTCATGAGCTTAATTCCGAATATTTTGAATCTGAATATTATACTTTTTTAATAGCTGAAAAGTTAAATAATTACTTTGATTTATCGATGGTTGTTGCGTATCCTTTTGAAGGTACTCTAACTGCAGGGATTGGTAATATGGATTTGTCTGGCTACTATGGGTTAATAAATTATTATGATTTGTTAGGGAATAATTTGAAATCTGAAGTTTATGAGGATGGAGGTTTGGTAGATATTGAAAATGGTAATATTGAAACAAATAATCCATTTGCTAAGGCTCCAGCTATTATTTGTTATCATGAAATGACAGTTGAGACCGAGCATTATGTTGACTGGTATCAACAAGTAACTATTGTGAATAATGGAGCTACTACCTATATATGGGTGTTCGTTGAAAGCGAATATGTTGGAACAACCTATGAAACCATTTATTATCCAGAGGAATGTTCCTATAGTGCTCCTGGAGACAACCATGCTGAGATTCATGTGAGTGGTTATTTAGATTTTGCTGTAAGTGGTGCAGATTATTGGGAAGAGGAAATATGTAAAAAAGCAGCATTTGCAAACAACAATTGTGTGAATGGAATATGGGAAATTATGAAACAAAATGATGTAGGCTTTGAAACCTTGAAGAACTTTTTAGGTAGCAAACCCTTAGCAGAACTTTGTTTGGATATTAAAGATCTAGGAAGTACCGTCAATGGGAATACCCAAAAATCCGGAACTTCAATTACCGTTAGCTTAAATAGTAATAAATTGAATAGATCAAAGTTAAGTATAGCACGAACTTTGTTACATGAAATGATTCATGCAGAATTATATAGTATGGTTATAGAGGCCGGAGGGTATGATCAACTGCAATCATTTGCTGCTAACTACCAAGGAGAAGACGATTTTATGATGCTTTGGGAGTACTATGAAAAATATGGTGATAATATGGATGGTGTTAGACCAGGCTGGCAACATGAATATATGGCGGAATATTATATTGAGTATATAGCCCAAGGGCTAAAGGAGTTACACCCATATTTAAGTTCACAGGCATTTATTAATTACCGTACAGGTTCTTTTGTTGGCAACTCTGATATACCCTGGTCATGGGATGATTTCTTTATTGCTTTAGCCTGGGAAGGCCTCAAAGGTGAAGAATTAAATCCAACTAATGCGTATCAAATTGAAGTTATTAATAAAGGGTTGGAAGAGATTTATAAATTTTATGCAAGTGCCGCAATAGAAGAATCATCAACAAATAAATGTTACTGAAATGAAAGTTATTTTCACCCTTTTTTTTGTGCTAATTTTTAATTATTGTAACGCTGAGTCGGATACCCTTTATATCCTATATCAAGAAATATATCCTAATTACATTGTAAAAATAGGAAAACATAAGGACGACCCAGACTCACGTGATTATTATCCATTTGATGGCGGTAGTCACTACAAAATACCAAGTTCAACTGGTAGTATACTTGATATCTCATTTAATTTCAATAGTTACACTCCGGAGTGGATGGATAACCAATTTTCATACAAAATAGTAAATGAATCAATTTTAAAAGAAAAGAACTTCAAAGACAGATCATGGTTTGATGCTCATACATATGATGAAATTGTTGAAACCTTTTCGGGTAAGGATAAAGTGATCTATTTAATAGATGAAGGGCAAATTAAAGATGGGAAAGTCTACATGGTGAGGGTCTATTTTAGTTATTCGGCCGAAGAATGAATGAGTTTAGGTTTTGTCGGCAATGTTGTTATAGACAAACTAAATAAATTGAGGGTTGGTTTATAGAGTTAGTTCTCTTTTCTCAAATAGTTTTACATCAACGCAAGATTAATTTATAAGATTTAACCGGTGAAATCTGAAATGGGAAAATTTATCATTGTATGATGTAGCTCAAGAAACTGTTCAGTTGAAAATAGAAGTCAATGTAATGAAATGATTGGAAGATTAATTTGGTAAGCTTAGATCATAATTAGTTATGAAAAAATATATTATTATAGTTGTTCTGGCAATAGTCACGCAAAGTACAATCTTTGCTCAAGATGATAATTTGGATCGTATTAAATATTCTACAGATACGGTTTTTATCCTTCTGGAAAAAAGTACTTTCAGTCGACTGGAAATCGGTAAGGGTGTATATTATAATCCAGATAAGAGTTATCCCCTTGATATTGGTAGGCTTTATACTATATCAGTTTATAGCCAGTCTCTTGGACTCAAATACAATAAGACGCCATATGATTTTGTTACAGCTCCAGAATTGAAGGATTCTTTTTATCTTGAAAAACCAAGAAAATTTTTGACTAGACCTTACAAAGATTATAATTGGTTTAAGGAAAATGATTTTGAATCTATACGCAAGCAATTTGATGGCAAAGTAATAATGATTGTTGATCCGGATTTTCTATCGGCTGGGAAGTTTTTTGTTGTTAGAGTATTTCAAAATATTGGAGTCAATTAAAACAAGGGGATAGCTCCAAATACAAATAAAGATTGTTAATGCTAGTAAAGAGAAATTATGAAATATATATTAATATTTTTTTTAAATATTTATTTAGTTGCCAGTACATTTACTCAAACTAACCCTGAAAAGACTACTATTACTTCATTTGTTTCAGATTTAAAAGTCCAAGTATTAAGTAATGAAGAATTGATTAAAAAATATTTTCTTATTAATGACAAATCAACTAGTGATGAAAAAAGAAATAGCGCTGTTTCCCTATTGTCAGCTCAATTTGAGCTTTTAAGGCAAAAGTTAAATAATGATTGCCATCAATTAGAAATTATAAGTTACGATGCATCTTTGGGAATAGTTAAAACTTATAATTTAACTTACGATGCTGATAAAGGAAGTGCGTTTTTTATCTTGTGTGATGATGTAATAATGACACCTGTACTAATAGATAATAACAAAATTGTATCAATAACAACTTATGCTAAAACTGGCGAAGGACTCAAAAAGTTTGTAATATTTTAGGACAGATATCAAAGAAATATAGGGTGACCCCAACAAAAATAATCTCATCCCAGATTTAATTCCGGGGTAAGGTTATGTAAATGTAGCCTTAGAAAGCCCTAATGCATCATTGGAAGCTCTTGCAGCGTTAATTCTTGTAGAAATGGAAGTGGGTAACTTACGATATTTAAGTCCTTTGGGGAATTACAATACATTGTTGCTCAATTCTCAGCTTGTTCCAACCAATAAAGATTGCATGCCATGAAAAAATTAATTTTGATATTGGTCGCAATGATAATTGCCTGTTATTTGATTTATAGATCTGGTTTAATTGCTAAAGTCGGAACCCGATTTTTACTTGGGCAAAAGAGATAATATGGGAACCATCTGTGTATAATGAAACTATTATAGATACCATTTATGTAAATTTAAATAAAAATGAGTTTGTATATAAACTAAAGGTGCGAGCTATAGGAAATATTAATGATGCAATATTAGTTAATGGTATAAAACTAGGTCCAGGTAAAATTGATTCAACTCTTTATTTCGGAGATTGGTACCAAAATGAATATATAGTCAACTGTAATCCAGGCATAACAAACAGTGAGGATTTTAAATTGAGTATTAAGTTTTACTATTAAAGGATAGAAGAGAATTGTTTATATAAATAGCATGAAATATTCTCATGCTATTTATAACTATATCCTTACCGTAATTGCGATTCGATTACAAAGGGAGAAGCAATCTTAACAAATTAAGACTGCCGCATCCGCTAATCGCGAATTCGCAGTGACGCTTATCTAATTAGCAATACTCTTCAAACACATCAATCAGGTGATGCGCGATCATCTCAGCATTACGGCCTTCAATGTGGTGGCGTTCGACAAAATGCGCTAGTTGTCCATCTTTAAATAGCGCAATTGCTGGTGATGATGGAGGGTAGGGAAGACAGGCTTCTCTCACTTTATTTACAGCCTCTACATCATTACCGGCAAACACAGTTGCCAAGGTATCAGGCTTTTTATCGGTGTTCATAATGGCCATTATTGCCCCTGGTCGGGCAGAGCCCGCTGCGCAGCCACACACCGAATTAATGACGATAAGGCTGGTGCCTTTATGGTCTTTCAAGTGGTCTTCTACAGCTTCTGCTGTTCTAAACTCAACAAAGCCCCTGTTCGTGAGTTCAGCGCGCATGGGAGCTACTAATTCTTCTGGGTACATAGTATTACGGTTTATGTTATATCTTTTTTAAATTACAAAAATCCTAATTCCAGTTTTGCTACTTCCGACATCATTTCGGTTGAGTAGGGTGGGTCAAAGGTGATTTCCACCTTAACATTATTCACTCCCTCGATTTTTTTCAGTTTTTGCTCAACCTCTGAAGGAATGGTTTCAGCTGCAGGGCATGAAGGAGAAGTAAGTGTCATTAAAACGAAAACATTATTTACCGGGTAAATATTGATCTCGTATATCAAACCAAGTTCATAAATATCTACAGGAATCTCAGGGTCGTATACGGTTTTAATGGCACGTTGCACCTTATCTCGTAGCGACTCATCCTGTATTTTAGTCTCTTCTGTTTGTTTTTCCTTTTCCATTCTTATTGTTTCACCTGTTCTTTGGTTTTAAAACCAAGTGCGTACATTTTCATTTGCTTGATCATGGAGTTGAATCCGTTGGATCGTTGAGATCCAATGATCTGGCTCATGCCGATTTTCTCGACAAAATTCAGATCAGCATTTAGTATAGTATCTGGGGTTTGTCCGGATAGTACTCTAATCAAAAGACTGATAAGCCCTTTGGTTATGTCGGTATTGCTATCTGCAAGAAAATTCACTTTGCCATCCTCGTAGCTGGCGGTAAGCCATACTTTCGACTGGCACCCCTTGATCATGTTATCCTCGGTTTTCGAATCATCGCTCATTGAAGGAAGCTTTTGGCCTAATTCCATAATATAAAATATGGTAGCTTCACGGTCCTCTGCAATAAGTTCAAACTCATCAATTATATCTTGTTGTATTTCCTCTATCGAATTCATTATTTGATTCTACTTGAGATTTTAAAAAGTGATTCGGCCAATACGTCTAATTCTTCTTTGGTATTGTAAACAGCCAAAGAAGCTCTAACGGTTCCTTCAAGGCCAAACCGATCCATTAAAGGCATGGTGCAATGGTGTCCGGTTCGAACGGCTATTCCTTTTGCATCCAGCATCATGCCCACATCAAATGGGTGCATACCCTCCAAAACGAAGGAAAGCACTCCCACCTTATGGTCGGCTGTGCCGATCAATCTAAGCTTATCGATTTGGCTAAGTTTTTCAGTTCCGTATGCCAGAAGTTTGTTCTCATACGTATGAATATTCTCTTTGCCAAGCTCGCTGATAAAATCGATTGCTTCTTTTGTAGCTACTATATCGGCAATATTGGGTGTCCCTGCTTCAAACTTAAAAGGGATTTCATTATAGGTAGTTTTCTCAAATGTTACCTCTTTTATCATTTCACCACCACCCTGGTAAGGAGGCATTTCTTCCAAAAGATGTCTTTTACCATAGAGAAATCCAACACCTGTAGGGCCATACATTTTATGAAACGAACTTGCCATAAAATCACAATCAAGAGACTGAACATCCACATTTAAATGAGAAAGCGCCTGGGCAGCGTCCAGTATCACAACTGCTCCTGCCTGATGAGCTAAATTGATTATTTCTTTGACAGGATTTACCGTACCCAATGCATTGGAAGCATAAGCAACCGATACAATTTTGGTTTTATCTGAGAGAAGATTTTTAAAATCATCCAGGTTTATTTCTCCCTTTTCCGAAACTGGAACTACTTTCAATTTAGCTCCTTTTTCTTCACACACCATTTGCCAGGGAACAATGTTGGAATGGTGCTCCAACCCGGTGACAATAACCTCATCACCGGCTTTTAGATTTTGCCTGCCATAGGTGGCAGCAACCAGGTTCAGACTCTCGCTTGTTCCTTTGGTAAAAATTACCTCTTCACTTTCAGGTGCGTTTATGAATTTCTGAATCTCTTTTCGCGTAACCTCAAATGCATGAGTGGCCTTTTCAGCCAGTGTGTGTATCCCCCGATGAATATTTGAATTATAAGATGTGTAATATTCTGTAAGTGCCTCAATCACTCGCATAGGCTTTTGGGTGGTTGCAGCATTGTCCAGGTAGGTGAGTGGGTATCCATTTACTTCCTGGTTTAATACCGGAAATTGTGCCCGAATTGCAGCTATATCGAACGATTGTTTAACGGCTGTCTCCATCTTACCCTTCTATTTTTTTGTGAAGAAGATTTTGCACATACACACGTACTTTTTCGTCTTTTATTTGTTCCAACACTTCATTGGCAAAAGCCGTTACCAGAAGTACTTTGGCAGAGCTCTCATCAATTCCCCTGGATTTCAAATAAAATAGTTGTTCGTTATCCAGCTTACCTGTCGTACATCCATGCGAACATTTTACATCATCGGCCCAAATCTCCAATTGTGGTTTAGTGTTTATGGCTGCATTGTCAGACAACAAAATGTTCTTGTTTGATTGGAAGGCATTTGTTTTTTGCGCATCCTGTTGGACGAATATTTTTCCGTTGAACACACCTGTTGAACTGCCGTTCAAAATGCCTTTGTAGAGCTCGTTGCTCTCGCAATTAGGCATTTGGTGATCCACCACTGTGTGGTTGTCAATGTGCTCTTTATTATCTGGCATGTACAGGCCAAACAAATGTGCTTCCGAATACGATTCATGCAAAGCGATGCGTAGGTTGTTACGCACCATTTGTCCTCCAAAATTGGCAGTTATTGAGGTGAAAACAGCATTTCCGGCTACATCAACATTGGTATTGCCAACATGCAATTGGTTATCATTTTCATTTCCAATTTTAATGTAGGTAAGCATACTTCTGTTGGCACATGAAATCTCCGTTACTGCATTGGTAAACGAAGCGGCATCTCCATAGCCGGTAAAAAGTTCAACCACGCTTGCCTGTGCATTTTCCTCGGCTCTGATTACCACACGTGGATAGGCTACTGCCTGATTTTTGGAAGAATCTGTAATGTGCACAATTGCAATCAATGGTTCAATAACAGCTCCTTTTTTGAACGTAATGATAGTACCACCATTTAGGTTAGAAGCATTGAGCAGGGCATATTCGTCAGCATTAGCTTCAACACTTGCACTGTAGTTTTTGTCTTCAAGAGTGCTTACTTCCATCCCGATCGGGCAGGGGCAATGCGATAGTTCTTCTGAAAATTGCCCGTTTACGAATACCATCTGAGCCATTGACAGACCCGGAATTTTAGTTCTAAGCACATCAAGCTGCGATTGCTTGTTCCCAGTATAATTGGCAAAGCTTTTCTCCAGAATTCGAGAAATTGGAGTGTATTTATACTCTTCATTCTTTTTATCGGGCAGTCCTTTTTCTTTGATCAGTAACGAAGCTTGCTCCCTAACTGAACTGAAAGAATTGTCCTCCGGTTTTTGTAATAGTCGTTCCAGTACTTCCGTCATGGTTGCAGGATTATGCATTAGCAAATTCGGCCTTGATCCAGTCATAGCCTCTTTCTTCCAGCTCGTAGGCCAGCTCTTTTGTTCCGCTTTTCACGATTTTACCATTTAGCAGTACGTGAACAAAATCAGGCACAATATAATCGAGCAAACGTTGGTAGTGCGTAATAACGATCGTTGCGTTTTCAGGGCTTTTCAACGTATTTACCCCATTGGCAACAATCTTGAGCGCATCAATGTCCAATCCTGAGTCAGTTTCGTCAAGAATAGAAAGCTTCGGCTCTAACATAGCCATTTGAAAGATCTCGTTTCGTTTCTTTTCTCCACCTGAGAAACCTTCGTTCAGTGAACGCTTCAATAGCGACTGGTCAATATCTACGATCTTCATTTTGTCCTTCATGTTTTGAAGGAACTGGACCGCATCCAGAGCAGGTAATCCTCTGTGCTCACGTACCTGGTTAACTGCTGTTTTTAGAAAATTGGTGGTGCTCACTCCAGGAATCTCAACAGGATATTGAAATGCCATAAACAAACCTTCACGTGCTCTTTCTTCCGGTGCAAACTCCAAGAGGTCCTTTCCAAAAAACTCAACACTTCCTCCATCAACCGTGTATTCTTCTCTACCAGCTAAAACGGATGAAAGCGTGCTCTTGCCTGACCCGTTGGGCCCCATAATGGCATGCACTTCGCCTGCCTTAACTTCAAGGCTTATCCCTTTTAATATTTCTTTGCCTTCTACAGAGGCCTTTAAATCTTTTATTTTAAGCATAATTCTCAACATAAAAATTACCCGACACTTCCTTCAAGTGTAAGGGCTAGGAGTTTTTGAGCTTCAACAGCAAACTCCATTGGTAATTTATTTAATACTTCTTTCGCGTAACCATTTACTATAAGTGCAACAGCAGCCTCGGTATCTATTCCTCGCTGGTTGCAGTAAAAAATCTGATCTTCTCCAATTTTAGAAGTGGTTGCCTCATGTTCCACCTGGGCCGTGCTGTTATCCACTTCAATATATGGGAAGGTATGCGCACCGCATTTGTCACCCAATAGGAGAGAATCGCATTGCGAGAAGTTACGAACGTTCTCGGAACGCTTGTGCACCTGAACCAAACCACGGTAGCTGTTTTGGCTAAAACCGGCAGAGATACCTTTAGAAACAATCCTGCTTTTTGAGCCTTTGCCCAAATGAATCATCTTGGTTCCTGTATCGGCTTGCTGGTAATTATTGGTTACTGCAACGGAATAGAACTCACCTACAGAATAATCACCTTTCAGAATACAGCTTGGATATTTCCAGGTTACCGCTGAGCCTGTTTCTACCTGTGTCCAGCTAAGCTTTGCATGATCTCCGGCACATATTCCCCGTTTGGTTACAAAATTGTAAATACCACCTTTGCCATTTTTATCTCCCGGATACCAGTTCTGTACAGTCGAATATTTAACTTCTGCATCCGCATGCACGTAAATTTCAACTACAGCAGCATGTAATTGGTTCTCGTCCCTTTGTGGGGCTGTGCAACCTTCCAGGTAACTAACATAAGCGCCTTCTTCTGCAACAATGAGCGTACGCTCAAACTGGCCGGTGTTGGCAGCGTTAATTCTGAAATAGGTAGATAGCTCCATTGGGCAATGTACTCCTTTAGGAATATAGCAAAACGAACCATCACTAAATACAGCAGAATTTAAGGCTGCATAGTAGTTGTCGTTTTGAGGAACTACCGAACCCAGGTATTTCTTAACCAAATTGGGGTGATCCTGCACGGCCTCACTAAACGAACAGAAAATAATTCCTAATTCTGCTAGAGTTTCCTTAAAAGTAGTTGCAACCGAAACGCTATCAATTACAGCATCTACCGCAACACCTGTCAATCGTTTTTGCTCTTCCAAAGAAATGCCCAGTTTCTTAAATGTCTCTCTAAGCTCCGGGTCTACTTCATCCAAACTTTTTAACTTTTTCTGCTTTTTAGGAGCAGAGTAATAAATAATGTCTTGAAAGTTAACTTTAGGGTATTTTATGGCTGCCCAGCTGGGCTCTTCCATTTTCTGCCAATGTCTGAAAGCCTTTAATCTCCATTCTAAAAGCCACTCGGGTTCTTCTTTCTTGGCGGAAATAAAACGGATGATGTCTTCATTCAGCCCTTTAGGGGCTTCATCGGCTTCCAGATCAACCGTCCAGCCATGCTCATACTCCTTTGAAGTAAACTCATCTAATATTTCAGCGTCTTTACTCATAGGTATATTTGTAATGAGCACAAATATAACACTCCTGCCTTATTTATAATTATTCAAAATAAGGAATTATCGCTTGGTGTCTATGAGTGAAACAACATCAACGTTTCTATTCAAACTTTCTTCCAGTGAAATAATGGTCTCAGTGCGCACAATGCCCTCTATTCGTTGAATTTTGTCGTGAAGCAGGTTTTTTAGGTGGTTGGTGTTCAGGCAATGAATCCGCACAAACATATTGTAGTTTCCTGTGGTGTAATGAATGGTGGAAATTTCCGGGATTTCCTTGAGTTGGTCGAAAACGGTGCCGTACATGGAACTTTTCTCCAGATAGATACCCAAAAAGGCGGTGAGGTCAAGACCAAGATTGGTATGGTCAATCACTAAGGTGGTGCCTTTTACAATTCCCATTTCTTCCATTTTTCGCATCCGCACGTGAACCGTACCTCCAGAAACGTACACTTGTTTGGCAATTTCGGTATACGGTTTCTTGGCATCTTTCATAAGCAGCTCCAGTATTTGAAGATCTACATTATCAATTTCATAATTTAAGGCCATAATTTGGTAGTTAAATTGCGGGTATTGCAAATAAAATTATTAAATATTAAAAAGTATGTAAATATTAACTCATTTTGTTAAAAAGTTTGCAATAAAACGTTCCTCTATTTACTTTTGAATCAACAATGTAACAAACGGTTGCAAGTTTAACACACTGTAGGGTGGCGAAACAGGCAGACGCACCCTCCTCTCTCGGGGGCGATGAGTTAGGGACAAATCCAGCTGGGCTAACCACATCGTGAAGGTTCGATTCCTTCCCCTACAGCGAAATTTGGTTGATATGTTGAAAAACAACTGTGGGTGGCAATCCTGGTTCTTGCGCACTCAAAGAGTAAGATGGTCCAAGTCCATCTGAGAAGGAGGTTCGATTCCTTTCCCCACAGCTATTTGTTCTTCTCGGTTGTTTGAATGGTAAAGGTCTTCCGTCAGTCTGGCGGAGGGCTTTTTTTTTGCCTGAAATCTGATGTTTTTCATTTAAGCAATTATGTTCGCATTCATTACGAAATGTAAACCCTTCCGTGCACTTACTTTATAATTACAAACACTTATTCACTGTATCTTCAATTTAAATTCATTTTTTTGATATTTATAGCTTGTCTGTCATAATAGTGAGATCATTTCTATTTGCTGTTTTCTTTATACCTCTGTTATCAGTGGCTCAATCTACTCTTGATGGTTTTTGGAAGGAAATAGATGACTTAGAGGAGCTAGAAACTAAATCCTTGGATTCTGCCCAACAAGAACTCATTAACCTCAGAGCTAGATTAAATCCAGATATGTTGTATGTGGCAGAACCATGGTTGACCTATTACCAGGGTAGATTCCTTCGTAGAAAAGACCTTGACTCTGCTCAATTAGTTTTAGTAAAAGCCTTTAATGAATTTGAAAAACGGAACGATAAGGAAGGGATGATTCATTGCCTTAATAGTATGAGTTTTGTTTATGCGCCCCAAGGCAAATATGATTCCGCCAAATATGTCTTAAATGAGGCTATGGCATTGCTTAATTCTGATCTTAAATTAAGCAAATCTGAAACTAAGGAACACCTAGAGGTATCTGTTTTAATCTCATTGTCTAGGGTTTTACGTCTTAGTGGTGATTTTGTAGAAGCGCTTGAAAAAGCCATCAAAGCATCTGAAAAAGCTTCGGGCTTAACTGACTTAAAATTAAGCTACCTGGCAAACAGAACCATAGCTCAACTGTATTACGCTACAGATAATTTAGAAAGAGAAAAGAAATATTGTAGCAAGGCTTTGGAAGTTGCACAGAAAATAGGTGATTTAAAGACGTTGGCTGAAGCCTATAATAATTTGGGAATAGTTTATTCGAGAGAGGCCAACTATGATAGTGCACTTGTATTATTTGAGTCTTCTTTGAAAGATGCTGAAAAACTAAATGATAAAATAAGTATTTCTGATCGACTACAGAATGTAGCTATTGCTCACTACTTTAAGGGCGATCTGGATAAATCAATAAGTGTTTTTAATGAATCAATTGAAACCGCTGATCAAATTGGTTATAATGAGTCTAAAATGGTGGCTTACATAAATATGGGAGATGTTTATGCAGAAAAGAAAGAGTATGCTAATGCAATAGAGAGTGTAAAAAGGGGTTTGCAAATAGCCGAAAAAAGCAAAATGCGAAAGTCTGTTAGAAATGCATATCTTTCTTTGTACAGGCTGCACAAGGCAGTAGAAAATTATAGTGCGGCCATTAATTACTACGAGCATTATGTAGCATTGAAAGATAGTCTTACCAATGAACATAATTTGGCTCGAATTGAAGAGCTTCAAATAGCCTATGATACTGAGGTTAAAGAAAATGAAATAACAGAACTTACGCGTATTTCTGAATTGAAGGATGCACAAATTCGCCAGCGAAATACAATTGTGGTTGCAACTGTTTTGATTTTTATTTTGATAGTTGCCATTATCGTTTTTTACTTTACTCAGAAAAATCTAAAGGAGCATCAAATTACTCTTGAGGCTCAGTTAAAGTCTTTAAGATTGCAAATGAACCCACATTTTTTCTTTAACAGTCTTACTACCATTCAAAGTAATTTGTACAATCAAGGGGTGGTGGCAGAAGCAGAAAAGATATCTCAGCTTGCAAAGCTAATGCGTCAGATTTTAGAGTATAATGAGCAAAGCCTGATTTCGGTAGAGGAAGAAGTGCAGGTAATAAAGAATTATATTGAGATTTCTCGATTATATATTTCCAATACATTTAATTATCATATTAATATTTCGTCTGGTTTGGAAACGGAATTCATCGGACTTCCCCCAATGCTACTTCAGCCATTTGTGGAAAACGCATTAATTCATGGAGTTGCAAACACTCAGCAAGAAGTCGGATATATTGGTATAGATATACTTTCAGAGGAGGGTTATCTTTTAGTAACGGTTCAAGATAATGGTCCTGGAATAAATAATGATAACCCCAATAGCCATGAACCTATGGCTATTAAAATTACCAAAGACCGACTTAGGCTGCTTGAAAAGAGCACCCAAAAGTCAACCTATCTTGAGGTAAAAAACATCACTGATTCTGGACTAATGGTAAAAATCAAAATACCTTTGGTTCACCTATGATTGACGCTATCCTTGTTGAAGATCAGCCTACTATAAGAGAAGGTTTAAAAAACATGCTTGCACTCTATGCTTCCAATATTACGATTATTGGAGAAGCAGAAAGTGTTAAAACAGGAACGAACCTAATAAATGCTGTAAATGCAGATCTTTTATTTCTTGATATTGAAATGAAAGATGGTAATGCATTTGATCTCATCAAGTCTTTGACAGACCCAATACCACATATCATTTTTGTTACGGCACACGATAAATATGCCGTTGATGCATTTAAGCTTAGTGCGGTAGATTATTTATTGAAGCCCATAGATAAAGACGACCTTTTGAACGCCATTGAAAAGGTTAAGTTTAAAATCCAACATCAGCGCAACGATTATTTGCAGGTGCTGGTAGAGAATATTGCTTCAGTTAAAAAGAAAATTGTACTCAAAGATGTAGACAATATTCACGTAGTTGAAGTGGTAGATATAATTCGTTGTGAAGCAGAAGGGAGCTACACCATTTTTCATACGAAGGAAAATAGAAAAATAGTTATTTCTAAAACCCTTAAAGAGTACGATATGCTTCTTTCACCCTATGGGTTTATTAGGGTTCATCATTCGCATTTGGTAAATGTTAATGAAATAAAAAGGTTTAACAAGACTCAGGAGCATCAAGTGGTTATGTCAAACGGAGACAAGCTACCTGTTTCATTTCGCAAAAAAGACCAGCTCATTCAACGATTGTCAGAATTGGGTATTTAACACTTATTTTAAAGATTTCTACACTTATACAAAAACTGTAGGTGGTTATTTAGGTAAGGCAAAATGCTGGCCATTTATAAAGTAATATAGCACAATTATCACTTGTAAATGGTTAATAATGAGAAGAGTAAAAACACTGATTTTTATTGGCAGCTTAAGCTTTGCTATTATGGTAAGCTGCAAGAAAAAAGATACTGAAGTGCTACCTGATGTGGTGGCAGATTTTGAATTATCTAAAACCGAAATATTGGTTGGGGAAAATATTTCCTTTACGAACACTTCAACAGGTGATCCAACTATTTTTCAGTGGACGTTTGAAGGAGGAACCCCTGCTACTTCTGAAAACGAAAACGAGCAGGTAATCTATAATGCTTCTGGAACCTATTCCGTAAAGTTAAAGGCATCGAATGCCGAAAAATCTGATGAAGAAATTAAGCAGAACATTGTTTCGGTATATGATAAAATGGCTGCGCTATATGAGTCCAGCGATACTGTTATTGTGCGAGGACAAGAAGTGTTATTTACCAATAATTCTTTAGGTAATATTGATTCTTACACTTGGACATTTGAAGCTGGGACCCCACAGAGTAGTACGGATGAAAACCCTGCAATTCAATATTTGGATTTAGGTAGTTTTGATGTGTCACTAACAGTGAATGGTTTTGGAGATGCGTCCACTTTGTTAGTTGAAGATCATATTGTGGTACTTGATTCAGTTGAAGCTGATTTTACATCTAATTCCGGTTCTTTTACTATTGAAGAAGGAAAGCAGCTCCAATTTGAGGAGGCAAGTGCAGGGAATCCGACCAACTTCGCTTGGACGTTTGAAGGTGGAACTCCTGCATCTTCAACTGAGACAGACCCTTTAGTAACTTACAGCACTCCAGGTTTGTACGATGTTACTTTAATTGTTTATCATGAGGCAGACGCAGATACCTTGGTACTGACAGACTTGGTTGATGTGAGAGAAGCTCTGGAAGCAAAGTTTGCTAGTGATTTTACTACAATTGCTGAAGGGCAAACAGTGACTTTTGCTGATGAGTCATTGGGTAGTCCTACAAGTTGGTCGTGGGAGTTCGAAGGAGCAACGCCTTCCACTTCAACAGATCAAAACCCTGCAGTAGTCTATAACTCTGCTGGCACCTTTGATGTAAAGCTAGTGGTGGCTAACGGATTCGGAACCAAAGAAATAATTAAAACGGATTACATAAAAGTTAATGGAATTGTAGCTCATTTCATGTTTGATTCGGATTTGACGGATGAAACAGGATTGGGTGACTGGAGCTACACTAGCATCTCAAATCCAAATCCAACCTATGAACCTGATAGATATGGAGGTTCAAGTCCTGCAGCTTCGCTATATCACTTTGATGAATTGATTACTTCAGGCGCAAATCGCATGATATCAAATGAGGTATCAGTTTGTGTTTGGATTAAAACTACTGCCGTTGGTGGCGCATTTTATTCCTTGTTAGACAAATTTGATGGGGGTGTTGATTTTGGATTCATTATGGCAATGTCGAATGGTAAGATGTATTTTAGGGGGCGTGATAAATCAGGTATTTTTAGAGATAGTGGCCCTTCTGCAAGTTCAGTAAATGATGGAAATTGGCATCATGTTGTCGGAATTATGACGGCTAACAGTACCTGGCAGGTATGGATTGATGGTGTAAAAGAAGCTGAGCAAATCAATAACTTCAATATTCCAAATACGCCTAACAATATTCAAATGACGCTTGGTTCTTCACAAACATCAGCCATTGATTATATAGGAACTTATGACGACCTTAAGATATACAATAGGGCGCTTACTCAAACTGAAGTGCAGGCCCTATTTAGCGAATAGTCTAAAATAGCTTAGTTTTTTTGAGAGCAGCTTAAAATGGGCTGCTCTCACTTTTTATAAGGTTTCTTACCTTAGAAAATGCTATTAATCGATAGTCTATTGGTCATCATGGCCTAAATTTGTTAGCCATGCCAATTTTTAAAGAAACCAGCCGAATTAAGACCTACGATGTAGATAAAAACGGCAAGTTAAGTGTACATCAACTGTTTAATTTTTTTCAGGAGGCCGCCTACCGACACTCGGTTACTGGAAAGTTTGGTCAGCCTGACCTGGCTGAACTTAACTTAGTTTGGATGCTTTCGCGTATTAGTCTTACCATTTCCGATGTTGCTCATCTGGGAGAAGATATTGAGGTTAATACATGGATACGTTCTATCTTGGGTTCACTATCAGAACGTGATTTTGGGATTACAAAAAAGGGTAAGGAACTTGTTAAAGCTACTTCGATGTGGGCCTGCCTTTCCAAAGATACTTTCAAGCCTACTCATATACCGCCTAAACTGGTGGCCCGAATGCCAATAAATACGAAGAATGCGTATGATTTTGCCACTCATAAAATTACTTCTCTGACTGATTGGGAGAACTCCACAACCTACCAAATAGTGCCCAGCGATGTGGATATGGTAAACCACACCAATAATGTTGCTTATGTGCGCATGGCCTTGAATACTTTGCGGGTTGAACAGCCTATAGCTACAATTGATGTCAATTTTTTGCGACAATCCTACCTGGATGATACAGTGACTATTAGAACTAAAACAGTTGACACTTCGGCCAAAGCCGAGATCGTAAGCGATAAAGAAGAAGTTATTTTCAGAATGAAACTATCATTCCACTAGGAGCGACCTTATTGTCTGTCTATTTTTGGAAAGCCATGTCTTTCCAGGATGAATTTATATCGTTTTTGCATGCCAGGGATATTGATTTCCAGGAAAGTACATGTGGTATTGAAATAAGTGAAAAAGGAATAACTTTTCAATTGCATGAGATTGATCCATATAAATTAAAAGAAGTCAAATGTCCTGAAACTGATCATAAAGTTCATGTGTGGGAGGATCTGTGGAGACACAAGCGTCCGGTAATGGAGTCGCGCATTATGTCACTTTTAGGAAGGACAAAGCGAATACATGCCCGGGAAACTAAGGTGATAAAGCTGATTAAGCCCCAATTGCGCAAATTTCTGGAAGAGAATCATTTGAGTGTGCCCGTAACAGGCAAACATAAGTACGGCTTAGTGTACAGGAACGAGCTTGTTGCAGTGGCTCTTTTTAGTGCTTCATGCCCCGTGCATAGAAGCGATGAGGTCTACAATTCGCATGAGCTAATTCGTTTTTGTAATAAAAACAATATTACGGTGGTTGGAGGACTGAGTAAACTAATTGAGCATTTTATCAAAGAGCACAATCCGGATGATATTATGAGCTATGCCGACCTGGATTGGTCAAAAGGGAAAAGCTACACCCGGCTGGGATTTAAAAAAATAGGGGAGCTGCCTCCTCAAACGTTTTATGTAGATCCGGGTACATTGAATCGATTTTATAAAATAAACGCACCGGAAGCCAAACTGCATTTGCTGGCATTTAAAAACCAGGGAAGCACCAAATACTTGTTGGACCTTAAGAAGAAAGTCAATGCCTGATCCGTTGGTGGTAATTACGGGCCCTACCGCAGTGGGTAAGACCAGACTAGCGGCTCTTTTTGCATCACGAAACAATGGCGAAATTATTAGTGCCGATTCCCGGCAGGTGTACAAGGGGATGGATATTGGTACTGGTAAGGACCTTGGAGATTATATAGTAGATGGAAAACAAGTGCCCTATCATTTGATCGATATTCTGGAAGCAGGGGATAAGTACTTTATTAACCAGTATTACAAAGATTATGCGGCTGCACTGGAAGATATTCGGAGCCGGGGTAAACTATCTGTTTTATGTGGCGGGAGTGGCTTGTACATAGAAACAGCTCTTTCGGGCAATGCATGGTCGGCTATACCAATAAATGCAACCTTGCGTGAAGAACTTGAAAAGTTAAGCGAACGAGAGCTTTTAAAAAGGGTAGAGCAAATACCACAGAAACTACTTAAGCAGATTGATATTAGCACCACCAAACGCATGAAGCGTGGTATTGAAATTGCCGAATACCTCAAAACTAATCCGGAACCTCAACGCGAGTTGCCCAATATAGAGGCGACCATTTTTGCTTTGCAATTAGATAGAGAGCTAGTGAAGAAACGTATTTATGAGCGGTTAATTATCCGTTTAGAAGAGGGAATGATAGAAGAAGTAGAAGGATTGATGCAGCAGGGTATTTCTTCGGATGATTTAAAATGGTATGGACTAGAATATCGTTGGATAACTTCGTATTTACTTGGAGAGGTAAATAAGGAAGAAATGATCGATCGCTTAAATATTGGCATCCGTCAGTTTGCCAAGCGCCAGATGACCTGGTTCAGACGAATGGAAAAGCAGGGGTATGTTTTACATTGGTTGAATGCCGCAAGGTCAACAGAGGAGTTGGTTAGTGAGATGGAAGATTTGCTGAAGAGTAGATGATTATTTTACCTATTGGTAAACATTTTTAAATACGATTCAGGTGGCATTACAGCAATTTTGCTGTTTTTATAATCCTTAATATTTCTTGTAAGTATGACATCGATTGTGCCATTTTTTTGAGCCGTAAAATTCTGTAGGGCATCTTCAAAATCATTAAACGTTGAATTCAAAGCATTAATCACAACTTCTTTATCCATTTCCAGTACACCCACTATTTGTACAAGGTCCTTGAGTTTGCGAATTACCTTGTCGTGTCTGGAACCTTGTCTTAGAATATAGTAGGTGTTGCTTATGATAACGGGAGTTATGTATCCTTTTATGCTGCCTAATTCACATAATGAAATCACTGCACTTGCATAGATTGAAAAAGGCTTTCGGTCAAAAAAGAAATCCAAAACGACATCGGTATCCAACAATACCCTATCCATACTTTTCAGATAAGCCTTTTGACAAAGCTTCTTTGTAATCTATGTTGTCTGGTGCCTTAAACGTGCCTCTTAATGATTTTGTCAGGGGGGCTTCTGTAGCTATTGAATCAGTTTCTTTTTTGACAATTATTTTTAAATAACTCTCCACCAGGTCTGAAAGGCTGCGACCTTCTTCCTGCGCATAAGATTTTGCTTTTTCAATGACGGAACGGTCAATATTCAAAGTTAGCTTAGAATTCATACGTAATTATTTTTACATAATATTACGTATAAAGATAGAAAGAGATTTTATATTTTGGAAATAATAATTTTGAAAACGCCAGATGACCTATAATTTAACCTCGTAGAAGTTACTCAAGTAGGACTCTGTGTGAACTAAGGCAACATTTATTAATTGGCTCATTGTTCTAGAGCAACCTTAGCCTCTTTTAGCCTGGCAAACCCTTTAAAGATCATAAATAATGCGAATACGTGAAAGCCCAAGCCAAGCCAATCACCTACTAATAAAAAGATTAGCGCATCAAGTCCATAGACTATCATACCAGCAATAAAAGCGCTCTTTGAAAATTTGTTTGCATAGAAACCAAATGTTACAAAAATGCCAATAACAATTACGTTAAATACGAATCCTAAAATACTAAAAGAGCTTCCAAGCAATTCATAAACTACTCCATCAACGATTTGCGTAAACCCTAAACCCAAGATGAAGCTATAATTGGAGCCAGAATAAACCATAATTGAATTGATGAGTGAGAGTCCGGCAATCCAATAAAACCAGTTAGCGCCACTTTTTACCATTTTTAGTGGTTCTGATCTATCTAAATGATGCTCAGTATAGTTTCCAGAATGAGTTGCAAAGCTATCTTCATGAACAATAGTAGCTGCAACTTCTTTAAAGGATTGATCAACTGGTTCAAATTGGTCACATGTTACCTCGAATGTTTGAATGTCATTTGTTAGTCCACAAATAATACCTTGTTTAAGGTTTGATGCTTTGTGTTTACATTCCTTACAGATTTTAATTTGTTCAACTCTATTCATCTTATTATTAATTATTTATGATGAGGCAATATGATATGTCTTTTAGCAATACTATTTTAATAGTATAAATGTAAGTAAAAATTGTATAGTTATTCCGAACTTGTTTTGGAATCTTTTAGATGCTGAACCAAGTTCAGCATGACATTGTGATTAGAGGTTATTAAGCCCTTTCTTGATAATGCCACAGGCTTCTTTTATTTCTCCTTCAGTAATGGTTAGCGGAGGCGAAATACGGAAACTATTGCGGGTAGAAAGGAACCAGTAAATAATTACTCCATGCTCCAGGCAATATTTGATCAGCCGGTTTACCTTGTTTTCGTTTTCGAGTTCTACGGCCAGCATCAAGCCTTTTCTGCGGATGACTTTTACCTCTGGGTGTTGTAGTTCCTGTTCGATCAATTGTCCTTTTGGCTCAATGGCCTCAAGAAATGCAGGCTCCGAAATGATGTTGAGCGTAGCCAATGCAGAGGCAGCGCAGACAGGGTTGCCTCCAAAGGTGGTGATATGACCAAGCATAGGGTTATCGGCCAGGAGCTGCATTATTTCGTGGGAAGCAACAAAAGCGCCAATGGGCAACCCGCCCCCAAGGCCTTTGGCCAGCGTGATAATGTCAGGAGCAATGCTGTAGTGCTCAAAAGCAAAGAGTTTGCCCGTACGCCCCATGCCGGTTTGCACTTCATCGAAGATAAGCTTGGCTCCAGTCTCATCACAACACTTGCGCAGAGCGGTCATAAATTCCTGGCTGGAAATACGCACTCCGGCATCACCCTGGATGGGTTCTATAATCACTCCGGCTGTTTGCATATCTATTGCGCCAAGCGCTTCAACGGAGTTGAACTCGATGAACTCCACACCGGGAATGAGTGGCCTGAATTTTTGCTTCTTTACCTCGTTGGCCGACACACTCATGGAGCCTTGCGTGTTGCCATGGTACGATTTTAAAAATGAGATTATTTTGTGACGACCCGTTGATCGCTTGGCGAGCTTGACTGCTGCCTCGTTGGCTTCCGTCCCTGAGTTAACAAAGTAGCAGGTGTTCAATGAAGGAGGTAGGAGCGAAGCCAGCTTAGCAGCCAATCCGTTTACTGAGTCCTGGATGTACTCGCCATAGACCATCACATGAGCATGCTTGTCCAACTGTTTCTTAATTGCTTCTACAACTACCGGATTTTGGTGTCCCACTGAGGCAACTCCAATACCAGCGATCAGGTCAATATATCGCTTGCCGTTTGTATCGTAGAGGTAAACGCCTCTGGCATGATCGATGTGTATGCCTAAAGGAAAGGGTGAAGTAGGAGCCAGGTGTTGCTGAAAAATTTCTTCAGGAGTCATCATGCAAAGTTAGGTAGAAGAAATGAGTTAAAATAGAGCTATTTAGCCTATTTATTATTTTTAGTCTTAGCTAAAAATAAGTATATAAATGATTAATAATCAATTGCTATAATGTTTCATATTTAAATAAAAAGATAAAGTTTTACTTGAGTTTACTTTTTCGTAGCCAAATTCGTTCTAAATAGTCCTCAATCACGAAGGTTTGGCAGCTAGTATCTCCGTGATCGATCTCAACAGGGCCAATAATTTGAGCTGCAGCTTCTACTTCTTTTCGTAACTCTTCGTTAATTCCACCAATGGCTATAAGCGTATTGTTGATGGCTTCCTTGGCTCGGTTGGGAGAGCTTTGTAAAATTTTTGCTCCAATTTTTATAAAACTAGAGTAGTAATTATCCTCTTTAAATTTCTTTGCTTTGATTTGTTTTGCAACAATGTACCAGCCAATTCTTCTGACATATTCACGGTCATCTTCTATCCATTCTTTTGTGAGTTTTTCAGCATAGTCGGTTTGAGAAATGAGGGTGGCAAGCTCATCAGCTAAAGGGTAATAGGAGATTTCAGCTGCCCAATGGCGTACTAATTGTTTTGTACTTTTCTTAGGTTCAGCAATCATGCACGCCAATACCCGTGCGTCCATATTTCCAGTGTCCCATAGTTCCTCTGCTATGTTTTGGTTCACTCCTTTTTTGCCTTCGGGCGATTGTATTTCTTTTTTCAGCTTGGCAAAATTGGCATAGCTTACTCCAAACATGGTATCCGGAGCACCGTGTCGTTTGTATACTTTTCTGTTTTGTGCAGTGCCTAATTCTTCGAGTGTTGCAAGTATTTCCTGGGTTGTCATTGGTGCTGGTTTTTTATTAAAGTTAGTTCTACTTTTTTGAATCCCGGGTTTATTATTAATGGTAGCTATGGTTTAATTTTAGGTAAGCAATTTTTTAATAGAATGAACCAGCTAAAACTACCACGTATAATTATTGGCGCCATGCGTTTAGGTTCATGGGGAGCACATCTATCTAAGAATGATTTTAACCTGTTTGTCAATGGTTGCCTTGATATGGGCCTAACTGCATTTGACCATGCAGATATTTATGGGGATTATACCTCAGAGGCTCAATTTGGAGAACTTCTTAAAGAAAATTCTTCCTTACGCTCCCAATTACATCTTATTACCAAATGTGGTATTAAGATGATGGCTGAGAACCGACCAGACCATCATATTAAATCCTACGACAGTAGTGCCAATCATATAATTTCGTCAGTTGAAACTTCTCTTAAAAACCTGAGTACGGACTATATAGATGTACTTCTTATTCACCGCCCTGATTATTTGATGGAGCCTGATGAGATAGCAAAATCATTTACAGAGTTACAGAATCAGGGCAAGGTGCTTCATTTTGGGGTATCGAATTTTACACCCTCGCAATTTGAATTACTTAATGCTTCGTTTGAGTTGGTCACTAATCAGGTAGAGATATCGCTTTTAAAACGTGATGCGTTAGATGATGGCACCCTGGATCAATGCATGCGCTATGGCATTCAGCCGATGGCCTGGTCGCCTTTAAAAGGAGGCGCTATGTTTACAGAAATGGCTGACCCGGGAGTAATAAGAGTTACCAAAGTAGGAGATGCACTTTGTGAAAAATACAATTGCGAGCTGGATACTTTGCTTTATGCATGGTTGTTAAGGCATCCGGCTCACATTTTGCCTGTTACAGGCAGTAGCAAGCTGGAACGAATTGTAGCTGCTAAAAAAGCGCTGGATATTACCATGGATAGGGAAGACTGGTACAGACTTTTGGAAGCAGCAGCGGGAAACGAAGTGGCTTAGTAAGTATTAATTGCCAACATCTACTCCATCAGGTACAAAATCGAGTGAAATAGAATTCATGCAATAACGTTTGTGGGTAGGTGGTGGCCCATCATTAAAAACATGGCCCAGGTGCGAATCACAGCGACCACATTCCACCTCGATTCGTTGCATCCCAAACGAATTGTCTTCCTTGTAGATAACACTGTTTTTTCTGGCAGGCTCAAAAAAGCTGGGCCAGCCGCAGCTACTGGCAAATTTGGCATCGGATCGGAATAGCTTATTACCGCACACAGCACAGTAATAGGTCCCTTTCCCGGTAAAATTCCAGAGTTTGCCGGTAAATGCTCGTTCAGTGTCTGCTTCTCTTGCTACAGCATATAAATCTGGAGGGAGTATTTTCTTCCACTCAGCATTGCTCACTTTCAAATGTGTTGTATCTGTTCTTGAATAATAAGGGTTTTGGGGAGCCGTTGTCATTTTAATTGATTTATCGTTTTGTTGAAAGCTGGCAATCAAAGCCAGTAAAACTACGAATACTATTGTTCTCATGACCAAATTCTTTTGGTTGCCAAATGTAATTGGCCCGGGAATGAAGTCTATGGGAAACGCGCATAATGTCGTTTAAAAGACGATAAAAATCAGCTGTTTCTATAGTTTTTAACTGCCACAAACGATGTTACAAGAAATGGGAGAGCGGAAACAGCAACTTTCCAGTTCATTCCAATTATGCCTACAACAAAGATGAAAAGGAGTAAAATACCTAGGCCGATTAAACCAGATAATGTCAATACCTTGTTAGGCTTATTTTGAAATAAGGTGATTGCAAGCACCAGTTGTCCGGCAATAGGTAGAATTACGAATGGGTGAAGCACCGAAAGGGGATCAGTAAAAAGCTTTGTAAGAATTTCGTATTCGCCTTGTACGAGAAACATGTGATTGTTGCCTCCCCACTCCAAATAACCTATTAGGGAGGTGAGGAGTAAAAAAAGATTGATGAGTTTTGTTTTCATTGAGAGTTTTTTACGTTTGACCGGCTAACGCATATTGCGAATAAAAAAGGCTGTTACATTTGGTGCAACAGCCTTAAAAAATTATTTAACCAACTATTATTTTTCTACAAAGTCTACGTCAAAAACTATTTTTACATCTTTTTCGGTTTTAATAGACCCCATTTCAGCAGTTGGAGGATTAACACTGTAATCCATCATATCCACCATGGTTTCTCCAAAAAACCGGCAGCTTCCATCTTCTTTTTTGTCTAATGTAACCTGAAGCCTTACAGGCTTGGTGTTACCTATGATATCAAGATCACCCTCAGCCAAAATTGTGTAGCCTCCAATTGTATTTGGAGTAATTTTTATAACCTTGGTGAGTTTGAATTTAACTGTTGATGCTCCATTGGCAGTCATTGCAGTGCGCATATGGTCGTCCATAGCATCTAAACCGCTGTGCATAGAAACCACCGGAACATAAAGTTCCAAAGATTTGATTCCTGTTAGTGTTTCTCCTTTCTTAACTAACTCGGCACTTCCTTCAATAGTATCTGCATTTATTTTCCAATCGTGCAGTGTGGATGTTCCAAGTACTGATAAACTAGAGGCTTCGTTGTTTACCTCGTATGATTGAGCCATTAATGATCCTGAACTTATCAGAATGGCAGAAATAAAAAATGCAATTAATTTTTTCATGGTACTGTAATTTATTCTTCGGTTACTACAATGGCAATTAAGCTTGCATCTGGATTTATAGCTAGACGAGTAAAATTATGAATTCCATAATCTGTCAGGTCAGCTAATTCAACCCAGTCGCTATCCGATTTTGGATTGAACTTATATAATTTGCTCCCATCGCCCGAAAGCAAAACGCCATTCGGGGTCCAGGTATAATACTCACTTTTGGAATTTACTGTATGAATAATCGGCTTTATGGATTTGGAATCAGGATCAAAGGCACTTATAACCCAATTTTTCTTATCGTTCATATCCACAAAACTGATTTGATTAGTACCCGGTATTTTTTGCAATGTTACTCCAGGGTTTGAAGCCACTTTTTGCAACTCTTTGGATGCCAAAAGGATAGCATCCAACGTATTGGGCGTGCCCAAAATAAAAGCATATACGGTTGAGTCGTTCAACCATGTGTGGTACCCGACTTTATCCACTTTGGATACAGGGCTTGGAATGGCTCCGTTTTTGGGATATTCCCAAAGCCTTTGTTCTCCATCGCGCTTCAAAATAATACAAGATATATGTTGTTCATCCGGAGTTACTATAGGGCTGTACTCACTTTCCGGAGAGTAGGTTAGTCTTCTCTCACTTCGGGCTTTCAGATTGTATTTAAATATATCTGTTTGGCCAAAACCATCGTCTGAAGAAAAGAGTATGGCCGAACCGTCAGGTGTGAAACAGGGTTGATTATCATAACCCGGTGAATTGGTTATATTCTGCGCATTACTGATGTAGAAATTATCATCGTCAAGCCTAAAATTAAACAGGTAAATATCAGAACCTGGTGGTTGTGCTTTTGCAGTGAAAAATGCGGAAATAACAAACACAAAAATTAATGTTTTTTTCATAGATGGTATAACGGTTTGGGTGTCCATAAATTCATACACAAAATTAGTGTTTTTGAATTGAATTTGCTTTCGTTATTAATTCGAGCACAATATACTAAATTTCTCAATTGACCCGACAATAAAACCCTATTCTTGTGTTTAATCTTTATACTTGCTTGCAAATTTTGTGCCCGAATGACTGAAAACGAAATCCTTGCATCGTTACAAAAAGGCGAGTATGCGCCTCTTTACTTTTTACAAGGAGATGAACCCTTTTTTATTGATCAGATTTCAGATTACATAGAAGAAAATGTGCTGAACGAAACGGAAAAAGGCTTTAACCAAACCATAATGTATGGTAAAGACAGCACAATGGTGGATGTGCTTAATAATGCAAAGCGTTTTCCAATGATGTCAGAGCGCCAGGTGGTAATAGTAAAAGAGGCTCAAAACTTGGCAGATTTTAAGAATGAGCAGGGAAGGGATATGCTGGAAGCATATTGCAAAAATCCGGTACCGTCTACGGTTTTGGTATTTTGCTATAAATACGGAAGCCTGAATGGAACAACCCGTTTGGCCAAAGCCCTAAAAAACTCTTCTGTTTTTTTAACCACCAAGGCAATCAGGGATTATCAATTGCCTGAATGGATAAAATCCTACATGGCATCAAAGGGGTTAAAAGCAACTGAAAAAGCTGTGCAATTGCTTGCGGACCACATTGGCACCAATCTTGAACGTCAATCAAATGAGATCAATAAATTAATGATTAACGTGGAGAAAGGGATTGTGATAGATGATGCGCTCATTGACAAGTATGTGGGCATTAATAAAGATTATAATGTATTTGAACTCCAAAAAGCAATTATTTCAAGAGATGTTATTAAAGCCAACCGAATTGTGAAATACTTTGGTGCCAATCCCAAAGAGCATCATCCCATACCGGTAATCGCCCTGTTATATAGTTTATTTAGTCGTGTATTAAAAACGCATTACGTAAAAGAAAAAACGAGCAGTGCACTGGCATCAGCTTTAAAAATTTCACCCTATGTTGCCAACGATTATCTAACCGCAGCACGTAATTACTCATTAGCTAAAGTGCTGGATAATATTGGATATTTGCAAAAAGCCGATTTGGTGGTTAAAGGGGTAGAATCTTCACCCGTAAAAGAAGAATATATACTAAAACAGCTTGTTTTTGAGTTGATACATTAAAAAAGGATATTCATGCGCAAAGCGATCTTCGCACTTCTATTTTTAAGTTCGTTTGTTGGTTTTGGTCAAGCCACATTGCAGCAATCGCTGCCGGAAGAACTTTATTCCGAAGGGGTGGATATGATGACCAATGCAGATTATGGTAGCGCAAGGCAATACTTCGAACGCTACCTTGCCACAGATGATACCCAATACAAGGAGCAGGCAGAATATAATCGTGCCATTTGTGCCTTAAGCCTTTATAATTTGGATGGAGAGCAGCTCGTTAATCAATTTATAGAACATTATCCTACCTCCCAACTGGCTTTGATGGCCCGATTTGAAATTGGCAACTATTTTTTTAGGGACAGAAATTATAAAAATGCCATAATCCAGTTTAATCAGGTAGATCCTAAAGTGCTTGAACCTGACAAACAACAGGAGCTACACTATAAACTTGGATATAGCTACTTTGCCATCAAAGGGTTCGATCAGGCAATAGATTATTTCAACAAGTTGAAAAACTCAAAGGGCAAGTATCAGGTAATTAGTGCCTACTACGCAGGTTATATTGAGTTTGAGCAGGAAAAATACGATGAAGCAATTACTGACCTTAAAAAAGCTGCGGATGATCCTGCACTGGGAGCTTCAGTTGTTCCTATGTTGGCCTCGGTATATTATCAAAAAGGGGCTTATACCGATCTTATCGATTACCTCTCGCCCAAAATGACGGAAGGGAGTTCATTAGAAAAAAACAGCCAGCTCTCAATTTTTCTAGCCGAATCTTACTTCTATACCAATCAGTATACCAGGGCAATAGAATACTACGACAAAACAAAAGATAAATTGGTAAAGGAGGCCTCTTATAACTACGCAGTTTGTTTGAGCAAGACCGGTAATATTCTACAGGCCATTGAAGTGCTTAAACCCATAGCGGGCACAAAAGATGAAACAGAGATCTCGGCTTCGTACCTCCTTGGTCAATTGTATGTAAAAGAAAATGAAAAGCTATACGCTTTAGGAGCGTTTATCCAGATAGAAAACGTTGAGAACAAGCAAATAGCCGAAGAATCTCACTTTCTAGCCTCGCAGCTTGCCTACACACTGGGCAGAACTACTCAAAGTATAGAAAGCTTGCAGGGCTTCCTTAAAAAATATCCCTCATCTTCTCATACAGAAGAAGCAGGAGAGTTGTTGGCCAATGCTTTTATTGAGACAAGCGATTATGCAACGGCCATTTCTTACATGGAAAATCTCCCTCAAAAAAACAACAGGGTTAAAACTGCTTATCAGAAAGCTACTTTTTATTTGGGAGTGGAAGAGTATAACGATCGCCAGTTCAGAAAGGCGGTCGAAAACTTTACAAAGTCGATTGATAATGCCATTGATAAAGATTTACAGGCCAAAGCCCATTTGTATATTGCTGAAGCATATTCGTTGGGAAGGCGTTTTGATGAGGCAGAACCTCATTATCGGGAAGTATTGCGCAGTAGCCTCGGCAAAGTTTCGAGGGAATACCTAATGGCGCGTTTTGGGCTTGGATATTGTCTTTACAACCAAAAAAAGTACGAAGAAGCCAAGACCCAGTTTAGTTCTTTCATAAATACGACAAACGAGGATAATCCCAATTATGGTAATGCATTGGTTCGATTGGCGGATTGCGAATATGTTGAAAAGAATTATACCGCAGCGTTGGATCACTACCGTCAGGCTATCAATGGGATTATTAAGGAAAAAGACTATGCCTACTATCAGGTTGGGGTAATTCTTCACTTGCTGAGCAAGTACCAGGATGCTGTTGCCAATCTTGACAGGGTGATCTCTGTTTATCCTTCTTCGCCCTATTGGGACGATGCTCTTTTTGAAAAAGGAAGCGTGTATCTGGAACAGGGCGAATACGGCAATGCAATTACGGCATTTTCGCGATTGATTGCGGATAAACCAAGAAGTAAATATGTGCCATATGCGCTGGAAAAGAGAGCCTTGAGTAATTTCAATAAAAGAGAATATGCAAGGACCATTGCAGATTACGAACTCTTCCTGAAAAGCTATCCGACTCACCCAAGTGTAAATAATGTGCTGCTGGGCTTGCAGCAAGCGTATGCAATGGATGGCCGCTCCACCGATTTCAATAAGACATTGCGCGAATTCAAAGATGCCAACCCGGATGTGAAAGGATTGGAGGGAGTAGAGTTTGATGCCTTGAAGGGATATTTCAATGAAGGCTTATATACCAAAGCGGAGGAAGGACTTAAAAGTTTTATCAGTAACCATCCTGATGATCCGCGCGTATCAGAAGGAAAGTATATCCTGGCGGAATCGCTTTACAGACAGCAAAAGAATGCTGAGGCGCTCAAGCTTTATTATGCTATTGCAAACGAAGGCACCTATGACCTTATGGATAGAGTGTATGAACGCATTGCTGACCTTGAATATGCCAATTTGAACTACAGTAAGGCTATTGCCTATTACCATAAGCTCAGCAATAATGCCATCAGCAAAAACCAGCAATACCGAGCTTTAATGGGATTAATGAAGTCGCATTACTTCAATTCTTCCTATGACTCTGCTCTTTATTTTGCGGACAATCTTTTAGGTGCCGATGGTATCCGAAATGAGTTTGTTGTGGCGGCCACTATGTTCAAAGCAAAAGCGTGGTTTGCAAAAGGCGATTATGACAAGGCGGATACCCTGTTCATAAAAACCACTCAGCTTACACAAGATGAAAATGGTGCAGAAGCACAGTATATGTTAGGAGAAATAAAGAATCTTCAGAAACAATACGATGCCTCAAACGAAGAACTTTATAAAGTAGCTGAGAAGTATGCGAACTACTCAGAGTGGCTGGACAAAGCCTTCCTGCTGGTTGCAGACAACTTTATTGGAAAAGGAGAGTATTTTCAGGCAAAAGCTACGCTTCAGTCAATAATTGATAATACCACCTCAGACTTGACAAGGTCCAAAGCAAAGAATCGACTGGATTGGTTGATTAAGAAAGAAGAAAACGAGAAAAATGTGATTGACACATTGCATGTTGAAGTTAAAGATACAGTGGCTCATGAATAAATTAGTATTGTTCATCGGGTTGGCATTTCCGTTAGTTGGATTGGCTCAGGCAGATTGGGAAAACCCAAAAGGAGCGATTAAAGACGAAGAAGTGGTGATCGAAAAGGACAAGCAGATAACACTACCGGTTATTTCAAGGCGCTTTGAAGCTATTACGGTTGATCTGCCTCAACGCGATACTACTGCTGTGGTTTCGGTTCCTGTAGATTTGAAACTGACAATCCCCAAAATACCTGTAAAGCTAAGACCCAGGACCATGAAGGAAGAGCCTCTTCAAAAAACCTATTGGGGCACTTTTAAAGTGGGTTACGGAAGCTATATTTCTCCTTATCTGCAAGCCGATGTGGCCACCAAAAGAAGTGATGAATATGCTCTTGCTGCACATTTCAGGCATTTTTCTTCCAAAAATGGCCCTGTTGATAAAGACAACTCGGGGCTAAGCCTGAATGATGCCTTTGTAGATGGTAAGTTATTTCTTAACAAGGCTACAGTGGGTGGGCATGTAGGTGGCCAATGGAATACCTATCATTTGTATGGGTATGAAAGTGATTTTTCACTTCCCATTCCTGAAGCATCTGATATACGTCAGCGGCTCTCGAACTTTTCTTTGGGAGCAAGCCTTGCAGATAATGATAAAAACGAAGATTTCAGTTACAGCTTGAAAACCGGGCTGGAATCTTTCAGTGCAAAAGATCAGACCTGGAAAGAAAACGATTTTTATGTGGGAGTTTCTTCCTCTTATCGTTTGTCCGATGATCTTGGGGTTAAAGTGGATGGTGAACTGCATACCTCAAAGCAGGAAAAAGAATACTTTTCATTGACTACCAATCGATTATACTACAAGATCAAGCCGGTTGTTACCTATAGCATGTCACCGCTGGAATTTGAGTTGGGGCTTGGTGTATTCGGAACAAAAGATTCAATTAATTCCTTTAACAACAAGTTTTACATTACTCCGCACGTAGTTGCCAGGTACAAAACCGATAATGGCCATGTATTCTCTGCTGGTCTCACAGGCGATGTAAAGTGGTATTCTGCCCGAATGAGATTTGAAGAAAATCCTTATCTGAGTGTAAATACGGTTGTAAATAATGACGTTAAACCCATTGATTTTTTTATGAATGCAGAAGGAAGACTGATTCCGAAGCTAACCTATAAGCTGGGGTACGATGCTTCTTTGTATAAGCAAATCGGGCAATTTGCCAACGAGGCAAATCCGTCAACCTTTGATATAATTTACGGAACCGGGAACAATTTAATTCATACACTTTCAGCACGTTTGGATTTCTCCACGAGCAAGAATTTATCCTTACGGCTTTTTGGTAATTATTATTTGTACAGTTTTGATAACAATGCCACACCCTTGCATCTTCCAAAAGTGGAAAGTGGGCTAAAGGCTCAATTTAGCCTTGAAGACAAACTGAAGATTACGTTAGGGCTAACATATGTTGATGGTTTGGAAGCTCGTGAGGCAACTGTTTCTTCAACTACAACCGTTACGCTCAATCCAATTTTCGACTTGAATTTAGGGGCAGAATACAAGATCAATAGTATGGTTTCTCTGTTTGTTAAAATGGAGAATATTATTGGTAATCAATACCAGTACTATTACATGTATCCCTCCAAAGGATTCCAGGTTTTAGGTGGTATCAGGTTTACTTTTTAATAAGGAATACAAATTCCTTTGGTTCAGGTGTTTTACTATTCAACATAGTTTTGCTACTTTTATTTTTATATAAGTAACCATTAACCCAAAAAACAATGGAAGATAAGGATCCAAAGGATGATGAGTTGAACCCAAAGGGACAAGATGATGCTAATGATGCAGATGATAGTTTTGGCTTGCCAGATCTGGACTACAAGGCATTAGATGATGATGAAAATGAGCCTGAGGCTCAGGAGGAGGAAGAAGGGACAACCGAAACTTCGGAAGAAAACGAACACACTGAGGAGGAAATGGAGGAGAGTGAAATGGGATATGTTTCAGATGAAGAGTCTGAAAGCTCATTTGAAGAACGCAGGGAAGAGCCTCAGTTACGCTACCAAATGGAAGAAACCAGTTCGAATGGCCCCAAAATACTGATTGGTATTTTAATCATACTTGTGATTGCTGCAGGTATATGGTATTTCGGCTTTTACAAACCAAAGCAGGATAAACTGGCCGAAGAAGCCAGAATGAAGCAGGAACTGATTGATAAACAAAAAGCCGCAGAAGCCGAAGCTGAAGCGTTGAAAAAACAGCAGTTGGCTGCCTTGGCAGCAGAAGCTGCACGTTTGGCAGCCGAAGCAGAAGCCAAAGCAAAAGCCGGTGTACAAACAATAACAGAACGTACAGGTCGTTACTACATTGTGGTAAACAGCTTTGTAGATGGCGATCTTGCAAAAGACTATGGTAATATGCTGGCCAAAAACGGAACTCCAAGTTTCTTGATACCTCCGTATTCTAAAAAGAAACTACAGCGCGTTGCCATTGGAGGTTACGATACCATGGAAGAAGCTCAGAGAGCTCTTTCCGGTGCCATGCCCGAAGGTGTTAAACCAAAAGGAAACTGGATATTGAAATATTGAGATGATTTTAGGTCAAATAACTACAACAGGTGCAGCGGATACACTAGCCGCTGCATCTGACGCAACAGGGTCGGTTCAGGTAATCGACCTTTTGTTTAAGGGCGGAATTATGATGATCCCGATAGTGCTTTTGTCGCTATTGGCGGTTTATGTGTTTGTAGAACGCATGCGCACTTTAAAACAAGCCCTTAAAACACCCGATGGGTTCATGAACAAGGTAAAGACACTTGTAGCCAATGGCGATTTAAACGGTGCTAAGCTTGCTTGTGCTGAAGTGGATACTCCTGTGGCCCGAATGATCGAAAAAGGATTGAATCGTATTGGGCACCCATTAAAGAACATAGAAGTTTCTGTGGAAAATGTGGGTAAGATTGAATTGTACAAACTGGAACGCAATTTACCTCTTCTGGCAACTGTTTCAGGAGCTGCGCCCATGCTCGGTTTTTTAGGTACCGTTACCGGTATGATACAGGCATTTATTTCCATTGCCCAGGAAGAAGGTGCGGTAAGCCCTAAGCTGCTTTCAGCAGGTATTTACGAAGCTATGGTAACTACTGCTGCCGGTCTGGTAGTAGGCATTATTGCCTACCTGGGGTATAATTACCTGGTTACGCGCCTGCAAAAAGCAGTGCATGCCATGGAGTACTCTTCCATTGAATTTATAGACCTGCTACAAGAACCTAAATAAATGGCACTGGAATCGAAACATAAAATAGATACAAGCTTTAGTTTGTCGTCTATGACGGATGTGATCTTCCTGTTATTGATCTTTTTTATGCTTACCAGTTCCTTTATCACACCTTCTGGTTTACCCGTTAACCTGCCCACGGCAAAAAAGTCTAAGATCGTGCTACAGAAAACTTCTGTAACCATTACCAAGGATTTAAAGTATTTTATAAATAACAAGAGGGTATCTGAATCGAACCTGGAACGTGAACTGGCAAGAGAGATAAGTGGAAGCGATGCCATTGTAACATTGCATGTGGACAAGTCTGTTCCTACGGAATACCTGGTAAAGGTAGCTGGAATAGCTGCTTCGTTGAATGCGAAGGTTTCGCTGGCAACCAAACCCGGAAAGTAATGTCGGAAGCACAAAAGGAAAAGAAGAATAAGCAAATAGGAGCGATTGTATCTATCGGCTCTCATGTAGCTATTTTGCTTCTTTTCCTTTTTATGGTTGCCTGGCGAGCTCCGGACCCGCCACTGCCGGAATACGGCATTGAACTGAATTTTGGATTGGATGAGGCCGGAAGCGGAGATATACAGCCCGAACCCAATACTAATCCTGCTCAAACAGAAAGCCAGGAAGAAGCTCAGCCGGATGGAAAGGACGAACCGGTAGAGGAGGAAGTAACTGAGCAGCCCAAGGTGGTGAATACACCCGTAGAACAGCCAACGCCAATTACCACAGAGCAGGAATCGCCCGATGTGGTGGAAGAAAAACCTGAAAAGAAGGTTGAAGAACCGGTTGAGAAAAAAGAGGAGGAAGTGAAGGAGGAAGCACCTAAATTACCGCCTGTATTGTATCCCAATAATAAAACGGGTTCCGGTGGTAAAGATGGCGATGCCAAGGAAGCGCAAAATGCCAACCAGGGAGATAAAACGGGCGCTGTGGGCGATCAGGGAGATAAAGATGGTACGGTAGACTCGCGTGCGCTGTACGGCAATGCCGGAGGAGGAGGGGGAACAACCTTAGATATGGGTGGATGGAAATGGAATAGTGAGCCAATAGTAGATGAAAAATCAAATGAAAGTGGAACAATAGTTTTAAGAGTTGTGATTGATGGTAAGGGTATAGTACAATCGGTAACTACAGAACCAGGAACAACTATTAATCCAATAGTTGTAAACGAATATAAAGAAGCTGTACGTAAGATTACATTTTCACCTTTATCTGGAACTACAGTAACTCCTTCTGCTACAGGTACTATTACTTTTAGAGTTAAATCAAAGTAAGGGTTCCTAAGCACACTAAAGGTTTGATAGGCAAAATTATGAACTGGGTTTTACCTCTGTTTTTGACTTATGCTTAAAGTATTCCAAAATTTCTTCTTTGGTCATTTGGGATAACTTCTTGCTTAATTTGTCTCTTTGCTGACGCATATACTTTACAGCATCAAAAGTTTTTTCAATTGTCTTCATAGTTTTCGAATTCTCTTGGCGAACGAATTTCTAATTGTCTATATCCGTTTTTAATATTAATTGAATTGTATCCTCTTATCCTTTGAATGTTTACGATGTGCTTAAAATTCCAGCTTACTAAAAAATCTGCAAGATTGATAGTAGCCAAAGCGATATGCAGGCAATCGGCCAAACTTGTTTGACCAACAACCTTTTCTGCAATGTACTCATTTGCAAGGTCAATAGATTCCTCTGTAATTTCTAGAAATTCTGTGTCTTCAGCACTTAGGCCTCTCACTAATTCTTTGACTTTTTTTGGTGCATTTTCGAGCTCATCCTCAGTAACTTTTGAGTAAAGCAAAGTAAACTCGTTGTTCTTTATCCTTTCAAAAAGCGGAATAGTATGCTCAGCGAACTCCTTATCAAAGAATCCACCAAAAACTGATGTATCTATATAAATTCGTTGTTTCACCTTTTAAAAATACACCTTTTTAAAGTCAATCGCTCGGCTATTTATCGATTTATATTGGTAGAAAACAACGACTTATCCATACCATTTGTCTTTTATGCTCTTATCTAAAATGAATTGTCATAATTCAGGATCACCACTCATATAATAATACCAGCACCTGCATCAACAGGGTGTGAAATATCCTGCCTTTTGGGTATCTTTCAATTATCTAACAATATCTGACATCATGCTACATAAACTTAAACTTTTAGGATACCTATTTTTTGTTTCAGTTGTCGTAACCTCAGCTTTTGCGCAAACGCCTTTTTTGCGAAACCCCGCAGTAAGTCCCGATGGCAAAACCCTTGCTTTTGTGTACCAGGGCGATATCTGGACGATGCCCTTGGCAGGCGGTTCGGCCAGAAGGCTAACCATACACCAGGCGTACGATGCCTCACCGGTTTGGAGCCCGGATGGCAAACAGATAGCCTTTTCAAGCGATCGTTTTGGCAACAACGACATATTCGTGATCGATGCGAATGGCAGCATGCCAAGGCGCATTACCTATTATTCCAATTCCGATAATGTTTCGTCCTGGTCAGATGCCTACGGACTGCTGTTTGAGTCTTCACGAGCGTTTAAGCAGATTGAAAGAGACTCCGAACTGATGAGCGTTTCTGCTGATGGAGGTACGCCTGTGCGTGCATTTACAAGCCTGGGTTTTGAACCCATTCCTTCTCCCAACGGGAGATTGGTGGCTTTTGCCAGAGGATGGGCCCGAACAGCCCGCGAGGCTTATCATGGCTCCGCGAACCGCGATATCTGGATATGGGATTCTAAGACGGACCAATACAACCAAATAACCACCTACGATGGCCCTGACATGAACCCAAAATGGGCCGATGATAACACGTTGGTGTATATAAGTGCCAGCCCGGGTAAATACAACCTTTTTAAAGTGGGAATAACTGCGGATGGCAAAGCCACAGGCGCACCTCAGCCACTTACCCAGTTCAAGGATTACGGAGTAATGAGTATGGATGTGAATGGAGGAGTCATTGCTTTTGAGCAATTCAACAAGCTCTACACACTTCCTGTGAGCGGTGGCGCTCCCAAAGAGTTAAAAGTAGACCTGGGAGCTGATTATCGATTCGACCCCATTGAACACAAAACCTACTCCGATCATTTAAGTGATTATGCCGTTTCACCCAACGGAAAGCTTATTTTACTGGAAGTAAGAGGCGAGCTATTCGTTTCCGAAAACGATAAAGAGAAATCGAGAACGAACCAGGTAACGGATAACCCGTATCGGGATGAGGATGGCGCATGGTTAAATGACTCCACTGTTTTGTTTACTTCGGACAGGGATGGAAAATTCGATCTGTTTATGGCAAGGTCTTCTGATCCCAGCGAGACCAGTATTTTCAAAACGCTAAAAATTGAGCGTAAAAAAATATTTTCTGACAAAGAAGATATTCACAATCCTGTAGTTTCTCCTGATGGAGAAAAGGTGGCGTATCGTGTAGGAAGGGGTAAACTGGTGGTAAGTTCCATTGATAAGGACGGCAAACTATCCAAGGCTGTAACCTTGCTGGATGGCTGGGCTACTCCTTCGGGTGTATCGTGGAGCCCTGACTCCAAATGGCTGGCCTACTCACTGGATGACCTGGATTTTAACGAAGAGGTGTACATTCATGCCGCTGACAACAGCAAACCTCCGGTAAATGTAACCATGCATCCTAAAAACGATTACGATCCTTTCTGGAGCAAAGATGGGTCTAAGCTTGGCTTCCTTTCGCAGCGCAACAATGGCGATGCAGACGTTTGGTTTGTATGGCTGAAGAAAAGCGACTGGGAAAAGACCAAGCAGGATTGGGACGAACAGGACGAGCCTAAAAAAGATAATGGAAAGGGTAAGGATAAAGATAAAAAGGTACCCGATGTGCAGATCGATTTTGACAAAATTTACCAGCGCCTATCTCAGGTAACTTCGCTTCCGGGCAACGAATCGGACGTGAATATCTCAGATGATGGGGAGTACTTTTTCTATGTAACCAATCGTCCTGGTCGTTCTTCTTACAAGGCCGACCGCGATCTGTACAAGATCAAGTGGGACGGCACCAAGCCCAAGGAGCTTACATCTGGCAATACGGAGCCCTCCGGTGTTCGGTTGTCTCCCGATGGCAAATCGCTTTACTATGTAAAAAGAGGAAAACTTTCTGTAGTGGATGCAGACAAGGGTAAGCCCGAAGCAAGACCGTTTATGGCTAAAATGGATGTGAACCATACCCTGGAGCGAACGCAGATTTTTGAAGAGGCATGGCGTACCCTGGATGCCGGTTTTTACGATCCCGGTTTCCATGGCCAAAACTTTGATCTGCTAAAGAAAAAATACAAGGACTGGGCTATCTCAGCCTCTACCGAAACCGATTTTCAATATGTGTTCAACCTTATGCTTGGCCAGCTGAATGCCAGCCACATGGGTTTGTACGGCTCTGACAGGCAGGAAACGCAAAATGAGCGAACCGGCTTTTTGGGAGTAGATATTGCTCCGCAAAAGGATGGAGTTAAGATAACCAGGGTAGTGCCCAACGGCCCGGCCGATAGGGAAAACAGCAACCTTGTTGTGGGAGATATGATCACGTCTATTAATGGTGATAAAGTGAGTGCGACCGATAATATGTACGCCCCATTGGTGAACAAAGCAGGCGAAAAAGTTATCCTTGAAGTGAAAAGCCCTTCGGGTAGCACCCGTGAAGTGGTTATTCGACCCACCAACAGCCTGCGCAATCTTTTGTACGAGGAATGGGTGGAAGACCGCAGGGCACTTGTGGACAAGTATTCCAATGGCCAACTGGGCTACATTCACATACAAGGAATGAACTGGACCAGCTTTGAAGAGTTTGAGCGCGAGCTCACCGCTTCGGGACAAGGAAAGAAAGGGCTGGTGATTGACGTGCGTTACAACGGAGGTGGCTGGACAACCGACTACCTGATGGCGGTGCTGGATGTGCGTCAGCATGCGTACACCATACCACGTGGCGCTACAGACGATCTGGCCAAACACAACAAGGAATTCAGGCAATATTACCCTTATGGTGAGCGCTTGCCACTGGCCGCCTGGACCAAACCGGCTATTGCCATGTGTAACGAGAACAGCTATTCCAACGCGGAGATATTCTCACATGCATTCAAAACATTGAACAGAGGCAAGCTGGTAGGTACGCCTACGTTTGGAGCAGTTATCTCAACAGGAGGGCAGGGCCTGATCGATGGTTCGTATGTGCGATTGCCTTTCCGGGCCTGGTACGTGCTGGCAACCGGCAAGAGCATGGAGAATATCCCTGCCGTACCCGACATTGTGCTGGACAATGCCCCTGACAGCAAAGCCAAAGGAGAGGACGAGCAGCTGAAAAAAGCAGTGGAGACATTGATGGGAGAGATTAAGTAATTGGTAATGAGATTCTGAACCGCTCATAAACGGTTCAGAATCTCCTTTTTAAAGACTTTACGCTTATTACATATCGCTCAGTCCATAGTGCTCTCCGAAGGAGTCAAATTGACCTATGGAGAGTGACGTTTTTTTCTTTGCATAATGGCGCTGGAACATGCGTTTTCTTTTCACTAGTTTAGTAATAACTTAAAGATTTTATTGAATGAAAAAGACAGTACTGATAACTGGCGCTTCGGGTAACCTGGGCCAGGCGTGCGTAAATGCATTTTTAAACAGTGGCTATGCGGTAATTGCTACCGTTTCGCCCGGCAAACTGCTGGGGTACGATGTGCATGGAAAGGTGGAGGTGGAGCAGGTGGACCTCACCAATGAGGAGGACACGAATGCCTTTTTCGACAAGATAGCTGAGGAAACGATCGATTGTGCACTGCTGTTGGTGGGAGGTTTTGCCATGGGCGGAATTGAAAAGACCGAACACGAGCAGTTGCAAAAGATGTTCGATCTCAACTTTTTTACGGCCTACCACTGTGCCCGGCCCTTGTATAAAAAAATGAAGCAACAGAAGGAGGGGGGACGCCTGGTGGTGGTAGGAAGCAAACCGGCACAAAGTGCCAAAGACGGAAAGGCTTCGGTGGCTTATGCACTGTCTAAATTGTTGGTACTGGAACTGGCCAAACTGCTGAATGCCACCGGTAACTCCGGCAAGGTGGTAACCCATGCCGTGGTGCCCGGCATTATTGATACGCAGGCCAACAGACGCTCGATGCCCGATGCCGACTTTTCGGATTGGGTGACCCCGGAGGCCATTGCCGAAAACATTTTATGGCTTTGCTCGGACAAAGCCGCGCCCGTACGAGGTGCAGTACTTAATTTGTATGGGAACTTGAAAGAGTGATACTAACAAACTGCTGAACCCGCCAAAGACGGACCGTAGCAACTTGCTCTGAACGTCTAGCTAAGCACAGTCGGCTTAGCTTTTAAATATCTCAAAAGTATCTTATCCAAATACCCTTTGCAAGTAACTAAGTAAGCTGATTGGGCTTAGCGCCTGTTATGCCTCTTATTAGACCGCTTGATTCCATTCCCATTTCTTGATTCCTTTTTCTTCAAGTTGTTTAGTGATGTTCTCATCAGTCCAATGCATGATGTTAGTGTACTCAATGCTTGAAGAGTTAAGAACAATGTCAACCGCTTGATCAATTAAATTCTTGCGTTCAGAGACCTTTGAATTTTCAGCAAAGGAGATTTGGAACACCTTCAAATTCGGTATTCTATTGACCTCTTGAAAATCTTTGATTCTAACATTATTGTGCACATGCAGTCTTTTTAGGTTTTCAAGTTTGTCTAAACGTGGAATACCTTCAAGTTTAGACATTCCTTCAAATTCAAGAATTTCTAAGTTAGAAAGGGAGTTCAGGAAATCGAAGCTGGGGATCTGCCGAACTCTACTGAATTCAATAGATTTCAAAGATTGAATCTTCGTCAGTGATTCAAGGTTTTTATAGCTTCCGAATAGAAGATTCAACTCACCTAGCTCACTTAGCCCATCAAGGAAGTCTAGGTTTTCTTTCTTGATACCTCTAAGTGTTAGTTTATTGATTTTTTTAAGATGTCGAACGCTTTCGATTCCCTTTTTCATTCCATCGACATACAAGGATTCCAATTGTTGGAAGTTTTCAATGAACGAGATATCTGTTGCTATAGACTTGGTTTCCTCTATTCCGAAATACTTCAGGTCTCTATTTTGCCCAAATGGTGAGAAATCTTTTGATAGAAATGATGCTATTGTAATGCTCCTGATGTTGGGGATCTTGTTGAAGAATGAAAAGTCGTTTTCATCATACCAAAGAATTCTCATCCCAATTTCAGGGTGAAGCTTGAAAAACTCATTCAAGGTTTCCCAAGTCTTTTCATTTGGGTTCTTAAATTCATAGAATTGTAGAGAATGAAGGTGCTTCTCATTAAAAATTCTAGGGATATCAGAGGTCGAGATATCATCAACTATGTTGACGTTTCCACTGTAATTCTTCCATCTCTCTTTTCTGCTGAAAATCTTCATGAATGCATTATGAGGCATAACTAGTGTATAAACGGCACTAACTGTTGTAAATACTTACAAACAATTATAAACATTTGTATTTGTACAAAAATAAGAAATTATTGAAATAAGTTTTCTCTATTTTATTCCGTCATTCTGAACTTGTTTCAGAATCTCAGGCTTTTTGGGTGACAAGTATTTGTTTTACTAAATTCTAGTCATTGCATCGATAGAGTAATATAAATTTTTTGTCAATTTGTAACCTTAACTTTATTCAAATCAATATCAAAATCATAAAAGCCTAAAACGGCTGACGGAGGATACAATTCTATAACGCGACCCTTTACTTTATTACTATTATATTTTGGTAACTCCGATATGGGGATTGAAATGGATTTTATCATTGGTTTTGAAAGGGTAATTTCTTCAAGCGTTTTCGACTGAGAACTATCTCCAAACATTACACCAACACAGGATTTATCGTAATATAAATACCTTAAACTAATAACTAATTCATCTTTTTTGATTTCAAACCTGGGTTTAATTACCGAATCTAAAATGTCTCCTGAAGCATTAAATTTTTTATAATAAACAATAGTGTCTTGTAAGTAGTATTTTATCTCTTTGATAATCTTATTAGGAAAATAAAAGAGAATTAATGAGTCACTATCGTTTGTAAGTGTCTGATAACTTAAATTTCCTGAATCATCATAAAAAGTTTTGGAATTGTATCCACTGTCATTACTTTCATTTTGACATGAAGAAAAAATCATCCAAATAAGTAGAATGTTGATTTTAGCTACGTTTTTCATTTTTTAATGCTGCCTTTCAATCTGTGAATGATACTTATGGTTAACAATGTTTAAAACTACAATTTGCATAAAAATAAGAAATTATTGAAATAAGTTTCCTCTATTTTATTCCGTTATCCCCATGCCTTCCGGGCGGGCAGAAAGGCAGGAATCTGCTAAAGTCGAAGAAATCCCTGCTCCATAGGAGTCCTCCGGACCTGCATAGGGATGACATTACGAATTTGTTTTTAGTAGGTATATACCAGACATGCCCCAACCTCCCAGCGCAATAAGCAAGCTATTGGTAACCAACAGCGGAACCGCATACATAAGTACCACCACCACTACCAGTACCAGGTAAAAGCTCCGCTTGCCATAGTCCTCCCTGTTGAGTGCATACCGGGTTAGCATGCCCATCCAGAAAATGGCCAGTGCCACCAAAAACAAGCAAAGGTTAAGAAGGGTACCTAACGAAATGCTGGAGGCTGAATTGTAGGCAATAACCACCATTTCAGGAACAAACAGGGTGCTCCAGGTAGCAAGCGTGGTAAGAAAAACAGCCGACCTGCGAAGGGGCATCTGCAAGGTCCAATCGTTTTGCCGGTTGAAGTCGTAATGGCCGTACACCAGCATGGTATTGAAGGCAAAGGCAAACAGGGTACCCACGGCCAGAAGGCGCCAGTCGTAGGTATCCGAGCGGTAGAGGTAAAAGGTGCCGGAAAGAACAAGCAGCGCGCCCAGTTTGGCAAAGAAAGCCGGAAGCGGCTCGTGCACAAACGAGTGGCGTATGTACCATAAAAACCGGGGCAACGCCCATCGCTTGCTCACCCATCGGTACCAGAGCCCCGGCTGGGCCTCGCGTACCGGGTGCTTTACCCGCTGAATGGTTGCAAGGGAAGAGGCAAGGGTTAGTACTGTAAGAAAACCAATGAGGGCCAGCAAATGCAGGTAATGCGTTTGCAAAACCGCAAAATAGCCAATAAACACGCCATAGGCCCAGATAGGTGCCAGCACCATTAAATGCACAGCCAGTAAAGCTGCCCATTGCATGTTATCGGGATAAAAAGCCAGGTCGCGTAGCAGGCGGTAGCGTTTGGTTTGCAGCTGTTTAAAAACAAAAGCGTTGGTCTTGAACCCGTAGGCCAGCCATAGCAACAATGTAAGTAAGGTAAGCGACCAGCTGCCTGCAATAGCCGTGGCTATGGCAATGTGCTCGGTAGAGCGCATTAAACCAAACGCGAGGTAGAACATCACCAGGAAAAAGCCAATATTGGCTTCGTAGAAGGTGCGAACAAACGAACGCGCTAACAGGTTTACCAGTTTTGTCACGCTTCTATAATGGCTTTGTTATCAATCTTATACACCTTATCGAACGGCAGGTGGTAATGGCCCGAATCAATGTGTGAGGACACCAAAAAGGAGGTGCCGTACGCTTGTTGGTATTCATCCACCAACTGCACCAGCTTATCCACCGAGCCGTGGTCAATGGCCGTGAAGGGCTCGTCCAGCACAATGAGTTTGGGTGTGCCCAGCAGGGCAAGCAAAAGGCCTGTTTTTTTCAACATTCCCGAAGAATAGGTGCCAACCGGTTGGGTGGTATAGCCGTCAGTGCCCAACACCTCCTGCAGGTGTTCTATTTGCTGTTGGGTTGCGTTTCGGGCTTTTGCCAAAAAACCGATCAGGTCTTTTTGCGTAAGAAAATCGGGGAACTCCGGCTCGGCCTCGCAATAGCTTATTTTTTTGCGGTAGGCGACCGGGTGTTTTTTGCTATTGGTTTCCTCCAGCACGCAATCTCCTTCAAAGGAAATAATACCGCTGATGCACTTAAAAAAGGTGGATTTTCCTGTTCCATTGGGCCCCTGGAGCCAGTAAAGGCCTTTTTCCAATTGAAAGTCATCGATATCTAAAATGGGCGTGCTCCCATAGGATTTACTGAAATGTTTGAGTTGCAGCATGTATTTTTCGCTTTCGCTATCGTAATCGGCTAAAAAGATATTTGTTTTGCAGAAAACAATAGCAATTAGTAATGAACAATTAGCAATTGGTAAGTAGCAAAACAAAAATCTAAACTCGTAATTCTAAACTCGTAATTCTAAATCAGTAATTCGTATTTTGTAACTCCAATGACCTACCAGGAAACCATTGATTACCTATACAGCGCGCTGCCCATGTTCCAACGCCTGGGGCCGGTGGCCTACAAGGTGGATTTGGGAAATACCATAGAGCTGGTAAAGGCTATTGGAGACCCTCATACTAAATTCAAGTCCATTCATGTAGCAGGCACTAACGGTAAAGGAAGTGTTTCGCACATGCTGGCATCGGTGTTGCAGGAAGCGGGTTACAAAGTGGGACTATATACCTCTCCTCATTTAAAATCGTTTACGGAGCGTATTCGCGTGAACGGAGCACCAATAGAAGAAGCAGCGGTGGTTGATTTTGTAGAGCGTATTCGGCCTGTTATCGAGAAGATTGAACCCTCGTTTTTCGAAATAACCGTTGCTATGGCATTCGACTATTTTGCCAACCAGCAGGTAGATATTGCCGTTGTGGAAGTAGGTCTGGGCGGTCGTCTGGACTCAACGAACATTATTACTCCTGAGGTTTCGGTAATTACCAATATTGGATGGGACCATCAGGCACTTTTGGGAGATACCCTCCCCAAAATAGCGTTTGAAAAAGCAGGCATTATTAAAAAAGGGGTACCGGTAGTGGTGAGCCAAAAGCAATCGGAAGTAGCAAAAGTATTTGAGCGAAAGGCGGCTGCAGAGCAAACTTCTGTAACCTTTGCTTCGGATATGTACCGTTTAGAGCAGGCGAGTCCCGATCGCTTCAACGTATTCTGGTACAATGAAATCGTTCACGAAGGGCTTCAACTCGATCTGCAAGGTGCCTATCAACGGTACAATCTGCCGGGCGTGCTTCAAACCCTTGCTAAGCTCAAGGGGTTCAGGATATCGGAAGATGCAATCCGAAGCGGATTGGAAAACGTAATGGAAAACACAGGTTTGAGGGGCCGATGGCAGCAGCTGGGAGAGAAGCCAACCGTTATTTGCGATACCGGGCACAACCAGGACGGAATTCGGTTTATTGTGGAGCAGTTGCAACGGCTTTCCTACAAAACACTCCACATTGTGTGGGGTATGGTAAAGGACAAGTCTGCTGACGAGGTGCTGACCTTGCTTCCCAAAACGGCAGTGTATTATTTTTGTGCGGCCAACATTCCCAGGGCGCTTCCGGCCAACGAATTAAAGGAAAAAGCAGCTGCCTATAAATTGATAGGGGAGTCTTACGCTTCTGTGGGTGAAGCTATACGTGCTGCACGCTCGAACGCTGATAATCAGGATGTTGTATTTATTGGAGGAAGTACCTTTGTGGTTGCCGAAATAGAAGACTTATAGAAGCATGCGAAAGAAACTGGCACGTTTTGCGGAAAATGCACAGAGAAGTAATGTACTTGAGCCCGGCAAGCCTCTTTACGAAACCATAAAGGGAAACTGGAATAAAATCCAGTTTAAGAACGATAATCCAATTACTCTGGAGCTGGCTTGCGGCAGGGGCGAATATACGGTTGGGCTGGCCCAGCATTCCAGCGCGTCCAATTTTATCGGTATCGATCTTAAAGGCGACCGCATCTGGAAAGGGAGCGGGCAGGCCATAGAGCTGGGCCTTGAGCATGTGGCTTTCTTGCGTACGCAAATTCATGACCTGCTTAACTTCTTTGAACCAAACGAAGTAGCCGAGATTTGGCTTACATTCCCGGACCCCCGTCCCCGCGATCGGGATATCAGGCGCAGGCTGACCAATCCCCGTTTTATGGAAATGTATAAAACTGTGCTCAGGCCCGAAGGCTGGTTCCGTTTTAAAACGGATAACACCGGGCTTTTTGAGTACACCCTGGAGGTGCTTGCTGAACGAGACGATATACTGGACCTCGAATTCACCAAGGATTTGTACACTTCTCCGCTCAAGGCAGAGCATTTTGGAATAAAGACCAAATACGAGAAGTTATTTAGCGATGCAGGTGAGAAGATCAAGTACCTGAAATTACGGTTTAAAAAGTAGTTCAATACGAATCTTTTTAGGAAGCAGATGGGTATTTGCCATTTTCTATTCACTGATTATCGGCTACCTTTAAGGTTTTAAATTAGAAAAGTCAACAGATATGAGAAAAGTAGCATTTTTAGCAAGCGTTCTAGGCCTGTCCATGTTTGCAGCGTGTTCAGGTGGAGGAAGCTCAGAACAAAAAGAAGAAGCAGTGGTTACGGAAACCGAAGCCACAACCACCGAAGTTGCAAAAGAAGAAGCTCCAGCTTCGGATGATTTTATGGCCGACAAGGGTATTGGCCCGGTTACATCGGTGGATCTGGGAGCGACCATTGACGAGGAAATGGCAAAAAAAGGGGAGCAATTGTACAATCAGCAATGCACCGCCTGCCACAAACCGGACGTTAAGTTTATTGGTCCTGCGCAAAAAGGTGTATTGAACCGCAGGTCTCCTGAGTGGGTAATGAATATGATTTTGAACCCTCAGGAAATGTTAGAGAAAAATGAGTATGCCAAAAACTTACTGAAAGAATACAACAATGTGCCAATGACCAACCAGGGGCTATCCAGGGAACAGGCACGTGAAATTGTAGAGTATTTCAGAACTTTGTAACGAAGTCATTCTGAACCGGGAGAAGTAATGGCAAACCGAATTGCTTCTCCTGTTCTCAAATTGAAGTGGCAAATTGAAAATGATACCAAAACCTGCACATGTTTACTCAAGTTAAAAACTGGTTAGCCCGACCCTTCCCATTTGTTCAATCGTATAAGCAATCGGTTTATATAAGTTTTATAGCAGGTGTTTTTGTCACTTTGTTTCTTTACACGTTCAAACCTTTCGGTATTGAACAACTAGATGAATACCCTTTGTTGCATCTCTCGGCCTATGGCTTGATAACTTTTTGGTGCATTTATTTTTCCATTCAGGTACTTCCGGCCGTTTTCCCAAGGCTTTTTGATGAATCGAACTGGAATATTTTTAAGAATATTTTACTAATGATCTGGATTACGTTTCTGGTATCGATTTTTAACTGGGTGTATGGTTTGCTTATGTATAGAATGTATATACTTCAAATGGAAGAAAGACCAATTGGATTTTTACAGAATGTGTGGATGACCGTTTCCGTAGGAATTTTTCCCATCCTGATCATAAATTATATTATTGAAAAACAGTTATTTACAAAGAATCGCAGGTTGGCCCATGACCTCGAGCATTCCTTTGAGCAATCAAGTAAGCAAGTCAAAGACGATCATATTGCATTGGAAATACCAATGGATGGAAGTTCTGCAGCCATAGTTTCCAGTGGCCAGCTCATTTGTGTAAAGGCCGAAGGTGGCAATTATGCTACCGTTTACTGGAAAGAAGGGGCAGAGATTAAGAATAAACTTTGGAGAATAACGCTAAAAAATGTGCTTGAAGTAGTTGAAAATGACGAAAGCATCCTTCAGTGCCACAAATCGTATCTTGTTAACCGAACGTTTATTAAAGAGGTGTCTGGTAATGCCCGTACGCTTGTGCTTTTATTGGAAGGCCTTGAATTTGAAGTTCCGGTTTCAAGAAACTTCCCCAGGGAATTGGTAGAAAAATACCACCTTCAATCCGCATAACCCACCTTCAGCGTTCAACTTTCAACTTTCAACTTCTAACCACCCAGGGTTTCCCGTTCACCACTTGCGCTTTCCCATTGGTCACTTTTCGTCCAATTCAACACTTTATCCGTCCAGTTCAACACTTCGTCTTCAATTTTTCGTAAGCACTTTTAAGACAGCCGTAGAATTGCAGCGGACAAACCAATAAATGAAAATGCTTAAAACAATTACATTGTACATTATCTTAATGACTGCTAGCTTACACGCAGCATTTGCACAGACACAAACGATACGAGGAACAGTAAAAGATGCCGACTCTCATTATCATATGGTTGGAGTAACTGTGGTGGTGGTAGGCTCCGATCCTATTTTGGGCGCTGTAACCGATATCGATGGCCAGTTTGCCATTCAAAAAGTGCCCGTAGGCAGGGTAGATCTTAAATTTAGTTTTGTGGGTTACAAGGATGCCTACCTGAACCAGCAATTGCTGGAAATTGGAAAAGAGCTTGTGCTACATGTAGCTTTGGAAGAAGACATTACCACTATGGATGAGGTGGTTATATCGGCCGATCAAACAGAGGATGTTATTAACAACGAGGCTGCCGTTGCCAGCGTTCGTACGTTTGATGTGGAGGAAACAAGGCGGTATGCAGGTTCCCGAAACGATATTGCCCGCATGGCGAGCAATTATGCAGGGGTTTCCAATGCGGACGACTCACGAAACGACATCGTGATAAGGGGTAATTCTCCGGTTAGTTTGCTTTGGCGATTGGATGGAGTTGACATTCCCAGCCCTAACCATTACAATACCCTGGGATCAACAGGAGGGCCTGTAAGTATTCTGAACAATAATAACCTGGCAAATTCCGATTTTATTACTTCGGCTTTCCCGGCTTCTTATGGAAACACGGTGTCGGGCGTTTTTGATCTGGAACTAAAAAAGGGAAATGGATTTACACGTGAGTACACCGGGCAAATAGGATTCAATGGATTTGAGTTAGGTGCCGAAGGGCCTTTTTCTAAAAAGTCAACCAATTCGTTTATGGTTAACTATCGCTATTCCACACTGGGAGTTTTTAAAGCGCTTGGGGTAGATTTTGGCACAGGTACTGCCGTGCCCCAGTACCAAGATTTGACCTTTTCGCTTGATTTTAACACTGAAAAAGCGGGGAGTTTTAAGTTTTTTGGAATTGGAGGTATAAGCACCATTCATTTTGAGCCAGTAGAAGAAAAGGATGGACAGGGAAATTTGTATTCAACAGAAGATCTTGAGAACAGCGCGAAAATAGGAGTGACAGGTTTAAAACACACCTATTATTTCAATCCCAACAATTATTTAACCACAACACTGGCTGCGAGCTACCAGTACTCCAATGTGGTGATCGATTCATTGCAAAATAATCCGGTGAATGAGCAGATTGATGATTTTCATGGTAATCAGGCGCAAACAAAATATTCTTTTATCTCCAAATGGGTATCTAAAATAAATGCCAAAAACAAATTTGAGCTCGGAGTGAATCTGAACTATTACACTATTGATTACCATGACAGTGTATATTTTACCAATACAAACTCCTGGTTCAGGGCAACCGATGTTATCGGTGGTACACTTTTATCACAAGCCTACGGGCAGTACCAATGGAAGCTAAACGAGAAGTTGAGAATGGTAGGAGGGGTGCATTTTCAAAATTTGGAACTTACTCAGCAGTCTGTAATTGAGCCTCGATTTGGCATGCTGTACCAGGCTACTCCTTCAACTAATATTAGCTTAGGGTATGGTTTGCACAGCCAAATACAGCCATTGGTAGTGAATTATTTTGAATTCAGAGACCATCCTGAATCTGATAATACAGATATTGAGTTTACCAAGAGCCATCATTTTTCTGCAGGTATAGATCAACTTTTTGGTGAAAATTTTCACTTCAAGGTAGAGGGATATTACCAGCACTTGTTTGAGGTTCCTATAGAAAGCATCTCAAGTTCCTACTCGATATTAAACTCTGGTTCATCCTTTGGGTTTGAGGTTAAACCCAATATGGTAAACGAAGGATTTGGTAAGAATTATGGGGTTGAGTTGACCCTTGAAAAATATTTCAGCAGAAACTACTACTTCCTGCTTACTACTTCGCTGTTTGAGTCGAAATACCAGGGCAGTGATGGAGTTTGGAGAAACACCGCCTTCAATAACAAGTATATTGTCAACTTGTTGGGGGGTTCAGAGTTTCATCTTGGTAAGTCAGGGGTATTAACAACGGATGTGAAGCTTACTTTTTCGGGCGGCAGGTTTCATACCCCCATCGATCTGAATGCTTCCATCGCATCAGGAGAGGTTGTTTATGTGGATTCGGAAGCCTTTTCATTACAGTATGATCCGTATTTCAGAACAGATTTTAAGATTGGCTACAGGATGAATATGAAACGTGTTTCTCAGGAATTCCTGATCGATTTTCAGAACGTGTTCAACAGGGAAAACATATTTGAAGAGTACTACAATCCTCAAACGGAAACTATTGATAAGCGATACCAGTTAGGTTTGTTCATCATTCCTCAGTACAGGATTCTATTTTAGGTTAGTGTTAGGTTAATGGAGATTCCTGGAATATTTTTCCGGGACTCCATTAATAGAAATTTCGATCAACTTTGATAGACGACTTCTTATTATACTTGGGTAATATGATAAATTTAATTTAGAGATGATGCGTTCGCATACTCAATTGCTTTTTCAAGTACAGGGTCTTTACTATTTTTTATATCATCAATTGATGGCTGTATTAAAACATTGGGTTGGATGCCTATTCTTTGAAATTGTTTTCCATTGGCGTATCTCCAATCAAGGCCGGTAAACCATACGTTAACATTGCCTGGTAAAATAACCAGATTTTTTATACCATCTGTACCCGCAGTTGCCGTGCCAATGAATATTGTGTTTGGCCTTCTGGTTTTTATAGCCATTAGGGTTGATTCCATAGCAGAAATAGCTTTTGCATTTATTAGGACTAGTAATTGTCCTTTATAGGTAGCGCTAAGTTTTGGGAGAAAGTTGTATTTAATAAGTGTTGGATTATTAAATACTCCTGGATATTCGATATTCGGAAAGTATGCTTTTGCAAAAGGGGTTTTTGTATTGCCGATAAAATTCAGAAATCTTAGGGCAACTATACCACTATTGTAACCTCTGCAATCAATAATTAGAAAATCCTTCTTCTTCAATTCATGAATTGCTTTTCCCAAATCTGAATAACTTAAACTGCTAAAGTTGATATATCCAATGTTGATATTAATGCTCTTAAAACCTCCTTTTTGTTCTACCCATGGACGGTATTTCAGAAACTCATCTAGTTTAATTGTTTGTACAACTTCATTGTGGATTTTAGTTTGACTTTTGAAAGTCACTGAAATGGATATATTCTTATAATTGAATCTATGCCACAGATACGTTTGAAAATATTCTTTTCCCGATTGGATTGTAGAAAACGAAACTTGCTCACTAAACTCATCCCATAATTCCTCGTAATCTTTTTCGTCAAGTTTAAGAATGATGTCTCCGGTTTTTATGGAATATAAATTTGAAATGGAGTCATTAATACTTTTAACAACCATTTTATCACCCACGTTTATTATTTGAAAAGGTAGCTTGGAAACATCATAATCATCTCTTCGGCTATCTATTATGTCTACATGAGAATCCTTTAAAGAGGCGCCTAATTTGTTAAGAACCCTCGCATAATTCTCATCAGAAGTTATTGATTTTATTTTGTCAATATTTTTTTCCAAAATGGAGTTCCAGTTTTCATCCATTAAATTCTTGTAAGGGAAAAAGTAATTTATTACGTTCCAGAATTTAATAATACCCAAAATATATTCTTCCGATTTCGAAACTGATTCTAAACTCGTTTCTTCATGATGAATATAAATTGCCTTTTCCTTCTTGGTTATATTAGAATTGGAAACTTTTTTGTGCGAATGTATTAGAGCCTGAAGAAGGGCTTTGTTTTTGTTAGTTAGCAGGTTGGTGCTATCAATCCAGGAAAAGTTAGCAACATTAAAATGATCATTTGAAAACTGGTTAAAAGGAATTGGTTGTTCAAGGTTTGAATTTTGTTGCAACTGTTCAGATAAAAGGACTTCAATATCATTATTTAATTGAGTATGACCATAATTTGGAGTTTTAAGTTTCTTTAATATTTCAAGTAAAAGCCTGTCGAGGTGAGCATCATCTTTTTCATTATTGTAATACTTTGCAACTCCATATACCTTAGTAAGGGTAATTATACTTTCATTAACTTCTGCCTGGCCAAATATTTTGTAAGTGATTAGTAATGCAAGTAGAGTTGTTAGAAATAGTTTAGACATAGCTTAAAGCTATGTAACTTTTCGAGATTATAAGTGATTGTAATTTATCTTTTCAATGTAATGCTCCACATTCCACGCACATCGTCCATTTTATAGCCGGTTGCCTGGTCGTTGGGGTAATGCTGCTTAATAAAGGCATAGTCTTCTTCACTCATAGTTTGTCCCAAAACACCATGACATTTCAAACAGGTTTCGTTTTTGATCTGGATGGGAGCGAAGAACTGTATTTCATCAGCATTTTTTTCCAGTATTTTAGGCACCAATACCGGATTGCGCATTTTCGACATCATATCGTACATTTCGAGCATAACAATCTCCATACTGTCCGGTGCATTTAAAGGGTTTCTTAGCTTCAGGCTGGTTCGTTTAATTACAGCGTTCTGCTGCCTGGAAAGGCTATCTGTAAGTGGTAAGGCTACAATATTGCAGAATTGAGCTGCTTGCTCAACACCACCGCTTTGCATAGCTTGTTTTAGCTGCGTGCTAAGTGCCATAAAGGTAGCCTGCGAAATGGCTTTACCTTTTTCGGTATAGGTTGTTATCTCTTCTTCGGTTAGCGATGTTTTTTTTCCGCAACCAAGTAATAATACAAATGCCAGCAAGGCTAGTATGCTTTTTTTCATGATTCGTGAGTTTAATACTATAAAGATAAAAATATGCGGGGTTTTACCCCGGTGATTGAGGTTACAAAAGGCATAACAGCTTAGATTAAGGCATAGTTTATATGCACAAATAATTAGTACGCTTGGCGGAAAAACCTATTTTTACGGATAGTATGGGTAAAGCAACTTTCGGTATATTTTTTTTCATCTTTTTGGGCTTATCAGGAATGGCTCAGGTGAACACCCCGAAGTACGCGAACGAGTTCCTTGCCATTGGAGTAGGAGCTAGAGCGGCTGCTCTTGGCAATGCCCATGTAGCCATTGCAAATGATGTAACCGCAGGTTATTGGAATCCGGCAGGTCTTTTACGGCAAACAACTGATTACAGTGGTATTCTACAGCATGCAGAATACTTTTCGGGCATTGCCAAATACGATTATGCGGCTTTCAACATGCCACTTGATACGTTGAGTGCGCTTGGTTTTTCGCTCATCCGTTTCGGGATAGATGACATCCCCGACACACGTTTTTTGTACGATGCCAGCGGAGCTATAAATTATGACAATGTTCGGTTTTTCTCAGCAGCTGATTATGCTTTCTTTACTTCCTATGCACGAAAAATACCTTTGCTGGGTGGCTTGCAACTGGGAGGTAGCTTCAAGATCATTCATAGAAAGGCAGGCCAGTTTGCATCAGCATGGGGGTTTGGCCTGGATGTGGGTGCCCAATACAAGCTTAAAGAATGGCAGTTTGGAGCTATGTTCAGGGATGTTACAGGCACATTTACTGCATGGACACACAATTCCGACTCTTTGATTGCAGTGTACAGTCAAACAGGAAATACAATTCCGTCCAGTACGTTGGAAGTAGCTTTACCGCGTTTGGTGCTGGGAGCTGGCCGATACTTCACATATAAGAAATTTGGCTTTTTGCCAACCCTTGATTTTACCATCACATTTGATGGCAAACGAAATACTTTGCTTAAGTCTTCTCTGATTTCTGCCGAACCAACTGCTGGTCTGGAGGTTAGTTATGCTTCCATTGCTTATTTGCGGGTAGGTATTAAGAATTTTCAAGAGCTTAAGAACTTTGACAGCTCAACCTACCTGGTTGCCGAACCCACGTTTGGTTTGGGGTTCTCGTATCATGGTGTTGCGCTGGACTATGCATTAAACTCGGTAGGTGTACAAACCAAGGATGTTTACACGCACGTTTTTTCATTAATGGTAAGTTTGGATAAGAAGGAATGAGAAGAGCGATAATTACCATACTACTGTTTGGTTTTTTGATTGGCAAAGCTTTCAGCCAGGTCTATGGTAATGAATGGATAAATCCGACCCAGGAATATTTTAAGATCAAAACAGGTTCAGAGGGAATTTATAAACTGACCTACACTCAACTAAGTGCTGCTGGCTTTCCTGTAGATGCGGTTGATCCCAGGCGCATTCAGCTTTTTCACAGGGGGCAGGAAGTAGCCATTTACATTGAGGGTGAAGGAGATGCCGTTTTTGATTCTTCGGACTTCATAGAGTTTTATGGCCAGCCTAACGATGGTACGTTGGATAGTGAACTGTATCAACCATCGAGTGTACAGCCGCATTCGTATTACAATCTTTACTCAGATACAACAGCCTATTTTTTAACCTATTACCAGGTGAGTTCGTCCGGCAAACGTATGACCGTTCCAAATCCTTTTACAGGCCCGCCAAACGATTCGTATCACTTAAATGAGCAACTGGAATTGTTTACTAATGAGTATTCTTTGGGAACTACTCTTTCCAACTATACCAGCCTTACGTCTTTTGATGTTGGTGAAGGCTTTACAGGAAGCAGGATTATTGAAAACACGAACCCTGTGAAGGATATTGTTCTTACGGGTATAGACCAAACGGTTATTTCCGGGCCCCAGCCAAAGCTTCAGCTTTTGCTGGTAGGTAGGAATTACACGGGCCATGCGATTTCTGTTTCAGTAGGCCCTTCCAGCGGCTCTCTTAGTTTAGTTAACACCTACACTTTTGAGAAATACAATAACTTATTGATCGAGGAACCCATCAATTGGTCAGCTATTTCCGGGGCCGGTGATTTAACCATCCGAATTACCGTAAATGACAATGGAGACGATGCCATTAATAGCAATATTTCTGTTTCTTATGCCAAATTAGTATTCGCCCAGGATTTTGATATGAATGGTATTGGGTCGAAAAAGTACTTTTTGGAAGTGAAATCGAGTGGTGGAGATAACATTCAGATTGTAAATACACCGGCCAATGCTAAGGCATACGATGTTACCGATCCTTACAACGTAAAACGAGTGCTGGATACGGAGTCAAACCCTAACATTGTAAAATGTGGTTTTGAAAATGCCACTGCTCCACGCAAATTATGGGTAACCGGAACAACCCCAATTGAGCCTGCCATTGAGCCTGTTTCATTCAGGACTATGGATACTTCCGCCAATTACCTTATCATTAGTCATTCCTCCTTAATGAAACCGGCAGCTGGCTTTTCTGATGCCGTAAGAGCATATGCAGGCTATCGAACATCAACGGCAGGTGGTGGGTTTGATACCCTGGTTGTTGATATTCAGCAGTTGTACGATCAATTTAGCTATGGAGAAATAACCCCATTGGCTATTTATCATTTTATCCATTATATGGTCGATAACGGCAGCCCTTCTTACCTGTTTTTGATTGGTAAAGCATTACTTGTTAGAGACAATTTTTACCGCAGGCCAAAAACGGATTTCACTTTTTATGATCTTGTGCCAACAGCCGGGGACCCAGGTTCTGACCTTGCCTTCAGTGCCGGTATTGGAGGTGCTTTGTACCAGGCAGCAGTTCCTACAGGAAGGCTGGGAGCATCAACTCCCCAGGAGGTTATCGATTATCTTAATAAAGTAATTGAAAAGGAATCAACTCCGTTTGATGCTTTGTGGAGAAAGAGACTACTTCATTTAAGTGGGGGGAATAACGAATTGGAACTATCTACTTTCAGGGGGTATGTAAATGGCTACAAGAACACCGCAGAAGGCCACTATCTAGGAGGCGAGGTTGTTACTCAATCCAAAACAACGGCTGCTCCGGTGGAGGTGATAAATGTAAGTGAAGAGGTAAACAACGGCCTTAATCAAATAACGTTCTTCGGGCATTCAGCCCCCAATGTTACGGATATTGACATTGGATTTGTGTCAGACCCTGTTAATGGGTACGATAACAAAGGAAGATACCCATTGGTGGTTATGAATGGCTGCAATGCCGGAAACATTTATGGAGATAGCTACATTTTTGGTGAAGATTGGGTTTTAACACCTGATAAAGGATCTACAGATGTTATTGCGCATTCTTCCTATGGCTATAGCAATTTTCTGAATGTATGGACAGATCTGTTCTATTCTCTGGGATATGGCGACCTGAGCTATATGGATAAATCAATTGGAGAGGTCATGCAGGAGGTAGGGAAGCAAATGTCTGAATCACTAGGGGGAGCCGTTAATTATTATTACATTACTCAGATTCAGCAAATGGGATTGCATGGAGATCCTGCTGTTAAATTATTTGGAACGCAGTTGCCGGATTATGAGATTTCGAATGCCAATGTGGAGGCAGTTGGTCTTACCAGCTTGGGAGTAACAGCAGAAGCTGATTCTTTTGCCCTCCATTTAGGCGTACGGAATTTTGCTGCCTTCACAGACGATTCCCTGGAAGTAGCAGTTCGCAGAACTTTACCGGATAACACCACCATCATTGATTACGATACGATGCGTTTTGCGCCTGCCCGATACCTGGATACATTGATCTATGTTATTGACAATAATTATGCAAACAATGCAGGTATAAACACTTTTGATATCCTTTTGGATCCGGGTAATAAAACTACGGAACTGAATGAAACGAATAATGAAGCAATTTTTAAGTACAAGGTGCCCATATCAGGATCTCTGAATATATATCCTTTAAAGTACAGCATTGTTCGTTCTTTACCGGTAACTCTGAGCTCTCAGGTTAGCCAGCAGCCTTCTGATGAACGTACTATTTTGTACGAATTGGATTCAACGCGTCAGTTTGAGTCACCCAGTGGTTTTGCGCAAACAGGAGAGGCAAGTAGTTCATTGATCACGCAGTGGCAACCTGTATTACCTGATCTTGATTCAACAGCTTTTTACTGGAGAACGCAATATGCGAATTTGCAACCAAGTGAGGCTGATGTTTGGGACGAATCGTCCTTTACGTATATAAAAGATGGAGATGAGGGATGGGCGCAGATTGCGTATTATCAATTGCTGGACAATTCTCTTGATGGTCTTAAATTCAATAACGCCTCAAAACCTCTCAGGTTTGAAGAAACGCCTTTGGATATTGAAGTCAAAACATTTGGCGCTAATCATCCAACTTTTACCTATCAGGATGTGGAGTTATTAATTGATGGCCAGGCTTTTATTTTCGGAACCACCTATCAAAGCTGTGCCAATAACCGTTTGGCTATTGTAGCGTTCGATAACGAAACATCGGCTCCTTATGCACCAATATTCGGTGGTCAGGTTGACGCGTGGACTTGCGGGAGATCGCCTCAGGTAATCAATAGTGTTGGGGAGGCTGCCGAAAGTGGAAAAACCCTTGAAGAAGTGCTGGATGCAGTAAACACAAATGATTATGTGCTGGTTTTTACAATTGGTTCTTTCGATTTCAATAATTTGCCACCTTCCGCATTGGCTAAACTCGAAGATTTAGGTGCAGACATTTCCGTAATAGGTGCAAAAGCAGCCAACGAACCATACATTTTGTATGGTAAAAATGGGGCAGGAGCCGGCAATGCATTTGTAGAATTGGTAGCTGATCCTTTTAGTGCAACACCAGGTGACGAGCAGGAAATATCTTATCAGGGACAGGTGATGGGAATAAAAGGCTCAGGTACTATGACAAGCGTTCTTTTGGGACCTTCGTTTTCCTGGAGCAATTTTTTTCTTTCTGCTGATGCCCCGGATGCAAACGATCAGTTTGGGGTGGACATTATTGGACGTACACTGGAAGGCGAAGAAGCTACTTTATACACCGGCATTCAACTTCAGCAATTTAGTCTCAACAATGTGAACGCCTCACAATATCCATATCTTCAGCTAAAGTTTAATGTGTCTGACAACGTGGATAAAACACCAGTTCAATTGAGAAAGTGGATTGTAACCTTTACACCTGCTGCCGAGGGTGTTCTTACTTTTTTAGGTAATAGTCACAACAATCAGCTTCAGGTAGAATTACAGGAAGGTGATTCCCTTTCCACAGAATTTGGATTTTTTAACGCAAGCGATAAGTTGTTCCAGGATTCCCTTGTAGTTGACTATACTTTTTTCAATGAATCCAGCCGCACTTCGCTTATTGGTTCCATAAAAATACTAGCTCCTCAACCTGGCGATACAACCCGATTCAGTATTCCCATCAACACAACAGGACGGGTAGGGGTAAATAATCTTTCGGTAAATGTGAATAATATGATTGAGCCGGAGCAACTGTATGTAAACAATAGCATTTCCTTAACGGATTATATTTCGGTTGTCAAAGATGCCACCAATCCCTTGCTGGATGTGTCTTTTGACGGACGCTATATTTTTGATGGGGATATCGTATCTCCGAACCCAGCCATCAAGATCAGGATTTTAGATAAGAATCCTCTTTTGTTTAAAACAGATACCACAGGCGTTAATGTGTACCTCACGGCTCCTTGCGAAACCTGCTCGCAAGAGCGCATTAGTTTAGCTGGCAAATGGACACCTGCCTCAAAAGATAAGACCTTTGAGATAAATTATAGTCCGGGTCAGTTGGATGATGGTTTGTATACACTAACCGTTCAGGCGGAAGATGCAAGTGGTAATAAGGCAGGAGCGGAACCGTATTCGATCCATTTTGAAGTAATAAATGAAGCTTCGGTAACAAATTTTTATCCGTACCCCAATCCGTTTTCTACCAGTGTGCGTTTTGTCTTTACGCTCACGGGCAATGAAATTCCTGATGGAATAATGATCCGTATTTTTACTGTTTCCGGCAGGGTAGTACGAACTATCACGCAAGAGGAAATAGGACCTGTTCATATTGGTAACAACCAAACGGAATATGCCTGGGATGGCAGGGATGAATACGGTGACATTTTGGCCAATGGTGTTTACTTATACAAGGTTACACTCGAAATCAACGGGCAAAAAGTGGATCTGCGCCCTTCGGCAGGCGATAAAGGTTTTAAAAACGGCTATGGCAAGCTTTACTTGCTCCGCTGATCTAGTTTTTAATAGTAAGCTTTTTATCGTTCACTACTGAAGACGTATACCTGTTTTCCAGATAGAGCTTGTTATTGAAATAATCAAATGTAACGATGAACCTTTTCAGGGTTTCGCCACCAATGGTACCATCTCTGATTAACATTTTGCTCTCATTTGGAAAGGAGTAGGAGGTCGGCAACAACGCCTCAACATGAGTAGTCTCGTACCTGTCTCCCAAAGCAAGGCGATCTATGGTCGTTTTATACCCCATTAAAGTTCCTGCCAGTCCTTGTCCAATGGGGTGGGCATACCCATCGTTTGTTCTTTTTTCAATTGCTTGCGCATTGATTAACAACTCAGCTTCAGCGCCTGTATCTACTAATAGATTTAGCAGGTACTCTTTCTGATTCACAGAAACCGGGCACTGTACATAGGGTTTCGTATTCGTGATCTGTAAATCAAGTTGAGAAGCCATTAAAGGTTTGGTAAAGTACTCAGGGTCTGTGAGTGTAATCAGTTTTCGTCCGTAGTCAATTTGCACAATAAATTTGGCCAGAAGCTGGTATCCAAAAACACCGTCTATTTGTATACCTTCTTTTTTATCAGGAAACCTGATCCAGGGAGTTACTACTATGCTGAGGCCCTTTCCTTTGATATTGGGCATTTTAACGCTTATGCCATCTAATCTTTTACCTGAAATATATCTTCCCTTTCCTAAGCCGCTGAATTTAACCGGGTGTTTTTCGAGCGATCCCCAGTTATCAAAATGCTTTTTATTAAAGATCATGATAGAGTTCATGCCTGTATCAAAAATCAAATTGAGCTTTTTCCCTTCAATAATTACAGGTAAAATGATAAGGTTGCCGGCCAGTTCAAAGCGAAATGAAGATTGGTATTTACCTTCCTCAAACTGGAAACCAGCCAGATTATCGGTTTTGGCACGTGTTGTAAATGAAGCACAAAGCAGGACTAGCCCAATAAACAGGGTGATAGGCGTTACATACTGTTTCGGTTTCATGGTTGTTATAGTTTATGTTGAGTTTTGACAACATAATACTACCATGAAAATGGGCGAATAAAATCACGTGAAAAGTAGGATTTTACACGTGTAAAATCCCCCATAAATGTGTTTAAATGGCATTAAATGCCAATGCTGCAATAATCGCCCCCAGAATGGGTCCGACTATTGGTATCCAGGCATACTGCCAGTTACTCGAACCTTTATGTTTGATAGGCACAAGTGCATGAACAATTCTTGGGCTGAGGTCACGAGCCGGATTGATGGCATAGCCGGTGGTTCCACCCAATGCCATTCCTATTACCACTACAAGCAGTGCTACAGGTAGGGCTCCTAACGAGCCCAAACCAATCTTGGCATCGGGAAGATTGTTGGCGGTAATACTTGCTCCTGATAAATAAAGAACCACAAACACGAGAACGAAGGTTCCAATAAGCTCGTTGAACACATTTTGAAGCTTATTGCTTATGGCCGGTCCGGTAGAAAAGGTACCTAAAATACTTCCTGAGTCGGTTGTTTCGTTGTAATGAGCAGAATACGAAAGCCAGGCCAGAAAACTACCGGTAAAAGCACCCGCAAGCTGAGCCAGTACAAAACCGGGAACTTTGGACCATGCAAATTTTCCAGCCACTGCTAATCCTATGGACACAGCCGGATTGATATGCGCCCCACTGTAAGGACCTGCAACTGCAACTCCCACGAAAACAGCCAGTCCCCAACCTAGTGTTATAAAAACCCATCCGGTATTTTGAGCATACGCCTTGGATAGTGTATTGTTTGCGTTAATGCCTGTTCCCAGAAGCATTAAAAGGCCAGTTCCAATAAATTCTGCAAGTAATTCATTCATATCCTAATTCGTTTAAAATAGCATTTACTGTTTCATGTGAGCGCTTATAGTAATCTAAAAGCAAATCTGTTCTGTTAGTGAATTGCCCATCTGATAAAGGGACATATTCCTTTTCATCTTTCTTAGTATCGAATGTATAAGGATGGATCAAATAGCCTTCTTTATGATACATTTTCACCATCCATTTTTTCATCAGATTATAGTAGTCGTTCATTTCACCCTTAAAGCTTGGACCAACAATGGTTGCTCCATTGGCTTTACCAAAGGCAAGTGCCTGCTTTAACTTATCGGGTGTAGCGCCTCCAGTTAGGAATTCTTCGTCATTCCATAAAAGCATGCACTTTGGGGTATCTGCAAAATATTGGTTCAGTAACACCAGGCTTTTTGTAGAAAAGGTCTGTAAAATGAGTTTTTTGTTGGGATTATTAACCCAGCTCTTTTGTTCAAGCAGTTTGTAAAGGTCTTTTTCTATTCCGGGGAAAAGCTCTGGCTTTTTGGTCTCGAGATATAGTCCGGTAACCTGGCCTCCGGATTCAGCAATTTCAATAAGCTCTTCCAAGGTTAAAATACGTTGCCCTTTAAATGCGTCCCTTGCCTTGTCAGGATTTTCTTTGTTAAACCATGAGCCGGCATCAAGTTGTTTGAGCTCATCCAATGTAAAATCGCTTACAGGAGAGTCAGCTCTGTCCGGAAATAGCTCAAGGATATTAGTCGTTCTTTTAAGGTTGGAATCATGCAGGCAAATGAGCACACTATCTTTTGTTCTTTGCAGATCAGCCTCCAGGTAGTCAGCTCCCAGCTTTTTGGCGAGCCAATAGGAGGGGGCGGTTTCTTCAGGTGCATGTCTGGGCATTCCACGATGAGCAATTACAGTATTTTTTACATTTTGAAATTCACTTTTATCTTGACTTAAAGCTTTATTAAAACATAATAATATACTTATTATCAATAAGTTATATAAAAATTTACTTGAGTTCATTATTTTAATAGATACCCTTCAGCATTTTTAGTAAATTCCCTGATCTGCTCTTGTGACCAGCTGTATTTTTTCCGCATTTCAGCAGCCATAATATCAGCTACCTGGGGAGCCATTTCAATACTTGCGCGGGCATCCAGGAAGGTTGCCCTTAGTCTCCTGCTTAATACATCGTCAAGGGTTCGCGCCATTTCCTCCCGAACGGCCCAAACTACTTCAGCCTTAAGGTAGGGCAGTCTGTCGTGCAGGCGTTGGCCCAACTCAGGGTCGTGTTCCACAAGATTTTTGATCTTTGGAATATCGGCACCATACACATACAAATGATCTTTTCGATTTACATTTTTCACGTACCCATGCAATGGCATATTGTGTGTAACACAAGCTTTCTCTTTAAGCCCGCCTAAAAGCGAAGCCTTATTCATCACATCTTCACCCATAGAACGATACGTTGTCCATTTTCCACCGGTAATACTAACCAGGCCAGACTCCGAGACAAGCACTTTATGGCTTCTTGAAATTTCTTTTGTTTTTTCTACTTCTCCATCTGTGGCGGCCAATGGTCGTAAGCCAGCAAAAATGCTTAATACATCTTTTCTTGTAGGGGCCTTTACCAGGTATTGAGCGGCCGTATTTAGAACAAAATCAATCTCTTCTTCTTCCGCTCTGGGTTCAATATTTGGCTTATCAACCAAATGATCCGTGGTGCCTACGATCACCTTACCATGCCATGGTACAGCAAAAAGGACCCTTCCGTCACTTGTTCGCGGTATCATTATGGCATCCTCACTTTGCAGGAACGATCGATCCAAAACAATGTGTATTCCCTGGCTGGGAACCACTGTTTTTCGTTTGCCAGGTTCATCCATGGCAAGAATCTCGTCCGTAAATACCCCTGTAGCATTAATTACAACCCTGGCTTTAACCTCATACGAATTTCCTGTTTCGAGATCAGTACATTTCACTCCGCAAACGCTGCCCTTTTCGTTTTTAATGAGATCGGTTACCCCACAATAATTTATAGCTGCACCTCCATTTTCAATCAGCGTTTGGGCCAGGCAAACGGCTAATCTTGAATCGTCAAATTGTCCGTCATGGTAGATTACCCCGCCTTCCAACTGATCTTCCTGTATGGTAGGCAAGGCCTTGAGCGTTTCTTCTTTTGAAAGCAGTACCGAGGGTCCAAGTCCCAATTTCCCAGACATCATATCGTACACCTTTAACCCAACGGTATAAAAGGGCCTTGCCCACCATTTGTAGGTTGGTATCACGAATTTTAGATTTTTTACTAAATGCGGAGCATTTTGCAGGAGCAGGCCACGCTCTTTAAGTGCTTCCATCACAAGAGCAATGTCGCCTTGTGCAAGGTACCGAACACCTCCGTGGATTAGCTTTGTACTTCTGCTGGAGGTGCCTTTTGCAAAGTCATATTTTTCCAGTAGTAGCGTGCTGTATCCCCTTGTGGCTGCATCAACTGCAGCTCCAAGTCCAGAAGCACCACCTCCAATTACAACTACATCCCAGGTTTTGTCCGGGTCGCTAAGTTTCTTTATGCCGGTTTCACGCTTCATCTTCTACCCAGTTTTTAGATCTTTCAACCCCTTTTAACCATTGTTTTGTTCTTTCTTCAGCTTCTGAAGCTTGTAAAACAGGACTAAAGGAACGATCCTGTTGCCATTTGGTTTTCAATTCATTAAGTGTCCAGACACCTGACCCCAATCCGGCAAGATAAGCTGCTCCCAGTGCGGTTGTTTCCAGGTTGGTGGGTCTTACTACCTCTATTTGAGATATATCAGATTGGAACTGTACCATAAAGTCATTGGCCGTGGCACCTCCATCAATACGCAGTTGCGTGAGAGCTTTCCCCTTATCTTTTGCCATCGTACTTAGCACGTCTTCAACCTGAAAGCAGATACTTTCCAAAGCTGCACGGGTTATATGTGCTTTTGTGGTACCTCGTGTTATGCCTAAAATGGCTCCCCGGGCACTTGAGTCCCAGTGAGGTGCTCCCAAACCGGCCAGAGCCGGAACAAAAACCACACCATCGGAGCTTTCTACAGTTTTAGCCAACCCTTCGCTTTCTTTGGAGTCTTTGAAAAATTCGAGTCCGTCACGCAACCATTGAACAATAGCTCCGCCAATAAATACACTGCCTTCCAGCGCATAGGTAGTTTCACCATTTATTTTCCATCCAATGGTTGTAAGCAGCCGATTTTTGGAAGGAGTAGGCTTATTTCCAATATTCATCATAAGAAAACAGCCTGTTCCATACGTGCATTTTGCCATTCCTGGCTCGATGCACATTTGCCCAAAGAGTGCCGCCTGCTGATCGCCTGCAATACCCGCTATTGGTATGGAAGTTCCCAGAATGCCGGAATCCGAATCGGCCAATATGCCGGACGATTCTTGCACTTCAGGAAGCATTGATTTATTTACGTTCAGCAATTTCAACAGTTCCTCATCCCATTCAAGGGTATGAATATTGAATAGTAAGGTTCTACTGGCATTGGTAACATCGGTAATGTGGGACTTTCCATTGGTTAGTTTCCATATCAACCAGGTGTCAATAGTACCAAATGCTAATTCTCCTTTTTTAGCCAGTTCACCGGCACCTTTAACGTTTTTTAGTATCCAATTGATCTTGGTACCAGAGAAGTAAGCATCTATCAGTAGCCCTGTTTTGTCAGTAAAGGTTTTTTCCCTGCCCGATTCTATCAACTCTTTACAAAAACCACTAGTGCGTCTGTCCTGCCAAACAATGGCATTATAAATGGGCTTTCCAGTTGTTCTGTTCCAAACAACAGTTGTTTCCCGCTGATTGGTAATACCTATTCCTGCAATTTCTTCACCATTGATCTTGGCAGATTGTATCACTTTTCTGGCTACTTCCAATTGAGATTCCCAGATTTCTTCCGGGTCGTGCTCGACCCATCCGGGTTTAGGAAAAATCTGCTCAAACTCCTTTTGCGCCATAGCAATGGGAGTGGCGTCCTGATTGTAGATAATTGCTCTCGAGCTGGTTGTGCCCTGATCAAGGGCCAGAATGTATTTTGGCATGGGTGATAACTTGTATACAGGTAAATATACAAATTGTCACCATTTTACTCTTCAATAAATACCTTAAGGTTGATGACCTTTTTTGAGCAAATCGTTGATCGTTTTTACTGGGTTAAATGTTTCTATAGGAACTTCTACAAAAATGGTATTCCAATAAGCCATTGCACCATTCCATAAGCCTGGTCTTTCCAGTACGGTAATGTCTTTTCCGTTAAACGACTTAGATGTGATGAAAGCAGCTGATTGATCTACAAAATTGGTCAGATCGAACTTATGGCCCTGATAATCTTTCACATAGCAAACAAGATCAACAGGATTGAAATGTGTGGAGTTTTGAAGTATTGTTTCCTGCTCTTCATTTTCCCTGTCAATCTGCGCTGATTCAACTATTTGAAGCGATGCTCCATTTCTTTCTTTTACCCAGAAAGGACCTCCTCCGGGTTCTCCTTCATTTTTTACCATTCCACAAACGCGAAGAGGCCTGTTAAGCTTATTCTTCCAGAAACTAAGCTTATCAGCATCGTTCATTTGAGCATAGTCCTGGGGTGTTTCCATCATGAGCTCAGGTCCCATTTTCTCCAATTCTTCAAGGCTTGCTTTTCCGCTATCCAGTGTTCTCAGAAGCCTGAATACTTTATCCTTGAGCTCCAGCAAAACACCTGCAAGGGCTTTTTTGTAGAGAATGGTAGGAACCAGGCGACTTTCGTGAGTAACATTGTCGATATTTTTAACAAAGATCAGCTCAGCATCTATGGAATTAAGGTTTTGAATCAAAGCTCCATGTCCACCGGGGCGTAATAAAACTTTGCTATTGTCGTCCATAACAATGTTGCCTGCATTATCCACGGCAATGGTATCCGTGGACTTTTTTTGAAAGGAAAAGCTGATATGAAGATTAGCTCCATATTTTTTCTCAAACTCCTGTTTGTTTTGTTTAAGCAGTGCTTGAAAAGCTTCCTGATGATCTTCTGAAATAGTGAAGTGAATCTTTATTTTTCCGTTTGATTCAGCGTACTTAATACCCTCGAGCCAGTGTTCTTCAAATGGGGTTCGGTAGCCTGATTCGTACGCATGAAAGGGGATAAGCCCTTTTGGAGTAGATTCGTATCCCAGTTTATAAAGAATAAAATGAGCCAGTTCTTTATCAGAGGCATTTTTAGGCAAAAGAGTATAAAAAGCCAGCTTTTCTTTGGATGCAAAAAGCGATTCTATAGGCTTTGAAATTTTACCATCGGCCTCAAAATTCACCAGATCTTTAAACATTCGGGATGCAGCCCCTGAAGCAGGAACAAACTTCTCTACAAGCAGGTTATTCTTCTGGTCATCGTAAGCCTTTGCATAGGCATTTGCTTCCAATTCGTTTAACCGCTTAATTCCGTCATTGATCGTGGCTGTTCTGTCGAGCACCATAAAATGAGCTCCGGAAATAAGTAATTTGTACTGGCGATCTGCTTCTTGTTTATTGATTTCAGACGCTTCTAACTGGGAATAAATTTCAGATGTAATCATAACTCTTAGTGAAGCGTTAAATTACAAAGAAATGGCCGTAGAGCCAATTTGGAAGCCCTTTTCTTACAGGTTTTCGTACGATTTTATTGCCGCACGTATTGATTCAGGGATTGCCGTGGAAACATTACCTTTCTTTAAAATACATACCTGAACAGTTTCGGCCTTTGCGAACATAGTTTTGTCATCAGGTGATGCAAGTAAGTATTCCATTTTGAAGCTCTTTGTCCCCAAAGAAGATACTTTAACATAAACAACTACTTCATCCGCAGGAATTATTTGCTTTAAATAATCTATTTTAAAGGAAGCAACCACATTACTTACTTCACTCAAATCCCACTTTATATGCATAAAATACCTGAGTCTTCCCAATTCGATCAAGGTAGCATACTGAGCACTGTTCATGTGCCCGAGCATATCAAAATCGGAATATCTCAGTTGAATGGGAAGCTTGAATGTATATCCCTCCATTAATTAAAATTCAATTTTACTTTGTCAAACGATAGGATGAAGTCTTTTCCAAAAGCCATAGCAGGTGTTTGGTATCCTTTATTGAATTTGCCTTTTAAAACACGTTTTACTGATTCTATTGCCGTCAAAGAAGTAAGATAATAAGATTCAGGAGTTATCAATTCAGCTTCAACCGACTTACCTGTGGCAGAGTCGGTAGCCTTTCCCCAAATATGTGTTACACAAGTAGCTCGTTTAATGGCAGAGGGGCCGTCTATTTTACTTCTAATGATTTGTTGCAGTACCCATTGCACCAATTTGGTTTTGGCAATGGCTTTAAATTTTCTGTAAAGCCTAAGCGATTTAAGGGTCTTCATGGAAATGCCGGTAAACACCTTAATATTCTCAATTCCGGTGGTATAATACGCAGTAAACACATCGCCCCAGGGGATAGAAACACATAACCTGTCTTTTTCGCCAAAGTGAACCATTTTTACCTCATGGGCCAATGGAACAGAGACCAAGTTACCATCTATTCGCATGGTGCCGCCATTATGGTATCTGCGCGCCATGGACAATGCAGTTCCCCTGGAAACGCCAGAAGTGCCCTGAAAAGCTAACTCCAGGTGTGTGGCTGATGGCAGCTTATTGCTAAGTTGAGCCGCCAGACAATCGGTAGGAACCACATCAAAGCCAACACCGGGCATTAATGCAATGCCCTTTTCCTTTGCAATTTCATGCTGACTCTGAATAAACTGAAAAACTTCGATTTCGCCTGTAATGTCCAAATAATGAACGCCATGCTCAATGCATGCAGGAACAATGTCTTTTACAGTTAGTGCAAAAGGGCCTGCACAGTTAAGTACAAGAGAAACATCCTCCAGGACAATGTCCCATTTTGCTTTGTCATTTGCTTCAAGAACATAATACTCGAGTCCGTTGACCTCGGCCAATGCTTTGACCTTAGCTGCGTTTCTACCGCCCAGGACGGGCTGGAAACCCTGACGAATTGCATAATCCGTTATAAGGCGACCGGTATAACCGTACGCCCCGTAAATAAAAAAATTGTCCAACGACTTATTCGATAATTATGGTAAGCTTATTGATTTTGCCTTCTTCTAACGCGTCTGTTTCAACTCCGGCTCCATCGTTGTTCTTGTCACCTTTTTCAGCAAGAATGTAATACTTGGTGGCGTCCAACCCCTTAAAGGTAGTGCGCCCTTTTTTATCGGTATATTGTGATTCCATCACAGGGTTTGCTTCTTTCCTGTAATCTTCAATGCTTTTAAACAAGGTAACTTTTACACTATCTTCTATATTACCAAGCTCGTTTAAAGTGGTGATCTTAAGCGAAGTTGGCAAAGGCTTTACAATAAAAGAACTTAGTATAAATACTAGTGCTAATCCAATAACTGGTTTCATAAATATTTAGTTTGATCCCGGGTTTACTTTAATTGAAAAGCTAACCGGATAATTTTTGGCAAAATTAACGGGTTCTCATCAAATTGCAATAGACAGCCTATGAAGCACGCTTAAATCGGTTATTTGAGAAGCACAACGCCTCCATATTCTTCAATGGTGCCTCTGTCTCTGAATGAGCTGGTGTAACGAACTACCCAGCTATATTGGCCTGCAGGTAATAGCGCACCGTTATACACTCCGTCCCATGCAAAATTCTTGTCGTCAGAATGGTAGACCATCTCGCCCCACTGATCAAAAATGAAAATTTCAAAGGTATCTATGTACTGGGTAAACAAGGAGTAGGTGCTGTTTAAACCTCCGGGGCGGAATGCATTCGGCCCACTCACTTTTGGGATACAGTCTTCCACTACCTCAGATTGATCAGTAGTAACGCATCCAAAACTATTGGTCGCTTCAATGGAGTATAAGCCTCCGGAGAATACTTCCAGTGTTTGATTGATGCTTCCATCGCTCCATAGATAGCTTACAAAATTAGGCCCTGCATCAAGTGTTAATGAGCCATCATCCGGGCAGAAAACCGGTGCGCTGGAAAGGTTGGTAGGTGTCAATGGTATTCTTGTAATTCTTAAGGTTGCATTCGCTGTACAACCACTTTGATCCTCTGCGATCACCTCATAAAGCCCTTCATCCAAACCAACAATACTAGACGTAGTAAAACCAAGCTCTGAGCCATTTAAATTCCATATCCATTTTAAATTATTATTTGTTTGTCCGTTGGGAGTAGCCGTAAGTGTGAAGGGCTGGCCATCATCGCAAACCAGAGTAGAGGAGAGCGTAACCGTAAAAGGTGTGGGTATTGTTACAGTTTCACTTGCTTCTGTAAAACAACTTTGGTTAATGGTATGGTAGGTATTTACTGTATATGTACCTGATTGACTAACAGTTATACTGGGTGTGGTTGCTCCATTGCTCCATCGGTAGCCAAGTACAGCTCCAGTATAATTACCATTGCCTGTAGCTGTTAAAGTAACAAACCCATTGCATATATCAGACTCATCAGTTGTAATGGAAACGTCAGGAGTTGGTGTAACTATTACAGTTATATCTTGGGAGGTTTCGCAAGTGGGTATGCCTGTTTCTGGAGCACGAATAGTTACCGTATTGCTTCCAAGAGTTGTGAAAAGTGTACTTATTGAATTAAAATTAATGCCATCCAGGCTCCACTCAGGTGTTACATCCGCACTTGAAATACCATGTAAAGAAAGATCAGTTGAAGTTCCGCATTCTAAAACAGGATTTTCATTTACCTGCAAATCTGATAGGGGTGGACTTCCAATGGTTAGTATTTCGGCAACAGGAGGTGCTGAAGCCGGGAATCCAATCCAAATAGCTGTACAATTGGGGGCCGCATCTTCCTGAATTTGCAATGTATAATCTCCGGCAGGAATACCCGATATACTAAAATTTCCACCTCCTGATCCCGTTGCGGTAAACGTATTGCTGGAATTATTCGCATCAATAGCCGTGGCAACAAACGAACCTAATGTTCCGGAATTAACTGTTACCGTATAATCAATTGAACCGTCATTGCCAGAACAGGTTTCATCGTTTGGAATGGCAGCATCAATTGAAAAAGTTGCGGGTGTTGTTACGGTTACGTTTAAAGTCTGAGAGCAGCCTGTAACTGTATTGGTAAGTGTTAAGGCATTAACTCCTGGAGGGATATTGTTAATTACGAAACCGGTAATAGGAGCTGTTACAGTTCCTGATTCTGAGGCAACTGCATAATTATAGCTCTCATTGCCAGGAACATCCAGCAAAATAGTGCCGTCTGTGGCACCGCAAGATGCCGGGGCGCCTTCAATAGCCGTAAATACAGGGGCTGGGTTAATGTCAATTTGAACTGAATCTACCACTGTACACAGGTTGATTGAACCCCCAAGATCGATGGTGGCATCTACACGAACATTATGATTTCCTGGCGCTAAACCAAGTGCACCAAAATCAAAGAAGCGCGTTCCTGGCTGTGGTGTTCCATCCACCGTCCATACATAAGTGTCCGCATTTACCTGAGAGTCTAGAGTAAGTGCATCGTTTTCACAAATAGTTTGGTCAGGTCCAAGGTCAATTGGGATAGGAGGGCCTACAAAAACATCGGCAGAAGTGGTACAACCACTTGTTCTGTCAGTTATAGTTACGGAATAATCTCCTGGTATAGTTACATCAATACTGGAGGTTGTCTCCCCGTTGGGAGACCAAAGAAAATCTAAATCTGCTATATTAGAAGGAGGAGTAGAGTAAACCGGTAAGGTAGTACTGGTTCCACATAAAAACGTAGAAATAGGTAGATCAGAATTTTGTGGAGGTGGATTAACCGTCACAATTTGATTGTATTGCCCAATGGGGTTCAAACATCTGTTATGAAGCAATAATGATACAATATGGTCGCCCGGTGTATTCAATATTACGGTGTCAGCAAGTTGTTGCGAAGTAAAAATGATAGCTCCTGTAGGATCTGTGATCTGCCAATCAGCGGAATCAATGCTTGATGTAACATTTGCAGCTAGGAATACTTCCTGCCCAACACATACCGGTGAAGAAACTGATATTCCGGGACTAAATCCTGCCGTTCCTGTTTGCTGAATAAAATTGGGTAATCCTAAATGGCTGTTTCTACCAGCCAGATCGAAACTATTGGCATTTAAGGAAGAAGTTTGCAGGGTATCTTCCTGCACATTTATGGTGCTAAGTGAAGCAACGCCATCACTGGCTACATACATCTGTCCGTCAGGGCCTAATTGAATGGCCCCCAACTCACCTCCATCGGTCATAATAGGGATATACACATGCATACTGTCTACATAATTGGCGCGGTATTCCATAATTTGTGAACCGGCTCCGCTTTTTACAGTTACATATACTTTGTTGCCTCCGGGAGAGAACTCAACCCCATAAGCAGAACCGCTTGCTCCATCCGCATCAAGGTCGGCTCTTCCAAAATCAGTGAAAGTGCCAGTGGTATTGTCAAAATCAAACAGGTCAAGGTAATTATGAGGAGGATTAACACCATCATTTTCAATTACTGCCACGGCCAGCTTAGTTGCTCCCTGCGAGAATTTCATATATCCTTTTCCATTGTCTGCGGTAAGGATGCTATAATCTTCACCAATACTTGAGACTACAGGAGAACCAATGCCGGCAGGGGTGATGGGGTACGCTCTGAAGTTGTTGTTTCCATATTCATGAATAACCACCCAATTGGGCGTTGCTGCCAGACGTTCTGTGCTTTTGGTGAAGAGAGTAATGTTTTTTTCTATTACGGCTCCCAATCCATTGTTCTCTTTTAAGTCAAACAGTGAATAATTGAACTCATAGTTGGGAGATGAGGGATCCGTGTTTTGATTGGTAAAAATGTAAAATAAGGTCTCATCGTTAGGCACGGGCACGGCAATAACCGATTGAGCCGCAGGTCCAACAGCATTAGGAGTTCCACCCAATCCGGAATCGATCTGGGTATGCGTTCTATCAAATATGACATCTCCATCGGTATAAAACACAATCTGTCCATTTCGGTCAGAAATGGCAGTACAACCTTCAAAAGCGTCCATTTGCCCATCCGTAATGGCATTTGCCCCTGGTGGATTAAAGTCAATACCAGCCTTATCTCCAAAATACCAGACATTTGCCCTTTGATCTGGTGCTATTCCAGGAATGGTTGTGTCGTACTCCTGCACATAAACTCCTGCATAGGTTGAACAAATACCATCAGATGCAACTACATAATAATAGCCGGCAGAATCCGGATGTAAGGTCATTCCTGTTTCTCCGGTTGACCATGTGTAGGTAAGGGTTCCCGGATCGTTTTGCGCCTGTACTGTTACACTGAATGGATCGCAAGTAGTACCATATTTAGGTAATTCACATTGGCAGGCAACCGTGTCTGAGGGCAAAGTAAGCTGTACCTGAAAATCTGTAATGGTAACTGGTTTGCTTATTTGCAAGGGTTGTCCATTCAATATGGCTGTTAATGTTACATTGTATGTACTCCCTGCTGTGTATGTGTTAAAAGGGGCCAGATCTGTTGATGTATTTCCGTCTCCAAAATCCCATTGCACAAACGATGGTGCTGGGGTTATTTGCGGGAAGAAAGCGGTGGGTGCATTGGCACAGGTTCCTGCAAAGGTAAAATCCACAGATAGTTGTGGATCCCGTGGAGGTAAGAACGCTGGAAACTGAAATGAATTAAAGTTTTGACTGTTCTCAATGGCAGGTTCATAGGTGGTAAGGCTGGCAATGGAATCTGCATCCAGCAAACGACCAATCAAAAACGGCCCTCCATTGGTTTCCTGGTACAGATGGTACAGGTTATTATCAGGGCCAAGTTGTAATCCATAGCTACCAAAAACAGTTGCAGGTAGTACCGAAACTGGAGAAGCTGTTGGAGGTGCGCTCATGTCCACCTGCATCAGGTTTCCTAAATTACTTGCTGTCTGGTCCCCATAACGGGAATAGTATAGTTTTGATCCATCAGCGGACCACTCCACATCAAATACAGCTTCTGAAGCAAAATCAGTATTTCCAGAGTTTAAAATTTGATCTCTTTCTGGTGGAACAGGTTGCGATAATACCCCTGTTGTCAGATCAATATTCAGAATTTGAATGTTAATGTTTTGATCTTTTGGAGCAACGGCTATTTTAAGAGAGTCATTGTTAAAAGCCAGATGCGCGGCATCCATTGCCGGACCTATGGAATACGTATTTTCAACCCAGGTAGCTGGCGAAGAACTATCAATTCCCAGAACCTTATAATTATTTGTTCCCTGATCCAGTGTTATCAACCAATAACCTGTTTGCGTATCGTTGGGAACAATGAGCATGGCGTCAGAGGCATTAGCAGTGCTGTTGGTAATATTTTGATTTAACGGAGAAAGAACTCTGCCTAATGGTGGTTGAAGTGCAATGGCATTACCGTTGGAGGTCATATCCACCTGCGAGAGATGAATTGCACCTGAAGGTGTGTTTGTGAAAATGTAATACAGGTCGTTATTCCCCGGAGCAGGACAAATGGCTACGCTTTGATTTTTATTGATGTCCGCATCTAGTTTATCTACCAGGGAAATGCCATCCATAGTGCCGTAGGTAGCATCAAACACATTAAAGCCATCGGTATAAAACAACAGGTCACCTGTTTCCGGTTTATTGGCAGTAGCATTTCCTCTGGTATTAAAAGGTGGGAGTTTGTGATCGGTTATCAGCTCCGGTACGTTTAAAGGTCGGGCAAACTCAATGGCAATATTGTTATTACCAAAATACCAGTGCTGGTCAGAAAAATCTTGCGACAAGGCAGGACCTGCAAACAAGGTTAAACTTAACAAGCCAAGACTAAAAAGTAAGTTCCGAAGACGTACAGGCATATGTTGACAGATACTAAATTATTGTATGTAACGTTGGTTTATCGTATCTGGATACATGGTCAACCAATGCAGGTGACCACATCCAAAACAAAATCACTAATCTAAGTTATAATTTGTTGAATATTGACTTTAAAACGATTGAATGCGATTAATAGTTTACGAAACAGAATGATATATTAAGTTTTTCGAACAATTTGATATATCCTCCGTAAGTTTACAGAGTTTAAGTTTTACTTATTAGCTTTAAATTTTCTACTTTGCCACCTCGATAGTTGAATTTGAATATGCGTAAATACTCTGCCTTAGCAGTACTTATATTTTTTAGTAGCTCCTTAGCTTTAGGACAGGACGTTCAATTCTCACAATTTTATTCAGCGCCCCTGTACCTGAACCCCGCTTTTACCGGTGCCACACAATTAACAAGGGTTGGTAGTAATTACCGCACGCAATGGCCAGCCTTACAGGCCAATTTTGTTACGTTAGCTGCTTATGCCGATCATTATCTTGATGATAAAAACAGTGGCATCGGAATTTTAATACAAACTGATAAGGAAGGTTTGGCCGGGCTTCGTTCAACCAGTTTTACCGGAACATATGCCTACCAGTTACCTGTTTCAGAGAAGTTTACGGTACGTGCTGGATTAAATGCCGGTTACTTTTTAAGAGATATAAATTTTTCTAATTTAACTTTTGGCGATCAATTTGATGCCAATGGTATATTCATAAGTCCGACAACTGCAGAGCAGTTTGATACCGGAGCTAATAAGAGCTTTTTTAATTTGGGAACCGGAGCCTTGCTTTATTCGGACGATGTGTGGCTCGGGCTTGCGGTTGATCATTTAAACAAACCAAATCAGTCGTTGATAGGAGAGGACGATCGGTTGCCAATGAAGTTTTCAGTGCATGGAGGTTATAAGTTCTATTTTAAGTCAGGAGTTACGGGTGATGGGATGTACGCGCATCCGCAGGAAAGGAGCCTGACACCCACTTTCCAATACAAACAACAAGGCAAATTCAGCCAAATGGATCTGGGAATGTATCTAACCTATGAACCTATGATACTGGGGTTATGGTATCGGGGTGTTCCATTTAAAAACGTTGATAATATTGTGAATAACGAATCGGTTGTTGTTTTGGTAGGATATAGTGTAAAAACAAGAGACAGCATTTTTAGAGTAGGATACAGCTATGATGTAACTATTTCCAGATTAGGAACTTCCAGCGGAGGAGCGCATGAGTTTTCTATTTCTTATGCCTGGTTTACCGGTGATCCACGTAAACCACCCAAAAATGTCCGTTTGATTCCCTGCCCTGATATTTAGGATTATCTGTGAACCTTCCATCTGGGGTCCAACAGGCTGAGCTTATTTCCCCGTTTAAGCGAAATTATGATTAGTAAACCACCAAGCAGAATTATTACGCCCATAATGGTGATGATAACATATGTTTTGGTGTTTGAAACCTTGAGCTTATTAACCTCATTTTCTTTCTTGAGAATGGCAAGCTGCTTTTCTTTTTCAAGCATTTGAAATGTTAATTCCAGTTCAGAAAGCTTTTTATTGCTTGCTTCATTAATGATATCGTCCTTATATGCATCGTATAAAACCCTGTTATCATAGGCATTTTCAAGATCTCCGGCTTCGTAGTAAAGTTTAGCCAAAGCCAGGTGTATATCTTTTAACAGCGGTTTGTTGATCATGCTTTGGGCTAGGGCTAATGCGTCCAGTTCCTGCCTAAGTGCTTCTTTTTTGTTGCCAAGTTTGGAACTAATTGCACTTAGATTATGCAATGCATACGCCTGACCAAGCACGTCCTTACGTTCGTTGCTTGTCTCCATAGACAGTTCATAGTATTGCTGAGCCCTCTTGTATTCCTCACGCTTAAAGTAGGCATTCCCAATATTCGCGTATGGGTCAAATTCGCTGTGGTCAATCTTATCGTATATTTTTAAGGCTTTTTTATAAAAGCCAATTGCCCTGTAGTCTTCACCCATTGCCAGGTACGTATTGCCCAGGTTATTGAGTGCTCCTACCATGTTTTTTTCATCTTTCAACGAATCTAACAGCCAATACGACTGAAGGAAGTAATTTAATGCTTCTTTAGGCCTGCCTTTCAATGAATAAATCGTTCCTATGTTGTTTAAGCTATAGGCAATACCTTTTGTATTGTTTATCTCTTTATTGAGTTGAAGCGACTGAAGATGGTAATTCATGGCTTTATCAATAACACCATGATTCTTATAAAAAACGCCAATATTATTGTAACTGGCTGCAATGCCTTTTTTGTAATTGAGCTTTAGCGCCAGGTCAAGTGCTTTTAAGGTGTAGTCCAGCGCTTTTTTCGGGTCAGAGTTAATGTAATGGTTGTACAGTAGGTTATTGGCTTTAACTGCTGAGGTGTCCTTTTGTGAGGCTACATGGTTAAGGCTGTCCAAATTTTGTCCTACAGCCTGAGAGCCAACAAAAAAAAGAATTGTTAAAAGTTTAGCTAATCTCATCTCGACCATTTGAGCCACCAATATACTACTTAAATGTAGTTAAATAGAGGTATTGGTCAAATTTACGTAATACAATCAGCTAAGGTTCTTCTTGGCAATGGTTTGGTACCCAGCCCAAATCAATATGGGTATATAGAGCAAGTTAAGCGCAATATCAGAAAATGCCACAGAGTCCCGTATTTCCAAGAATATATACCTGCCAAATGGAACATCGATTAGGTTGGATAATGCATGGTAGGGCAGGTAGTTTGTAAGAAATTCCAAAGGACCCGGAAGGATCACCTCGATCATAAATTCGATTGCAGGATACACCAAAACGATCACGATAGAAAGACCAGCCCGTTTTACAATTAAGGCAATAACCATAACCAGAAGAAGGTAGTTGAAAGTGGCAAGGAAAAATGCAGGAATAAAATCGATGTGCTTGAACATAAACCGCATTTCAGATTCCGGTGAATAAATGGAGCCCATTAAAATGCCTATCAGAAATACGAACACGGTAGATACGATAGAAATACCTAAAATTATTAACACTTTCGAAGCAATGAAATCGGCTCTGCTAAGCCCGTCAATTACATTTTGTCGGATGGTTTTGTAAGAAAACTCATTGGTAATTGATATGATAACAAAAATGCCAAGCAGCAATCTGAAATATTGAGCCACATAGGTTAGGTTTTGCCAAATATCAGGGAAATGATACAGGGGCACTTTCATTATGTTAACTTCACCAAATTGGGCGCCTTTTTCGGCCAGCCATTTAAGGAATTCCATACCGCTCATAGTGGTTATTCCCATTACGACAAAATAAATCCCGATCAGAATCCAGAATGTTCTGTAGCTCAGTAATTTGGAAAATTCAATTTTCAGTAATCGGTTCATTTGTTTTCGTTTAATAATTCCAGGAATTGTTTTTCTAGCGATTTGGTTTGTGTTTCCAAATGACTGACAATAACCTGCTTGTCAAATAGGTATTTGTTTAGATCGGCTGATGTTTTTCCTGTAACCATTGTTACTTCAAATCGACCATTAGTTGATGGGATGTGACCCTGTACAAGTGGGCAATTGGCAAGGGTATTTTCCAGATTTTCCTCTGCCTTCACAATAACTTTGGACTCACCTTTTTCAACGTCTTCTACCTTGCCTGTGTATATCAACGTACCGTTTTTCAGCACAGCGAAATCCGTGCAAACTTTCTGAACTTCGTCCAGTAAATGGCTCGCAAGCACAATTGTTTTTCCTTCGTTGGCAATATTTATAATGAGCTGGCGAATATCGGCTATACCCTGTGGGTCCAGTCCGTTGGTGGGTTCGTCCAATATCATTACTTCAGGATCGCACAAAAGGGCAGAGGCAATGGACAGCCTTTGTTTCATTCCAAGAGAATAAGTGCGGTACTTATCGTGCTGGCGTTCACTCAAACCTACCTGCTCAATTACTTGCGGTATTCGGTCTTTACTAACTTCTTTTATGAGTGCAACTACTTCGAGATTTTTGACCGCTGACAGATACGGGTAAAAAATAGGAGTTTCCAGAATAGCCCCTATTTTTTTTCGTTGTTCTTTGGAGCCTGGTTTGCCAAACCAGTCATAGCTTCCTCCGGTAGGTTGAATAACATCCAGTAGCATACCCAAAGTAGTGGTTTTACCACTTCCGTTGGGCCCTAAAATGCCAAAAACTGACCCTTTGGGGACGGATAGATCCAGTTTATCAACAGCTTTTAATCTTCCATATTGCTTGGACAACTGGTGGGTGGATAGTACGGTTTCCAAAATATTATCTGTTTTTTACGGTGTCAATAATTTTACCAATTTGGTTGGCGGTAGGGCTGCCTCTAACATCAATTGCCATGGTGTTTTCTTCTGATTGAACGAGCAGGAAATACCCGTCTACATCATCTTCATCGCCATCTATGTATACCAAAACATCGGAGCCTTTGTGCTTAATAATCATTAGTGTCTCAAAACCTTGTGATTCAAGCTTTTTAATCAGTCTATTTTTGGCCTCTTTGGTAAAATCGGCAATGGTCAGCACCTTTATCTTATCTATGGCTGCGGCCAGCTCAGCCAATTCCGGATCATCGTTTTGATTGAGCATGGTCAGGTTGCTGTGGTAGATCATAAAAGTGGTAGCGTCAGGATATTCCTCCGACAGATCCTTCATAACCTTGCTCTGTGCCCAAGCAAATTGGCTTATCAAAAGAAGAACTGCAATTGCTATTTTTTTCATTTGGATTAATGGATTAAGTAAAAGTAAGAAAAATTGATCATCTCCTTAAAAATCATAAAGGTGTTATAATAAGGAAACCCCGGATTTTGTCCGGGGTACTATTTTTTTGCTTGTGGAACAAATTAATGCCAGTTGTCCTGGTGTTTGGCAAAATAGGAGAGGTCCTCCATTGAGATGGTACCTTGAACCGTGATGAGAACAAAGCTATTGTCATCATCTACCAGCATGGTTACGTTCTCTAATTTAGAGCCACTTCCCTGGGCCATTATTTTCACATTGGAGTCGTCTTCCTTTACCGTCATCAGTTCTTCAAATTTTTCTTTGGCAAGGCTGCTTCTTAGTTTTTCTACATCTGTTTTATCAATAATTCTGTAGGGTACCTCAAGCACCTGCATGGCTTTTATTGCACTTAAAACGCGGCCTGCAGCTTTTGTTTCTTCATCGTCTTCCTCGCTGTATTCAGCAATTTTGGAAACAAAGTTGAACATGGAACCACTGATATCTACGAAGGTGGTCTTGTCCATATTGCGGTACTTGGCATGGAATTCTGCAATTGACTTTGATTGTGAGAATGCCAATGCAGGCACCAGAGCTATTGCGATCAATAATGTTGCTACTTTTTTCATTGTTTTTGAGTTTTTGATTGTTGATTTAGTTTTTGTTGTTTTTGTCTAATTTTTCTAGGTTTTGAAATCCATCAATATCCATCGATTTTGATAACTTGGATATTTGTTTAAGGTCTATATCACCCACAAGACTCAGGAGCAGGAACTCATGCTCTCCGCCAAGAACCATCAAAAGTTCGTTTATGGTGCCTCCTTTTTCCTTGATGAGGAACTTCATGTCATTGTCTTTGTCTTTTACAGTCATTAGTTCTTCATACTGCTTGGGGTCGATCAGCTTAAAAGCTTCATTGTAAAGCTCTTTACCATTGTCAATGTTGTCTTTGGTAAGTATTCTTAGCCCTTTTATTTTGCTTACCGCATCAATTACTTCCTGGTCTTCGGGCTTATCAGTATCCAGGTTGGCAAAAAGGCCAAACATACGGGCGGTTACAACCACTTGCGTGAATGAGTCGTCATTTTCATACTTCGAAAAGAACTTGCTTATGGCATCATCCTGAGCATTTGCAGCCAGTGTGCCTATTAATAATATGGTAACTACGAGTATCTTTTTCATGATCTTACTGTTTTTCTCCTTTAACTTTTGATTCTGCTTTGCTTAGGATTGATATTTTTTCCACTTCTTTCTTACCAGAATTCATTTTGCTGGCAATTAGCATAAGTGCTTTTTTTGTTTCGGCATAGGCTTGTTCGGGATTCTTGTAGGTATCTTCAGCCAGTAGTAATTCCGGCTTATCTCCCTTCCATATTTCCATTCGAAAAATGAAAGAGGTGGCTATAACAATTACAATGGCGGCCGCAACTTTCATGTAATTCTGAAAATTTTGTTCCAATCTTCTCACTTTACCGGTGGGTTGCTGGTGAGATCTCACCTCTTTTAGAAGCTTTTCTTCAAAGGAGGAGTCGTTTAAAGAAACTTCAGCTTCTTTATCAAAGTATTGAAACAACGGGGCAGCTTGCTTTAAATGCTCTGGTATTTCCTGAGTGGTAGTAAAATACTCTTTCAGTTCCGCTTCTTCCTCGAGTGTTGAAACACAGTTCCAATAGCGCTCAAGTAATAATTCAATTCGCTTTGAGTCCATACGCATTTACATTTATTAATTGTTCCCGCACATATTTTCTGGCCCTGAACAGGTTTACTTTTACGGTATTAATGTTCTGGTTCAGAATCTCGCTTATTTCCTGGTAGGAAAATCCTTCAACATCTCTCAACTGAATTGCCTGCTTTTGCATTTCGGGCAATTGGTTAATGTAGTTGTACACCGCATGCATGGTATCGCTTTGTTCGGTCGAAGAGTAGGGGCTTTGGTTATTGCTGTGCAGGTCGCGGGCCGAATCCAGCTCAACGGATTTGTTGTGTTTGGATTTTAGCTTGTCCAATGCCAAATTGCGGGCAACACGCATACACCATGCTTCCATGTTTTGGTAAGTGTCCATCTCGTCTCGCTTATTCCACACTTTGATCATTGTTTCCTGTACTACATCCTTTGCCTCATCTTCGCTTTTCAGAAGCCTGAGTGTAAAGCGATACAACTTATCCTTTACTGGTAATACACGTGATTTAAAGGCTTCTAAACTCATAATCAATAGCAAGACGACTGACTTGACTGAAAGTTACAGGAAGTTTGGAAAAAAGTTTTGAGTTAAAAGTTAAGAATTAAAAGTTGAAGATTATTAAATGAAATCACTATCGACCCACAATATCCAACCTTCTCCTAATCCCCAGACCTCAATAAACCCAAAATTAACGTAGCTCCCATTTGGGTATTTTGTGCTTTCGCAGACATTCATTGTTAAGTACATTGTGCCAATGGGATATTTGGTCCAAGAAGTCCTATACTCAACCTCAAAAGTCTCGCAGCTATTTTTGGTTATTACAATATTTTCAATTTTAAGCGTTTTGAGTTGCTCTTCAATTTTTTCATCTAATTCTTTAATTTCAATATTTTGACCAGACTTTAAAATTAATTTTTTGTTTCTAAGAACTTTCTCCGTTATCTGTTCTAACTGCTCTTTATTTTCAAAGAAAAACCTCTTGTAATTATTTGCTTGTTCAATTCTTTTACTATCAGTATTAATAAAATTGCAGCTAAGAATTAATAATGAAAGAATAATTAAGGCTTTATTCACCTTTTGAATATTAAATTTCTTCGAAATATTCATATGCATCTATTATATCCAGGTAAGCGCCATCAAAACCGGAAGCGAGTAGTTTGTCCAGGTAGGCATCAGAGCTGCCGTATATAATGGCTTGCCATTCAGGTTCCCAATAAGCAACCTTGTAATTACCTGCCCAGTCCGGGTTAACCGCTTTTATAAAAGAAGGGTTACCTGTGCCCCAACCGGATTCCCAGTAATAACGGTAATCCTCTGCTTCACCAATACTCATGTAAGCAATTACTAAACGTTTGCCACCATTAGCTTTTGTTTTAAGCTGGGTAACCTCAACCTGGCTAAGTATCTTCTCATTAAAAAAAGCATCGATTATAAGTGCATCGTAGTTAGTAGCCTGAACGGCCGAAATAAATGCATCAACATTGGCAAACTGATCCGGGTTGATCAAGTAAAGGAAGTTCTTAGCCTGCGAAATATCTGTTATGTCGTTTGTGTTTTCATTTGTTATGGTGGCAGGATAGGCGGGAATTGTGTTAAGCTCTCTGTCTGGTGCTGCAAACGAAATGTATCCTTTGGCTTTGTTTTGAGCATAGGAATCGTCCATCTTGGAGTGGTCCCAGCAGTAGTCTGTAGTTAAAACGGCCACCCCATTGTCCTTGGCTATGTCCAGAAAATCAATTAGATAGTCACTTTCACTGGCAGGAGTAGCCACATTGTCTTCATCGTACCCATAGAAGAGATCTTCTCTTCCGGTAGCATCAATTGCCGACAAATAGTTTACATCCGGAGTGCCATCTGGTTCGCCATTGGTTGTTATTATTTCCTGTCCATTTTGCGGTATAATGACAAAATTGCCGTTCTTGGTTTTGGCATAGTGGCTTATGCCTTGCACAAAGTCGCGCATTTCTTGTTTAAAGTCAACCCCACTTATAGAAGGTTCCTCGTCTCCTCCGCAGTTTGCAAATAGGGCAAGGGCACTAACAAGGGTGATCGTTCTCATTTTCATACAAGTTAGCTTTTTTTAATTCTAAGCTCTACCCCGTTTACAGTCTTCATTTCCTCTTCAAGTTGGGGTAGAAACTTTCGGTCGTAATGATACGGATACAGAACTTTTGGTTTAAAAGCTTTTACTGCATCAACAACCATTTCAGGGGTCATGGTGTAAGGCAGGTTCATGGGAATAAATGCAGCATCAATGTTCTTTAACTCCTTCATTTCAGGAGTATTTTCAGTGTCCCCAGCTACATATAACCTTAAGTCGCCCAGAGTAAGCACATACCCATTACACTCACCTTTCTTGTGAAAAGGGAGTCCGTCAGGGTTCATGTGTTCCAGGTTGTAGGCAGGTACTACAGTTATACCAACACCATCTATGCTTAATTGCTGGTCGTTGAAAAGTACCATACCCTGATGCCATTTTTCATGCGCAATGCTGCTCATAAATGTTTTGGTCTTTTCTTTGGTTAATGCTTTCAATGCCGCTTCGTCACAATGGTCGCCATGGTGGTGGGTAACAAAGATCATATCGGCTTTGGGGAATTGGTAGAGATCTGCTTCTCTGGAGGAAGGGTCCATGTATATATATTTTCCATTCCATTCCAATAACAAAGAACCATGCCCGATAAAGATAACAATAACATTTCCGGTAGGTGAGGTAAGTGTGTCCTTATCAAATGCTTTTTGGCTTATGCCAAATAAACTAGTAGTACATAGTAGAATGAAGAGAATAAATGATTTCATAGCTTAGCGATTATACAATAAGGGTACCAATTTATATATTTGATACCAAAGATTAACGGATATGAAGAAACTGTTGTTTGGAAATATTGATAATCCTGTGACTACTGATTTTATGCTGGCCTTGGTGCGAGTTTTTGCAGGTTTAAGTTTATTGCTTGCACATGGAGCCCGAAAAATACCTGTTTCAGATGGATTTATTGAGCATGTAGGTGATATAGGGTTTCCACTACCGGTGTTTTTTGCCTGGGCCGCTGCTTTATCTGAATATGTAGGAGCATTGTTTATGGCCATTGGTCTTTTTACCAGGCCAGCGAGTTTTTTTGTTTTTGTAACCATGTTTTTTGCTGCATTTGTAAATCATGCTGCCGACCCCTTTGGAGCAGCTGAAAAGGCATATTTGTACCTGGCTATAAGTGCAGTATTCATGATTATTGGAGCCGGAAGGTATAGCGTGGATACATTGATAAGACGGAAATTTAATATTTAGTTTAGGGAATATATGGATTGGCTGCACACCCATTTTGACCTGTATATGTGGCCGGCAATAGTTGTGCTTTATTATACCCTGGTGGTTTTTGCGGTTATTAAAATACTTCTTGAAAACAAGAATCCACTTAAGACTTATTCCTACCTGCTTATTTTGGTTTTGGTTCCGGTTGTGGGCCTTTTAATTTACTTCTTTTTTGGACAGGACTATCGAAAGAATAAATTCTATTCGAGAAAAATGGCCATTGACGAGACCATTGTTGAGGATTTAGTTAATTCTCAATTGGATATGGCCTATCAGCATGAGCTTATTAAAGATGAACGAGTGCTGGATAAGATCAATGTTATACAGCTTTTGCTTAGCAGCGACAGGGCTTTTTTAACCCGCAACAATAAGGTTACCATGCTGGTAAACGGGGAAGTTAAGTTTGATCATTTACGAAAAGACCTTGAAAAAGCGGAAAGGAATATTCACCTGGAATATTACATTTTTGAAGAAGACGAAATTGGTAATGAGATAGCGGAAATTCTTATTAGAAAGGCAAAGGAGGGAGTTGATGTTCGTTTTATTTATGACGATGTAGGGTCGAAGGTTTCGCGTAGACTGAAGGCCCGTTTCAAAGATGCAGGAGTTAAGGCCTTTGCTATTATGCCTGTTTACTTTCCAAAACTAAGTAAGGCTAACTATCGTGACCACAGAAAAATCGTGGTTATAGATGGTAAACTGGGGTATGTGGGAGGCATTAACATTGCAGACAGATACATTAACAAACAAGGTAGAAACTACTGGCGCGATACTCATTTAAAAATTGAAGGGAATGCTGTCCATGCTTTGCAAATTGCTTTTTTGCTCAACTGGTTTTATGCCTCCAATGAATCAATGGAGTTTAAGAGAGATCTGTTTCCGCAAATACCACCTATGGGTAACCATTGTGTTCAAATAGCAGGGAGCGGACCTGATTCTGACTGGGCAAGCATAATGCAGGCTTTCTTTATGGCCATAACATCCGCAAAAAAGAGAGTATGGATTACCACTCCTTATTTTATTCCCAATGAACCGGTTTTAACGGCTATCAAAACAGCCTCTCTTAGCGGTATTGATGTGCAAATTATCTTTCCTTACAAACCGGATTCAAAAATGGTGCACGCGGCATCTATGAGCTATATGAAGGAGGTGCTTGAGTCGGGAGTGAAGGTGCATTTATATACAAAAGGGTTTATTCACTCAAAAACGCTGATAATTGATAATATCTTATCTTCCGTAGGAACTGCCAATATGGATTTTCGCAGTTTTGATCAGAACTACGAAATCAATGCGATGATCTACAATAAGGAATTTAATGAACAGCTTGCAGGGCAGTTTAAGCAGGATATGGGGCATTGCATTCCGCTACAGCTAAGTCGCTGGCAGCAACGACCTGTTCGGACAAGACTTTTGGAATCAATTGCTCGCTTATTGGCACCTATCCTGTAAATTTGAAGTGTATTTACTTTTTTTGATTTATTTATTGTTTAACAATTTACTATACAATTATGAAACTACTAAGAATGTTATTTCTGGCAATGTTAAGTTCATCCGTTTTTTTTGCGTGTTCTACGAACACAAAATCAGGTGATGAAAACAGCGAAAATGGTGAAGTTGCATCCCAAGCCTGTACCTATTCGTATAACGCAGACTCAACAACTTTTAAATGGACAGCTTACAAGTACACTACCCGAGCAGGTGTAAGTGGTACTTTTGATGGAATTGAAGTGAAAGACACAAAAACTTCTGACAATAAATTAGAAGTATTGAAAGGGGCCGAGTTTGTGATTGATCCTTTTAGTGTTAACTCAGGAAACGAAGAACGCGACCCTAAAGTGGTAAAATACTTTTTTGGCAGCATGGCCAATACAGATAAGATTACGGGCAGGATCAACATGATCGAAGGTAATGAAGCCTCCATACTGGTTACAATGAACGACAGGCACGTGGATGTGATTGGGCATTTGGCTGTTGAAGGCAATAAAGTAACTCTAACCGCAAAATTAGATATGAACACCTTTGATGCCATGGAAGCTGTAAATGCATTGAACCAGGAATGTCATGATTTACATACCGGAGAAGATGGTGTAAGTAAGCTTTGGCCCGATGTATCTATTGAGGTCTCAACCGTTTTAAACGAAGCGTGTAAATAATTAAATTTATGCTTTTTGTTTTAGGCCTGAATAAAGTGCTTTATTGTTACTTTGTTCAGGCTTTTATTTTAAAGTGATTTTGATCATTTGCTAACCATATTCAATACCTCATTTTTGTAGGGATGTCTGACAAAGTACTAGCACCGGAGACTGTTAAATGCTACCATTGCGGAGAGCTGTGTGAAGATGAATTGGTGGAGTTTGATGACAAGCCATTTTGCTGTAATGGTTGCAAAATGGTATATGAAATTCTCAATGAGAATGACCTCTGCAACTACTACGACCTGCAAAATACACCAGGCATAAACCTGAGAAACAGGAATTATGAGCAAAAATTTGCTTACCTCGACAACCAGGACATTCAAAATCAGCTACTTAATTTTTCCTCCGATCATTTAAACAAGATCGTGTTCTTTGTGCCGGCCATCCACTGCAGTTCCTGCATTTGGTTGCTGGAGCACCTCGACAGATTAAGGGAAGGAATCATTCAATCGAGGGTGAATTTTGTGCGCAAAGAAGTTTCCATAGATTATAATCCGGAGGTTATTTCTCTTAAAACCATAGTAGAGTTGCTGGCAACAGTGGGGTATGAGCCAGAAATAAACTTGCAAAACGCTTCCCGCACCAAGGCCAAAAAAGAGAGCCGTAAACTGTATTTGCAGGTAGGTGTAGCCGGGTTTGGTTTTGGTAACATTATGCTGCTAAGCTTTCCTGAATATTTTGGCTTTGAAGGGCTCGATCACAGTGTGCGCATGTTTATGAGCTACATAAACATATTAATTTCATTGCCTGTCGTTTTTTACTCTGCCAGTTCGTATTTTATTTCTGCATATAAAGGGTTGCGCCAAAAGTACATCAACATAGATGTGCCCATTACCATTGGTATTGTAACGCTTTTTGTACGCAGCCTCTATGAAATTCTGAGCGAAGCAGGACCAGGCTACCTGGATTCGCTGGCCGGACTTATTTTCTTTTTACTTATTGGCAAGTGGTTCCAAAGCCGCACCTATGAAAGCCTCTCGTTCGATCGTGATTACAAGTCGTATTTCCCTTTGGCAGTAAGCAGAATTACAGATGATGCTCACGAAATGGTGCAAATAACCGAGCTTAAGGAAAACGATGTAATAGAAGTGCGAAACCAGGAGATCATTCCTGCCGATTCGGAATTGATTAGCTCAGAGGCATCTATTGATTATAGCTTTGTGACGGGTGAGGCTGACACCATTGAAAAACAAGAAGGAGATTACATTTATGCCGGAGGCAGGCAGGTGGGGAACACCATTCAGTTACGAATAAAAAAAGCCGTATCACAAAGCTACCTTACCCAGCTTTGGAACAACGATGCGTTCAACGAAGAAAGCACTTACGATTCGCTGATAGACAAAATAAGCAAGTATTTTACGCTGGCTGTTCTTTTTATTGCGCTGGCCTCGGCTACCTTTTGGTATTTTGAAGGGCCCTCGCATATTCTCAATGCATTTACAGCTGTGCTTATAGTGGCTTGTCCGTGTGCGCTGTCGCTTGCCACACCCTTTACGCTTGGTAATGCCATGACTATCCTGGGTGGTCATAAGCTCTACCTCAAGCACATGAACGTGCTGGAAAAGCTTTGGAACATCACCACCATTATTTTTGATAAAACAGGCACGCTTACCCGAACGGATGGGGCCAGAATAAAGTTTGTTGGAGAAAAACCATTGACCAACGAGCAAAAAAGTATGATCGCAAGTCTGGCCGCGAATTCCACCCATCCGCTAAGCAGGGCCCTGCAACGCCACCTGCATGATTTTGGAAACCGTGAACAGATAATCGGTTTTAAAGAAGCGGAAGGAAAAGGTGTTTCCGGTGTTGTCTTAGGTAAGGAAGTAGCGCTGGGGTCTGCCGGTTTTGTGGGAGGTCAGGAGGTTGGTGCCACAGTGGGAACTTCCATTGTGCATATTAAAATAGGGGAGTATAGAGGTTATTTCAGTGTTCAGTCATCGTATAGAAAAGGCCTTGGCGATTTGGTGAAATCACTTGCCAACAAGTATAAATTGCTGGTGCTTTCAGGCGATAACCAATCGGAGGAGGCCAACCTGAAAACCATTTTCACAGAAAATTCATCTTTTGTGTTCAACCAAAAGCCGGAACAAAAACTGGCATACATACGCGAAAAACAACAGGATGGGGAGCAGGTACTTATGCTGGGAGACGGTTTGAACGATGCAGGGGCCTTGATGCAGGCCAATGTAGGGTTTGCGGTTACCGAAGATGTAACAGCCTTTACACCGGCCTGTGATGCCATTTTATACGGTCAGAACCTGAATGCACTTTCTAATTATCTGAAGTTTGCCCGATTGAGCAAAAAAGTGATACTGGCGAGCTTTACCATTTCCTTTATTTACAACTTTATCGGGTTGTCACTAGCGGTAAGTGCTCAAATAACACCTTTGTTTGCCGCTATACTTATGCCATTAAGTAGCATTAGTGTGGTGGCATTTGCTACATTTTCCGTACGTTTGATCGCAAAACGATTGAAACTGCTATGACTGTAATTATTATCTTGATCATATTCAGCATATTGGTAGCAGGTGGTTTTTTGGTGGCTTTTTTCTGGGCCGTACGCTCCGGACAGTACGATGACACTTATTCTCCTTCTGTTCGAATGCTTTTTGACGATAAAAAAAGCGAATCCGAAAAGAATCATAAGAAAGACTGACATTTATCAGTATCCGATAGTATATATAGCTGTATGTTTGTCATGCCTAATAACATTTCATAGTATAGCGGTTGTTATATCTTAAGGTCGGGTTTAAACGCCCGGCCTTATTTTTTTTGTCATGAAATTTGGTTAGTAGTTTAGTGTTATGACGAAACTATGGAAAGATAAAAAAATGGAATTTATTGATACTTCAGTAAATGAAGAGAGCAAATCAATAATTCTAAATTATAGACTACTTGAATTAGATGGAAAGATATTTTCTAATGACGCTTTAACCATTATTGGAATAAAAGGCTTTAAAAGGATCATTCATAAATTTGAAGGTATTCTTAATAAAATAGTCGTAATCGACCTAACTAATAGTATGACAATTAGATTTTTTGATTCATCTCATAATTTACTATTAGAGGTTATTTGTTCTGATTATGAACTTAATCATATTAAAAATACCCAGCTCGTGCGCGTTTAGCTTGCGTAACGCGTGCAATAGCTAAACAGACTCGCGTTGCAAACGCGCGTCAGCAAGAGCAATTATATTAAATCATGGAACTAGAACAAATCACAGTGCTATATTATACCCAACAAATAGTTCAACATCCGTAACTCCAATAAAATTAGATAGAATAATGCCCCCAAAACTAGATGGAGGTACACCTGATAAAGATAAAGAGGATAATAAAAACAAAAATCAAAGATGAATATGAGAATTTTTTTATTTATTCTATTAATTGGATCAGTAGCTGTAAAAGCACAGACTATTAACGACAATGAATGCTTCGAGCATTTTGAGGTACAGAAAATTCCAAAAGCAATAAAACATGAAATTAAAGTCACTTATAAACATCGCTTTGTTATGGTTAATCCTGATAAAAATTTTCAAGAAACTGATGTAAAAGGTGGTAGGAAATTAAAAGAGCGGAGATTAGTTTTTTGGTCAAATTGCGATGGTGTCTTTATCTTAGTTTATGAGCATGGAGGCTTTGGGTATCATAAACATGTAATTACTTTTAAAAAGGAAGATGGTTCGTATGTAATTAAAAAAAATATTAGTGTTGGTGATGCAAAAACGTTGAATGAAGTTAGAAAAGCTTTAAATGAGAATGATAGATTAAGACTTGATGACTTTTAATTACTTCCCCAGCTCGTGCGCGTTTAGCTTGCGTAACGCGTGCAATAGCTAAACAGACTCGCGTTGCAAACGCGCGTCAGCAAGAGTATACCAACTTGATTGAAAAGGTCTATATTTCGGATATATTTCAGTAAAAGACTATGCAGGTATGAAAGGTTTACTGGAAGTTGAATTGCTGATTTAGAAAGATTGTATAGTGGGATTATATAGTGGCACGCGTTGCAAACGCGCACCAACCATTGTTAAACGCGTGCCAGCATAGTATTAAAAGCGCACCAGCAAGAGATTATATAGTGGCACGCGTTGCAAACGCGCACCAGCTTAAATTGCTAGTATAATGGCACGCGTTAATAAACGCGCACGAGCATAGTAGGTAAACGAGCACCAGCATAGGTAAATATTTTACCAGTTTATAGAATGCAAACATCCTAATATTACCCCGACAATTAAATACTAATTGAATTATTAGTTCTTTAACCCAACCTTTATAACACCAACGCTTTAATCAATACTCCTTAATCGAACTGTCTATCTTTTTCGACCAGTCCAATATTCCACCTTCCAGGTTGAATAGATTATTATGCCCTCTTGTTTCAAGCAGATATTCAATGGCGGATGCGCTTCTTTTACCGCTTCGGCAATACACCACAATCTTTTTATCGGGGGATATTTTGTCTGCATGTTCGGGGATATCTTTTAAGGGAATGTTTAGCCCTCCAATGGAGGCAATATCCCGTTCAAAAGGCTCTCTCACATCAATCAGTTGAAAATCCTCGCTTTTTTTCATCATTCTCGATAGGTCTTCTACAGTTATCTTCTTCGCTTTTCTGTCAACAATAAATGTGCGGATAACGTCTGTGAGCTTTTCGGTTTCCGTGAGAAATCCGTCATGACCGTATTCGGAATGAACTTCATGATAAATAGCATTTTGTAAATTATTAACCAGGAATTTCTGAAGCTGCGTGGGAAGCAGCTGGTCGGAATCTATGCCTATAACCAATGTTCTGGCAGAAATGGAGGATAGAGCCTTAATTAGCCCGCCTCTGCCACGGCCAATATTATGGCTATCAAGGCATTTGGTGAGATAGTAATAGGAGAGGGCATTAAACCTTTTCTCCAGCTTATTGGCCTGATGCTGTATGTAAGAGGATACTCTAAAGTTGTCCGTTCGATCGTCAAAATCTGTTTGTGTTTCGATAAATGCATCTGCTGTACGGTAGGTGAGCATACCAATGGCCCGTGCTGCTTTCAGTCCCTCTTTGCCACCTCCAGGCTGGCCAAATGTTTGATCGGCCTGCAATGCCAATCGCTGCGATTCATGTATAGCAATACTCCATGCCGACTCCAGCGCTCCGGTGGCAATTAGTATAAGGTTTTCAACTTTACCTTTAAAGGCATAGGCAAATTCTAATGCCTGACTGCCCCCAAACGAGCCCCCAATGGCTACTTTTATGGTTTTAATGTTAAGTTCTTCAGCAATAATAAGTTGGGCGTTTACCACATCTCTTACTGTAAATTGCGGGAAGTTTACATCTTCAGGTGTAGAGCTTCCATAAGGCGAGCCTAAAACGTTTACGCAAACAATGAAGTTGTCCTTGCAGTTAAAGAAATCATTGGGGCCGAATAAGCCCGGCCACCAGGCAAAAACGTCAGAGTTGGCCGTTAACGCATGAAATGCCCAAACCACATTGCTTATTTCCCTGTTGGGTGTGCCATAGGTATGGTAGGCTATTTTCAAGCCATCCAGTATTTCACCCGATTCCAGCTCGAATGGCTCTTTGTATTCAAATACTCTAAACTCCTTTACTGAATTCATTTTGATGCCTTTAATGCTTGTTCAATGTCCTCAATCAAATCATCTGCATGCTCCAGACCTACCGAAAACCGGATGAACCCTGGCGTGATGCCAACCTCCAATTGTTCAGCTTCCGACAGTTTTGAATGGGTGGTTGATGCCGGATGCGTGGCAATACTACGTGTATCGCCCAGGTTGGCAGTAAGCGAATGGATCTTAAGCGCATTCAGGAAACGAGCGCCCCTTTCTTTGCCGCCTTTGAGCTCGCAGCCTACAAGTCCGCCTCCAAATTTCATTTGCTTTTTAGCCAACTCATATTGTGGGTGGGAGGGAGAATGAGGATAAATAACCTTTTCTACCTCCTCATGGTTTTCGAGGTATTGATAAATCTTTTCAGCATTGGAACAATGCCTGTCCATACGCACAGCCAATGTTTCAAGGCTTTTGGAAAGCACCCACGCATTAAAAGGCGATAGGCTGGCGCCTGTCTTTCGGATAAAATCATAACAGGCGTCCACATAGTTTTTTTTGCCCAGAATGGCACCTCCCAGCACCCTGCCTTGTCCGTCAATGTATTTTGTGGCAGAATGCAGTACCAGGTCGGCTCCATGTTGTATAGGCTGCTGCAAATAGGGCGTGGCAAAGCAATTGTCAACCACATAGATTAATTCATTTTGAACGCACAGGTTGCTCAAAAATTCCAGGTCTGCAATTTTTAACGTTGGATTGGAAGGAGTTTCCACGAACAGCAGTTTGGTGCTGGGCTGAATGGCTTTTTCCCAACCTTCCGTATCATCTACATCTACAAACGTAAATTCAATGCCATGATTGGGTAAAATACTGTCTATCACCTTTTTGGAACTCCCGAAAATGGCAGAAGAGGCTACAATATGATCGCCAGTTTTTAGCAAAGCGGCAAAAACGGTATAAATACCGGCCATTCCGGTAGCAGTGGCAACTCCGGCTTCAGCACCTTCCAGTAAGCGAAGTTTTTCAGCAAATTCATCCGAGTTGGGATTGGTAAACCGCGAATACAGGTTGCCCTCAATTTCTTCGCTAAAAATGCCCGCGCCTTCTTCAGCACTATCGAAGGTGAAACTTGAGGTTAAATAGAGAGGTACAGAATGCTCTTTCTGATGTGTTCTTTCAGATTGTGTTCTGATGGCCAGTGTTTCGAAATGTATTTTTCCCATTCTTATAGTATTTTGTTTCTTACCAGGAACAGGAGGGAGAGGGCATAAAAAAACCTCGTTCAACTGCGATTCAGTCAAAAGAGGTTGCGTTATATCTTCCGACTTATCTGATTGGAATTAGCACCTTCTGACTGAGTCAGGGTTGCTAAGGCTTCAAAGGGCCAGTCCCTCCACCTTTCTGGATAAGAAATTATTAAAGAACTTTTGTT
>JAGQYI010000004.1 GCA_020436165.1 Cyclobacteriaceae bacterium | reverse complement strand
CTCTCCAAACCTTCGTGGTTGACTCTGACTGACAACGGGGACGGAACTGCTACCCTATCAGGTACTCCGCTGAACGCCAACGTGGGAACCGCTTCCATCGTACTATCGGTAACCGATGCCCTTGGGGCTTTCGATAACCAGTCCTTCTCCATTACTGTAACAAACACCAACGATGCTCCTGCTTTTACTTCGGCTCCTGTTACAATTGCTTTTCAGGATATTGAATATATCTATGATATTACTACAACAGATCAGGATATCGGTGATAATTTAACTTTAACTGCAACCGATATACCGGGATGGTTGACATTTACCCCATTAGCAAATGGCGCTGGACAACTAAAAGGAACACCAACAAATTCAAACCTTGGTATAATCAATATTACATTAACTGTTAGTGATAACCTGGGTATTACCGTTGACCAAATATTCCAGCTCAATGTTCAAAACTCTAATGATGATCCAAGTTTTATTAGTTTACCTGATAATTCTGCAATTGAAGATCAGGAATATACGTATAATATAGAGGTCTCCGACCCTGATTTAGGTGACATCCTTCAAATTTCGGCATTAACGCTTCCAAGCTGGTTAAATTTAGTTGACAATGGGGATGGAACGGCAATTCTATCCGGCACGCCATTAAATGAAAATGTTGGAAACAATTCTGTGGTACTCTCCGTCACAGATGCCCAAGGCGCTTTTGCTAACCAATCATTTTTAATAACGGTGATCAATACCAATGATCCTCCTGCCTTTACCTCGATACCACTAACGTCTGCTCAACAAGATGCTCTCTATACCTACAGTATTACAACATCCGACCAGGATATAGGCGATACGCGTACCATTACTGCAACTGTTAAGCCTGCATGGCTCTCCTTTACCGACAACGGAAACGGTACTGCTACCCTCTCTGGCACTCCCTCCAATGGAGATATGGGACTTAACGCAGTAACTCTACAGGTAACTGATCTGGCGGGCATTACAGTAGAACAGTCATATGAAATTAATGTTGGTAATTCAAATGATGCTCCAATGTTCACCTCAACACCTGTTACAGATGCTACAGAGGACCAACCCTATTCCTACCTGGTAGAAGCAAGTGATCCGGACACTGGAGATATTTTAACAATATCTGCACTTGCAAAACCTGCATGGCTTACATTAACGGATAATGGAGATGGAACTGCTCTTCTGGAAGGGACTCCTGTAAATCAAAATGTTGGAACGTTTGATCTTGTATTAAAAGTGCAGGATGCTGCAGGTTTATCGGAAAACCAAAGCTTTAGTATTGTGGTGGTAAATACCAATGATACACCTGTGTTTACGAGTTTCCCAAGTGATACAATTGCTATACAGAACAACTTATTCAGTTATGCTATTACAACCCATGATGATGATAACGGGGATAATGTAACTATTGCAGCTACTACCATACCTTCATGGTTGTCTTTGAATGATAATCTCAACGGCACTGCTATACTTTCGGGCACACCAACTATAGATCAGGTGGGTAACACTTATGCTATAGCGTTGGAAGTAAAGGATTTAGCAGGTGCAACAAGTATTCAAAACTTTTCCATTTATGTAAAACTAGAGAATTCTCCACCTACATTAGGCCCTATTTCATCTCCTATGGAATATCCTGAAGATAGTACTCCTATAATCGTTAACCTAAGCGGCATAACTGCTGGCGAAGAAACAAACCAAAATATTTCAATATCGACTAGTAATACAAATAGTAATCTTATATCCAATATTAATGTGGTTTATACATCACCAGATGCAACAGGAAGCCTGGAAATTATATTAGTTGAGAATATGAATGGAGAAGCGCAAATAAATGTAACTGTTACCGATGATGGCCCTAGTTCTATTAACACATTTACGCAATCATTTACGCTTATTATCGACCCCGTTAACGATGCACCTGTAATTGTGAGTGAACCTGATACACTGGTGGCACCTGGCACTAATTATTCTTATACTATTAATGCAACAGATCCGGATGCCGGAGATCAGTTAACTTTTTCAATAATTGAAGCCCCCTCATGGCTTGGGCTTATTGATAATACTAATGGAAGCGCAGTTTTATCAGGAACAGCACCAGTTTCCGGTACTTCTTTCCCTATTTCAATTGAAGTAAAAGACACCTCTAATGTTACAAATGTTCAAAGTTACACCCTGTATTTGAACAATCCACCTGCAACAAATGCATCAACTATTACAGTTGACGAAGATGTTGTTTATGAATTCAGTCTAGAAGATTTTACTGATAATTATGTTGATAGTGAAAATGATGAACTTGTTTCCATCAAGGTACATAGCCTACCAGCACATGGTTCTTTAGAACTTAGTCAAACCCAAGTTACGATTGACCAAACCATTTCTTCTACCGATATTGTAAACATTACCTATACGCCAGACTCGAATTTTAATGGTAATGACGCTTTTAGTTGGAGTGCAAACGATGGAGTTTCAACGTCTAACACATCGAATATAAACATAGTTATTGAGCCTGTTAACGATCCACCAACAATTGCTAACATTGAAACTACTACACTTAGTTATAAACAGGGTTCACAAGGCTTAATTCTATCCAACACAATTACTATAAGCGATATTGACAATTCTAAAATAGAAGGCGCTTATGTTAAGATTACTTCAAATTATTTACCAAATGAAGATTTCCTATTGTTTAATAACACTGATTCAATCACAGGAAACTTCGACATACAAACAGGAATATTAACGTTAGAAGGAATCGATTCCAAATCAGATTACGAAGACGCACTTCACGATGTAAGATATATCAATGAAAACCTTGATAACACCTCAACAGAAATAAGAGTAGTTAGCTTTAGTGTATTTGATGGTACGGATATAAGTAATGAATTAAGCAGAAACATTGAAATTGATGATGTAAAACCAGAACCGGACTTTATAGCTGCCTTTACTCCTAACAATGATGGAGTTAACGACTACTGGGAAATAAGGAAAATTGATGCCTATTTTTCAGTAAAGGTAAGCATCTATGATAGCCATGGAATACTGATTTATCAAACGGATGATTACAAAACAAACCCATGGGATGGTAGGCAAAACGGATCTCCTTTACCAGCTGGAGCGTATTACTATAAATCTATTTTTGACAATGGAAAAAGAGTTTTTGAGGGTGTGGTAAATATTTTAAAATGAAAAAAGTAGCTGCAATCGTATTTGTTTTTATCATTTTGAGAACTGAACACTCCGTTGCTCAAGAGCAATTTTCCGTTTCTCAATATTATCAAACGCAAGCTATACTTAATCCGGGGTTTACCGGAGTAGACGATTTCTTTGATGTAAAGCTTGGCTATAGTAATAAGTGGATCGGCCTGGAGAATTCTCCATCTACTACTTTTTTATCGGGGTTTGGTTCTATCGGGGACAAGACTTCTTATAATCAGTCGCCATTAAGAACAAGTAACCCCAATCAAATTGAGTTTATTGAGGCACAAAAGGCCAGAATCAGATCACACGGAATTGGGGGTTATATTACCAAACAACAGCAAGGAGCCTTTGACCAGATTCGTTTGATGATAAATTATGCATATCATATTCCAATCAATTCTAAAATAAAAATTGCCTTAGGTACATCTTTGGGTATAAGTAACATAAATATTGATCTGAATAAAATTGAAGTGTGGGATAAGGCCAATGACCCCGTTTACCAGTCTTATGTAAATGGAGACGGCAACTACTGGCGGTTTCTAATGGGAGCCGGAGGAGTCATGTATGGCAAAAAATCTTATGTCGGAATTTCGTATATGCCTTTGGTAGATATACCCTTTTCAAGCTCCGACAGAAACCTTGTCTCAGAAGAAAAAGTAATAGCCATGGCAGGTACCAAAATCGACTTAAACTCGTTTATGAGGTTACAGCCCGGAATATTTTTTGAATCATCTTCTGCAGGAAAATCAAAATTTGTGGGGAGTATTCTTCTGGATATAAATAATCTGGTAAAACCAGGCATTACGCTTTCTAATCTTAAAGATATTTCATTCAATGTTGCATTTAACTATAAAAATGAATTTGGAATATCATATGATTTCCAAACAAACTTGGGTGGCGAAACAACTATTGGAAATGGTACACATGAAGTAATTTTGTCATTGAATTTATTTAATCATTTGAATGCAATGCATCGGCTTTGGTAAGATGATAAAAACTAGGTTGTTTTTTGGTGTTGTACTTACGCTGCTTTCTTTTAAGGTTGATGCTCAGGTATTAAAATTTAAGGAAGCAGAAAAACTCCCCTCTACAGTTAACTCTGAAGCAGAAGAAAGCATGCCTCTTATTTGTCAGGATGGAAACACAATGTATTTTGTGAGGTCCTTTTTTAAAGATAATCATGGTGGAAAATTTTCCGGGCAAGATATATGGATGAGTAAAAAAGACACTTCCTGGTTAGAAGCAACCAATCAGTTGAAAGGTATTAATAACAAAAAGAATAATGCTGTTATTGGAATCAAAGACGATGGAAAAACACTTTATCTACTTAATTCCTATGGAGGAACTGTTCATGGAATAGCCTTTACAAAATATATTAATGGTAAGTGGACTAAACCTGAAAGTATTCCTGTTAAAGGGATTAATAAAGACGGCTACATTGGCTTCTACATGAATCCAACGTATGATGTTTTATTGATTTCTATGAGTGGAACAGATTCTTACGGAAAGGAAGACCTATTTGTATGCTTGAAGGACAGTGCAAACCGTTGGAGCGAACCACATAACCTGGGTGCTACAATAAATAGTTCTGGTTTTGAAATATCACCCTATATTACCAATGATAATAAGTATCTGTTTTTCTCAAGCAACGGGCATCCGGGATTTGGAGATGCAGACGTATTTGTATCAGAAAGGCTTTATAACTCATGGGACATATGGTCAACCCCAAAAAATTTAGGGCCTGAAATTAATTCCAAGAATTTTGATGCATTTTTTACTGTTACCAAAGATTCAACCGTTTACTTTGCCAGTAACAGAGGAAATGACAACGCAGATTTGTTTAGTTCAAAAATTGTTGTACCTGAAAATTCATACTCTCAAGAACGGATCGATAGTTTGATTAATGAAGCTAATAACCTTATCAATGAAATTGAAAGTGGTCGAAATCTAAAGAAAAGAGATTTTTTAGTGCTATTTGAACCTAATAAATTTGAATTGAGTGAAAGCCAAAAAGAAGAAATTGATTCTTTACTTTCATTAACCTCAGATAAACAACAGGTGATAATTAGTTTGTTATCATTTTCTTATGAAGATTATAGTGAAGAATCGAAAAAACTCATGATTGGCAAGCGGGAACAAATTATTAGAACCTATTTGTCAGAAAAAGGCATTTCTTCATTAGATATTTTTTCTGAAACCGATTTTCAAAATTCCTTTAAAGAATATTCAGAAGAAAATATAGGAGGCGTAAGAATTAGGATAAGTTATTAGATATTTGCATGTCTGAAGTTGATACTGTTAAGTTTAAAAACACAAGTAATTATATCTACTAAAATCATATCATGGATTTAATTTCGATCTATAATTTATTACTTCGAAGAATATGGTATATAATTCTAATACCTGTTGTAACCGGTATTATGGCTGTTTTTTTGTCTGGCATACTTCCTAAACAGTATCTTTCTGTTGCAAAACTATCCACTGGTTTTACCACAAAGTCGGGGATTTCACTTGACGATGACAGGTTTAATTTTGCTCAAATAGTTATGGATTTCAGTAATCTTATTGAAACCATGAAGTCCGAAATAATACTGAATTCAGTTTCTGCTAATCTTCTTATTCACGATCTTAACTCCGACTCTCCTTTTCGCTTAAATCCTGACTCAATAAATTATTATAAGTCTCATATTGATTCGAGCTATTTGAAAAATAAGAAAGATTCTTTCTTACTTATCTTTCCTCCAAATAAAGAAGGGTTGTATGTAAAAGACCTGCTTGAAAGTCACGGTTACTTAGGCTGGCAGCTTCTTGGAAATCTTAACATTCACAGAGTAAGAGACACAGACTTTGTGAATATTGAGTATACGAGTGAAAACCCCTATTTGTCTGCTTTTATAGTAAATAGCATTGCAAACGAGTTAATCAGATATTATACGTTTACAAATTCAGTGCTCTCCAATAAGTCAGTTATATTCTTTCAAAAAGAGGTAGATAAAAAAAGAGATATCCTTAACAATCAGATTGAACAAATAAATCAATACAAAAGAAGCCATCCAGTTCAAGATGATGTTGAAAAATCTGCCAACATGAGTAAGTTGGCTCAATATGAGATTTTGAGAGATGAAACCCTTAGAAAAATCACAACACTGCAACTATCACTCGCAAACCTGACAGAACAGCTAAAGAAAGCAAATCGGGTTAATCAATCAGCAAACAATCAAAGAATTATTGATCTAAGGAATAAATTAAATGAACTTACTCAATTATATATCGATGGCGGGTCAAGTGACAAAAAGCTGGAACAGGCAATAGCAAATGTGCGAAATCAATTAGCTGTTGAAATGCGATTATTGGATGCTAATTCTTCTTCAACAACCAAATCAGCAGATGAGATTTCGGAAGAAATAGATGCCAAGCAACTTGAAGTTAATATTGAAAATGCCAACCTGAAACGTTTGAATGAGCAGATTGGATCAATCAAGGCTGAAACTACTCTTACACCAAATTCAGCAGAACTTGGGGCACTTGAAAAGCAATTAGATGATGCAATGTCTGAGTATCAAAACGCTGTTGATAGATTAGATTTAGAGAAAAGCAAATCGCTTCTAACTGCAAGTACAGTTAAAGTGGTAGTGAAAGGTCAACCCAAATTAGAGCCTGAATCTCAAAAAAGAAAGCTTATAATTCTGTTTGCCGTGTTTACAAGTTTTGTTTTGGTAGTTGCAATTATTGTCGGTCTTGATTTAGTTGATATAAGAATAAAATCGCAAAAAGACTTTATCAGCAAAATACCGATAAATTTCCTGGGACAGCTAAACCGAATAGACCTCCAAAAATTCTTGATTTCAAAAGTTTTTGAAACAAAGGGCAACCCTACAAATGAAACATTTAAGCAGCTTCTCAGAAAGCTCAGACACAATGTTGAACTGCAAGCAAAGCAATGTATTGTTGTTACAAGCCCCAATACAGGTGACGGTAAGACATTTTCAATCATATCTCTGGCTTATTCATTAAGTTTAATCGAAAAGAAAGTATTGATCATTGATACTAATTTTAAAAACAACTCTCTAACAAAATTATTAGCGCCTAATTCCAAAGTTATTTTGCTAAACAGTGCTAGAGTATTGAAGAATACATTATTAATCGGAAAAGGAGATAAATCTGAGGATGGCGATGATCAAGAAAAGCCTCAGCAGTCTATCATGTCCAGAACTATTTATAAGAATATCGATCTTATTGGCAATAATGGAGGTGTAGACTCTCCTCTTGAATTGTTTTCCGGAAGAGATTTTAATACGATGATTGCAAAGCTCAAGGAAATATATGATTACATAATCCTTGAAGGCCCTGCTTTAAATGACTATCCCGACACAATGGAGCTTATTGAATTCTCTGACGGTGTTATCAGTGTCGTAAAAGCAGGAACAATTGTTAAGCAAAAAGACAAAGAATCATTTTCTTATCTTAAATCTTTAAATGGAAAATTGGTCGGAGGTATTTTGAATCAAGTAGACGAGAAAGAGCTAAACTTGTAGCTTTTCTAATATTTACTATACTCTATACTCCTTCATCTTCAATCTCTTTGATTTTAATCATTAATGCATAAGTGGCAATTACAGGAAGTAATACAGGTTTTTGAAACATTGCATCCTGGGCATAATTGGCAATTGTAAGGCCAAAGAATGGCACCATAAACGCCATGTTGAAAATCTTGAGCTTTTCGTCTTTCAGTGAATAGTGATTTTTAATACCTCTTACAACAACTGAAATGTCGATAATTAAAACTAATATCAACCCAATCCAACCCAATTCCAGTGCGGTTCTTAAAAATCCGCTATCAGGAGGATAACCGGCCAGAGGATGGGATGGCGAATATTTTAAGCCAATATTTCCGGTAGTGTTCACTCCTCCTCCAAACGGGTGATGCTGAACATAATATTGGTACATAACTCTTGTGTTATCACGCACATTCATGGAAGCATCCTCAGACAAATTGAATGTTGATCGTAATCGAATAATGGGACCGCTATAAAAGGGGCCAAACATTAAAACCAAAAAAACAATAGCAAAAACTATACTTGCAGCCAGCACTTTAACATTTTTGATATTAAGAACAACAAAAAAAACTATCCCAACTACTACCATGGCGTAGGCTGTACGGGTACCTGAATAGATCATCGAAGCAAAAATTGCCAATGTCATAAAAGCCAGAATTGCCTTCTTAAAAAAATTAAAAGGGCCAAATGAGAGAATTAATGTTGCTAAACCACTGAATCCCATAAATAGACCAAAGGCCGAGGGATCCGAAAGGATAGAAAAAGTTCGCATGTGGCCCCAATTAAAATATCTAAAATACCTGTCAGGAGTTGCATAAATAAAATCCCATTCGAAATTTGCCAATCCAATAAACTCTTGCTTAAGGCCGTATAATGCAACGATCATTGCTACAAAAAGCCAAACATAAATAAATCTTTGAATGACCAGTTTTTTGTTAAAATATGTGATCATCACAAAAAAGAAAAGTAACAGAGTGTATTGTCTTATGGACGAAACCCAAGCCATGATGTTAGTTGCATTTGGGTTAAGAACTTGTAAAGCAAAATACAGGTAAAAAACTAAATTAGAAATCGTAATTGGGTCATTAAGCCTTAGATCCAGCTTCTCATTTTCTTTTGATTTAAGGGCTATACTTATAAAAATGAGTACAATTAATAAGTCAAAAAGTACGCCAAATGGAAGATCTGTCCTCAGAATCCTTCCAATCACAAACATGAAGGTTCCAATACCAAACAAAACAATAATACCAAATCGATAGTTGTATAAGGAAAGAGCAATAAAAGGCAATCCCAATAAGCCCAATACCATTGCTCCGTAAAGAACAGCACCTTGTGCAACAACTCCTATTGCAATTAAGATGGCAAAAAAGAGAGCCGAGTACTTTATTAGATCTTTAGGAGAAAGACTAAATGCCATTGGTATTATTTTATCAACACAATCTTTAGGAATACAACCAGATAAACAACTATCACAAACAGAATTGCCAAAAGCCTGACGAATTTATTATTCTTAATCTTTGCTTCACTCATTGTGCTTTGTTTACATTGTCAATAATATTCCAAAATTGTTGCTTTCTGGCACTCCATGTATTGCTAAAGGCTACTCGCTTTCTTAACTTCACTCGTTCAATTGACTTATCTTCCAAAGCTTTATCAATTCCCTCTATGAATTGTTGATGGCTGCCCGCTAAAGTTATAACCTCACCGAAATCATTAATATCTTTACTGAAATTTGTAGAAACTACAGGTTTACCAGCTGCTAAATATTCATTAATCTTTAAAGGGTATATACTAGATGTTAGCTCATTGCACAGGAAAGGAATTATGGTTACATCCATAAACTTTAAGTACTGAGGAAGCTGCGAGATATCCTTATGTCCCAGTAAATACACATTTTCAAGCTTATCGATACCCAAATCATAAATTTCAGAATTATTAATAGGACCAACCATTACAACCGATCTTTGGGGATTAGATAGCGCAATAGATTTAATTAGTGGATAATCCACTCTCAGTCTATCAAGATTCCCGGTAAATCCGATAATTGGACCTTTAATGGCCTTTAAATCTGAAGGGCGTTCTATTTTATCATAATCTATGTCACCAAAAATTGAGAAATCAACCGCATTGTTCAAAACATGAATTTCAGAGTTATATGCCTTTAGCTTCTCTTTTAATTTAGAACCCGTTACTATAACAATATCTGCATGTTTTACTGCTTCAATTTCTAATTGAACTCCATGTTTTTGTGTATATGGATCCTGCGAAATATCATCAATGCTTTGATAAATATTGAGTTTCGGATTCATTCTTTCAGGAATCCATCCTAAGAGATAAGGGTCGTAACTATTAACAAAAATGAAGGATTGAATACCAAATTTCTTAATCGTTCTCTCAACAACACCTAACATTCTTTTGTTGTTAAGCCTCCAAAGAAAATTGTAAAGAGCCCCCTTTCCAAGCCAGTTGATTGGAAGCGTAAGTGGAGGAACAACTGAAACAAAATTGCTGTCTCTTTCCCCCTTTTCAAATGTTGTTTTACTGAATAATAGATTCAGAGCTAACCTCTTTAATCGTTTACTACGAAAAATTTCAAGGAGAAAATCCTTAATTGAGTATGGGTGGTTTATGTAAAAAACTCTATTGGTTTTTGACAACTCTTTTGCCAAAGACAATGCAGGTGAAGAATAAACGCTGTCAATTCTTGAAAGAGTAAAATAAACGATATCATTTTCATGCTGGTTTTCCATGGAAATGTAGTGTTGACAATGGTTAAATTACCACATGTTTTCTAGATCTTTCTTAGAATACATATGATCTCTCGATTTGTAAATGGATTCCTTATTGCCTTTTAGATCAATAGATGAACCCTTAAAAACCTTAGCAAGAAACGCAATGGGAACCAAAAAAATGTAGTAAAGAATTGATAACAATATTTTGGAGTTAACCCAGCCAAGACCGTGGGCAAATTTCATCCATAACCAATTTATTCCAAATGCTATCTTTTCAAATAAAATTGATAAAACGCCAATTGCAAGAACACCTATATTCAGGTATTCAATATGCAACAACCATAGGTTTACCACTAGTAAACCTACGATCATGACAAGAATATTTTTATATATGTTTTGCTCCATAGTATTAAAAGAGTGTATAGATAAAAGGAGCGATTGCCGAACCTCCACCAATAACGATTAATAAGCCCATAAGCAGTAAAAAGATAATTAGTGGTGTCAGCCACCATTTTTTTCTCTCTGTTATGAATCGAAATAAGTCTCTTAAAAATTCCATATCAATTAGTTAATTATGATGTTAATCTAAAACAAATTCTTCCTGCCAGTTGTCTGTGTCCTCCCACTCTGGCTGGGTTTTCTTATCAAAAACATAATTATTTATTACTAAATAATCCATTTCTGTTCTCATAAAGCAACGGTAAGCATCTTCAGGAGTACATACTATAGGTTCTCCCCTAACATTGAAGCTCGTATTAACCAGCATTCCATACCCCGATATCTTTTTGAATTCATTTATCAACTCCCAATAGTTAGGATTTGTCTCTTTATGAACGGTTTGAATTCTGGCGGTAAAATCAATATGTGTAACAGCCGGTATATCAGACCTGGTAAAATAAAGCTTATCTTTTATAGTCCGGCTTTCATAATCATCCGGCAATTTATTTCTTCTGTCTTCATTCACAGGTTTTACAATAAGCATATAGGGTGAGGTACCATTGTGCTCAAAAAAATCTTTGCAATCTTCAGCAAGCACAGAGGGCGCAAACGGCCTAAAGGATTCCCGATATTTAATTTTTAAATTTAGCTTTTTCTGCGTTTCCTTATTTCTGGGGTCACCCAGGATACTCCTGGCTCCTAGTGCCCTGGGACCAAACTCCATTCTTCCCTGCATCCAACCCACAATGGAATCATTTGTAAGCAGGGTTGCAACATCTTTACTTAATTCGAGATTAGAATCATACTTCTTGAAGGGTGCCTTATATTTTTTGGCTACAAATTCTACGTCAAGTTCAGAAAACTCCGGACCAAGATATGAGCCAAACATCGAATCCATAGAATCACCTATTTTTCGCTCCTTTTCGAAATAAATATAATAAGCTGCCAAAGCAGCGCCCAACGCTCCTCCTGCATCACCAGCGGCTGGTTGAATAAATATATCTTTAAATACTCCTTCTGTCTCCAACTTACCATTAGCAACACAATTTAAGGCAACCCCACCTGCTAAGCATAAATTCTCTGCATTTGTTAAACGTTTGGCTTCTTCAGCCATTTTAATAACGATTTCTTCCGTTACTAATTGAATTGCCAAAGCCAGATCACAGTGTTTCTGTTCCAATTCAGATTCAGGTGATCTTCTTTTCATTTTGAATAACTCCTCCCACTTTTTCTCGTTCACCATCCTTAATCCGGTAGCATAATTAAAGAACTTTTGATCTAACCATACGGAACCATCTGGTTTGATTTTCACTAATTTAGACTTAATTATCTCTACGTAAGCAGCTACATCATCACTGTTGTGATTCCCATATGGCGCTAGCCCCATTAACTTGTATTCTCCTGAATTCACACGGAATCCAAGAAAATAAGTAAAAGCAGAATAAAGAAGGCCAAGAGAATGAGGAAAATCTAATTCCTTTAAGATTTTTATAGTATTCCCCTCTCCCAAACATATTGAGGCCGTAGCCCATTCACCTACACCATCAATAGTTAAAATAGCTGCCTTTTGATAAGATGAAGGATAAAAAGCACTTGCAGCATGCGACAAATGGTGCTCTGGAAAAAGTAGTGGAATATTTTTTTTATCATATTCCTCAATCTTCTCCAATTCTTCATTCAACATTCTTTTCAAGAACATTTTTTCCTTGATCCAAACAGGCATTGATGTAATGAAAGACTTAAAACCTTTTGGAGAAAATGAATAGTATGTTTCCAAAAGCCGTTCAAATTTTAGAAGCGGTTTATCATAGAATACGATGGCATCCAAATCATTAATAGAAACTGCACTATAATTTAAACAAAACTTTACTGCCTCAGAAGGAAAACTAGAGTCGTGCTTAATGCGAGTAAACCTCTCTTCCTGTGCAGCTGCAATAATCACCCCGTCCTCTATAATTGCTGCGGCTGAATCATGGTAAAATGCTGATATACCCAGTATTTTCATTCTTCTTAAAGTATTTTAAAAAAGTGGAATATGTTAAATATTTTTTAATAAGGTGAAATGTGATTTAAAGAATAATTGACAGGTAATTCTTAATCATTATTCTGCAAAAAGAGATTTTTTAAGCCAACTACTAAATACCTTCAAACTCATTTCAAAGTTCGACAACAATAATAAGATTTTGATTTTTATAATTTAAATACTGAATGAGAAATAATAGTTACTAATTATACTTAGCTCGTTAACTTCTGACAAAAAATCATCTTAATTCATGTTTCTTGTTTAAAGAAACAATTGAAGTTACAGGAAAATGATCGGAAACAATACAATTATATTTGATCTTAAAACTAGTTGTGCTAAACATGTCATTCGTAAAAATATAGTCTATTCGTATTGGAAAATGCACAAAAGTTGAGGCAGGCAAATGCAATTTTGCTGTAAAAGTATCGCTGAGCTCTTCTGCAAATCTTCGATAAACATAACCATAAGGATGCGAATTAAAATCCCCCGCTAATATTACCGGTTTCTTACTATCTTCAATGCTTTTTAAAACAGGATCTATACGCCAAGACCTTTCAATGATTGCTCGTTTAATTCGATAGAGAGAATATCTGGATGAATAAGATGAGCGAAGGTCATACGACTTTAAGTGTATATTATACACTCTGACAGTATCCTCTCCTGCCTTTATATCCACAAAACTTACCCGGTTATAGGAGTTCTTTTGGAACGGAATTTCGCCTGAAAATACGATCGGGTACTTACTTAATGTAAGTAAGCCTAAGTCTTGTGGAACCATTTTTGTGCCAATAAAATGATAGTAATAATTCTGCAGACCTGCATTTTTCAAAAATCGTTGAATGGTAGAGTCTCTATCTGATTTCAAAAATTCCTGAAAACATATTACATCATACTTCTTAAGGTCTATAAGAGATGAATATTTTGACTGATTCTTTCTGGAGTTAAAAGAAAAAGAACCCAAATTGTGCGATAAAACAGATAGTTTCAAACTATCGGGATCAGAAGTTTTTTCACTTTTTAAAAAATCAATTGATCCGAATGTTGCAGTGAAATGGCTAATACCAACAACGAGGACGATAAGAGGTAATAATATGCCCTTCTTCTTGAAAAGTAAGTAAAACAAAACCAATCCCCCATTATAAATGAGAACAGCAGGCACCAAAAATCCCAAAAGACCAAATATCCAATGTACTGAAGGAGAAACTTTTGCCAGAACAATGATTAAAACCGAGGCTATAAAAACTAAAATGGAAAAGACCTTTCTCAAAAATTTACCAAAGCTAAACATAGTACTTAACGCATACTTACAATCATAATTCGTACCATGACTTAAGACTTCTATTAAGCATTACTTCCAATGACTTAATATCTTCATAATAGAATTCCTCAGTTATCTTTCGTTTTAAATCTAATGTTAAAGGTGGACTTTCCATATTAGCTCCTCGCAACTTAAGCAAGGTTTTATAAACCAATGGGTTGGATTTTAACTTGTAGTATATGTTTGGGTTGGCTTTCTTAAAGAGTTTATTCACAAAACCATCTTTCCCATAAAGCTTATCAAGGTATCTGTTCTTTATAAAACCTGACTTATTGTATTGTATTGTCATATCAGGCTCAAACTCAGAATTAGCACCTACAAATTCATAAAGCTCAGACATAGTCTGCATTGGAGAAACTTTAAAATCTTCGAATAAAATTACTTTTAATTGATCCTCTCTAAACAAATCATAAAACCTTTTCAGGTTCTTTGCATAATAACCCTCTTTTACATAATCATTGCGTTTATGCCAAATAGATTCCCTATCAAAAAGTAAATTTATATCAGGAGCCTGAAACTCGCTTGCCAAATGCAGGTACCTTGAATAGAGTCGCTCAGCCGGATGCCTTAAAATAGCAATCATTTTTACTTCTGGAATTGCTTTTTTTATTTCTACAGGTGCTACTTCACTGTTTAGGTATATGGGGGATACCTCACCAAGTAATTGTCCTTCAATTGCATCATCAAACAAATGCAAATATTCTTCAGTATCAATAACTCCATCAGGATAATAAAGCATCTGCTCTTTATCATTAGGGTCATTTATAGACTCAAAATTTTTAATTGCAAAATAACATGGCTCTTTACGTGCCATGAATATATCAGGATGCTGATTAAAATATTTATCGATTGATGTTGTACCGGACTTACCTGCTCCAATAACCAAAAAGTCTGGATATCGGCTATTGTTTTTCTTCATTAGAAAGAAATAATTCACATATCTTTATCTTACAATATTACGACTTTATGGCAATAAATAAAGAGCTGGCTTTAAGAAGCATTTTTAGCATCTCTAACAACTTATTGAACGTTGTGCTTAGGTTTCTAAGCTTTTTTGTTCTAATCCGAGCCTTACCAAAAGATGAGTTCGGTATCTGGGTCTTGTTTTTGGTTGTAGTAGCAATTGTAGAGGTTGTAAGAAATGGGTTTATTAAAAACGCTGTTGTAAAATACATTGCATCATCATCGGATGAGAATCATAAGTCGATTCAGAGTGCCTCGTTACTACTAAACTTTTCTATTTCCTTCGTAAGTGTTGGGGTATTAATACTTATCTCCACTTATCTTTCCAATTTCTGGAATGCTCCTCAATTAAAATCCATGTTTACGTGGTATTCTTTAACAGCATTTTTTTTGGTCTTTTTCTCGCACCTCGAGTTTATTGGTGCAGCAGTAAACAAATTCAGAAACATACTTCAAATCAACCTAATTAGAAATTTTAGCTTTCTGCTATTTGTATCACTGAGCTACTTCTTTGGCAGAAAAATTGAATTGCAACATTTAGTAGTATTTCAAGCCATATCGGTATTTATTGGCCTAATTGCCGGACTTATTATAATGAGGCAAATTATTAACCTTCATACGAAAATTTCTAATTACTGGGTCAAAAAGCTTTTCCACTTTGGCAAGTATGTAGTTGGAACCAACCTTGGAACAGTAATCTTTACAAGTACTGATCAAATAATGTTGGGGGCTATTTTAAATACCGAATCGGTAGCTATCTACAACACTGCAATAAGAATAAATAATCTAATTGATGCCCCAGTAATGGGCATTTCCAATGTTTTTTATACACATAGCTCAGAAAAAGGTGAATCTTCTTTTACAACTGTATATGTAAGTTCAGTTGGCGCTATTTTGAGCATTATTGTCCCGTTGCTCATTTTCATTTATATATTCTCGGGGCAAATCATCTACATAGTTGCAGGGTCAAATTACTCCGACTCTGCAAATATTCTTAGGGTTACTATGCTATATACTTTTTTCATCCCTTTTGTGCGGCAATTTGGTACCTTATCTGATTCAATTGGTAAGCCACAGATTAACCTTATTCTAACAATCTTCGCTAGCCTTATTAATATTTTCTTCTCGTATATCGCTGTAACGAAATTTGGTGTTATTGGAGCAGCATATGGCACGTTAACCACCTATATAGTTAACTTTACAATTGTTCTCATTTATTTAAAGAGAACCTACAACCTTATTCTAACTGACATTTTGAAAGCCTTCGTTGGCAACTATTTTAGGATTTACCAGTTCTTAATAAAGAGAAATTCTTGAGGTTCAGATAAAAGCTGAATCAACTATTGAAAAAAGGCCTAGTATTTCGCAATACTCATTTGATTATCTGCAATTCAATAGTAATTTTACTTTTCAATAATTTGTCTTTTCAAAATGAAAAAAATAACATTCTTAGCCATAACGATTCTCGGGTTGTTATCTTTTAGAAGTTTTTCGCAAAATGTAGACTACAATACTATTATTATACCCGATGGGGTAGAAGATATTAGTATTGAAGAAAAATTAGTACGCTTGGCCTGGAACAACTACCCTACCAATGAAATAGCTAAACGTGAGGTTGAAAAAGCTAAGTATAATGTAACTGTGGCAGGAAGTGGTTGGTTAAACAGGATTACCCTCCAAGGCAACTTGAATGAATTTAATATTGACCCAAGTGCAAACCCAAATCCTAACAATTTTTTCCCCAGGTATAACATTGGAGTAAACATTCCTTTGGGAATTTTTACAGAAACCTCCAGAAAAGTGAAGATTGCTAAAGAAGATTATAAAATCTCTCAGTTAAATTTAAATGAACAGAAGTTAACTCTTCGAGCAGAGGTATTAAAACGTTACCAAAATTATTTAAGCGCTAAAGAACTTCTTAAAATTAACACCGAAGCAGAAAATGATTCATACAATAGTTATTTACTAATTGAGGAGCAATTTAAGTCCGGAGAAATTAGTGTAGCTCAATACATGAGTACTTCCAAACTATACAATGACCAACGAGCTGTGAAAACAAGAAGTGAAAATCTATATCAGGAATCCGTGATTTCCCTTGAGGAAATTATAGGAATTAAATTAGAAGATGTAAAATAGTCTTTCACTTTTATTCTTTTAGAACATTCAAAAGCTACAATTAAATGTAGCTTTTGGTTTCATCATGAATCAATTTACAAGAGTTGAATCATTATTGATTGTTGAATCATTGCTTGCTTTGATATATTCTGCCAGGTTAGTTCCTACTAGATAATTCCATCTAGGACCATAATGACCAGCCGGTGATGGCTCAACATCTGCAGGAGTCTTAAACCAGGGATCAATATCTATAAATTTTAGCATCTTCTCTTCATTCAATTCCAGAACCTTATCCTTAATGTGTGGAAATTTTGGCAATGCATCATTCACTGAGAAAAAAAGCAATTCTATGTTCCTTCTTTTCATATCTTTTGCGAATAGTTCCAGTAAGTCATTGTAGTATTTTTCTTCAGGCGGAATGCCAGAAATTTTATGTTTTTCAGCAAACTCCTCTTTTTGCGCTTCATCCATTTTACCCTTAAACAAGCTTATTGCACCTGTCCTTAATAAATTATAAAACTGACTCTTTTGAATAATGGAATGAGACAAGTACTTTTTCAACCAATTTGTATTGCTATTGGAATTCTTAAATTCAAACCTGCCATTTTCAATAACTGTAACCTGATTATTTAAATTGTCTACCGGATCGTTATGGAAGAATTGAAGGATTACAATTTTAGGATTATAAAGCTGTCCGAATTCATAAAATCTTCTGATCTCCTGAGTAAGCCCCCATCCTCCAACTCCTAGATTAATAACATTATAATCATTTGCAAGACTATCCCATAAAATTGAGGCGTACTGCTGACCATCCTGAACACCATGGCCAAAGGAAAATGAATCACCTAGGATAACAATGTTCGTTTTGTCATAACTATTGGATATAGGCACTTCCTTACCCCTGTAACCCAAGCTGTTAACTGTATACAAAAATTTGAAATGCCTTGGCTGTTGGTGTACAATCACTTCATTATTATATAATACTGCTCCATATTCGGGCGAATACTTCATTGCTGGGTATATTGTTGCCCTTGGATTGAATATCCAAACAAGTAATTCTCCAAGAAAAGCAAAAATTACTAGAAGAAGTAGCATTGAAATTAAACTAAAGGCAATCTTTCTTCCTCGTGTGCGCTCAGTGGCCATTGTTATCTTTTTTTGTATCCTTCAATATTAGTCAAACTTGAAAACAAGTTTTAGGGAGTTTCTTATTTTTTTACTTTTTATTCAACAAACATTTTGACCATATCAAACGACTGTATAAGATTCATAAAAAAATTATCTTTGAGCGAAGAATTGAACCACAACAATACATTGTATAGATGAACTTATTAACTAATATATTAATTGCCTATTCCTACATCTATTCTTCTTATTTTTTAATTTTTTCAATTGCAAGCTTATTCAAATTAAGGCCCAAGTCTAATTCAGAAACACTAGGAAAATTTTTAATCTTAATACCTGCTTATAAAGAAGATAATGTGATCATAGAAACCGCTAAGTCAGCGCTTAGCAATGGTTATCCGAGTGATAAGTTCCAGGTGGTTATTATTGCTGACTCATTTAAAGAATCAACCCTGACCAATTTAAGAAAACTACCCCTGAAGGTTCATGAAGTTGATTTCGAATTCAGCACAAAAGCAAAGGCTATAAATAGTGCTCTTGAGGCTTTAAATAGAGATGACTTTAATTGGGTACTTATTCTAGACGCTGATAACAGATTAAGTGAAGACTCGCTACATATTTTTAATGGATGTATGCAAACCGGAGCAAAAGCTGCTCAAGGTCATAGAATGGGACATAATGACTCAGATCAAGCTTCTTTCGCCATCTTAGATGCAATAAGCGAAGAGATTAATAATAATATATTCAGAAAGGGTCATAGAGTTCTTGGTCTTTCAAGCGCTCTTATTGGATCAGGAATGTGCTTTGAGATTTCTTTTTTTAATAAAATGATGAGTGGACTGAATGGTGTCGGAGACGAAGATGGAGGTCTAGAGTTCAGAATTTTTAATGCCCGCGAAAAAATAGAATATCTGGAAAAATGCTATGTATTTGACGAAAAAGTAGACAGTGCCCATGTTTTTGGTAAACAGAGAACAAGATGGATTGCAGGGCAGTTTACCTACATTACAAAGCATTTTAATGATTTTGTAAAAGCTGTTCTACAACTGAACATTGATGTAATTAATAAATATTTGCAAAAGTATTTATTGCCAAGATTGCTCTTTATTGGCCTAATTACATTATCTATTATAGGTCTCTTCTTTATTGATACGTCAGGGGCCTATCTTTTATTGGGTTCACTTGGTGTTTTTATATTGGCAAACCTTTTTGCGATACCCAAAAAATTCTACAAATTGAAATACCTAAGAGTATTTTTAGAATTGCCAAAAGCGCTGTTTTATCTCTTTAAGGAAATATTCACTTCTAAGGGTACTCTTAAAAAGAATTTTCACACTCCGCATAAAACGGTAAGCAAATAGAGCCTGCACTTTATTTATATAGCTTTATTCCTTTTCAAAAACACAAACAGTAGCATCAGGCTCGCGTCTAGGGGCCCTGAATTCGTCTTTCATTTTGTAATTTTCAAGAAGGCAATCGTAAATTTCTTGAGGATAGAAATTATTCAAAATCGGTATTTTTTCGAAAAGCACAAGATCATACTCATGGTCTTTAATCCTGTTGCAAAGTACTTCGATTTCCCTTTCAAAAATAGAGACATTTTTATGATACCATAACGGTTGATTCACCATTGGAGTATAGCCTATTGTGGCGGCCAATGGTGTAAGCTCAGACATATTTAACACTTTAAGGTTTTCAACTCCCTCATATTCTTTTACAATCTTATCCATTCCAGCAATCGTTTCTTCAGGTAAATAAATATGCCTAAAACCTTCCAAATCAGATAGTCTCCAATTTGTCTTTTTATCAAATTGCGTTTCGTCCGATTTTAACCATGTATTCACGGAAACAACATTTTGGGGAGCTTCAAAAAAGGCTGTCGGCATTAGCTTCCTGGCAAATTTTAAACTGTATTTCCAAAGATCAGCAGACCATAAGAACATAACTAAGGCTGACATAAATAGAAAAACCTTTGCTTTAGCAAGCTTATTTTGCAATCCAGTTATGCTAGAGATAATATAAGCGAAAGAAAAGGCATGCAAGTAATATGTGTTATAATGAGGAATGTAACTGGTTACCTGAATTACCGAAGCCTGAACTAAAATACCAAGAACAATGAACAGAAACAGATATTCTCTTTCATTGGAAAATAATTGGTTAAAATTCTGAAATTTTACAATTAAGCTAATAAATATCGCAATTGCATACAGTTTTACCCAATCTAAACTACCTAATAAAACATGAAGGTAATCAAAAAGATTAAGCCTTGAATAATGTGGTTTTTGGCCTAAATTAAACCAATATTGAAAATCATGACTCAGAAATGGTACAATAAGTGGTAGCGAAAAGAAAATAAGCGCAAGTATAAAAATTAGTATCTGCTGAAAGCTTTTAGATTTCAAACTGGTTAAAACAACTAAAGCCACATTCAACATAATTGTGAATGCTCCCGAATCCTGCTTTGTGAAGAAGGCTAAAACAGAAAAAAGCGCAGTGAGAAATAAATAAAGGAATCTAAAAGCCTTGGTGTCAGCTTGTCTGTACTTTAAAAAGAATACTATTGATATTAGTTGTAATACGAAAACAAAATTGTTGTACCACGGCCAAAAATTTAATAAAACGTAAGAAATACCCAGAACCAGAAGTGAAAGGAATACAACCGTTCGTTCAACTTTAAGAAGAACTAAGATTTTCCGAAAGGCTAAATATGTAATTAAATTAACAAAAGATTGAAAAATAATGAGCGTGTGAAGCCCCGGACCAAATATCTTAAAAAAAAACGCTGGTAATAGCCAGAAAATAAAGCCCATTGGCAAGTAAAAATCAATCGAAGGCATTTGCCCCAAATAGATTCTGTAGGCACCTTCCCAAGCTAAAAATATATTTATATTATAAGGAATATTAATAAATGAGGGGAAGAAAGACATTACGATAATAAAGGCGACAGTTAATACATCAATTTGCCTGCGACTTACTTTCTTATCAAAATATTTTAGAACTGCTTCCATTATCTAAACAGTGAAACTAGCCTTGATTTGAATAATGGAAAATAATGAATAAAAACAAATAACATAGATTCGGCATATAGTATTGTTAATACACTCCATTGTACATAAGGTATTTTATAAACAAAGGTGGTTGTAATATCAATTTGAGTAAATGCGCCAACAAACAACAATATTAAAATAGGCTGAAATAACAAAAAAAGCTTTACGCTGGACTTATTAAACCATGTTTTTAGTTCAAGATGCCTATCAGAACTAATTGTTTTAAGAGTTATCATTATTACCCATGGAAAGGCTAAGAAAAGCAACCTGCTTTCTTTAAAAATACCACCAACAAAGGTTGTTAGAAATATTAGTAAAACAACTGGCAAAATTGATTTATCAAAAAAAGTGCTTTGGCTCCTTAGCTTCTTTCCAGCTGCAAAATAGGCAAAAAGGATAACCCACATTAAGTGAAAAGTGATCAATATGAAGGCAATTGATTCCCCTGGATGTGACATAGTCCAACGTAGTCCTTCGAACATGTCATAGTCAACGACACCAAAATACAATCTAATTGCAATTGAAATTGAAACGGGTATTGAGGAGTAAAGAATACGTTTCTTTACCGAATGGAAGTTTGTGAAGAAAAGATAGGAAAAAGGAAAAATCAAAAAAGTCTCTCTGCAAAGCGGACCTAAAAAAAAGACCAATAAAAGCAAAAAGTCACTCTTCTTATTTAATGCTATTAATCCGGTTACCACTAAAAAATAAACCATAAAATCTTCTCTTAAGTGCGTAGGGAGTTTATAAGCCATCAATACCGTTGGGCTCATCATAAATAAAACCAGCCCTAATAAAGAAAGTTTTTTTCCATAGCCGTTAATCCTGATTAAGTAGTAGAAAGTAAGTACAGTAGCTAAAAAGAATATATAACTTATAACTACATAGGTGTTATATAATCCCTTATTCGAATCCGGTGAAATTGCTGAGGCTGTTTCAGTTACAACATACTTAAAGAGTAATCTATTGCCAAACGGTTGAGCCTTTGAAATTCCCCAAACACTTAGTGTATCTGCTGGTGCCCATATTTCCTGACCTAATGCAGCTTCATTTTTAAGGTACCCCTCATCAAAAGCGCTAAAATAGAATACGGGTATTGACAGAATAATAATCCAGAAATAAATCCATTTAGAAGAAAACACAGTATGCGTGCTTATTTTATTATTAACCAACTTTTTAGCTTCCAATTATATAACGGCTTTTGCTACCAAAAAAGATTTTTACAATCCAAACAAAAAGGACTGAAAATAGTAATGTAAAAAATAACATAAGCACAAAGGATATTATGTTCATTGGAAGATTTATATGGTAATATCCAATAATTTTTTGAAAAATAATAATAAAAAAAAGATGAATAAAATATATTCCAAAACTATAGTCTCCGAGTAGCTGCAAAAATCTCAGCTTAGCATTCATAATATTATGGAACACTAGTGTAAGTAGTACAGCCAGCAAAGAAAATCGCAATTTAGCCGGATCAAAAACGAAGTATTTTAAATTGCTGTTATTAAAATCTGTCAACCTTGGCGTTACAAGTGAACCATTTAATTCAAGTACTAAGATTAAAGCATATATAAGTGTAAGAATTGTTAAAAACCATACCTGGTTCCTAAACAGGAATTCCTTGTACTGACTTACAATCATTCCCAATAAATAAATTGGCAAGTAAAAGACAAACGAGTTTATGATTGTAGAATAATACCCAAACTGGTAAGTAAATAATCCCAAAATAAAAATTAGCGGAAAAAAGTAAACGTAAAAAACTCTGGTATTTAATTTAATAAGTGCAGGAGAAATAATATAAAAAACAGTAATCATTGGAATAAACCAAAAGGGACCAAAATGCTTGCCGGTAAGCAGCATGTAAGCCACAAATTCTACAGGACCTTTGGCTTGTAAACTTGTTGTTAGCCATGGTATATTATTATCAAAATAAAGCTTATCCAAAATAGGTGGTATAGAAACCAATAAATATGGAAGGAGAACATATTTTGATTTCTTAATTAGGTAGTTTTTGTAATCAAATCGGGGTATAAAAACATGATGAAACAAAAACCCTGATATGAAAACAAAAATAATAGTACCGTTATCGAGAAAAACAACAAGGCCTTTATTTATGGCAATATCACTATTCCCAAATAAAGCCATTCTAGAATGAATAGCAACAATAATCAGTATGGCCAGGCCCCTCAAATGGTGAACATAGGTTAAATAATTCTCCTTTATCATTTTTCGGAATAATTTTTAATTATCTAACCAATCGGTTTCCTTGTGAATAAATTCATTCAACTTATCCGAAACTATTTTATTTCCATTGGGCGAAACATGGCAAAAATCTATATAGATATATTCTTCGCGATCAAAGGCTCCAGTCAGGTTCAATGTGACAGGAGAATAAGTACTATCCATCTTTTCTAATACTTTAGTATAGACCATACTCATGCTCTCACCTAATTCAGGATCCAGGTTTTTCAGATGATCAAGAACGGGCCTTCCTCGATATGCCATTGGCTGTAAAATACCCAAAAAATTACCTCCGTTCGATGAAACCATTTGTGATGCCAAACGCCAATTATTCAACATTCCATCGGCAATATCGTTAATTTTTGATTCATTTCTGTAGCACTGATATTCTGACAGTACTTTCTGACCCAAATACTCTTCTCTTATACGATTAGTAAAATTTACTATATTCTGAACAAAGTATTTATACAACGCTTTTCGAATCAAAAACATATTCCCTGAATAGAGCCTTTCTTTGAAAACTGGTTCCATTCTATGTCCTGGAACTGAAATCTTATCAGGACACAGAAAAGCTGCATCATTTACACCATCATAAAAAATAACGATATCCAGGTGTATTCCCCTGGAATAAAGGTTGGTTAGCATTGCTAAATTTTGTCGGCTGTTAAAAGCCAATTGGCCAAAATTATAGACCTCAAGGTCAGGATTTAAAAGAGCAAATTGAGCAGGAATCGTTCCACTATCTGTTGAACCTTCACCCCACATTGTTGATCCACCAAAAAAACCAACTTTTAACCGCTTAGATGTTGACTTGGGTGTTCCTGGCACAACTCTAAAACCATCCTCACCTATGGTCAAAGTATTTCCGTTATATGGAAGGGTTTTCCACCCTATGAAGGGAGCGTATTCATGACTTATCCTCCCATAGTCACTAAAGATTTCTTTTGCAATTTCTCTATCTTCCGTATAATTAGGCAAGTCTGCCCTACTTGGCTGAGAGGATTTTAAATAGACTCCGAGTAAAAAATTGGCGGCAAATAACAACACCAATAACACCAAGAAATTAACAGCAATAAGTTTAGCAAGCGCTTTTATTCTTTGCATTAATCTTTAAGGATAAACTTTTTAACATTTACTCTATCCTCAAACTGAATAAACAATAAATAAAATCCATTAGAGAGCTTCTTAGTAGAAGGAATAAGCTCCATATTGCTGTCGTTAATTATTTGATAGTTACAGTTCGAGATAAGATCTCCTTTATCAGACAAAATAACCACTTTTGTAACTTTAGAAAAATCTTTCCCGCTTAAATAAAAATGACCTCCATTATTTACCGGGTTGGGATAGATAGATAACTCTGAGTTGTCACCTACCCTGTCAATACCACTTACCAGATAACTCACGTCATTCGAGTACTTCACACATTGTCCCTCACTCGCTGAAACCAT